>NZ_JBIBBC010000001.1:409442-1225238 GCF_042900345.1 Streptomyces sp. NPDC012935
GGGGGCCCCCCCCCCGGGGCCGCCCCCCCACCCCCCCCCCCCCCCCGGGGTGGGGGGGGGGGGGGGGGGGGGGGGGGGGGCCCCCCCCCCCCGCTTCTCTTTACCTGGCTCAGCTGAGTGGTGGGCCAGGCTCCGGGCTCGGCACCGGCTCCGGGCCCGGGGGGATCGGGGACGGATCCGGGGGTGCGGGCGGAGTCGGCGGTGACGGTGGGGTCGGGCCCGGGGCTGGAGGTGGCCCGGGGGTCGGCGGGGGCTCGGGTGCCGGCGGGGGCTCCGGGGGTGGTACCGGGTGGGGGTCGGGGGGCTGTGGCTCCGGGCCCGGGGTCGGTCCCGGAGGGACGGGGTCCGGATACGGGTTCGTCATGGCGTCCTCCAGCCAATCGGTACGCGTCGGCTCTGGACTACTCCCCCGCGTACCCGAGGGCCGCGCCGCCAGTCACTCCCCCGCGTCGATCGGGGCGCCCAGGTGGGCGTCAGAAGCGCTCGGGGTGCTCCCGCAGCCAGTCCATCGCCGCCTCCAGCAGCCCCGGGTCGGCCACAGGGGCCTCGTCGGGGTGTCGTTCGGCCCACTTCACGACGTACGGGCAGAGCGGCGCGACGACGGCTCCCTCGCGCGCCGCCATGCCGTACAGCTCGCGTGCCAGGGAGCCCGCGATGCCCTTCCCCTCGTGGGCCGGTTCCACGACGGTGTGGACGGGGACGAGAGCGCGCGCCGGGGATTCGAGGACGAAGTACTCGA
The DNA here is from genome assembly GCF_042900345.1 of Streptomyces sp. NPDC012935. Classification (NCBI taxonomy): domain Bacteria; kingdom Bacillati; phylum Actinomycetota; class Actinomycetes; order Kitasatosporales; family Streptomycetaceae; genus Streptomyces; species Streptomyces sp. NPDC012935. The sequence continues at coordinate 410,182 of NZ_JBIBBC010000001.1, forward strand.
TGCGGCCGGTGACTTCGTCGCCCTGGAGGGCTTCCAGGCGGCCCGCCGCCCGGTCGTCACGGATCTCGATGTCGCTCATGGCACGCTCCTGGTCCGTCGTCAGGCTGAGGATGTGTGGCGGTCAGGCCACCGGCACGGCCTGCGGGCTGCGCTCCTGGTCCGAACCCGGCACCGGCTCGGACGGGTCCGCGCCCAGGGCCACGATTTGGTTGGCGCCGTCCACGTGCACGACCCGCGGCTCGAACTCCCGTGCCTCGGCGTCGGTCATCTGAGCGTAGCTGATGATGATCACCAGGTCGCCGGGGTGGACGAGATGGGCGGCAGCGCCGTTGATCCCGATGACCCCGGACCCGCGCTCGCCCTCGATGACGTAGGTCTCCAGGCGGGCGCCGTTGGTGATGTCGACGATGTGGACGAGCTCACCGGGCAGCAGGTCGGCGGCGTCGAGCAGGTCCGCGTCGATGGTCACCGATCCCACGTAGTGCAGGTCGGCCTGGGTGACGGTGGCTCGGTGGATCTTGGACTTGAACATGGTACGGATCATCGAGGTACTCCCACACATAGGCTCCCTGCCTGCGTTATTGCAGGTCAAGGGCTGTTTCCATACCTACGGCGAGTTGCAGGTCCGCTCGCCGACGGCCGAGATCAGCGTACTTAATGGCCTGCGCCGACCTGCGTGACGATCGCCACATCGGGGCTCGGAGGTGACGCCTGTGCGCCAGCCAGTTGCCGGCCAGGGACCGCCAGATGCCCCCACGCCGTGTGCACCTGCTCCCCCCAGTCCCGAACCGCGTGTCCGATCGCCGCGAACACCCGCCCACCGGCAGTTCGCTCTGGCGACGCGCCGAAGCGTCCGGCGCGTGGTCCTCGCCGCTGATCAATGTGCGCTGACGGCGGCAGAGCCGACGGCCCGGTGGAAGGGAGCGCTCCGCCCCTCCCGCCGGGCCGTCGGCGTCAGCCGTGCTTGCCGCACGCAGGGCTCGACCGGACTTCACGCCTTGCGCTGCATGGAGCTCCGTGCCGGGTTGCCCTGTTCGGCGGCCTTGGGGTCCTTCTCGTCGGCCTTGGCCCGTACGCCGTCGGCGATGCGCTTGCCGATGGTCTCGTCGATGTTGGACCAGTACTCGAAGGCCCGCTCGAGGACGGGCTCGCTCACTCCGTTGAGGAGATGTCCGACGACGTTGTCGACCAGACGATCGCGGGCCGCGTCGTCCATGACTTCGCGCACCAGGGTGCCGGGCTGCCCCCAGTCGTCGTCCTCTGGGTGGGAGACGTAGGCGGCCCGGGTGATCTCGCCGTCGGCCGTCCAGCTGGGCGGGGATCCGTAACGCTCGGTGTCCGCCGCGGGGCCGCCTTTGGAGTTCGGGGCGTACACCGGATCGGTCGTGTTCCGGTAGGCCATCGCCCCGTCCTTCGAGTAGGTGTGGACGTCGACGACGGGGGCGTTCACCGGAAGCTGCTGGTAGTTGCCACCGATGCGATGGCGGTGGGCGTCCGCGTAGGAGAACAGCCGGGCCAGCAGCATGCGGTCCGGGCTCGGGCCGATGCCGGGCACGAAGTTGTTGGGCTGGAACGCCGCCTGTTCGATCTGCGCGTGGTTGTCGGTGGGGTTGCGGTCGAGCGTCATACGGCCGACCGGGATGAGCGGGTAGTCCCCGTGCGGCCACACCTTGGTGAGGTCGAACGGGTTGAAGCGGTAGCCCGCGGCGTCCTCGTACGGCATCACCTGCACGTACAGGGTCCAACTGGGGTAGTCACCGTCCCGGATGTGCTCGAAGAGATCCCGGGTGTGGTAGTCCGTGTCGGCCGCGGCCATCTGATCGCCCTCGTGCTGGGTGAAGAACTCGACGCCCTGGTCCGTCTTGAAGGTGTACTTCACCCAGAACCGCTCGCCGGCGGCGTTGATCCACATGTAGGTGTGGGAGGTGTAGCCGTTCATGTGGCGCCAGGTCCGCGGGATGCCGCGGTCTCCCATCAGCCAGGTGACCTGGTGGGCGGACTCCGGAGAGAGGGTCCAGAAGTCCCACTGCATGTCGTGGTCGCGCAGGTTGTTGTCCGCGCGGCGTTTCTGGGACCGGATGAAGTGCTGGAACTTCATCGGATCCTTCACGAAGAAGACCGGCGTGTTGTTGCCGACCATGTCGTAGTTGCCCTCGCTGGTGTAGAACTTCACCGCGAAGCCGCGCGGGTCACGCCAGGTGTCCGGGCTGCCGCGCTCACCGGCGACGGTCGAGAAGCGGATGACCAGGTCGGTGCGCGTACCGGGCTGGAACAGGGCGGCCTTCGTGTACGCACTGACATCGTGCGTCACCTCGAAGTGACCGAAGGCGCCGCTTCCCTTGGCATGCGGCTGCCGCTCGGGAATCCGCTCTCGGTTGAACTGCGCCATCTGCTCGATCAGATACGCGTCCTGCAACAGGATCGGCCCCCCGGGGCCCACGGTGAGCGAGTGTTCGTCACTCTCCACCGGTGCGCCGGAATCGGAGGTGGTGGCGGGTCGGATCTCCGTCATGAGTCGTCCCTTTCCTGGTGTGTCGACGGCCAGGTCGCGACTCCCGTGCGGACGCGGCATAGACGATCCCAGCCGACACTTTTTTCCCTATGGCGCGTGACCCGGAGCAGGCGGGATAAACGCCCTGGCCTCGACCCACCGGCATCAGGAGCGCAGGTGATGAGCACGTGGGAAAATGTGCCCGCCGCGTCTCGGCCGACCTCGCGCGCACCCGTGAAGGTCCTGCGCTCAGCGCGCAATACTCGGGTCCCGATCCATCCTCACCTGGCATTATGGGAGCGGACGGAGATCCACCCGTTCTGTGTCGCAGTGGGGGCTAGAGGCAGTGCCACAACGGAATTCAGCTGACGATCACCTGCGCGCCCTTCACCAGCAGGGATGGGAGGCGGCTTGTTCTCTCCACCGATACCTGAGCAGCGGAGGGGAGTTGGCCCCGATCGCCACTCCAGGCGTGCTGCTCGAGGTGGGTGAGATCGCATACGGCGACGTGTCGGCGGACTACTCGCGCTTCTACGGCACCAATGTGACCTACAACCAGCGCTCGGGCTTCTACTTCGGGTCACCGATGTTCGTCGCCGCCGGGCTGGTCGGAGACGCGCTCGCCAACAACAGCGCCCGCAACCGGGCGCAGGCGATGGCTCAGGCGCAATGGCGCGACTTCTCCTCCTGCCGCGCGATACTCACCGACCGTCGCATGCTGCTGCACGTCGCGGCCGAGAACCGCTGGGTGACGGTTCGGCACCACGAGATCATCAGTTTTCTTCCCGTGCTCGACCAGTGGGCGCTGTTCACCGACTACCAGCAGTGGGAGCCGATGCGGCTGGCCGGACCGACCGTGCCGTGGTTGACCGCCGCGACGATCTCCGTGCTCAACCGGGGCCGGTCCGAGTACCAGAAGCTTCCTCCGCTGCCGCTGCCGGACTGACGTCCTCATCCCTGTCGGTCACTTGCTACGCCGCAGCGTTCCGGTGTCCTCCACGCTCGTCACCTCGTAGCGCAGACCGCCGTCGCCCGCGGGGGTCAGGATGAGATCGACCTCGTCGACACAGTTCATCGGGTCGCTTTCCTTGGTGATCTCCTCGCGGACCTGGACCGACTGCCCCGTGTCCATGGTGAGGACCCATCGGCCGCTGCACGCCAGCGACGGGTACTCGACGGTGGCCACCTGATCGCCGATCTCGCCGCCCGTGTAGTTCACCTGGATCGAGTAGAGGCTGCCGTCCGACTCGCGAATGTTCCCGTTCCACTTGCCCTTGTAGTCGGCGGGGGACGCTTTCTGGGACGTCGCGGAGGAAGCCCCTTCGGACGCCTCTGAGTTGGCCCCGTCCTTTTCCCTCCGAGGCCGGGAACCGCCACGGCCAGAACGACGGCGAGTACGACGATGGCGGCAAAAGCGAGCAGCGCGGGACCGACCCGGCTGGTGCTGCGGCCGCCGGGCTGGAAGCCGCCCGGTACCGGCGGCATCGGCGGTGTGGTCACCGTTGTCCGCGGTGTCGGCATCGGCGGCATGGGGGTCGGCGTCGGCGTGGGGGTCGGCGACGGTACAGGGGGCATCGGTACCGGCGTCGGAGTGCCCGGCGGCGGAGGCGGGACACGCCCGCCCAGCATGGTCGGCAGGGCGTGCAGGTCGTCCCCGACACGACCCGCCGGGTTGTCGACCTGGGTCGGCGGTGGGGCCTCCTCGAGGTCGAGGAGGGTGGCGGCGTGCCGGCCGAGCTCCGCTGTCAGGGCACCCGGAAGCCATGCGTCCGAGTTGGCGTCCGCCGTGGCCGCCGCTGCCGCCGCCACGATCTCCGGCAGCTGAATCCGCTGCTCGGGCTGCTTGGTGAGGCAGCGTCGCACGAACTCGGCCAGCGGCTCGGACATCCCCTCCAGGTCCGGTTCGTCCTCGGTCACCCGCAGCATGACGGCGTGGGCACCGCTGTCAGGGGCGCCGAACGCCTGGCGGCCCGTGGCGGCGAACACCAGCACCAGGCCGAGGCTGAACACGTCGCTCAGCCCGGTGACCTCGCTGCCCAGGATCTGCTCGGGCGACATGTACCCCGGCGAGCCGACCATCGCACCGGTGCGGGTCAGCACACTGGCCTCCGCCGCGCGGGCGACACCGAAGTCGATCACCCGGGGGCCGTTGACCGTCAGCATCACGTTCGACGGCTTGAGGTCCCGGTGCACCAGCCCGCAGCCGTGGATGCTCTGCAGCGCACGCGCCAGACCGGAGGCCAGATGCCACACCGACTGCTCCGGCAGCGGCCCGCCCATCCCGGTCACCGCCTCGTGCAAGGTGGGACCGGCGACGTACCCGGTGGCGACCCAGGGCGTCTCCGCCTCGGTGTCGGCGTCCAGGACGGGGGCCGTCCACTCCCCGCCCACCTGCCGCGCCGCGGCCACCTCCGCGCGGAACCGGCGGCGGAACTCCGCGTCGTACGCCAACTGCGCATGGACCAGCTTCACGGCGACCGTACGGCCCCGCTGCGAGCGCCCGAGGAACACCTGCCCCATGCCCCCGGCCCCGAGCCGTCGGAGCAACCGGTAGTCCCCGACCTGCGTGGGATCGCCGGGCCGCAAGTTCTCCATGATCTTTTCGTCCCCCTGATCAGCTGAGCGTGGCACTACAGCCCGACGCTCATTACAACATCACCGGTTGCTCTGCGGGCGTCACAGGTGAATCACGCCGGGATCGAAGGAGGTTGGCCCAGGTGGGGTGAGTTGGCGGTCGCGTCCGGTCACTCCACCGCGGTAGGCCGGCGGGACGCCGCCATCGCCTCGTCCACGTCCGTCAGCGGCCGCAGCCGGTAGGTGTAGGCGTAGTCGCGGCTCGGGAACAGCTTGTACTGGTCGTGGGTGTGCGCGCCCCAGCTGTTGTCGCCGCCCAGGCCCATCTGGCGGTGGTTGACGCGCAGGACCACCTCGTCGCGCGGGGTGAGCTGGTAGTCGTGGCGGACGCCGGACGACAGGTCCTCCGGGGTGAAGTGGGAGGCGTTGACCTCCAGCAGGGGTTCGCCGGAGACGAGGAGGCCGGTGCCCCTGGAGTCGGTCAGGGCGATCCAGCGGACGTCGGTCTTGTTGCCGTTCTCCTGGGGGCGGATGTACGGCGTCCACTGCTCGGAGACGGTTCCGGAGTACACGCCGACGTCGGTGGCGTCGTGGCGGTCGGCGTAGTTCTCCTCGGGCCCGCGGCCGTAGTAGCGCAGCTGCTCGAAACGTCCGGGCAGGCACAGCAGCGTGCCGACCTCCGGGATGTAGGGCAGGGACGCGGCGCCGGGGTGCAGGGAGTTGTCGACCTTGATCTCGCCGTTGCCGAACACCGTGTAGGTGGTGGTGTACGTCGATTCGACGGAGGTCGGCAGCGTGCCGCCGACCTTGATCTCCACCGCCTTGTCGCGCAGGGTGCGCACCGCCACGTTCGTCACCTTGCGGTTGGTGCCCGCGTCGCGCCAGGTCTGGTTGCGGGTGTGCTGGCCGTTGCCGCGGTCGTTCTCGGTGGGTGCCCGCCAGAAGTTCGGCACCGGTCCCGAGGTGAGGAGCCGGGTGCCCCGAGACTCGTACGACGTGATGATGCCGTTGCTCTTGTCGACGGTGACCGAGAAGCCATCGCCCTTGACGGTGATCGTCTTGTCCCCGTCCTCGTGGCGCAGTGCGGGCACGCGCGCCAAGGGGACGGGCGTCACCGCCGGGATGCCGGCGTCGAGGGCGAGTTGCTGCTTGGCCACCTCGAAGCCCGCCTTCGCCCAGGGGGTGGATTCCTTGGTGGTGAAGGAGAGCTGGAGGAAGAACTCGGTGCCCGGGGCGGGGTCGTCCGGCAGCTGCACCGGCACCGTGACGTCCTTGCTGCCGAGCGGCGGGATGTCCAGCTGGGTGCGGCTCAGCCTGCCGCGCCGCACCACCGCACCGTCGGCGAGCAGCTCCCAACGGCCGTCGAATTCACGGAGGTTGGTGAACAGGTACTCGTTGGTGAGGGTGATCGCCGCGCCGGGGGTCAGTGAGTCGCCGGAGGCCGGTGCCGCGTTGACCGCCTGGTAGATCTGCTTGATCTCGGCCGCCTTGCCGGTGTGGCTGCGGTCGGCGGTGACGATGCCGTCGGCGTTGGAGGTGCCGTCGTTGGGGTTGTCGCCCCAGTCACCGCCGTACGGGAAGAAGGTCTTCGCGCGGGGCCGCTTCTCGGTGAGGTCGACGGTGGCCGCGTCGAACCAGAAACGTACGCCCTCGTCAGCGGGACCTCGGCTGTCGCGGCCGAGTTCGGCGGCGCTGAGCGCACGCGCGTACACGCGGGCTCGGCGGATCGTGCCGCTGAACTCCCGGGTGGGGTTGTCCACGTCGGTGGCGAGAGCGAGGGGCGCGGTGTTGGTGGCGGGCCTGCGCGTGGTGGCGCGGGTGGACTTCACCTCACCGTCGACGTGCAGGGTCAGCGTGCCCGCGTCCGCGTCGAAGACGCCGGCGATGTGGTGCTCGCGGCCGGTCCAGTCGGCCGGGAGGGTCCAGTTGGCGGTGACCCACTGGCCGCCGCCGTAGATGAAGAACTCCAGCGTGTTGTCCGACTGCTTCAGGGCGTACGAAGTGTCGCCCTTGGCGATGATCGGCTGGTGGTAGCCGGTGTAGTGCGGGGTGACCCAGGCCTCCAGGGTGAGCGAGCCCGTGAGGTCGAGGCGCTCGTCGCGGGGGAAGACGGTGGCCCCGGAGACTCCCTTGCCGCGGTCAAAGGTGCCGCTCGCGGTGAGGATCTCGCCGCGCAGGGCGCCCGGCCCGCCCTCGGTGAGGAACTTGCGGGTCGGTACGGGCCAGTTCAGCGACTGGTCGACGAAGTCCCAGATCCAGCCGCCCTGGAGGACGTCGTAGCGGCGGACGATGTCCCAGTACTCCTTGAAGTTGCCGTTCGAGTTCCCCATCGCGTGCGCGTACTCGATCATGACGTACGGCCGGGTGTCGGCGGTGTCCTTCGCGCGCTGCTCGACTCGGGACGGGGAGTCGTACATCTCCGAGCGGATGTCGCTGATCGTCGGCCGGTCGTCGCCCTCGTACTGGATCACGCGCGTCGGGTCGTAGGACTTGATCCAGTCGTGCATGGCGACGAAGGTGCTGCCGCCGCCGGCCTCGTTGCCGAGCGACCAGATGACGACCGAGGGGTGGTTCTTGTCGCGGTGGACCATGCTCTGGGCGCGGGCCACGCACGCCTTGGTCCAGTCGGCGTGATCGCCGGGGTACTCGCCGCGGATGCCGTGGGTCTCGAGGTTGGTCTCGTCGACGAGGTAGAGGCCGTACTCGTCCGCGAGTTCGTACCACAGCGGGTTGTTGGGGTAGTGCGAGGTGCGGACGGAGTTCATGTTCATCCGCTTGATGATCTCGATGTCCTTGACCATGTGCGCGCGGGTGAGTGCCATGCCGCTGTCGGGGTGCATCTCGTGCCGGTTCGCGCCGCGGAAGGAGACGGGCCTGCCGTTGATCCGCATCAGGCCGTCCTTGAGCGCGAACTCGCGCAGGCCGACGCGGTGCGAGAGGGTCTCGATCACCTTCCCGGCCGGGTCGCGCAGCCGCAGTACGGCGGTGTAGAGGTTCGGGTGCTCGGCGGACCACAGCTTCGGCTCGGGCACGGCTCTGCTCGCCCGCACGGTCACGTCCTCACCTGCGGGGGCGGACGCGAGGTCGACCGCCTGCCGGAGGGGCCTGGACCAGACGGCGTGGCCGCGGGCGTCGTACAGCTGGGTCTCGACGGAGTAGCCGCCCTCCCCCGGTCCCCCGTACGAGCGCACGCTCGCCGTGACGGACAGCTCGGCTGCCGTGTAGTCGTCGCTCAGCGGGGTGTCCAGCTTGAAGTCGCGCAGCCGGACTTGGGGCGTGGAGTAGAGGTAGACCGACCGGAAGATGCCGCTCAGCCGGATCATGTCCTGGTCCTCCAGCCAGTCGCCGTCGGAGAAGCGGTAGACCTCGACGGCGATCTGGTTGGTGCCGGGCTTGAGGTGCGGGGTGATGTCGTACTCGGCGGGGGTGAACGAGTCCTCGGCGTACCCCACCAACTCCCCGTTGATCCACACGTAGTGCGCGGACTTGACGCCCTCGAAGTGCAGGAAGGTGCGCCGCCCCGACCAGTCGCGCGGCAGGGTGAAGGTTCGCCGGTACTGTCCGACCGGGTTGAAGCGGGTCGGCGCGGCCGGGAGCTGTGCCTCCTCGCCGAGGCCGTTCGGGCCCCACCAGGGGTAGGTGATGTTGACGAAGATCGGACGGTCGTAGCCGTGCATCTGCCAGACGGAGGGGACGGGGATCGTGTCCCAGTCGCTGTCGTCGACGTCGGTGCGGTGGAAGTCGGCGTCCCGGTCGTCGGGGCGGTCGGCGTAGGCGAACTTCCACTTGCCGTCGAGGCTCAGCCGGTACGGCGAGCGGGTGCGGTCGGCGTCCAGCGCCTGCCTGACGTCCGCGTACGGCATGAGGGTGGTGTGCGGCGGCTGGGTGCCGATCCGGAAGACGTCGATGTGGCCGTTCCACTCCGGGGTGCCGGCCGCCGCCCCGGCCCCGTCGGCCGCGTGCACCGTGGCGGACGATCCGGAGACGGCGAGCGCACCGAGCAGGGCGGCTCCTCCCTCCAGCAGACGGCGGCGGCTGACCGGAACGCCCGGGGTGCGGGTCGGGCCGGTGGGGGGCACGGGGGTGAGCGGCATCGACGTGTGGCCTTCCTCGGGACGACAGTGCGGCGCTGCACGGCTTGAGGGAGCGTCAGATCATGTGCGGTGCTGTTGGGAAACCCAACGCACACTAGGTTGTGAACACAGTGGAAGCAATGATGCTGTCGAGGTTTGTGTGTTCCTGATGGGTACGGCCGTCGACCTTGGCCGAATCCAGCTGCTCGAACTGTGTCCGGTACAGCTCGGCGTAGCGTCCGCCGGCCTCCAGCAACTCGTCGTGCGTGCCGCGTTCGACGATCCGACCGGCCTCGACCACCAGGATCAGGTCCGCCGCCCGCACGGTGGACAGCCGGTGGGCGATCACGACCGCGGTCCTGCCCTCCAGCGCCTCGGTGAGCGCCTCCTGGACGGCGGCCTCGGAGGTGTTGTCGAGGTGGGCGGTGGCCTCGTCGAGGATGACGACGCGCTGGCGGGCCAGCAACAGCCGGGCGATGGTCATCCGCTGGCGTTCGCCGCCGGAGAGCCGGTAGCCGCGCTCGCCGACCACCGTGTCGAGGCCGTCGGGCAGGGACCGTACGAGATCGTCGAGGCGGGAGCGGCGCAGGGCGTCCCACAGTTCGGTGTCGGTGGCGGTGGGGCGGGCCAGCAGCAGGTTGGCGCGGACGGTGTCGTGGAAGAGGTGGCCGTCCTGGGTGACCATCCCGAGGGTGCCGCGCAGGGACTCGGCGCTCAGGTCGCGGACGTCGGTGCCGGCCACGCGTACGGCGCCCTCGTCGACGTCGTAGAGCCGCGGGAGGAGTTGGGCGACGGTCGACTTGCCCGCGCCGGACGAACCGACGAGGGCGACCGTCTGGCCGGGTTCGGCGCGGAAGGAAATGCCGTGCAGCACCTCGGCGCCGCCGCGCGTGTCGAGGGTCGCCACCTCCTCCAGGGAGGCGAGGGAGACCTTGTCGGCGGAGGGGTAGCCGAAGCGGACGTTGTCGAACTCCACCGACACCGGGCCCTCGGGGACCTTCTTCGCGTCCGGCTTCTCCTCGATCAGCGGCTTCAGGTCGAGCACCTCGAAGACGCGCTCGAAGCTGACCAGGGCGCTCATGACCTCGACGCGGGCACCGGCGAGCGCGGTGAGCGGCGCGTACATACGGGTCAGCAGCAGCGCCAGTGAGACGACGGCGCCCGGCTCCAGGGTGCCGCGCAGGGCGAACCAGCCGCCGAGGCCGTAGACCAGGGCGAGGGCCAGGGCCGACACCAGGGTGAGCGCGGTGATGAACACCGACTGGGCCACGGCCGTCCGTACGCCGATGTCGGCCACCCTGCGGGCCCTGGCCGTGAACTCCTCCGACTCCTCTCCCGGGCGCCCGAAGAGCTTGATCAGCGTGGCGCCGGGCGCCGAGAAGCGCTCCGTCATGCGGGTGCCCATCGCGGCGTTGAGCGCGGCGGCCTCCCGCTGCATGCGGGCCATGCGGTGGCCCATGCGGCGGGCCGGGATCACGAACACCGGGAGCAGGACGAGGGCGAGCAGGGTGATCTGCCAGGACAGGGTGAGCATGACGGCGAGGGTGAGCAGCAGGGTGACGAGGTTGCTGACCACGCCGGACAGCGTGTTGCTGAAGGCGCGCTGGGCGCCGATGACGTCGTTGTTGAGACGGGAGACCAGCGCTCCCGTACGAGTGCGTGTGAAGAACGCGACCGGCATGCGCTGCACATGATCGAACACAGCCGTGCGCAGATCGAGGATGAGTCCCTCGCCGAGCGTCGCCGACAGACGCCTGGCGATGATCCCGAGCACGGTCTCCGCCACCGCGATCAGGGCGATCAGCAGGGCCAGGCGGACGACGGTGCCCTCGTCGCCGCCCGTCACGATCGCGTCGACGACGCGTCCGGCGAGTACCGGGGTCGCGACGGCGAGCAGCGCGGTCATCACCCCGAGCACGACGAAGAGCGCGATCCGGCGGCGGTGCGGGCGGGCGAAGGCGGCGATGCGGCGCAGCGTGGCGCGGGCGAAGGGACGGCGCTCCTGCTCGGCGTTCATGACGCTGTGCAGCTGGGTCCAGGCTGTGGTCTCCATGCTCATGCGAGAGAACGTAGAACCTCAAGCAATGTTGAGGTCAACATCGAATCGGCCGAGGTCGTTTTCGACCGGCTCGGCGAAGTCGATATCGACGGGTTCGCCGAGATCGGTGTCCGTCCGCAGCCGGTCCGTAAGGCGCCGTCCCCGCTCCCGCTACCCGCAGTTGTCGCAGCCTGGAGAACCTCTCCGGATGTGACAGCCGTACGACTTCCCGCGGGACGCCTGCTCAGACGTCTCCCGATCCGCCGGATCCTGGTCCTGCTCCCGCTCGCCCTCGTCATCGTGGTCGCGGTGCAGCACCGCTCCGTGCTCGCGGAGGGCATCGGTCATCTGGCGACGGCCAAGTGGCCGTGGCTGCTCGCAGCGGCCTGCGCCACCTGCCTGACCTGGGTCGCGGCGGCCGTCACCCGGCAGGGCGCCGTGATCGACCGGTTGCCGAAACTGCGGCTGCTCGTCACGCAGTTCGCGGCGGGCTCCGCCAACCACCTGCTGCCCACCGGGCTGGGCGCGAGCGCGGTCAACCTGCGTTTCATGACGGTGTGCGGGCTGCCGCTCGCCCGTTCCTCGGCCGCGCTGGCCCTGTACCTGCTCGCGGAGAGCGTGGCCCGCGTGGGCCTGCTGGCCGCGCTGCTGATCGCCTTCCCGCACGCGCTGCAACTCGGGCCGCTCCTGCCGGAGGGCGCGTGGGGCCCGCTGCTGCTGGTCATCGGCGCGGCGGCGATCGTGGTCGTGGCCGTCTTCGCACTCGTACGTCGGCTGCGCACCGCCGTGTTCTCCTTCCTGCGCACCGCGCTGGACGAAGCGCGCTCCGTGCACACCCGCCCGTCCCGGGCACTGGCGCTGTGGGGCGGCTCGCTGGCCTTCCCCGCGTTGCAGGCGGCCGGGCTGGTCCTGGTCGGGCTCGCCCTGGGGCTCGACGTGCCGCCGGCCCACATGGCGCTCGCCTATCTGGCGGCGACCGTCGCCGTCGCCCTGGTGCCGACGCCGGGCGGGCTCGGCTCGGTCGAGGCGGCGCTGATAGTGGCGCTGGTGGCGGCCGGCGGCCCGGTGGCGGTGGCGACGGCGGTCGTGCTGGCGTACCGGATCATCACGGTGTGGCTGCCGCTGCTGCCGGGGGCGTTGACGCTGGGGGCGCTCGTGCGCTTCAAGGTCATCTGAGCTAGGTCGTCCGATCACGGTCATCTGACCGAGCGGTACCGGTGGAAGGTCATGTGACCAGTCAGTAACGTACGGGGTCCGACCCACGGAAGGGACCCCCGCCATGCCGGTCCGCGTCGAGCGCCAGGGGCACGTCACCACCGTCGTTCTCTCCCGACCGGAGGTCCGCAACGCGGTCGACGGGCCCACGGCCGCCGATCTCGCCGACGCCTTCCGGGAGTTCGACGCCGACGACGAGGCGCGGGTCGCGGTGCTGTGGGGCGAGGGTGGCACGTTCTGCGCGGGCGCCGACCTCAAGGCGCTCGGCAGCGGGCGGGGCAACGAGGTCACGGAGGACGGTGACGGCCCGATGGGGCCCACCCGGCTGCGGCTGTCCAAGCCGGTGATCGCGGCGGTCGCCGGGCACGCCGTGGCGGGAGGTCTTGAGCTGGCGCTGTGGTGCGATCTGCGGGTCGCCGAGGAGGACGCCGTCTTCGGGGTGTTCTGCCGCCGCTGGGGTGTGCCGCTGATCGACGGCGGCACGGTACGGCTGCCCCGGCTGATCGGCACCAGTCGCGCGATGGACATGATCCTGACCGGACGTGCGGTGCCGGCGAACGAGGCGTACGGGATGGGGCTCGCCAACCGTGTCGTGCCGAGCGGACGTGCCCGCGCCGAGGCCGAGGAACTGGCCGCCACGATCGCGCGGTTCCCGCAGGCGTGCCTGCGGGCCGACCGCGCCTCCGTGCTCGACCAGGAGGGACTGGCCGAACCGGCCGCGATGCGCGCCGAACTCCGGTACGGCATGGGCGTGTTGGCGGAGAGCCTTCAGGGCGCCTCCCGCTTCGCCTCCGGTGCGGGGCGGCACGGGTCGTTCTCGGACATGTGACGCGGTTCACCGCTGAGGCACTCCGTACGCCATCCCGCACCCCCACACCCCCATGCCCCGTCACTGCGGGAGCGTGCGCGGCGTACAGCGCCCCCTGGGCGGCGCTCGCGCATCAAGCGCGTCTCCGGAGGCGGCCGTTCCGCCCTCAAGGTGCCGGTAGTTCGAGGGAGAATGCCCGAAAGCGGCTGATGAGGCCCGCCGGCCGGCACTCCTGGTGCGAACACGTGTACCCGATACGGCAGGATGAGCCCTCGTGCCGGTCTCGGGGGACTGGGTGGTCGGTGCGACGGCACATCGCGGAATCGAGCAGGTGACAACGTGACGAGACTTCACATCCGGCCGTCGGCGAAGGGGTTCGCCGCAGCTTCTCTCCCCGGGGGTGACCGGTGACGCGAGCACTCACGGTGGACGACCTGGTGATCGCCGGGATCGCGCTGGCGGCGGGGTTGCTCGCGGCCTTCCTGCTGCGGATGCTGCTGCGCTGGCTGGGCAAGCACGCCGACCGCACCCGCTGGAGCGGCGACGACCTCATCGTGGACACGCTGCGCACCGTGGTGCCGTGGGCGGCGTTCCTGGGCGGCGCGGCCTCCGCCGGCGCCGCGCTGCCGCTGACGAAGACGGTCCAGCACAACGTCAACCAGATCCTGACGGTGCTGCTCATCTTCGTCGTGACGCTGTCGGTGGCCCGCGGCATCGCCGGGCTGATGCGGACGGTCACCCAGTCCCGCCCCGGGGTCGCGGGTTCGGCCACGATCTTCGTCAACATCACCCGGGTCCTGATCCTGGCCATCGGTTTCCTGGTGGTGCTGCAGACCCTCGGCATCTCCATAGCGCCCCTGCTCACCGCGCTGGGCGTCGGTGGTCTGGCGGTCGCGCTGGCCCTGCAGGACACGCTCGCCAACCTCTTCGCGGGCATCCACATCCTCGCCTCCAAGACCGTCCAGCCCGGCGACTACATCCGGCTGAGCAGCGGCGAGGAGGGCTACGTCGAGGACATCAACTGGCGTCAGACGACCGTGCGCGCGCTCTCCAACAACCTGATCGTCATCCCCAACGGGGAACTCGCGAAGACGAACATGACCAACTTCATGCGTCCCGAGCAGGAGTTGACGATCCTGCTCCAGGTCGGCGTCGCCTACGACAGTGACCTGGACCATGTCGAGAGGGTGACGAACGAGGTCATCGCCGAGGTGATGTCCGAGGTCGAGGGCGCTCTCCCGGACCACGAGCCGATCATCCGCTTCCACACCTTCGGCGACTCCCGGATCGGCTTCACGGTCATCCTGGGCGTCGGCGAGTTCAGCGACCAGTACCGGATCAAGCACGAGTTCATCAAGCGCCTGCACAAGCGCTACCGCGCGGAGGGCATCCGCATTCCGGCGCCCACCCGGACGGTGACGGTCCAGCAGGGGGCGGTGTCGATTCCGCAGCAGTCGATACCGCATCCGCGCCTTCCCGGAGAGGCGGACGAGGTGACCCCCGTCCGCCTCGACTGACTGCCCGGACGTGCCTAGAGGGTGGCCGAGTTGTCGTGGGACCGGCTGCCCTTGCGGCTGTGCGGCGCGGCGAGGGACGGGTTCACCGGGGTGACCGTCCAGTCCGGGTGCCCCGGCATCCGCGGCGTCTTCGTGCCGTACAGCCAGTCCCGCAGGAACCCGGACACATCCTGACCGGAGACCTCGGAGGCGACGGTGATGTAGTCCTCCGTCGACGCCGAGGAGTTGCGGTACCGGGCGAGGAAGGCCCGCTCGAGGGCGTCGAAGGCCTGCTCGCCGACGAGGTTGCGCAGCGCGTACAGCACCAGGACGCCACCCAGATAGCGCTGGCTGTCGAACAGGTTCACCGCGTTCGGTGCCGCGACCGGCCCCGAGTCGTGGCGCCACTGGTCGCCGCGCGCGTAGGTGTCCTTCATGCGGGCTTCCATGGTGGTCAGGCCCAGGGAGTCGGGCCAGCCGCGCTCGTAGCGATAGAGGAGCCCGTAGAAGTCGGCATGGCCCTCGTTGATCCACAGGTCGGCCCAGGTGGCGGGGCTGACGCTGTTGCCGAAGTAGGAGTGGACCAGCTCGTGCATCATGTGCGAGCCGATCTTCGGCTCTGCCTGGAGCAGGTAGTTCGGCTTGTAGATGGTGAGGGTCTGGGTCTCCAGGCCCGTGAAGTCGAAGGCGTTCGGGTCGTCGGAGTTGCAGGGCAGCAGTCCGTACGTCTCGAAGGGATACGCCCCGAGCCGCGCTTCCAGCCATGCCACGATCCCCGGTGTGAGCGCGAGGGCCGGCTCCAGCGCCTCGGCCCGTGCGGTCGGGACGACGTCCCGCAGCGGGAGGCCGTGCGGGCCCTGCCGCTGCTTCACCACGTAGTCGCCGACCGTTATCTGGATCAGCTCCGTGGCCATGGGCTCACGGGAGCGGTATGTGTAAGCCGTACGGTCCCCGCCCAGGCGCTGGGTACGCACGAGCCGGCCGGTCGCCACGCCGCTCAGCCCGCTCGGGACGACGAGGCGGAAGGAGAAGTCGGCCTTGTCGGACGGGTGGTCGTTGCAGGGAAAGACGGTGTGGGCCAAGTTCGGCTGGCAGCACACGGCGAACCCGTCGGGCGTGTCGACCCAGCCGGTGTGCGGCTGCGGAATTCGGCGCGGGTCCGCCGAGTACTCGACGCAGACGGTGACCCGGCACTGGGCCGGCAGGGTCCGGGCGGGCGTGATGCGCAGCTTCTCGTCGACCTGCTCGAACGTGGCCTTGCGGCCGTCGACGCGGACGGAGCGGATGTCGAGGCCGAGGGAGTCGAGGGAGAAGCGGGTGAGGGCCTGGGTGGTGCGGATCTTCAGGGTCGCGGTGGCGTCGACCAGGCGGGTCGTGGCGTCGTAGGAGAAGTCGAGGTGGTAGGCGGCGACGCGGTAGCCGTCGTTGCCGAGCGCCGGGTAGACGGGGTCACCGAGGGTCTCGGGGCCCGGGGTGCCGGAGGTCTTGGCGGCCGGCGTCCCCGTCAGTGCCGGCGTCGCGTGGGCGGAGGGGGCGGCGGCAAGGGCCGCTGCCGTGCCGATCAGGGCGGCCGCGGGGGCCGTCACTCTGCTGCGATATCTCATGGTCCGCTTTCGCTCGGGTGGCCGGATGGTCAGGGCCGGCCGCCGGATCGGTGGTGATCGCCTTACATGACTGTGCGATCAGGCGATCCGGTTGCACGGAGGCGGTACATCCGTTTGCGCGGATTCGAGATGTCGGAAAACTTCCGGCAGCTCTGTGCGGACCCCTGTCGATGATCGATCGATCACGAGATATCTTGATGTCGAGCAATGTTGCAGACGTGGAGCGGAGCACCCGGTGACTGACTCGACCATCATCTATACGCACACTGACGAGGCCCCCGCCCTGGCGACGTATTCCTTCCTGCCGGTGGTCCAGGCGTACGCCTCGCAGGCGGGTGTCGCCGTGGAGACGCGGGACATCTCGCTGGCCGGCCGTATCATCGCGGTGTTCCCGGAGTACCTGACCGAGGACCAGCGCATCCCGGACGCCCTGGCCGAGCTCGGTGAGCTCGCCAAGACGCCCGCGGCCAACATCATCAAGCTGCCGAACATCTCGGCCTCGATCCCGCAGCTCAAGGCCGCCGTCGCCGAGCTCCAGGGCCAGGGCTACGCGCTGCCGAACTACCCGGACGACCCGAAGACCGACGAGGAGCGGGAGATCCAGGCCCGCTACGACAAGGTCAAGGGCTCCGCCGTGAACCCGGTCCTGCGTGAGGGCAACTCCGACCGGCGCGCCCCCGCCTCGGTCAAGAACTACGCCAAGGCCCACCCGCACCGCATGGGCGCCTGGTCCGCCGAGTCCAAGACGAACGTGGCGACCATGGGCCGGAACGACTTCCGCTCCACCGAGAAGTCCGTCGTGATCTCCGAGCCCGGCGCGCTCAGGATCGAGCACGTCGCCGAGGACGGCACGACCACCGTCCTGCGCGAGTCCGTACCGGTCCTCGCCGGTGAGGTCGTCGACGCCTCCGTGATGCACGTGGCCGAGCTGCGCGAGTTCCTCACCGCGCAGATCGCCGAGGCCAAGGCCCAGGGCGTGCTGTTCTCCGTGCACCTGAAGGCCACGATGATGAAGGTCTCCGACCCGATCGTCTTCGGCCACGTGGTCCGCGCCTTCTTCCCGAAGACCTTCGAGCAGTACGGCGCGGCCCTCGCCGCCGCCGGCCTGTCCCCGAACGACGGTCTGGGCGGCATCCTCAAGGGCTTGGGCGCGCTGCCGAACGGCGCCGAGATCCAGGCGTCCTTCGAGGCGGAGCTCGCCGAGGGCCCGGAGCTGGCCATGGTCGACTCCGACAAGGGCATCACCAACCTGCACGTGCCGTCCGACGTGATCGTCGACGCCTCGATGCCGGCCATGATCCGCACCTCCGGTCACATGTGGGGCCCGGACGGGCAGGAGGCCGACACCCTGGCCGTGCTGCCGGACTCCTCCTACGCCGGCGTCTACCAGGCCGTGATCGACGACTGCCGTGCGAACGGCGCCTACGACCCGTCGACGATGGGCTCCGTCCCGAACGTCGGTCTGATGGCGCAGAAGGCCGAGGAGTACGGCTCGCACGACAAGACCTTCGAGGCCAAGGCCGCGGGTACGATCCGCCTGGTCGACCAGGCCGGCAACGTCGTGATCGAGCAGGCGGTCTCCGCCGGTGACATCTTCCGTGCCTGCCAGACCAAGGACGCCCCGATCAAGGACTGGGTGAAGCTGGCCGTCACCCGCGCCCGCGCCACCGGCGACCCGGCCGTCTTCTGGCTGGACGAGACCCGCGCGCACGACGCCAACCTGATCGCCAAGGTCAACGCGTACCTGCCGGAGCACGACACCGAGGGCCTGGACATCCGTATCCTCGCCCCGGTCGACGCCACCAAGCTGTCGGTGGAGCGCATCCGCCGCGGCGAGAACACCATCTCGGTGACCGGCAACGTCCTGCGTGACTACCTCACGGACCTCTTCCCCATCCTGGAGCTGGGCACCAGCGCCAAGATGCTGTCGGTCGTCCCGCTGATGGCGGGCGGCGGCCTGTTCGAGACGGGCGCCGGCGGCTCCGCGCCGAAGCACGTCCAGCAGCTGGTCAAGGAGGACTACCTGCGCTGGGACTCCCTCGGTGAGTTCTTCGCGCTGGTGCCGTCCCTGGAGCAGTACGCGACGGCCACCGGCAACACCCGCGCCCAGGTCCTCGCCGACACCCTCGACCGCGCCACGGCGACCTTCCTCAACGAGGACAAGTCCCCGACCCGTCGCGTCGGCGGCATCGACAACCGCGGCAGCCACTTCTACCTGTCCCTGTACTGGGCGCAGGAGCTGGCCAGGCAGACCGACGACGCGGACCTGGCGAAGGCCTTCGCCCCGCTCGCCGAGACGCTCACCGCGGGCGAGCAGAAGATCGTCGAGGAGCTGAACGCCGTCCAGGGCAAGCCGGCCGATATCGGCGGCTACTACCAGCCCGACCCGGCCAAGGCCGCCGCGGTCATGCGCCCGTCGGCCACCTGGAACGAGGCGCTCGCCTCGCTGAGCTGACCCGTCGGGCCCGAAGGGCTCGCCGTCTCCGCCCCGACCGGTGCACCGCCCGGCCGGGGCGGAGTCATTTCCGGCCCCGCCCCTGACCAGAACGCCTTGAGAGCCCCCATGTCTGCTTCCTACGAGCTGCTGCCCGGCGCCGCCGACTCCCCCGTGATCCTGCACGTCCCGCACTCCGCCCGCCGGATCCCCGCCGATGCGCGGGCCTCGATCGTGCTGGACGACCGGGCTCTGGAGCGCGAACTCGACCACATCACCGACGCGCACACCGCCGAGCTCGCCGAGGCGGCGGCCGAGCGGGCGTCGCTCCCTCCCTGGCAGTTCGTCAACCGGCTCTCCCGGCTGGTCGTCGATCCGGAGCGGTTCCCGGACGAGCGGGAGGAGATGCTGGCCGTGGGCATGGGCGCGGTCTACACACGGACCACGCATCTCGCGGATCTACGGCCGGCCGGCACGGACCCGGAACCGCTCGTCGAGCGGTACTTCCGGCCGTACGCGAAAGCCATGACGGCCGCCGTGGCCGATCGCCTGGCCGCCACCGGGCGAGCCGTGATCATCGACGTGCACTCCTATCCGACCGCCCGCCTCCCCTACGAACTCCACGGCGATGGCCGGCGGCCGCCGGTCTGCCTGGGCACCGACTCGTTCCACACGCCGCCCCAGCTGCTTGCCGCCGCCCGGGAGGCGTTCGCGCCGTGCGGGGAGACGGGGCTGGACAGTCCGTTCAGCGGTACGTACGTACCGCTGGAGTTCTACGGCAGTGAGCCCCGGGTCGGCGCGCTGATGATCGAGATTCGCCGGGACACGTACATGACCGAGCCGGGCGGCCCCGCTGGTGCGGGGCTCACCCGGCTCTCGGCGGCACTGGCGGCGCTGGTGGACGCCGCCGCTCGCTGACCCTGTGGCTCAGGCCCGCAGCCACTCCGTGACGACGACCTCCGCGCCGGTCCGCAGTCGCAGCGCGAAGGGGCCGTTCGGCGGTGCGTCGCTGGTGAAGCGGCCCATGTCGTCGGCCACCACCGGGGTGGCCGTCTGCGGGCCGCCCAGCACCTCGATCCGGGCCTGCTGGGGCGGCAGGACCTGCCCCATCAGCCCCTGCGCGGTCACCTCCACGTCAACGGTCACCTCGCCCGCGCGGAAGGTCAGCATCCGCGGCACGTCCGTGGCCCCCCTGACCGGAATGGCGTCCACCACCGAGTCGAAGGTCAACTCGGCGATACGGGCGTCGAGGTCGTGCAGTGCGAAGGCCTCGACGGCGAGCTGCCGCAGGTGGGCCGGCACGGGGTCCAGGATGGCGGCGGCCTGGCGGAGTTCCTCCTCCAGCAGTTCGATGTCGAATCCGTCGTCGCCGGACCCGTTGTGGTCGACGGGCTCCTCGCCGGTCGCTTCGTCGTGCATGTCGTCGTTCACAGCGCTCCCCGTGCGTCGAGTCGGGCCCTCAGCCGGCGCAGACAGCGCTGCCGCAGCGGCCCGATGCTGCCCACGGCGATGCCCAGTGCGGCGGACACCTCCTGGTAGCTGGGCGGCGGCGAGGCCATCAGCACGCGCAGCAACTGGCGGCAGCGGTCGCCCAGTTCCTCGAACTCCTGCCACATCCAGCGGATGCGCTCGGACTCGGCGGCGGCCTCCTCGGAGTCCAGGAGCGACTGTTCGGGCGTACGTTCCTCGCTGACCCGGTCCAGCAGCTGCGGATCGCTCGTCACGGTCAGCCGCCTTAAGCTCTTGAGCACCTTGAGGCACTCGTGCCGTGCGGTGCTCGCGAGCCAGGACCCGGCCTTCTCGGGTTCTCGGATGCGCCCGAGGTGCTGGGCGAAACGGAACCACACGGTCTGGTACACCTCGTGGGCGTCGGCGTCATTGAGCCGGTGCGCGCGCACGACGGACCACACCAGTGGGCTCATTCCCTCCACGAGCGCCTTCCAGGCCGCCGCGTCGCCGTCGACGGCGGACTGGACCAACGCACCGACATCTGCACGGTCCACAGCCCCACCCCTCGTGTACGGCAAGTCATCGTACGCCGCGGAGGGGGCAGTTCCGACCCTCATGAGCCAGGAGCCGGCGGTGCGACGGGGACAGGGCGCCAGGTCGGGGGGCGTAGCGCGGGTACATGCGCCCCCCGCACCTCCGCGAACCCGGTGTTCGCCGCGAGCATCTTGTACCGGGCGACCCGCGGGTCGTTCTCCTGCTGGGTGCTCATGTGGGTGGCGATCATCGCGGCGACGACGGGAGTGGCGAACGAGGTGCCGCTCCAGTGCGCGAACCCCTCGAACATCACCTGGTCGGGTTTGGTGCCGCCGCTTGTGCCCGCCTCGCTCAACAGGCCGGTGTGGCGCGGGGAGACGCAGGAGCAGGAGTAGCCGAAGCCGTACCGGCAGGCGTCGTAGGTGGAGTGCTGGTAGACGTACGGCACGGGCGTGTCGAAGCCGGTGAGGACGCTGGTGAGGCGCTCGCCGGGCGCGTACACCTTGACCCAGGGGCCGTGGTTGCTGAAGCAGGCGCCGAACTCGCCGTCGCCACGCAGGGCGCCGACCGACAGCACGGTGTCCTGATAGTCGGGCAGGTCTGCGTAGGCGGCGGGCCAGAAGGGCGTCGCGCTGCCGTTGTTGCCGGCCGCGGCGACGAGCAGGGTGCGCTGTCCGCGCAGTTCCTGCATGAAGGCCTCGACGCCGAGCAGGCCGTCGGTGCGGCCGTTGGAGGTCCCGGCGGAGAGGCTGAGGATGTCGGGCCAGCCGCCGGCGTCGACGGCCTCGAAGAGCTTCTCGCCGAACTCGGACTCCAGGATGGCGCCCGCGTCGTTGAGGGAGTTGCGGACCGTGATGTTCGTGTTCGGCGCGACGGCGGCGACGAGGCCCGCGATGAACGTGCCGTGACCGACGTACTGCTGGAGGACGCCGTCGTCGTCGCACTCCTTGAGCTGCGCGTCGCCGTCGGTGTGGGCGAGCAGCGGGGAGGACCGGAAGTCGTTCATGAGGCCGGTGTCGATGACGAGGACGCCGACGGCGGTGTCCGGGTCGTGGGCGCCCTCGGCCAGGGCGGGGTTGAGCTGCTCGGTGGCCGGGACGGGCACGGGTTCGTCGCCGGGACAGGAGTTGACCGCGATCGACACCAGGTGGTTGCGGCTGACCAGGCGGCGCCGGGCCCGGCCCTCCGTCTCGCGCAGGGCGCGCAGGGCGTGCGCGACGGGACGGTCACCTGCCCGGTCGCCCTCGCCGGGGTCGCCGACCTGGATGCGGGTGATGCCCGAGCGGTTGGTCTGCGGGCTCACGCGCCGCACGTTGTCCTGCACGAGGTCGGGCTCGGCGGTGAAGTGCGCGCGTACGGTGTCCTCGACGAGGCGGGCGTCCTCGCCGTCGCGGACCAGCACATAGCCCTTCTCGTAGATGAACTCGGCGGAGTCGTCCGGTCCCATCGCGAGGGGGACGTCGGGCATGGAGCGTTGGATCTGCTCGAACTGCTCGTGGAATCGCTGTGGTGCCATGGCGGGTCCTCCCCCTGAGGCGGCGTTCATCAGTCAGAGCTGTGCCGTCGCTGATTGATACAGCGCCAAACCGGTGTGGCACAGTTCCGCGGCAACTACCATCCGTGGAGTGACAGCGGGAAGCGAATCGGTTCTCGAACTGCTGCCGATGGTGTTCGCCGCCCCGAACGACGCGCTGGCGAGGGCGGAAGGGGTGCTCGACGCCGATCCGACGCCGTTGCACGCCTCCGTCGCGCACCAGGTGATCGGCATCTGGCAGCGGGACTGGGGCGACATGCGCATCGCCCTGTATCACCTGCGGCGTGCCCGGGACCTCGCGGCACGCGCGGAGTCGGCCGACCGGGAGGCGGACGTCCTGGCCGCGCTCGGGGTCGCGCTGGTGCACGCGGGGCGCACTCAGCAGGGGCTGGCCGCGCTGGAGCGCGGTGTCGAACGCGGCAGCGGGCACACACGCGCGCGCGTGCTGTTCCGCCGGGCCTACGCCCGCTGGGTGCTGGGCCATCACCGGGAGGCGCTGGAGGACGTACGCAAGGCGATACCCGTGCTGCGGCAGATGGAGGACGTCATCTGGACGGCGCGGGCGCTGACCCTGCGGGCGACCGTGCATCTGGCGGTCGGCGCGGTGGACCGGGCGGACGCCGACTTCACCGCGGCCGAGGCGCTGTGGGACACCACGGGCCAGGAGCACGACAAGGCCGACGCGGTGGAGAGCCGGGGTCTCGCGGCGTTCCGGTCGGGCGACATCCCGGCCGCGCTGCGGCTGCTCGACGAGGCCGAGGAACGGTACGCCAAGCTCGGCACGCCGACCTTCATGCTCAACATCCGCCGCTGCGAGGTGCTGATGGCCGCCGGGCTGGCCCGGGAGGCGCTGACCGAGGCCGACGCGGCGATCGCCGTGCTCGACGGCATCGGCGGCCAGTCCACCCGCAAGGCCGAGTTGCTGCTTGCAGCCGCGCGTGCCGCCCGGCTGGCGGGCGAGGCGCACACCGCGATCGCGCGCGCCGACATGGCCGTACGGCTGTTCGCGGGCCAGCGCCGCGGCTGGTGGGAGACGCATGCCCGGCTGGTGCTGATCGAGGCGCGGGTGGCCGCCGGGCGCAGTTCGGGGCGGCTGGTGGCCGACACGGCGGCGGTCGCCGAACGGCTGGCTTCCTTCGGCGCGCCGGCCGCGCCGGCGGCCTCGCTGCTCGCCGGCCGGATCGCGCTCGGTCTGGGCTGGCGGGCCGACGCCGAGCAGCATCTGGCGGTCGCCGCCCGCAGCAGGCGCAGCGGGCCGCCGCTGGCGCGGATGACGGGCTGGGCGGCGCAGGCGCTGCGGGCCCAGGCGGCCGGGTCGGGGCGCGGCGTCCTGGAGGCCTGTCGGCGCGGCCTGGACGTCCTCGATGCCCACCGCATGACGCTGGGCGCCTCGGAGTTGCGTGCCCGCGCCACCGAGCAGGGTGCGGAGCTGGCCGCGCTGGCCCAGCAGGCCAGCCTCGACTCCGGCAGTCCACGCCGGCTGCTGGTGTGGAGCGAGCGCTGGCGGGCCACCGCGCTGTCGACCCCGCCGACGCGGCCGCCCGCGGACCCGGAGCTGCAGAGCAACCTGACG
This sequence comes from Streptomyces sp. NPDC012935, assembly GCF_042900345.1. Lineage (NCBI taxonomy): Bacteria > Bacillati > Actinomycetota > Actinomycetes > Kitasatosporales > Streptomycetaceae > Streptomyces > Streptomyces sp. NPDC012935. The sequence continues at coordinate 434,005 of NZ_JBIBBC010000001.1, forward strand.
GCGTTCCGGGAGATCGCGGCCCGCGCGGAGGCCGCCCGCATGGAGGCACGTCCCGTTCCGGCCCTGGAACGCGAACAGCGGCGCCTGGAGCGGGAGATACGCTCCCGGACCCTGCACATGCGCGGCGACGCACCCGAAGACGGCTACCGCTTCGACCCGGGCCGGCTGCTGGAGCGGCTGGGCGACGACGTACGGCTGGCCGAACTCGCCGTGCTGGACGGGCGGGTTCAGGTGCTGCTGTGCGGTCAGGGGCGGGTGCGCCGGTACGAGGCCGGGCTGCTGGCCGATGCGGAGCGGGAGGCCGAGCACGTCCAGGCCGGGCTACGGCGGCTGGCCCACCCGGGTGCCGAGGGGCGGCTCGCGGTGGTGGAGGCCGCGGGGCGGCGCCTGGAGGAGCTGCTCCTCGGTCCGGCCGCGGCCCATCTGGGCGGCGGCCCCGTGGTGGTCGTACCGCCGGCCCGGCTGCACCGGGTGCCGTGGGCGCTGCTGCCGTCGCTGCGGGAGCGGGTCCTGAGCGTCTCGCCGTCGGCGAGCAGCTGGCTGCGCGCCCGGGAGACCGAGCCGCCGCCCGGTGGCCGGCATGTGCTGGTGCGCGGGCCTGGGCTGGCGACCGGTGGCGCGGAGGTGCCGCACCTGGCCGGCCGGTACGGCGGGTCGGTCGTGCTGGAGTACGCGGACGCGCGCGTGCCGCGTGTCCTCGCAGAGCTGGACGGGGCCGAGCTGGCGCACATCGCGGCACACGGCACGTTCCGCGCGGACAGCCCGCTCTTCTCGGACCTGCGGATGGCCGACGGGCCGCTCATCGTCCATGACTTCGAGCGCCTCGACCGCAGCCCGTACCGGATCATCCTCTCCTGCTGTGACACCGCCCGCTTCGCCTCCGTAGGCGCCGACGAACTGCTCGGCCTGGTCACCGCCCTGCTGCCGCTGGGCACGGCGGGCGTGGTGGCGAGCAGCGCTCCGGTCAACGACGCTGCGGTGGTGCCGCTGATGCTCGCACTGCACAAGGGGCTGAGCCAGGGCCTGTCCCTGGCGGAGGCGCTGCGCGACGCGCGGGCGGCTCTGCCGGGGGACGCGCTGCATCAGGCGACGGGGTGGGCGTTCTCGGCGTTCGGGGCCGCCTGATCCCGGTGCCCGGCCTGAACAACTCCCTTACGCCGACTGCGCGTCCGGCAGTTCCACCAGCCACGGCAGGGCGCCTCGGTCGCCGGCGCCGAGGCGGGCGTAGGCGCTGTAGAGGTGGTTGCCGACCGTGCGGACGGAGAGAGTCAGCTTCTCGGCGATCTGGCGGTTGCTCAGGCCGGTTGCCGCGAGGGTGACGATCTGGCGCTGCCGGGTGGTCAGTTCGCCGAGGACCAGGCCGGACAGGGCCGGGGTGCGGGCGCCCTGGCAGCGGCGGGCCAGGGCGACGGCACGCGTGCGTGCGGTGCGGGCGGCACGCGGGTCGCGGTGGGCCCGTACGGCATGGGCGTGCGCCTCGGCCGCGAACAGCAGGAAGCCGCGCTGCTCCAGCTCCGCGGCCACCCGGTCCAGCGCGGGGCCGTCGCCACGGTCGAGCGCGGCGGCGTGCTCGGCGAAGACGCCGGTCAGACGGCCCGCGGCGCGCTCCGGGTCGCCGAGGCGGACCGCGTCGTAGGCATGGCCGGTCCCGTCGGCGAGTCCGCGGGCCGCTGTCGGCTGGGTGACCGCCCCACCCCCGTGGGGGCGGCCACCCAGGATCTTGTGCGCAGCCGTCGGATCGCCCGACTGCGCTGCGGCGAGGGCGAGTTCGAGACGGCAGGACGGATCGTCGCCGCCGCCGCGCAGGCCCTCCCGCGCCCATGCCGCCGCCTCACGCAACTCGCCGCGCAGCCGCGCGAACCCGGCGCGCACCGCCGCGTATCCGGCCGGCACCGGCATGCCTTCGGCGACCAGCCACTCCCCCACCGGCGTCGGCAGCGCTCGTACGTCCGCCCGCTCGATGGCGCCGGTCAGTGCGGCGCGCTCGGCGTCGAGCGCGGTCTCGCATCCGTCCGTCGTACGGGACAGCCGCCTCGCCCGCAGCCGGCCGGCCGCAGCCCGCAGCACCGGGCCGTGCAGGGGGTGGGCGAGGCGGACGCCGCCCTGGTCGTCGACGTGGACCAGGGAGTCGGCCTCCAGGCGCTCCAGGGCGCGAAGATCCAGGCGGTGTGGCTCCCGGCCCTGTTCCAGATCCTGTTCGAGACCCTCTTGCGGATCCGGTTCCAGAGCCAGGGGCAACGGTTCGGCGAAGGCCAGGCGTTCGAGGATCTCGCGCTCTTCGGGACAGGCGCGGTCGAGGACCTGTGCCGTGTGCTCGCGCACCGTCGCGGTCACCGGCACCGGGCCGCGCCAGGCCCACTCGTCCGAGTCCGGGTCCGAGGCCGTCCCCGAGGCTGGGCCCGCTTCGGCGACCCGGCGGAGCAGCCCGCGCTCGCGCACCGCACCGACCAGGTCGCGCAGCAGCCGCAGGTCCCCCCGGCACAGGCGGTGCAGCCGGTTCACGGTGAGTGGTTCGAGGCCGCCGCCGCCGAGTGCGGTTCCGGCCGCCAGCAGTTGGGCGGTCTCCTCGCGAGGCAGCGGTTCCAGGGTGAGGCGGGGCAGGAGTTCGCCGGTCCACAGCCGGGAGATCGCGCCCGGGGCCGGGACGCCGTCGGTGGTGACGACCAGGAGACGGGTGCGTCCGTGCACCGCCAGTTGGTGGACGAGGGCGGCGGAGGCGTCGTCGAGCAGGTGCGCGTCGTCGACCAGGAGCAGCCGTACGCCGACCAGGTGCTGGAAGGCGCCGTGCAGGGAGGCCGACTCCGGTACGAGGTGTGCGAACGCGGCGAAGCGGATCCGGCCGGTCTCGGGGGTCCCGGCCACCCGGGCGCATTCGGTGCCGCGGACGGCCTCGGTGACGAGGCGGGTCTTGCCGCAGCCCGCCGGACCCGTGATCACGAGGCCCTGGCGGCCCGCGGTCAAGGACCCGCGCACCAGCTCGAGTTCGTCCTCCCGGCCGGTGAACGGCCAGGGCAACTCCAGGGCCTTCGTGTCACGTTCGAAGTTCGTCACGGCAATAGGAGCGCGGTGACTCACCCTTGATACAGGTGTACTTGAGTAGCCCTCGACTCAGGCGCCGGCGGCGGGCCGACGGCAGGCTGTCCGCATGACCGCTCGCTACTGCTCCCTGGCGCAGCAGTCGGCCCCCGCCTTTGCGCCGGGGCTGGCCGCCGAGCGGCTCAGTGCGCTCATCGGCGGCCGCCGGATGTGGGTCAACGGCACGGTGCTGCACTACTGCTTCTTCGACCGGGACTCCGACGGATCCGTGATCGGCGATCCGGAGACCGGCGAGATGCGGCTTGTGTCGTGGGTCGGCAGCAAGGAGCAGCAGGACGTCGTGCGCGAGTGCTTCCAGGAGTGGCTGGGACTCGGCATCGGGCTGTCGTTCGTGGAGGTGCGCGACCGGTCCGAGGCCGAACTGCGCATCGGCTTCCAGCTCGGCGACGGCTCCTGGTCGACCGTGGGCAAGGACGCGCTCCGGGTCGGCCTCAACGAACGCACCATGAACTTCGGCTGGGACCTGACCGTGCCCGGCGAGCGCGGAACGGCCCTGCACGAGATCGGGCACGCGCTCGGCATGCTGCACGAGCACCAGAGCCCGTTCGCCGGCATCCACTGGGACGAGGAGGCCGTCTACGCCGATCTGGCGGGCCCGCCGAACTTCTGGAGCCGGGACAGGACGTTCTTCAACATCCTGCGCAAGCTCGATCCGAACGAGGTCAACGGTTCCGCCTGGGACCCGCACTCGATCATGGAGTATCCCTTCTCGGCGGGGCTGATCCTGGAGCCGGAGCAGTTCCGGGCGGGCTTGAACCCGCCGGGTGTGCTGTCCAGGGCCGACAAGGAGTTCGTCCAGCGCTGGTACCCGCCGGCCGGGACGCCGGAGCCGCGGGAGCTGGTGCCGTTCCGTTCGGTGCCGCTGCGGCTGGGTCCGGCGGAGCAGGCCGACTTCGTCGTCGAGCCGCCGGAGACCCGTGAGTACACGGTGGGCACCTTCGGCGACAGCGACACCGTCGTCGTGGTCTTCGAGGAACGGGAAGGCGAACCCCGGTACCTCACCGCTCAGGACGACGGCGGCGCCCCGGAGAACGCCACCGTCAAAGCCCGCCTCGTCAAGGGCCGCCGCTATCACGTCAGAGTGCGCCTCTACTCCAGCTGGGGTTCGGGGGAGACAGCGGTCATGTGCTGGTGACGGCACGGATCCGCTGACGCGCTCGGACGCGGGAGTCCACAGTCCGGCGCCGGGGAAGTGGGCGGGACGCCACCTTCGGGGGAGGGTGACGTCCCGCCCACGCCGACGCCACGGGCTGACACAGGATGTCTGCCGGTGTTCCAGGGAGTGGACGCCTGTTGGTAAAGGGCTGCGGCTGCGGTAGGAATAGGCCTCATGATTCCCGAGCCCCTCGTGCGACGCCTGGTCATCGACCTGTGCCGACGCCCGGGCTCGGGTTGTTGTTGCTGACTCAGCCCCGTCTCACGTGCCGCGCCGCCCGGTGGTCCCACCCGGCGAGAGCGGTTCGCGCACCCTGCCGCAGGGTGCATTTCTCCGCTTCGTTCAGCATCTTTCCCGCTCGGGGCCGGCCGCCCATGTCGGTCGACGGCAGCAGCTCATGTCCCGGCGCCCCATGGAGGACGCCCCGTGTCCACAACTCCCGCTCTGTCCAAGCCTGATCGCACCCGCACGTCTGCCGACGTACCGCCCCGGCTCCGCCCGCCTGCACGGGGCGTGTGGGCGCGCGTGCGCCCTGTCGCACTGCCGGTCGGCTCGCTCCTGTTCTTCCTCGTCCTGTGGCAGCTGCTGGCGGCAAGCGGGACGTGGAGCGCCACGCTGGTTCCGCCGCCGGCCCAGGTGTGGGACGCGTTCATCGACGTGTCCACCACGCACGACGGCGTACGGGGCTACAACGGCACCACCCTCGTCGAGCACCTCGGCATCAGCCTGCAACGCATCGCGCTCGGGGCCGGCATCGGCATTGCCGCCGGGGTGGTCTTCGGGCTGCTCATGGGCACCGTCGGCTGGGTGCGCTCGCTGTTCGAGCCCTGGATCACCTTCCTGCGGACGCTGCCGCCGCTGGCGTACTTCTCCCTGCTGATCATCTGGCTGGGCATCAACGAGGAGCCGAAGGTCACGCTGCTGGCGGTGGCCGCCTTCCCGCCGGTGGCGGTGTCGACCACCACAGCCGTGGCGGCCGTACCGAAAAGCCTGATCGAGGCGGCCCGTGCCCTCGGCGCGTCGCGGTGGGCCGTCGTCCGGGACGTCGTGGTCCCGTCCGCTCTCCCGGAGACGCTCACCGGGGTCCGGCTCGCCGTGGGGGTGGCCTACTCCTCTCTCGTCGCCGCCGAGTTGGTCAACGGACTGCCCGGCATCGGCGGCATGGTCAAGGATGCCGCCAACTACAACAACACCCCGGTGGTGCTCGTCGGCATCATCGCCATCGGCGTCTCCGGGCTCGTCATCGACGGGCTGCTGCTGCGGCTGGAACGCGCCGTCGTCCCGTGGCGCGGCCGCGCATAGGACCGCGTAGAAGACCCACCTCCCGCCCCGCGGAGAAGACACCCCGCTGCCCCGCGCAGCAGACGAAACTCTCTGCCTCGCGCAGAAGAACCCCTCAGCACAGAAACGGCCCTGACATGTCCCGTCTCTCCCCCGGCCCGTCCCGCCGGCTCCTGCTCGCCGGCGCCCTGGCCACGGTCTCCGCCGCCGTCACCGGCTGCTCCTCGGACACCGAGGCGGCCTCGTCCGGCGGTTCCAGGCAGCTGCGGATCGGCTACTTCGCGTTCCCCAGCGGGGACTTGATCGTGAAGCAGCGCAAGCTGCTGGAGAAGGCCCTGCCGGACTACAAGATCTCCTGGATCAAGTTCGACTCCGGCGCGAGCGTCAATCAGGCTTTCCTCGGCAAGTCCCTCGACATCGCCGCGCTCGGGTCGAGTCCGTTCGCCCGCGGCGTGTCGGGCAGTTCGCCGGTCCCGTACAAGGTCGCCTTCATCCTCGACGTGGCCGGCGAGAACGAGGCTCTCGTGGCCCGTAAGCAGACCGGTATCACCGACGTGGCGGGCCTCAAGGGCAGGACCATCGCCACGCCGTTCGCCTCCACCTCGCACTACAGCCTGCTGGCGGCGCTGGAGGAGGCCGGACTGAAGACGTCCGACGTCAAACTGATCGACCTGCAGCCGCAGCCGATCCTCGCCGCCTGGCAGCGCGGTGACATCGATGCCGCCTACGTCTGGCTGCCCACCCTCGACGAACTCCGCGAGACCGGCACACAGTTGACGAGCAGCAAGGAGATCGGCGCGGCGGGCAAGCCGACGCTCGACCTGGCCGTCGTGTCGGACGAGCTGATCGCCCGCGATCCCAAGGTGATCGGCACCTGGCGGTCGGTGGCGGCTCAGGCGCTGCGGCTGCTGAAGTCCGACCCGGACGGCGCTGTCAAGGACGTCTCCGCCGAACTCGGCATCAGCACCGCCGACGCCAAGGCACAGCTCGCGCAAGGGGTGTTCCTCACCCCGGAGCAGGTCGCCTCGGCCGACTGGCTGGGCACCGACGGCAGCCCGGGCAAGTTGCTGACCTACGTCACCGACACCGCCCAGTTCCTCGCCGGCCAGAAGCAGATCGACGCGGCGCCCTCCGAGGCGGTCGTCCGCAAGGCGTTCTACCTGAAGGGGCTTCCCGATGTCCTCAAGTGACACTGTCGAGGCCGCAGTTGAGCCGGCCGTCGACGGTTCCGTCCGGATCGAGCACGTCACTCATCGATACGGTCCCGTCACGGCCGTCGGCCCGGTCGATCTGACCGTCCCCGCAGGCGAGTTCCTCGTCCTGGTGGGTGCCTCCGGCTGCGGCAAGAGCACCCTGCTGCGGCTGATCGCCGGGTTCGAGCAGGCCACGCAGGGTTCGGTCCGGGTGTCCGGCAAGGCGCCGCGGCCCGGCGAGGCGGCCGGGGTGGTGTTCCAGTCGCCGCGGCTGTTCCCGTGGCGGACCGTGCAGGGCAACATCGACCTGGCGCTGCGGTACGCAGGCATCCCTCGTGCCCAATGGCCCCAGCGGCGCGCCGAGTTGCTGGCCCGGGTAGGGCTGGAGGGCACCGAGAGGCGGCGCGTCTGGGAGATCTCCGGCGGGCAGCAGCAGCGCGTCGCCATCGCCCGTGCCCTGGCCGCCGAGAACCCCCTCTTCCTGCTGGACGAGCCGTTCGCGGCGCTGGACGCGCTGACCCGGGAGCGGCTCCAGGAGGACGTACGTCAGGTCACCGGCCGTACCACGGTGTTCGTGACCCACTCCGCCGAGGAGGCGGTGTTTCTCGGCTCCCGCATCGTCGTGCTGACGAAGGCCCCCGGGACCGTCGCCCTGGACCTGCCGATCGACCTCCCCCGCGGTGAGGTCGACGCCGACGAGCTGCGCGAGTCACGGGAGTTCGCCGAGCTGCGCGCCCAGGTGTCCCACGCCGTCAAGACAGCCGCCACTGCCTGAACTTCGTATCAAGGAAGGGATGTTCGGATGACCGTCATCGCCCCGCCACAGCTCCCCCTCACCCCCCTCGGTCCGAACTTCGGTGCCGAGCTGCACGGTATCGACCTCGCTCGCCTCGGCGACGAGCAGATCCAGGCGATCCGGGAAGCGCTCGTGGCGTACAAGGTGCTCTTCGTGCGTGGCCAGGACGGCCTCGACGACTCCGCGCAGATCGAGTTCGGCCGCCGCCTGGGCGAGGTCACCGCCGGGCACCCGATCCACGACTCCGGTGACGTGGCGGCCGAGGTGTACGCGCTGGACAGCCAGGACAACGGGTTCTCCGACGTGTGGCACACGGACGTGACCTTCGTACGCCGGCCTCCGGCGATCTCCGTCCTGCGCGCCGTCGTCCTGCCTCCCAACGGTGGCGACACGAACTGGGCGGACAGCCAGCTCGCCTACGAGTCGCTGTCGCCGGGCCTGCGGGCGTACATCGACACGCTCACCGCCGTGCACGACGGCAACCGCGCCTTCGGCTACTACCTCGCCCAGCAGCGGCGGGGAAGCGGAAACGTCTGGGAGGGCGAGGTGTTCACCGAGCTGGTGCCGGTGGAGCACCCGGTGGTGCGGGTGCACCCGGAGAGCGGGCGCAAGGGGCTGTTCGTGAACCCCGGGTTCACCTCGCACATCACCGGGGTCTCCGAGTACGAGAGCCGGGGCATCCTCGACATCCTGTACGCCCACCTGACCAAGCCCGAGCACGTCGTACGGCATCGTTGGCAGCCGGGTGACGTCGCACTGTGGGACAACCGCAGCACGGCGCACTACGCCAACCGTGACTACGGCGACCGGCGTCGCGTCATGCACCGCATCACGTTGCGCGGGGACACCCCGGTCGGCCCCACGGCTCACCGCTGACCGCGTGTGCGCAGGCAGGCCCGGCGGCGGTCTCCCGCACGCCGGGCCTGCCGTTTCACCTGCGACTCCACTCCCGCGCCAGCAGTTCGTACGACCGCACCCGGTCCGCGTGGTCGTGCGTGATCGTCGTGATCAGCAACTCCTGCGCCCCGGTGGCCTCCTGAAGCTGCGCCAGCTGGTCGGCCACCCGGCCCGCCGACCCCACGAACTGCGTGTCGACGCGGTCCTGGACCAGCGCCCGGTCCTCGTCGCTCCAGACGTGGGCGCGGGCCTCGTCTGGGGCCGGGTACTCGATGGCGCCTTCGGCGGTGCGGATGCTGCGGACCCACGGGCCGTAGCCCGCCGCGAGTTCGCGGGCCGTCGTGTCGTCCTCGGCGACCACGACATCGGCCGAGACGCTGACATAGGGCTTGTCGAGGAACTCGGAGGGCTTGAAGCAGGCGCGGTAGCCGTCCACCGCCTCCAGGACGGAGGCGGGGCTGACATGGTAGTTCGCGGCGAAGCGCAGGCCGCGGGCGCCTGCGGCCTCGGCGCTCGGGCCGCCGGTGCTGCCCAGGATCCACACCTCGACGTCGGCGCCCTCGCCCGGCACCGCGTGTGCCTCGATGGCCTCCGGGGATCGGTAGGTGCCGGCCAGCAGCGCGAGGATGTCGTCGATCTGCTCGGTGTAGTCCTGCGACTCGGCGCCCGGCAGCAGGAGCAGTTTGCGCTGCAGGGCGATGCGGGGTGAGCCGAGGAGGTGCTCGAAGGAGAAGCGGGGTGGGATCAGCAGGCCGTTGGGGGCGCGGCCGTCGACGACCGGCGTCGGCTTCGCAGTCGTCGCCCTCTCCCCCGGTGGGCGGCCGCCCGAGCGGCCGAGGCCCAGGTCGAGGCGGCCGGGGTGCAGGGCGTCGATCAGGCCGAACTCCTCGACCGTGGACAGCGCGGTCCGGTGACCGAGCTGTACGGCCCCGGAGCCGAGGCGGATGGTGGAGGTGGCCGCGGCGGTCAGAGCCAGGGCGACCGCGGGGGACGTACCCGCCACACCGGGGTTCAGGTGGTGTTCGGCGAACCAGTAGCGGGCGTAGCCGAGGCGTTCGGTCTGCCGGGCGAGGTCGATGGAGTTACGCAGGGCGTCCGCTGCCGTCGAGCCGGAGGAGATCGGTATCAGGTCCAGGACGCCGAGGGGGATGTCAGACATGGACTCGCTCCTGCGCTGTCGGTGCTGCCGGAAGCACCGGGGCCCAGGCGAAGGGCGGGTCCGGGATGTCCTTGCGCAGCACGGGTGCCACCGCCGACTGGAACAGTTCCAGCGAGTCGCGGTGCTGGGTGTCGGTGAGGCCGCTCGCGTCCGCCTGGACGTGGACCGCCGTGTGGCCGAACTGCTCGTGGTAGCGGTGCACCTTGTCGATGACCTGCTGCGGGCTGCCGATCAGGGCGGAGCTGCGCTCGACGAAGTCCTCCAGCGTCTCGAACGCGACGGGCAGTCCCGCCTGCCGGTAGAAGGCCAGGTTGGCCTCGAAGACCGGCTGGTAGGCGGCCAGGGCCTGCTGGGAGGTGGGGGCCACGTGGATGCCTGCCGTGCCGGCCCCGATCGCGATGTCGGCCGGGTCGTGGCCGTAGTGCTCCCAGCGTTCGCGGTAGTGACGGATCAACTCGGCGTACGGTTCGATGGGGTTGGTGACGTTCGCGGAGAACAGCGGGTCGCCGTAGCGGGCGGCCAGGTCGACCGACTCCTTGCTGGTGGCGCTGCCGTGCCAGACCCGGACGGGCTGCTGGTAGGGACGCGGCCACACCTCGGCGTCCGTCAGCGGCGGGCGGAAGCGGGTCGCCGCGGTCACCTTGTCCTGGCGCCAGATCCGCCGGAATACCTCGTAGCTCTCTGCGTTGCGGTCCCACTGGTCCTCGGGTGTGACGTGGAACAGGTCGCGCTGGGCCGCGCCGTTGCCCTTGCCGATGATGAGGTCCAGCCGGCCCTCGGAGAGGTGGTCGAGGGTGGCGTAGTCCTCGTAGGCGCGCACCGGGTCGAGCAGGCTGAGCGTCGTCACGGCCGTGAAGAGCCGTATCCGCTTCGTCAGGGCGGCGACATGGCTGAGGACGACCGTAGGGGACGAGGAGATGAACGGCCGCTCGTGCCGCTCCCCCACGCCGAAGCCGTCGAAGCCCAGCTCCTCGGCGAGCAGGGCGTTGTCGAGGACCTCGCGGAAGCGCTCGTGCGTGGGCTTGCGCACCCCGGTGACCGGATCCGGGCGGTGCACGATCAGGGTGATGGCGATGAACTTCACGACGCGAGCCGCTCGTCGTGGTGCCCGTCGGGGTGCGTCAGGCCGAGGTGTTCGCGCAGGGTCGTGCCTTCGTACTCCGTGCGGAACACGCCCTGTTCCTGAAGCAGCGGGACGACCTTGTCGGCGAACTCGTCGAGGCCGGCCGGGGTGATGTGCGGGACGAGGATGAAGCCGTCGCTCGCGTCGGCCTGGACGAAGTCGTTGATGGTCCTGGCGACGGTGGCCGGGGAACCGACGAAGTTCTGCCGGTTGCCGGTGTTGATGACCAGGTCGCGGATGGACCACTTGTTGGCCTCGGCCAGTTCTCGCCACTCGCGTGCGGTGGCCAGCGGGTCCCGGTACATGCGGACCTGGGCGCGGCCCTGGGAGATGTGGTCGTCGCCGATGTCCGGGTCGATGTCGGGGAGGGGCCCTTCCGGGTCGTACGAGGACAGGTCCCGGTTCCAGACGAACTCCAGGTGCTTGAGGGCGGTGGCCCCGCTGACCTGTCGGCGGCGCACCTCGCGGGCGAGCTCCTCGGCCTCGGCGTCCGTGTCGGCGAGGGCGAAGGTCTCGGCGGGCAGGATGAGCAGCTGGCCCGGGCGGCGGCCGTACTTGGCCAGGCGGGACTTCACGTCCGTGTAGAAGGCCCGGCCACCCTCCAGGGTGCCGTGCCGGCTGAAGATGGCGTCCGCTTCCGCGGCGGCGAACTCGCGGCCCTCCTCGGAGTCGCCGGCCTGGAAGATGACCGGGCGGCCCTGGGGCGACCGTGGGACGTTGAAGTGTCCGTGGATGTCGAAGTGCTGTCCGGTGTGGAGGAAGGCGCCGGCCTTGGCGTCCCGCAGGAACGTGCCGGTCTCCTTGTCGGCGAGGATCTCGTCGCCGTGCCAGGAGTCGAAGAGCTCGTTCGCGGTGGCGAGGAACTCCTTGGCGCGGGAGTAGCGCTCCTCCTGCGGCAGGAAGCCGCCGCGGCGGAAGTTCTCGCCGGTGAAGGCGTCCCAGGAGGTGACGACGTTCCAGGCGGAGCGACCGCCGGAGAGGTGGTCGAGGCCGGCGAACTGGCGGGCGACCTCGTAGGGCTCGTTGAAGGTGGAGTTGATGGTGCCGGTCAGGCCGATGTGCTCGGTGACGGCGGCGAGCGCGGCGAGGATCGTGAAGGTGTCGGGGCGGCCGACGACGTCCAGGTCGTAGATCTTCCCGCCCTGTTCACGGAGCCTGAGCCCCTCGGCGAGGAACAGGAAGTCGAACTTGGCGCGTTCGGCGGTCCGGGCGAAGTGGGCGAAGGAGCTGAACTCGATGTGGCTGCCGGCCTGCGGGTCGCTCCACACCGTGGTGTTGTTGACGCCGGGGAAGTGGGCGGCCAGGTGGATCTGCTTCAGCGGCTTGGTCATGGCGGCGGGGTCCTTCCGGCTCAGGCGATGGGGGTCCCCCCGGGCTCGAGCGAAGTCGAGAGCCTGGGGGAGTAGCGGTTGGCGGGGCGGGCCAGACCGAGCAGGCCGCGCAGGGTGGCCGACTCGTAGGCGGTGCGGAAGGCCCCCCGGCGCTGGAGCTCGGGGACGAGTCCCCGGGTGATCCCCGGCAGGTCGCGTCCGGCGACGGCGGGGCGCAGCCGGAAGCCGGACAGACCGGTGCCGTGCAACTCCTGCAGCACATCGGCCAGTTGGGAAGCACTGCCCGTGAAGATCAGGGCGTCACTGGTGTACGGCTGTCCCGCGAGGGCCTCCAGCCGTTCCCGGCGTGCCCTCGCGGCTGCCGGGTCGTCGTCGAGGAAGACCACGATGTCTCCGAAGATGTGCAGCGGCTCGGCGGCCCGACCGGCGGCGTCCTGCTCGGCGCGGATCCGGGCGACGATCGCGCGGGCCTCGTCGGCGTCGTGCGGGGTGACGTATCCGACGTCGGCGGCGCGGGCCACGAGCCGGTACGGGACGGTGTCGTGGGCGAGCGCGCTGACGATCGGCTGCCCCTGCGGCGGACGGGGTGTGATGGAGGGGCCCCTGACGCTGAAGTGCCGGCCCTCGAAGTCGATGTAGTGCAGCTTGTCGCGGTCGATGAAGCGCCCGGTGGCGGCGTCCCGGATCTCGGCGTCGTCCTCCCAGCTGTCCCAGAGGCGGCGCACCACCTCCACGTGGTCGGCGGCCTCGTCGAAGAGGTCGGTCACGACCTCCTGCGCGGCCGGGCTGTCGTAGGCCTCGATGCGCGCGACGGTACGGCGGCCGAAGTGCGCGGCCTCGTTCGGCCGGGCGGTGATCTGCACGCGCAGCCCCGCGCGCCCGGCGCTGACGTAGTCGAGGGTGGCGATCGCCTTGGAGATGTGGAACGGCTCCGTATGGGTGGCGACGACCGTCGGCACCAGACCGATACGGCTGGTCAGCGGGGCCACGCGGGAGGCGATGAGGACGGCGTCGAGGCGACCGCGCACCTGGTCGGTGCGCTCGTCCGGGTCCAGGGAATGGGAAGACTGGAGACCGAGGCCGTCCTCGATGGTCACGAAGTCGAGCAGTCCGCGCTCGGCCTCGGTGACCAGGTCGGCCCAGTAGCCGGCGGTGAACAGGTCCCGGGGGCGGGCCACCGGCTCGCGCCAGGAGGCGGGATGCCAGCCGGTCCCGTCCAGGGCGACGGCGAGATGCAGGGAGGGAGAGGGTGTTGAGGACACGAGTCGGTGCCTTCCTGAAAGTCCGTGACAGAACGCCGACGGCCTCACGCGGGGGTGGGCTCGGCGGTGGAGGAACGGGTCAGGAGCAACAGAGCGCGCCGGCCACGCGCTGGAGGTCGATGTGGGGCCGGGAGTGGAGGTGGACGGCGTGGAACATGTGCGTCACGTCCGCCACCTCCGTCCTCCCGGTCGCGCGCTTTCGCGCCTCGCACATCTCGGCATGAGTCACAACGCGCCGGCCTCGGCGGGTGTTCCCGTCAGGAGTTGTCCAACGGCAGACCGGGCGGGTTGACCTCCGACTTGGCCACGGCCTCACCCGAGAGGTTCCAGGCGGCGAGCCACTTGGCGTACTGGCCGTTGTCGATCAGGTGGTTGATCGCGTCGGCGAGGGGCTGGGCGAGGCCGCTGTCCTTCTTGGCGGTCGCGGCGATCAGGCCCTGGAGCGTCGCCCCGGCACCGGAGAACTGGCCGGCGATCCTCGTCGGGCTGGGCGTGCCCTTGGTCTGGGTGACGTGGTAGGAGAGGTTGGGGCTGGGGCCGAAGTAGGCCTCGATCTTCCCGCTGTTGAGGGCCAGGTAGGTGCTGTTGTTGTCCTGGAAGTACTTGACGGTCAGCTTCTTGCCCTCCTTCTCCAGCCTGTCCTTCCACTCCAGCAGGATGCGCTCCTGGTTGGTGCCGGCGCCGACGGAGACGGTCTTGCCGGCGAGGGCCTGGTAGTCGCCGTCGAAGCTGAACTTCGAGTCCTTGAGCGCCTCGAAGGCGAGGTCGTCCTTGCGGTAGGAGGCGAACTCGTACTTCTGCTTGCGCTCCTCGGTGTCGGTGATGTTCGAGAAGCCGACGTTCACCTTGCCGCTGTCGATGCCGACGAAGAGGTTCTCCCAGGTGAACCGCTTGACCTCGGGCTCAAGGCCGAGGACGGCCGCGACCAGCCGGGCGAGGTCGATCTCGGAGCCGGTGAGGGTCTTCTGGTCGCTGCCCACGAAACCGAGGGGCGGGGCGCCGGAGGGCAGGGTGCCGGAGCCGATGACCAGCTTGCCGCTCTTCTTGAGGGCGTCGGGCAGCTTCGCGCTGATGGACTTCACCTCGGACACCTTGAGGGTGGTCTCCTTGGCGGCTCCGTTGGAGAGCCGGCCGACGGTGACGGTGCCCGCGCTGTCGTTCGTTCTGGTGGCGGCGTCGCTGTCCCCACCGCAGGCGGCGAGCCCGGTGGCGAGGGTGGCGACCGCGGTCGCCGCGGTGATGCCGCGTATCAGGCTGCGTCGGGAGATGTGGGTGGGCATGGCCGTCCTTGGTGTTCAAGAGGGTGGTGAGGGTGGGGCGGGTGACGCGTGGGGGGAGCTCGTGGGGAGCGGGGGGCTCAGAGGACCTTGCTGAGGAAGTCCCTGGTCCGCTCGTGGCGCGGCTTGTCGAGGAGCTCGGAGGGCGGACCCTGCTCGACGATCCTGCCGCCGTCGATGAAGACGACCCGGTCGGCGATCTCGCGGGCGAAGCCGATCTCGTGAGTGACGATGACGAGGGTGGTGCCGCTGGTCGCCAAGTCCTTGATGACGGACAGGACTTCACCGACCAGCTCCGGGTCGAGCGCGGAGGTCGGCTCGTCGAAGAGGATGACGCCCGGGCGCAGTGCGAGGGCGCGGGCGATGGCGACGCGCTGCTGCTGTCCGCCCGACAACTGCCGTGGATAGGCGGCGGCCTTGTCGGCGAGTCCGACCCGGCCGAGGAGGTCGCGGGCGAGTTCCAGTGCCGCGGTCTTGGCGAGCTTGCCGGTGGCCACCGGGGCGGCTGCCACGTTGTCGAGGACCGTCAGATGCGGGAAGAGGTTGAAGTTCTGGAAGACGAAGCCGATCCTGCTGCGCTGCGTCAGGATGGCCCGCTCGCTCAGCTCCTTCAGCCTCCCCCGGCCTTCGGCCGGGGGGACCCCCATCTCCCTTCGGTCGCCCTGCCTGCGTACGCCGATCAGCTCGCCGTTGAGGCTGACGTGGCCGATCTCGGGCTTCTCGAGGTGGTTGATGACCCTGAGCAGGGTGGACTTGCCGGAGCCTGAGGGGCCGATGATCACGGTGACCTCGCCGGGCCGCACGGTCAGGTCGACCCCGTTCAGTACCCTGTGGGCGCCGTACCACTTGTGCACGTTGTGCACCTCCACAGTGGCGGGCGCGTCGTCGAGGGTCTCGGCGGTCATACGGCGGCCTCCCTGCGGATGCGGGCCCTCACGTCGGTGAACCCGGTGCGCAGCTTCTGCAACGGGGTCGGCGGCAGGGAGCGCGTGGCGCCCCGGGCGTAGTACCGCTCGACGTAGAACTGGACGACGGAGACGACGCTGGTGAGGATCAGGTACCAGACGGTCGCGACCATCAGCAGCGGCACGATGTCGCCGGGGTAGGTGGAGCCCATGGACTGCGCGGAGCCGAACAGGTCGAGCAGGGAGACGTAGAAGACCAGCGAGGTGCCCTTGATCAGTCCGATGAGCTGGTTGACGTAGTTCGGCACGATGGAGCGCAGCGCCTGCGGGAAGACGATCCTGCGGAACTGGTAGCCCTTCGGCAGTCCGAGCGCGGCGGACGCCTCGTGCTGGCCCTGGTCGACGGAGAGGATGCCGCCGCGGACGACCTCGGCGGCGTACGCGGACTCGTGCAGGCTGATGCCGACGACCGCGATGACCATGTCGGTGGCCAGCTTCGACTCGTCGAAGGAGAAGAAGGCGGGACCGAAGGGGATGCCCACGCTCAGCGTCTTGTACAGGGCGCTGAAGTTGTAGAGGAACAGCAGCACCACGATCAGCGGGACGGAGCGGAACGCCCAGACGTAGACCCAGCTGACCGCGCGCAGCACCGGGCTCTTCGACAGCCGGGCCAGTGCAAGCAGGACGCCGCCAAGGAGCCCCAACACCGCGCTGTAGGCGGTGACTTCGAGAGTGATGAGGAGCCCATCGAGGATGGTGGGCCGCAGGAACCAGTAGCCGAAGCGGTCCCACTGGTAGAAGGGGTTGGTCACCAGGCCGTGCACGAACTGGGCCGCCAGGACCAGGACCACCGCGGTGGCGATCCAGCGGCCGGGCCGCCTCAGCGGCAGCACGCGCTGGGCCGCGAGCTGTATGGGCGGGGCGTCGGCGGGCGGCGGTGCCTCGGCGAGGGAGACGACGGCGCCTGGGGGTTCACTCATGGAGGGCTCCGGCAGGAGTCGAATGTCCCCGGGACGCGGCGCACGGCGCGGCGACGACAGCCGCACTGCGGCTGCGGCTCGTCAGGACGCGGGAAGACGCACGGTCACCGGGTGGTGGGCGGACGACAGCACACCGCCGAGGCGGTGTTCGTCAGGGAGTGCGGGGCAGCAGACGGGAGAAGTCAGCCGCGGGCGCGGGCACAGCCCGGTGCGGTACACAGTGCGCTGTTGACGCGGAGCAGATCGACGGCCCGGTCGGCGACGAAAAGCGTCGCGTACGCCAGGGCGCGGCTCTGGGGGCGGCGTACGGCCGTCCTGGGAGCTGCGTCCATGGCGTCACTCACTCTTCCGGCCCTCGTGGGGGCCTTCGCGCTTACCGAAGTTATCCGGTCCGGTCGTCACCTGGGGCACCCCACCGCGATGCGAGGGTTGCCGGTCAGCCAGCCAGGGCTTGTCGCTGACGCTCATGACCGTTCTGGGCCGTAAGTTAAGACAGTTGCCCGAGCGGATGTCAACGCCGGTCCACTGTGCGGACCGGCTCATGGCCGCTCGACCTGCGCTCGCGCCCCGGTCCCGGCCGCCGCGTGGGCCGCCCAGTCCAGGATCTGGACGGCCGCTCCGGCGTCCTCCAGGCCCCGGCAACGAGCGTGGTGGCGGCGGGAGATGGCGTCGAGGTCGAGATGCGCGCCGAAGGCGGGGTGCGCGGCGAGCCGGCGCGCGTACGCCCACAGGGTGGCGTGCGCGGCGACGCGCTGGACCGCGGCGGCGTCCAGGTGATGCCGGTGGACGGTGTCGAGTTGGACGAGAGTGACCCACAACTCGACGTCAGTAGCTGTGATCTGATCACGAATCAGGTACTCGCGACCGTCCAGCCACCGGTCCAGCGCGCCCAGCGCACGCAGAAGTGTCCCGAGCGCCTCGTCCCGCTCCGCCCGCTCGGCACCGGCCGCCCCCGCGGCCTGTGCGGCCTCCTCGATGTCCTGCGCACACATCCGCTCGACTGCCTCGATCTCCGACTCCGCGCCGCACGGGTACAGCTCCAGTCGACAGCCGCCGAAGCGCCGGGCCAGGTCGCGGGTGATGTCGGGGGCGTGCGTGCTCACGATGCGCCCGGACCAGTCGTCGCTGAGGACCGGCGCGAGGGCCGGTCCGGCGTACCGGTGGACGCTGGCGTCGTACAGCGGACGCAGCGCTGCGTGCCCGCCGTCGGCGCAGTCGGGGATCGCGGGCAGGAAGGTCGCCGGGCAGACGTCGTCGAGGCCCAGCAGGCTGTGGGCGACGGCGATGCGCAGGCCGTCCGCACAGGCGGTCGTCAGGTGGAGGCGGTAGCGGCGCGGCACGGCGTAGTGGCCGCTGCGCTCGTCCCGGCCGATCCGGCCCCGGAAGGCGGGGGCGGTCGGTGCGGACGGATGGGCGGCCAGCGGTGTGACGGACATGACTCTCCCCGGGGCAGGCTGAAGGACGTACGCGTGGCTGAAGCTGTTGCGGACGCGGGCTCGGCTCGGGGGTCAGATGGCGCTGCAGACGCGGAGCAGATCGATGTGACGGCGGGACGTGAGAAGGGGCGTACGGCTCACTCGGCCAGTGACCGACTCAGGACGCCCCATGCTTCCCTACCAATTCACTAGGAAACTTGATTGGAGTGTCGGCCCGTCCGCGGCCGACGTCAAGAGGGCGTCCGAGGATCGAGCAGTCGGAGTCGCCGCTCGAGTGACGGCCGTCGGCAAATTCACGTGCCTCGTCACGGCGGCCGGCAGTACGGTCCCGGTGTGATCGATGGCGACGGCTACTTCGGAGAGAACATCGCGGCCACCTACGACACGTCAGCGGCGGACATGTTCCGCGCCGACGTGGTCGGCCCCGCGGTCGACGTCCTGACCGAACTCGCCGGCGACGGCACGGCGCTCGAACTCGGCGTCGGCACCGGCCGGATCGCGCTGCCGCTGGCCGGCCGCGGGGTCCCGGTGCACGGCATCGACCTGTCCCGCGCCATGGTGGACCGACTGCGCGCCAAGCCCGGCGGTCGCACCGTCCAGGTGACGATCGGGGACTTCGCGACGACGCGGGTGGCGGGCGAGTTCGCGCTCGCCTACCTCGTGTTCAACACGATCGGCAATCTGACCACCCAGGACGCCCAGGTCGAGTGCTTCCGCAACGCCGCCGCCCATCTGCGGCCGGGTGGCTGCTTCGTGGTCGAGGTGGGCGTGCCCGATCTGCGCCGGCTGCCGCCCGGACAGAGCGCTGTACCGTTCCACATCAGCGACACCCAGTGGGCGTTCGACACCTACGACGTCGCCACCCAGGCGATGAGCTCCAACTACGTCACCATCGTGGACGGCCGTGCCGAGCACTGGTCCATCCCGTTCCGGTACGTCTGGCCGGCCGAGCTGGACCTGATGGCCCGGCTCGCCGGTCTGCGGCTGCGCGACCGGTGGGAGAACTGGGCCCGCGAGCCGTTCACGAGCGAGAGCGGCAAGCATGTGTCGGTATGGGAGAAGCCGGACGACTGATGCGGGCGCCACCGACGAGCCGTGAGACGACGGTCAGGGATTCGTCCACGCCTCCGGGTCGTCCGCGAGGCTCAGGACGTCGTCGGGCAGCTTGGCCGCGGCCACGTGGGCCAGGGTGACCTCGCCCAGGATCTTGCGGACGTTGGCGCGTACGGCGATCCACAGCGGCAGCAGGGACTCCGCGGGGCCGATGTAGGAGAGGTCGGGCGGGCGTACGCCACGCACCGAGACCAGGGGGCCGTCCGCCACGCGGATCACCTCGGCGATGGCGATCGAGTCCGCCGGGCGGGCCAGCCGGTAGCCGCCCTTGCCGCCGCGCTGGCTGATGACGAGGCCGCCCCGGCGCAGGTCGCCCAGGATGCCCTCGAGGAACTTGTGCGGGATCCCTTGCGCCTCGGCGATCGCCTCGGCCTTGAGCGAGGTGTCGTCCCCTGCCGCGGCCAGCTCCAAAGCCGCCCGCACCGCATAGTCCGCCCTCGCCGAGATCCGCATGCTGAGATTATCCATCACTGCCGCGCCCGCCCCCACCGGCCGACCGTCGGGTCAGGCGGGAAGGCTGAACGGCGGGTGCGCGCCGTTGAGGAAGTAGTCCCCGACCTCGCGCAGTCTGTGGGCGATCGGCTCACGCAGGGTGTGTGTGCGGGTGTCGCGCCAGAAGCGGTCCAGGCCGTGCCGGGCGAAGGCGGCGGGCGCTCCGACGGCGTCCAGGGCCCGGGTGGTGATCTCCTGCGCGGCCCGGGAGGCGGCGGCCTCGGCCGCGCTCGCGAGGACGGCGATCTCCGCGCACTCCTCGTCGTCGACGTCCTCGCCCCGCGCCAGGCCGCGGATCAGGGCGTCCACCGCCTGGCCGGCGAGGGCCGAGGCGGCACGTGCGCCTACGGCGAGTTCGCCGAAGGCGGTCAGCACGTACGGGTCCTGCGGCGGGTGGCCCGGCCAGGGTTGCGGGGAGAACGGCTGCCAGGGGGACCGCACCGCCCGTCCGTGCTCGCGGACTTCGCCGAGCAGCCCCTCCACGACGCCGAGACAGAGGTGGGCGGAGACCAGCCGTGCGGTCGGCGCGGCAAGGCCGGCGAAGGGTGACAGGACGCCCTCGTCGCTGGAGAGGGAGCCGAGCACGTCGTCGGCCGCGACCGGCACGGCATCGAACCCGACGTCGCCGGCCGCTGCCAGCCGCTGGCCGAAGGTGTCACCACCGCTGCCGCTGACGACGCCCGGGTGGGCGGGATCGACCAGGACGGCGAGAGGCTCGCCGATGCCGGGCACGGCGGCACGGACGACCAGCCGGTCGGCGACACCGACTCCGCAGCCGTACCGCTGATGGCCGTCCAGCACATAGCCGTTGGCCGTGGGGGTGAGCGTGAGCGGCGGTTCCTGCGAGGCGATACCGCCTCCCCAGTGCCACTCCCCCGCCGCGAACGCCCGCTCGATCCGCGCGGCATGGTCGGGGCCGGCGAAGAACCGGGCGCAGAAGGACAGGAAGTAGTGGCCGCCCAGCAGGTGACCGATGGCCCCGTCGGCCGCGGCGATGGTCCGCACGACCGTATAGGCGGTGCGCCAGTCGGCGCCGCCTCCGCCGCGCTCGGCCGCAACGAGCAGCGTGAGCAGGCCCGATTCGCGCAGCCGGGCGACCTCGTCGAGGGGTGGCTTGCCGGCCTGCTCGCGCTCGACCGCGTCCGTGGCGAGGTCGTCCGCCAGTTCGCGGGCCGTGTGCAGCCAGTCTGCACACCTCGTTCCTGTTCCGGTTGTCATGGCGGACTTCCTTCATGGCCGAAGAGAACGCGGTGCCTGCTGCCCGGCCGACCGGGTCAGCGTCATCCTCACTCGCTCCACCGACCAGGGTCAACACTTCCCTAGTAATTCGATAGGAAATCTAGGGAATACGTGTCCCTGGTGGCCGATTACCGCTCAGCGAAGGGGATCTGAGCCTCGGGACGAGCCGCCGTGGCGCTGCGGAACGGGTGGGTCCAAAGCCCCTGTTCCTCAAGCCGGGGCAGCACACCCTCGCCGAACCAGTACGCCTCCTCCAGGTGCGGATAACCGGAGAGCACGAACTCGCCGATGCCCAGCCGGTGGTACTCGGCGATCCGCTCGGCCACCTCGTCATGACTGCCGACCAGCGCCGTGCCCGCGCCGCCCCGCACCAGCCCGATCCCCGCCCACAGGTTGGGGTAGATCTCCAGATCGTCGGTGCCGCCGCCGTGCAGGGCGAGCATGCGCCGCTGCCCCTCGGACTCACTGCGGGCGAGCCCGGCCTGTACGGCCCGCACGGTCTCCGCGTCGAAGCCGGCCAGCAGCCGCCGGGCCTCGGCCCACGCCTGCTCGGCGGTGTCCCGGGTGATGACGTGCAGGCGGATGCCGAAGCGGACGCTGCGGCCCTCCTTCTCGGCCAGCGCCCGGATGCGGGCGATCTTCTCGGCGACGGCGGCCGGCGGCTCTCCCCACGTGAGATAGACATCGACGTGCCGGGCGGCGATCTCCCCGGCGATCGGTGAGGAGCCGCCGAAGTACACCTCCGGGACCGGGTCGGGCACCCGGGCCAGCCTGGCGTCCTCGACCTGCAGGTGCTCGCCGACCAGGTCGACGGTCTTGCCCTCCCACAACCCCCTTACGATCTGCAGGAATTCGCCGGTACGGCGATACCGGTCGTCCTTGTCGAGGAAGTCGCCGTAGGCGCGCTGCTCGTGGTTCTCCCCGCCCGTGACGACGTTCAGCAGGAGCCGCCCGCCGGACTGCCGCTGGAAGGTGGCCGCCATCTGCGCGGCCAGGGTCGGCGAGACGAACCCGGGCCGGAAGGCGACCAGGAACTTCAGACGCTCGGTGTGCCGGCTGACCATGGCGGTGGTGAGCCAGGCGTCCTCGCACCAGGCGCCCGTGGGGGTCAGCGCGCCGACGAAGCCGAGATCCTCTGCGGCGCTCGCGATCTGGCTGAGGTAGGCGACCGTCGGCGGCCGGTCGCGGCCGGACGCCGTCGCGGGCGTGCCGTGGCCGCCGCCGACGACGTGGCGGCTGTCGCCGTTGGTGGGCAGGAACCAGTGGAAGGTCAGGGACACGCGAGGGCTCCGATCAGGAAGGTGGTTAAGGGGGTCGGCCGTCACAGCAGGCCGTGCCGGGGCGGTCTGGTGCCGTTCAGCACGTAGCGGCCGATGTGCTGGACCTTCCAGCGGGCCGGGTCGTGCAGGGTGTGGGTGCGGGCGTCGCGCCAATGGCGGTGCAGGCCCAGGGAGTCGAGCGCGGAGCGGGTGCCGGCCACCTCGAAGAGGGCGCTGGCGACCTCCAGGGCCGCCTCCGCCGCCGTCACCTTGGCGGCTGCCACGGCGACCGAGGCCTCTGCAGCCGAGTCGTCGGTCAGGTCGGCGTGGGCGGCGTCCACGGAGCGCGCCGCGGTGACGAGCAGCGCGTCGGCGGCCCGTACCCGGATCGCCAGTTCACCGAAGCGCTGGATCAGCAGCGGGTCCTCGGCTGCGGTGGCGTGGCCCTCGTCGATGCTCTCGAACCAGGGGCGGCTCTTCGTGCGGACGAACTCCACGGCCTCGGCGAGCGCTCCGGAGGCGATTCCCGCGTCGATGGCGGCGTGCAGCAACTGCGCCACGGCGCCGTGGAGTTGGGGCCGCCGGAAGGTGAGGTGGTGCGGCACCACGCGGTCGCCGGGCACGGGCACCGACTCCAGGCGGACGGTGCCGCTGGCGGTGGTGCGCTGGCCCATGCCGTCCCAGTCGTCCACGACGGTGAGGCCGGGTGCGTCCCGCGGCACGTACGCCACGTGGAGGTTGTCGTCGTCGGCGCGGGCGAGGACGGGGATCCAGTCGGCGAACAGGGCGCCGGTCGAGTAGTGCTTGACGCCGTCGAGGACGTACGAACCGTCCGGGCGATGCCTGAGCCGCGTACGGATGTCCTGGACATGGCTGGTTCCCGCCTCGGACTGGGCGTTGCCGAACCGCTTTCCCGCCAGTACCTCGCCGAAGAAGAACGCCTGTTGCTCCCGACTCCCCTGCCGACGCAACACGTTGACGTACACGAAGTGGCTCTGCGGGATCTGGGCCAGGCTGGCGTCGGCCGAGGCCAGCAGCCGGAAGATCTCGGCGACGGTCTCCGTACGGACGTCCGCGCCGCCGAACTCCGCCGGCACCGTCACAGCCAGCAGCCCGGAGGCGGACAGCCGCTCCAGTTCCGGGCGCGGAAGGCGGCGCCGTGCGTCCCGCTCGGCGGCGTCCTTGCGGAAGTCCGCGGCCAGTTCGGCGGCGACACCCAGGGCCTCGGCGTCGCCGGTGAGCACGGTCGCGGCGGTCATCCGGTGGCCGCCAGCACCGTCGGGCGGCCACCGAGGGCGAGCGAGAACTGGTCGGTGACCTGGGCCAGGGCCTCGGCGGCGCCGGGCGCGACGGTCAGGGTGCCGTCGTCGGCCACGGCGATCTCCTTGTCGAGCGTGAACCAGCCCGGCGTGATGTGGGCGGGGCCCATGGAGTTCAGGACCGGCCGCAGGGCGTAGTCGATGGCCAGGACGTGGGCGGTGGTGCCGCCGGTGGCCAGCGGCAGGACCGTCTTGCCCGCCAGCGCGTACTGCGGGAGCAGGTCGAGCAGCGACTTCAGCAGGCCGGAGTAGGCGGCCTTGTAGACGGGGGTGCCGATCACGATGCCGTCCGCCTGCTCGAAGAGGGCGGTGGCCTCGACGATCGCCGGGTGCCGGAACTGGGCGTACAGCAGGGCCTCCGGCGGGAGCGCGCGAACGTCGAGCGGGATCACGTCGTGTCCCTGGGCGATCAGCCGGCCGTCCAGGTGACGCAGCAGGCGCGCGGTGCGGGAGG
This sequence comes from Streptomyces sp. NPDC012935, assembly GCF_042900345.1. Classification (NCBI taxonomy): domain Bacteria; kingdom Bacillati; phylum Actinomycetota; class Actinomycetes; order Kitasatosporales; family Streptomycetaceae; genus Streptomyces; species Streptomyces sp. NPDC012935. Next base: position 457,773 of record NZ_JBIBBC010000001.1, read on the forward strand.
TGGCGGAGGGGCTGCCGGAGACGGAGAGGATGGTGGCCATGGGAGGGCCTTTCGGGAGGAGTACCGGGTGGGCTCCGGCGGTGCGCCGGTGGGGACGTGCGGGTCAGGCGTGGGCGCCGACGGGCGCCGACTCGGCTTCCTGGGCCTCCAGTTCGCGTACGAGCGGCAGCACCCGCTTGCCGAAGTACTCGACCTCCTCCAGGTAGTGCAGGAAGCCGAGGAGGAAGAGGTCGACGCCGAGCCGCTTGTAGGCGACGATCCGCTCGGCGATCTGCTCAGGCGTGCCGATCAGACCCGTGCGGAAGCCGTCGTTGTACTGGACCAGGTCCTCGAAGCCGGAGTCCTGCCACATGCCCTTGCCGTCGGAGGTGGACGGACCGGCCTGCTGGACGGCGTCGCGGAAGCCGTGGACGGCCTCGGTGTTGGCCTTGGCGACGATCTCGCGGAGCGTCTCGCGGGCCTCGGCCTCGGTGTCGCGGGCGATGAGGAAGCCGTTGAGCCCGAACCTCGGTGCGCTGCGGCCCGCTCGGGCGGCGGCGGCGCGGACGTCGTTGATCTGCTCGGTGACGCCGCCGAAGTCCTTGCCGTTGCTGAAGTACCAGTCGGAGACACGGCCGGCCATGGCGCGGGCGGCGGTGGAATTGCCGCCCTGGAAGATCTCCGGGTGCGGCCGCTCGGGGGTGTTGAGCGGCTTGGGCTTGAGGGTGAAGTCGCGTACCCGGTAGAAGTCCCCGGCGAGTTCGGCGTGGTCCTCGGTCCAGATCCTGCGCAGCGCGCTGATGAACTCCTCGGCGCGCCGGTAGCGCTCGTCGTGCTCCAGCCAGGGTTCGCCGAGGGCGGTGAACTCGCCCTTGAACCAGCCGCTGACGACGTTGACGGCGAAGCGGCCGTTCGACAGGTGGTCGGCGGTGGCACCGAGTTTGGCGAGGACGCCGGGGTGCCACAGACCGGGGTGTACGGCGGCGATGACCTTCAGGCGCTGGGTGGCAAGGAGCAGGGCGAGGCTGAAGCTGGTCGACTCGTGCTGGAACTCGGCGCCGTAGCTGGCCATGTAGCGGACCTGGCTGAGGGCGTAGTCGAAGCCGTTGTTCTCGGCGAGGACGGCGAGCTCGCGGTTGTAGTCGTAGCCCCAGTCGGTGCGCTGCTCGATGGTGCTGGTGACCAGGCCGCCACTGACGTTCGGCACCCAGTAGGCGAAGCGCAGGGGGTCGGATCCGGGCGGTACGGGCATGGGAACTCCTGGCATGACTGCGCACGCGTAAAGGGCGCGTGCGTGGCAGGGAAACGTGTTCGGTGATCGGGATTCAGACGTGCGGAATCGCCGTCCCGGGGAAAGCCGAGATCAGCACGGAATCAGCACGGAAATCGGCCGGCGATGAAATACGCGAGGAGAGCGGCGCGAGTGCGAGGGTTTCCCTCGGTGCGCTCAGACCCGACAGCGACAGCAGGAGCTGGAGACACGCGCGAGGTCGACATGGCGTCGCCGCGTGAGGTCCTGTCGCTTCATGCCATCGATCAAAGCAGCGGGTACTCCGGGAGGTCAAGAATGCCCGGGGGAGATTCCACATGCTGAGAGTCGGTATTCACGAGGTTTGTGACAGGGTTTCCCTTGAACGCGGTACGCGGTCCCGGGTCACGCTCCTGGCGTGCGTATCGAACAGCTCGAATACGTCGCCGCCGTCACGCGACTCGGTTCGCTGCTGCGCGCGATCACCTTACGGCCGCTCGCCGACGACGCGACCGACGTGCTGCTGGTCCTGCAGAGCCGCCTGTGCCGCCCGGTTCCCCGGGCCGTCCGCGCTCTGCGCGAGCTGTTCGTGCGCAACGCGCGGGCGGACAGCGCCCCTTCGTAGCCCGTACCCGATCAGACCACGTTCACCGGATGCCGGACCACGGCGTCGAACAGATAGCCCTGGGTGTTGGGCTCGGCGACGTCCGGCTGGCGGCGGCCGGCCGTGTCGGTGGCACGGGCCAGGAGGTGGGTGGCACCGGTCGTGTCGGGCTTGAAGGCGACGGACCAGCGGGTCCAGGTGTCGGCTCGGGGCCGGTCGTGCAGCCGGGCCGTGCGCCAGGTCGAGCCGCCGTCGGTGCTGACGTCGACCCGCGCGACGGCGCCCGCGCCCGACCAGGAGCGACCGTGCAGCACCTGTTCCCGTCCCACCGGGAAGGTCGCGCCGCTCGCCAGCTCGAAGGCGCTCTTGATGGTCTGACGGGTCAGCGGCGCGCTGCCCTCCTGCGGGTGGGAGGGGCCGAACAGCCGGTAGAAGGTGGTGTTCCACGGCGAGAACAGCGGCTGCGCCGACACCTCGATGTCGCCGACCCACTTGATCGACGCGATCCCCACCCACGAGGGCACCAGCACCCGCACCGGATACCCGTGGTCGTACGGCAGCGGCTCCCCGTTCATCTCGTACGCGAGCAGGACGTCGTCCAGCGCCTTGGCCAAGGGCAGCGGCCGGCGCACCCGGCCGAGGCTCTCGCCACCGCTGACGTACTCGGCGTCCAGCCCGCGCGGCTGCAGGTCCACGGCGTACGGGGACAGCCCGGCCTTGCGCAGTACGTCGGCGAGGCGCACCCCGCGCCAACGCGCCACGCCGACGGCGCCCAGTGTCCACGACGTTCCGGTGACCGTTTCCTGCTGCTGGGTGGTGTAGTAGCTGCGGCCGTTTCCGGCGCACTCGACGAACGCGGTCCGGGTGACGGCGGGCAGGGCGCGCAGATCGTCGTACCCGAACTCGACCGGGCGGCCCTCGGAGGGCTTGCCGCGCAGCCCGTCACCCCAGAGTCTCAGCCGCCAGTCGGCGGCGTCCAGAACAGGTGTCGCTGTGTGGTTGCGCACGAAGAACAGCTCGTTGGGGGTGTGATGGCCCGTTCCGCGCAGCGCCTCCCAGCGGGTCTCTGCGTTGGTGCCGCGCTGGATGAACCACTCGGGCGGCAGCGGTTTGACGATCGGGGTGTCGGCCGCGTGCGCCGGACGCGGCGCGGGCAGCGCGGTCGCGGCCGCAGTGGCGGCGAGCAGGGTGAGCAGCCGGCGGCGGCTGACCCCGTCGGCCCGGGCATCGCCGGCGAGCCACTGGCGCAACCTGCGGCGGTCGTAGGCGTCCTCGTCGACGCGGGACGCGGAACGGGGTGAGGGCACAGGGGATGCGGGCATGACGGGTCCTCGTCATCGATGGTCGGGCCGGATGGTGAGGCGGGTGTGGGAGCGCAGCGACGCAGCGCGGGTCGGGCTGCCAGGTACAACGACACCAACGAATGCGGGTGCGGGGGGGAAAGCGTGAGTCAGCCGGGGAACCGACACAATGCGGCGGCCACGCGGACGAGGTCCACGGCACGGCGGCGTGTCAGACGCTCCAGTGGCGGCATGGCGCGATGCAAGCACGCCGCGTTTGACGGTGTCAACGGAGCGCGTCCGGACCGGAGTTGGGTGCGCGCGCCGTCAGAGGACCTTGGCGAGGAAGGTGCGGGTGCGCTCCTGACGCGGGTGGTCCAGGACGTCCGCGGGCGGTCCCTGCTCCACCACGACTCCGCCGTCCATGAACACCACGGTGTCGGCGACCTCGCGGGCAAAGCCGATCTCGTGGGTCACGACGATCATGGTGGTGCCGCTGCCCGCCAGGTCCCTGATGACGTCGAGGACTTCGCCGACGAGCTCAGGGTCCAGCGCGGAGGTGGGCTCGTCGAAGAGGAGCACCTTCGGTTCGAGGGCGAGCGCGCGGGCGATGGCCACGCGCTGCTGCTGGCCGCCGGAGAGCCGGCGTGGGTAGGCGTCGGCCTTGTCCGCGAGGCCGACCCGGTCGAGGAGTCGGAGGGCGGTTGCCTCCGTCTCCTTGCGCGGGCGGCGCAGCGCGGAGACAGGAGCCTCGACGACGTTCTCCAGCACGGTCAGATGCGGGAAGAGGTTGAAGTTCTGGAAGACGAACCCGATGTTGGTGCGCTGCTTCAGGACCTCCTTCTCCTTCAGCTCATGCAGCTTGTTCCCGGAGCGGCGGTAGCCGATGAGCTCGCCGTCGATGCTGACCCAGCCACGGTTGACCTTCTCCAGATGGTTGATGGTGCGCAGCAGCGTGGACTTGCCGGAGCCGGACGGTCCGAGGATCACGGTGACCTCTCCGGCGCGGACCTGCAGGTCGACGCCGCGCAGCACCTCCAGTGGGCCGAAGCTCTTGTGGACGCCGTGGACGTCGACCATGACGTCGCTCATGGCTGCTCCGGCGGGTTGACCCGCGATGTCTCGATCGCGGAGGCAGAGGTACCCCACTTGGCGAGGATCCGGGCGTACGTTCCGTTCCGGATCAGCTCGTTGACGGCGGCCTGGAACGCCTTGGTGAGCGGGGAGCCCTTCTTGAAGGCGAAGCCGACGTCCAGGCGGTGGTACTCGCCGAGGAAAGTGGTCTGCGACGCCGGTTGTGCCGCCTGGTAGCGCAGGCCGTTGATGGTGGACATGATCACGTCGATACGGCCCTGTTGGAGCGCGGTGAGCGTGGCCGCGTTCTCCGAGTAGACCTTCACGTCGTACGGCTTCTTGCCCGCCTTCGCGCACACCCCCTTCTGCGCGGTGAGGGTCGCCTCGAAGGTCGTGCCGGCGCCGGTGCCGATGGTCAGCCCGCACAGCTGGGTGAGGTCGGTGATCTTCGACTTGAGGGCGGTGTTGCCCTTCTTCACCGCGAAACCCTGGCCGTCGTTGATGTAGGTGACGAAGTCGATGGTCTTCAGGCGCTCGGCGGTGACGCCGAAGTTGCCGGTGCCGAAGTCGTACTTGCCGCTGCCGAGAGCGGGCAGGATCGCCTCGAAGGAGGCGTCCTGACGCTCCAGCCCGACCCCGAGCACCTTGGCGACCGCGTCCGCGAGGTCGATGTCCTGCCCGGCGGGCGCTTTGTCCGTGCCGTTCGGGTAGTAGGCGCCGGGCGGGAATCCGATCGAGCTGCCGACGCGCAGCTTGCCCGCCTTGCGTACGTCGGCGGGGAGCAGGGCGGCGGCGGAGTCCACCTCGCGGACGGCGGCCACCGGGTCGTCGGTCGGTGCGGGGGAGGCCTCGGCACCGACCGCCGCTGTGCCGCCGCCGGTGCCGCCGGAGCCGCAGGCCGTCAGCGCGAGCAGGGGCAGCAGGGCGAGGGCGGCGGCGCCGCGCAGACGGGTCCCGAGGGTGCGGGTTCTGAGCGTGCGGATGTTCACTGGGCGGGGGCCCTTCCCGTGCGTACCTGCACTGCGAGGCGCTTCTCGAAAGGCAGCGGGCCGATGGTCTCCGGGTCGGCCTCCGTGTCGAACAGCGGTGTGTAGCCGGTGGCCAGGTACAGGCCGCGGGCCTCGGGCTGGCGTGGCCCGGTGGTCAGGTACACGCGGCGATATCCCCGGACGCTCGCCTCGCGTTCCAGTTCGGCTACGACGCGGCGGGCGAGACCGCGTCTGCGGTGGGCGGAGTGCGTCCAGATCCGCTTCAGTTCGGCCGTGGTCGCGTCGTATCTGCGGAAGGCGCCGCCCGCGACCGGGGCTCCGGCCTCGACGAGGAGAAGCAGGACGCCGCCGTGCGGCGCCGTGAACTCCTCGTCGGGGTAGCGTGCGAGCTCGGCGTGGGCGTCCCGGCCGTAGCGTCTGGAGTATTCGTCGCCGAGTTCGCGCAACAGCGGCTCGACCCTGGTGTCGGACACGGGCACTTCGATCACCGTCAACTCCGGTGCGGAGGTCATGCGTTCACCGCCACCAGGGTCTGCGTACCGCGCGCCGCCCGCTCGGCGTCACGCTTGGCGACCTCCTCGCGGACGATCGGGATCACGTGCCGGCCGAAGTCGATGGCGTCGCCCAGCAGGTCGTAGCCGCGGGCGGAGAGGATGTCGACGCCGAGGTCGTAGTAGTCGAGGAGTGCCTGGGCGACCGTCTCCGGGGTGCCGACCAGGGCGTTGGAGTTGCCCGCGCCACCTGTCGCGGCGGCGGTCGGGGTCCACAGGGCGCGGTCGTAACGCTCCCCGGCCTCGGCGATGGCGATCAGGCGCTGCGAGCCGACGTTTTGAGGTGGTGCAGCCTGCGGCTGCACGTGCCCGTTGTGACGCTTGGTGATTGCCTCGCCCCGTTCCCTGCGGGCCTTGATCGCACCTACCGTGCGGTGGGCCTTCTCCCAGGCCAGTTCCTCGGTCGGGGCGATGATCGGGCGGAAGGCGACCTGGATGCGCGGCACGTCGGTGCGGCCCGCGGCCTTCGCGGCGGCCTTCACGTTCTCGATCTGCTCGGCGGTCTTCGCCAGGGGCTCGCCCCAGAGGCAGTAGATGTCGGCCTCGGCGCCTCCGGCGGCCAGCGCGGCGGGCGACGAACCGCCGAACGACACATTGGGGCGGGGCTGCTGCACAGGGAAGACATCGCTGACGAAGTCGTGGAAGCGGTAGTGCTCGCCCTCGTGGTCGAACGGCTCGTGGGTGGTCCAGATCTTCTTGACGACACGGATGTACTCGCGGGTGCGGGAGTAGCGCTCGTCCTTGGTGAGCGTGTCGCCCTCGCGGCCCTGCTCGTGATCGTTGCCGCCGGTGATGAAGTGGACGGTCAGCCGGCCCTCGCTGATCTGGTCGAGGGTGGCGAACGTCTTCGCGGCGAAGGTGGGGTATGAGACGTTGGGCCGGTGGGCGAGCAGGATCTGGAGGCGGTCCAGCCGGCTCGCGATGTATGCGGCGGCCGGTGCGGGGTCCGGCGATCCCGAGCCGTAGGCGAACAGCACCCGGTCCCAGCCGTGGTCCTCATGCGCCCGGGCGAGGTGGAGCGTGTAGTCCTTGTCGAAGGCGGCGCCGGAGCGCGGCGTGGTTTCGGAGCCGTTGTTGGTGGCGGCCATACCGAGGAACTCCACTGGCATGGGGATGACCTCTCGGGAAATGCGCATGCGGGCAGGCATGACTGAACTGCCTGGTACGCAAAGGTGAATGGGCGAGTTGAATTCAATGCGAGCGTGACGACGCAAAGCGTCGGAAAGTGGTGCTGCGGCAGCGCGCGAAGAAAGGAGAACTCGGCCCGCGACGGGGTCACCGAGGGAGGGAAGGGCCGGTCAGAGGGCCCGCTGCCGAGTCAGGCGCAACACGCCGCGGACCACACTCGACCGAAGTCGATGTAATCGCGCGAGACCAAGCGCTGCTGGGCAGTCATGCGACCAATTGAGCAGTACATCGTGCTCCCCGTCAAGCAGCTCCCGGATGCCGGAACGCCCGAACATCCGCGTCCCGGCCCGCTGTTGACACATCGATGGCATGGGCACATACGATCGACGCCGGATCGGCTCCGCGTTGCGCGGCAGCCTCTCCGGCCGCGTTGAGGGACGTGGCGAGCGTGATGACGCCGGCCCCCGGCCGCACCGAGTGCCCCTGGGGTCACCCACGCCTGCGTTCCCTCCCCCGGAGAGCCTCCTCATGGTCACGTCGCCCGATCTCACGTCCAGTCCCGCCACGAAGAGTCCCCCGCTGGTCGGCGTCGACCCACCTCGGATCGTCCCGCGCCGGCACGCAGGCCGGTGGCTGACCGCCGCCGTCGCGCTGTTGCTCTTCGCGATGGTGCTCAACTCCGTGATCCGCAACGACGCCTTCCAATGGGATGTGGTGGGCCGGTACTTCACCACGGCCGCCGTGCTCGACGGACTGCTGCTCTCGCTGTGGCTGACCGCAGTGGTGATGGTGCTCGGCTTTCTGCTCGGCACCCTGCTCGCCGTGATGCGGCTCTCCGCCAACCCGGTCCTGCGCACCCTGAGTTGGGGCTATGTATGGATCTTCCGGTCCACGCCCCTGCTGGTGCAGCTGCTGTTCTGGTTCAACATCGGCGCCCTGTATCCGACGCTCGGTCTCGGCATCCCGTTCGGCCCGGAGTTCTTCACGTTCAAGACGGTCAACCTGCTCGGTCCCACTCTCACCGCCGTCATCGGCCTGACCCTGCACGAGACCGCCTACGCCGCCGAGGTGGTGCGCGGCGGCATCCACTCCGTGGACGCCGGGCAGACCGAGGCCGCCCAGGCACTCGGGCTGAGCAGACGCCGCACCCTGCGCCGGATCGTCGTGCCGCAGGCGATGCGCTCCATCGTGCCGACGGCCGGGAACATGCTGATCGGCACTCTCAAGGGCACCAGCATCGTCAGCGTGCTGGCCGTGCACGACCTGCTGTACTCGGTGCAGTTGATCTACAACCAGACGTACCAGATCATCCCGCTGCTGATGGTCGCCACCCTGTGGTACATCGCGGTCACCACGGTGCTGAGCGCGGGCCAGTTCTACGTCGAGCGGTACTACGCGCGCGGCAACTCCCGCACGCTGCCGCCCACTCCACTCCAGCGACTGCGCGGCCACCTGACCGCCGTGCGCCTTCGGCTGCGGGCGGCGACGGCGGCGGACGCCCGCCCGGCGATCGGCGGTGACCGGTGAGCGGCAGCCCCGCCACGGCGGTCCTGGTCGTCGTGGGCGCGGGCCCGCGTGCCACGGGCCTGCTGGAGCGCATCGGCGCCAACGCCCCCGAACTGTGGGACGGGGAAGGGGAGTTGCGCATCCATCTGGTCGACCCGCATCCGCCAGGGCCGGGTCGGGTATGGCGGGACGAACAGTCCGCGTTGCTGCGGATGAACTCGATGGCGGAGGACGTCACGATGTTCACCGACGAGTCGTCCACCATCGACGGGCCGGTACGGCCCGGGCCCTCGCTCGCCGAGTGGGCGGCCCAGTTCTCCGGCCGGGGCCCGCGCCACGCGCCCCACGCCGAGCCCGCCGACCCGGTGGTGCTCGCCGAACTGCGCTCGCTCGCCGGGACGGACTTCCCCACCCGCCGGGCCCAGAGCGCCTATCTGGACTGGGTGTTCCGCAGGGCGCTGGCCCAGCTGCCGCCCACCGTCACGGTCGAGTGGCACCGCACGACCGCGACCGCGGTCACCGGCCCCCCGGACGGCCCGCAGCAGGTCCACCTGGCCGACCGCGCCACCCCCCTCACCGCCGACCTGGTGGTCCTGGCCCAGGGACACATCGGCTCCACCCCAGCCGCGGAACACCGCGCCCACGCCGCCTTCGCCCGCCGCCACGGCCGCTTCCATCTGCCGCCGGAGTTCTCCGCCGACGCCGACCTGTCCGCGCTGCAACCCGGCGAACACGTCGTCCTGCGCGGCTTCGGGCTCGCCTTCATCGACCTGATGGCGCTGCTCACCGAGGGCCGCGGCGGCACCTACCGCACCGAGACCGACGGCAGCCTCACCTACCTTCCGTCCGGCCGCGAGCCCGTCCTCCACGTCGGATCGCGGCGGGGAGTGCCCTACCACTCCAAGACCCGCTACCGGCTCCAGGGCCCCCGGCCGCCGCTCCCCCGGCACTTCGGTCCCGAAGCGGTCGACGCGCTGCTCGCCGAGGGGCGCCCGCTGGATCTGCGGCGCGATGTGTGGCCGCTGATGGCCAAGGAGATCGGCTTCGGCCACTACCACGAGCTCTTCCACGCCCACCCCGAGCGCACCGCCCTCCCCTGGCCGGACTTCGTCGCCGCCTACGACCGTCTGGACTGGTACGCCGACGACTTGACCGACCTCGTCGCCGCGGCCGTACCCGACCCGGCGGACCGGCTGGACTTCGAGACACTTGACCACCCCCTGGACGGTCTCGCCTTCCCCGCGCCGGACGCGTTCCAGGCGCACTTGCGGGAGCGGATCGCCCGGGACGTCGCCCGCCGCGAGGACCCGGAGTTCAGCGCCGACCTCGGGGCGTTCCTCGCGCTGCTCTCCATCTACGGCCAGTTGCCGCGCCTGGTCGCTGGGGGACGGCTGACCGCTCGGTCCGTCGCCGAGCAGCTCGACGGCTGGTGGCACGGGTTCTTCAGCTTCCTGGCCTCCGGGCCGCCCGGCTTCCGGCTGCGCCAGCTGCTCGCCCTGTCCCGGGCCGGGGTCGTCCGCTTCCTGGGCGCCGGCATCCGGATCGGCACCGACGAGGCGACCGGCACCTTCACCGCGGCCGGCTCCACCGTCCCCGGTCACACGCTCCACGCCACCGCCTTGATCGAGGCGTATCTGCCCCGCCCCTCCCTCGACCGCACCGAGGACCCCCTCCTGCGTGACCTGCACCAAGCCGGTGCCCTCACCGAGGAGGTCATCTCCGACCCCACCCACACCCACCGCTCCGGCCTGCTGGCCGTCTCCGCCGCGGACGGCCACGTCCTCGACCCGTCCCTCGGCGGCACGCACCCACGCCGTATCGCCCTCGGCGCCCCCACCAACAGCCGGGCCGTCGCCGCGTTCGCCCGCCCGCGCACGAACGCGCCCGCCTTCCGCCAGAACGACGCGGTGGCGCGTGCACTGCTGTGTGCCCTGAGCTCGCAGTTCCCAAAGGGAGAGATGGCAACGTCCACTATGTGAAATCCCTCTTGGGGTGAGCGCCGCCTTCTGCCACGATCCCCATCAACCAGGTAGGAAAACTAGGAATCGGTGGGGTGGGGTGGCCATGACTGTGCGCGATCACGCAGGCCTCGTCCGGCCCCGTCTGACCTCGCGTCGCCACATCGATTTCGCGCGTACGTCCAGCGCCATCTGTCGGCTCGTCTGAAGCCGTTCGCGGACCCTGCCCGTGCTCCGCGCGAGCGCCGCCGTTCTCCGACGTAGTTCCGTACTCCCCTGTCACTCACCTGCCACTCATTCCGAGAGGACACCTCCGTGTCTGCCGCAAGACCGCTCACCACCCTGCGCACCCTCGCCGCCGTAGCGGCGCTCCCTCTGCTGCTGACCGCCTGCGGCTACGGCGCCGACTCCACCGACGACGGCAAGCAGGCCGAGGTCGCGGCGGACGCCAAGAAGCTCTCCGTCGACGAGGTGAAGATCGGTTACTTCCCCAACCTCACGCACGCCACCGCACTGGTGGGCGTCCAGGAGGGCCTGTTCCAGAAGGAGCTCGGCGGCACCACGATCAAGCCTTCGACGTTCAACGCGGGTCCGTCCGAGATCGAGGCGCTGAACTCCGGCTCCATCGACATCGGCTGGATCGGCCCGTCCCCCGCGATCAACGGCTACACCAAGGCGGCCGGGAAGAACCTGCGGATCATCTCGGGGTCGGCCTCGGGCGGGGTGAAGCTCGTCGTCAACCCGGAGAAGATCAAGTCCCTGAAGGACGTCAAGGGCAAGAAGATCGCCACGCCGCAGCTCGGCAACACGCAGGACGTGGCGCTGCTCAACTGGATCTCCGAGCAGGGCTGGCAGGTCGACGCGGAGAGCGGCAAGGGTGACGTCTCCGTCGTCCGCACCGACAACAAGATCACGCCTGATGCCTACAAGTCCGGCTCGATCGACGGCGCCTGGGTGCCGGAGCCCACCGCGTCGAAGCTCGTCGCCGAGGGCGGCAAGGTCCTCCTCGACGAGGCCGACCTGTGGCCCGACAAGAAGTTCGTGATCACGAACATCATCGTGCGGCAGGACTTCCTCAAGGAGCACCCGGACGTCGTCGAGGCCGTGCTGCGCGGTTCGGTGAAGACCAACGAGTGGATCAACGCCAACCCGGACAAGGCCAAGGCCTCCGCGAACAAGGCCCTGGAGGAGCTCTCCGGCAAGGCCCTGCCCGCCGAGGTCATCGACCCGGCGTGGAAGTCGATCACCTTCCTCGACGACCCGCTGGCCGCGACCCTCGACAGCGAGGCGGAACACGCGGTGAAGGCCGGCCTGCTTGAGGAGCCCGACCTGAAGGGCATCTACGACCTCACGCCGCTCAACAAGGTCCTCAAGGCCGACGGCAAGGACGAGGTCGACGACGCCGGTCTCGGCGTCAAGTAACCACCGCATCCGCCCAGTTCCCAGGAGGTGACGACCATGGCCACCCTGACGGCCACGACCGCGAAGGTCGCCGAGGACGCCGCGGCGGTGACGTATGCCGCCCGTGTCGAGCATGTCTCGAAGTCCTTCGCCGGCCCCGCCGGGCAGCAACTCGTCCTCGACGACATCACGCTCGATGTCGCGCCCGGCGAGTTCGTCACCCTCCTGGGGGCCTCCGGCTGCGGCAAGTCGACGCTGCTGAACCTGGTCGCGGGGCTGGATCGGCCGTCCGCCGGTTCGATCGGCACGGACGGCCGGCCCGCCCTGATGTTCCAGGAACACGCGCTGTTCCCATGGCTGACCGCCGGCAAGAACATCGAGCTCGCGCTCAAGCTGCGCGGGGTCGCCAAGACGGAACGCCGCCCCGAGGCGGAGCGGCTGCTGGAACTCGTCCGGCTGCAGGGGTCGTACGGCAAGCGGGTGCACGAACTGTCGGGCGGTATGCGGCAGCGGGTCGCCCTGGCCCGTGCGCTGGCGCAGGACAGCCGGCTGCTGCTGATGGACGAACCGTTCGCCGCGCTGGACGCGATCACCCGGGACGTGCTGCACGACGAACTCACCCGGATCTGGCGGGAGACGGGGGTCTCGGTGCTGTTCGTGACGCACAACGTGCGCGAGGCTGTGCGGCTGGCCCAGCGCGTGGTGCTGCTGTCCTCGCGGCCCGGCCGGATCGCGCGGGAGTGGACGGTCAGCATTCCGCATCCGCGTCGTATCGAGGACACCGCGGTCGCCGAGCTGTCCGTCGAGATAACCGAAGAACTGCGTGGGGAGATCCGCCGCCATGGCCGGCACTGACAATCGCGTCGGCTTCAAGGCCGACGTCACCGAGGACGGCTCCACGACGGCCGGGGCGCCGCAGGATCCGAACGATCTGGCGGGACTGGAGGCCGGGCTCGACGCGCTGGAGTCGGTGCCGGTGGGCCGTACGCCGTTGCGCGAGACCCTGGTCCGGAAGGTGCTGCCGCCCGTCACCGCTGTCGCGTTGGTGCTGGTCGTCTGGCAGTTGCTGGTGTGGGCCGAGGTCGCCCCCGACTACAAGCTGGCGTCGCCGTCCGACGTGTGGGGCGAGGTCCGCGAGGCCTGGCTCCAGGGAACACTGCTCGACTACATCTGGACGTCCGTCTCACGCGGCCTGCTCGGCTTCCTGCTGGCGCTCGCCATCGGCACGCCGCTCGGTCTGCTCGTCGCCCGGGTGAAGTTCGTCCGGGCGGCCATCGGACCCATCCTGTCCGGCCTCCAGTCGCTGCCGTCGGTGGCCTGGGTGCCGCCTGCCGTGCTGTGGCTGGGACTCAACAACTCGATGATGTACGCCGTGATCCTGCTCGGCGCGGTCCCGTCCATCGCCAACGGCCTCGTCGCGGGCGTCGACCAGATCCCTCCGCTGTTCCTGCGCGCCGGTCGGACCCTGGGCGCGACCGGACTGCGCGAGGCCTGGCACATCGTGATGCCGGGGGCGCTCCCGGGCTATCTGGCCGGCCTGAAGCAGGGCTGGGCCTTCTCCTGGCGCTCGCTCATGGCCGCCGAGATCATCGCGTCCTCCCCCGATCTCGGCGTCGGCCTCGGCCAGTTGCTGGAGAACGGCCGCAACAACAGCAGCATGCCTCAGGTGTTCCTGGCCATCTTCCTGATCCTCCTCGTCGGAATCGCCATCGACCTGCTGATCTTCAGCCCGCTGGAGCGGCGGGTGCTGCGGGGGCGGGGGCTGTTGGTGGCCCGCTGAGGCGAGGAAGGGGGCCAGGGGCCGGGGCGGCCCCGGCCGCACAGTGGGTGCCGCCCTGTCAGGGCGTACCGCCTCCGCCACGCGACCTGTCAGGGAGTACCTCCTTCGGCACGCGACCGCCGCGGCTTGCGCACTTCCCTCCACCCGGCGTCCGCCCTGGCCCCCCTCTGTCGGCAGGGGCCCCCGGTGCCCACGACAAGGAGGCGCTGTACACGTACGCGAGAACCGAACCGCCCCGGTCGATCATGAACGGCCTGCGGGCCTCGATGAAGGATTCCGTCCTCACGTTCTGGCAGGTCCCCGCGGCCGACCTGCCCATCGACTGGAACGACGCCCGGCGCCGGGCGAATGAGACAGCGACCGGAAACAGTGAAGGGCCTTGCCCCACCGAAGTGGTGCAAGGCCCTTGCCGTACGAACCGTCCGGCATCCGTCGGGACGACAGGATTTGAACCTGCGACCCCTTGACCCCCAGTCAAGTGCGCTACCAAGCTGCGCCACGTCCCGATGCCTGTCGCGCAGCGAACCGCGTGATCATGCAGGTCAACCCTACCCCATGGGCGTCCCACCCCAACCGTTCCGACACCTTGACCCATTATTGCGATCATCTATAATTGCCTAACTCAAGTAGTCGGCCCGCTGTCGGGCAGGCCCGCGGGCCGCGACCGAACGGAAGCCATATGTCCCTCCTGACCCGGCCGGCGGTGGCCGGCCTCGTCGCCAAGGTCATGCAGCGGGTTGCCGTCATGGCCGACCGGCGTTCCGGCGGCCGGGGTTCCGCCGCCGCCTCTCACGCGCGCTTCCCCGAATTTCCGCGCAGAGTACGCGAGTTGACGATCCCCACGTCGATCGCTCCGGCCCGGGCCACGGTGTATCTGCCCTCCCATCACGAGCCGGCCCCGCCCGTGCACGTGAACTTCCACGGTGGCGGCTACGTCATGACGCTGACCGAGCTGGACGACCCGCTGTGCCGGTTCCTCGCCGCCGAGGCGGGGGTGGTCGTGATCAACGTGGACTATGTCGTCGCGCCGCAGCATCCCTTCCCGGCGCCGCCCCGGCAGGCGTACGAGATCGTTCGGTGGGTTGCCGAGCAGGGCGCCGAGGAGGGGTGGGACGGCGGGCGGCTCACCGTGGGCGGGCAGAGCGCCGGCGGCGGGCTCGCGGCGGCCGTGGCGCGGCAGGCCCTGGAGGAGGGCGGGCCGGCGATCGCGCTCCAGGTGCTGCACTATCCCCCGCTCGACCTGGCGACGGGCGTCCGCAACAAGCGCGCCGCCATCGCCAAGCCGCTGCTGCGACCCTGGATGGGCGACGTCTTCGACACGTCGTACGTCCCGGATGTGCGGCGGCGCCTCGATCCGCTCGTGTCCCCCGCTCACCCTTCGGACACCGCGGACCTGAAAGGCATCGCGCCCGCCCTGGTGATCAGCGCCGAACACGACCTGCTCCGCGCCGAGGCCGAGCGGTACGCGGAGCGGCTCCGGGGCGTCGGCGCACTGGTCGACCACCATGAGGTGCGCGGCGCCGATCACGGGTACGACGGGACCGACGACGACAAGGCGCGGGACGTTTACACGATCATCGCCCAGCGGCTCCGGGAGGCCGTCAAGGCCTGACGGCGCCGCCCGGTGTCGGACCTAAGAGCCCAGTCCGCTCTGCCCGTTGGCGACCGCGGGTTGCCTCTCGCCGGCCACGGCCACGCGTGTCCCCGCGCTCCCCACGGGCACGCCGTACTCCTCGGGGGACGGGACCCGCACGTGCACCGGGACCACGGGCACGACGGCCGGACTCCGGTCGGCCGAAGGCCAGATGGGCTGACCCACCGGGCCCGACGTCGAGGAGGTCCGGGAGCCTCGCCCCTGGCTCCCGGACCTGCCCGCTCCGAAGCCCGACATCAGCAGGGCCACGGCCACGACCACCCACCACGGCAGGCCCGCCTTGGCCATGAACGCGACGACGGCTGCCAGCGCGAGAAGTGCCGTCACGTCCCTGCTCCCCCTTTTACCGAACAACTCAGCAGCCCCGGGCGCACCGAGAGGTGCCCTCCATCACTACGGGCATATGACGCAACAATACGCGAGACCGTCGTATAACCCAGTTCGGCTCATCTGTACATATGGCTCGTCAGTACATATGACGGGCGGTCAGTGTGCTCCTACGAGTTTCTGCTCGCTGTCGCTCCCAGCGGTCCGTTTCGAGCCGCGCAGCGCCGCGATCCCGATGAAGACCATGGACGACAGGCCGGCCAGGGCGAATGCCGTGAAGCCCCAGTCGCCCTTGTTCGCGGCGAGCAACTGCCCGCCCAGCCACGGCCCGAACACGGCACCGAAGCGGCCCATGCCGGAGGTCCAGCCGACGGCGGTGGCTCGGTTCTCGGGGCGGGAGCGGATCGAGACGGTCGCGTAGATCATGGTCTGCGCGCTGTTCAGGAACACCCCGGTCAGGAACACCACCCCGAAGGTGAGCGCCAGCGGCATGTGCACGCTGAGCAGGAAGACACCGGCGGCGGTCAGCGCGAACCAGATCGCCGAGATCCGGGGGGCGCCGAACCGGTCGGAGGCTCGGCCGGCGACCAGCATGCCGACGATGCCGCCGAGGTTGAACAGGACCACGAAGGTCAGCGCGGAGCCGAGGTTGTACCCCTCACCGCGCATCAGGGTGGGCAGCCAGGTGGCGACGCCGTAGACGAGGAGGAGCCCGCCGAAGGAGGCCAGCCAGTACAGCAGGGTCTGGCTCCACTCACCGCCGCGGAACAGGCTGACCAGGGAGTTCCAACGGCCGGTGGTGGCCTGCCCGTCAGTGGGTGCGGCAGGCAGTGCGACCTCGTGGCGCCGGGCCAGCTCGCCGGCCTCCTCGCTGCGGCCCTTGGCGACCAGGAAGCTCAGCGACTCGGGCAGGAACCTGGCCAGGACCGGCACGAACAGCAGCGGGAGCACGCAGAACCAGAACGCGGCCCGCCAGCCCAGGGGTTCGACGACCCACAGGGCGACATACGCGGAGAGGATGCCGCCCGCGTGGTGGGCGGTCATCAGCATGCCGATGGTGAGAGCGCCACGGCCGCGCGGGGCGTAGTCGCAGACCATGCTGATCGCGGTCGGCAGCAGACCGCCGAGGCCGATTCCGGCGAGCGTGCGGCCGAGGCCGAACACCCCGACGCTGCCCGCCATCGCGCACAGCCCGGAGGCCAGTGAGAACAGCGCCACACAGCCGACCATCAGCTTCTTGCGGCCGATCCGGTCGGCGACCGTGCCCGCGGTCAGGGCGCCGACCAGCATGCCGAACGTGGCGTAACTGCCCAGGTCGCCGGCCTGGTCCGGGGTGAGGCCGAGAGCCTTTTGCTCCAGCATGTGGGGCAGCACCGAGCCGTAGATGAACATGTCCAGGCCGTCGAAGAGGACGGCCAGCCAGCACAGGCCGACGGCGAGGACGGCCAGTCTGCCGACGCGAGCGGTTGGGGAGGGGGAGGAGGACATCCTTGTTTTCCTCTCGTGCGTTGTGCGCCAGACGCTAAGGAGCCGGAGGGCAAAGAGTCAACGTTTTTGTCAACAATCTCAGCGACAATCCAGCAGCGCGCCTGGAAAGACCCGAGTGACTCGAAAGATCCGAAGGAGGCGCCTTCTCAGACGACCGGCGGAGTCCCGTGCGTGTGGAAGGACTCGATCGTCTTCAGGCCCCACGCCTGCCCCTTGGCCCGTTCGGCCTCGGTCCAGGTGACCAGCGGCCAGTCCGGGGCCAGCACCAGCCGCGTGAGCGGGTTGCACAGCTCGATACGGTTGCCACCGGGCTCGTAGACGTACAGGAAGAACGTCTGCTGGATGGCGTGCTTGTGCGGGCCCGTCTCGATGAACACGCCGGTGTCGATGGCGAGGTCGGCGGCGCGCAGGATGTCCTCACGGGTGTCGGCCGCGAAGGCGATGTGGTGCAGCCGCCCGGCGGAGCCGGTCCAGTCCGAGGTGTAGACGACGTCGTACGACTTGTCGGTGAAGGTCAGCCAACGCGCCGCGATCTTCCCGGAGTCGAGCCGGATCTGCTCGGTGGCCCGTGCGCCCAGCACCTGTTCCTGGAACTCGGCGTTGGCCGGCACGTCGGCCGCGAGGAAGTTGACGTGGTCCAGCCGCCTTACGCCCACGCCCCGGTTGGGCCTGGCCTGCGGCTGGTTCTTCAGCGCGGGCTCGAGCGCCGCCGGTGCCCGGTAGTACTCGCTCTCCCAGTACAGGGCGTGTTCGTGCCCGTCGGGGTCGGTGGTCAGGAACAGCCTGCCGACACCGGGCTCGTCCTCGACCCACTTGCCGGAGCCGCCCGCCGCCTCGATCGCCTCGATACGGCGGTGCAGTGCCTCCTCGCTGGAGGTGCGCAGCGCGAGCCGGCCGAGGCCCGGCTGTTCGCGGGCGGTGAGTACCAGGCTGTGGTGCTCGTAGTCGTCGAAGGTCCTCAGGTAGACCGTGTCGCCGTCCTCCCCGTTGACGGTGAGGCCCAGGTAGTCGGTGAAGAAGGCGACGCTGGCGTCCAGGTCCGGGGTGAACAGCTGGGCGTGGCCGATGTGGGCGATGTCGCCGAGCGGCGGGGTCATCGGGAACCTCCGGTGGTGGGTACGGGGAGCGGGGCCGTCTCGGTGGACCGGGGGAAGACGGTGCCGTCGAAGATCTTGCGGGCGGTGCGGACGACAGCCGTACGGCCGGCAGTTGGCAGGCCTGCGGAGTCGGTGCCGAGGCTGCATTCGATGTCCAGGAAGCCCGCGGGGTGTTCGAGGCGGACCCGGTCGCCCTCGGGAGGAAGTTCCGCGAGATCCGCGCCGACGCCTCCTGCGACGCGCAGTCCCGCGGCGACACTGGCCGCCCCGAGCACTCCGATCGACGAGTGGCAGCGGACAGGGATGAAGGTGCGGGTGGTGACCGCGCCGCCATGGCGGGGCGGGGCGAGGAGTGTGACCTTGGGGACGGTGGTGTCCGAGACGTCGCCCAGGCCCATCAACTTGCCCGCCACCGACCGGAGTTCTCGCAGGCGCTCGGCGAGCGCGAGGTCCTCCTCCAGCTCCTTGGGCGTCTCATAGCCGGTGACCTTGAGCGCGGCGGCCTGGACGAGGACGGTCGGCATGCCGTTGTCCACGCAGGTCACCGGGATGCCGTCGATCCCGTCGCGGACGTTTCCGGTGGGCAGCAACTTCCCGGCGCCGGGCGGGAATTCGATCACCACGGGGGCTGCCACACCTGGTACGCCCGAGATCTCGGCATCCCCCGTGTAATCGACTCGGCCGTGCGGGGTCGGGAAGGTGGCGGTGGCGAAGTCGCCGGTGTTGACCATGCGGATGCGTACGGAGGTCCGCCCCTGACCCGCCGGCACGAGAGCGCGCTCGACGGCGAACGGACCGACGCCCGCGAGGATGTTCCCGCAGTTCTGACGATCGCTCACCTCAGACTTGTCCACGGCGACTTGGAGGAAGAGGTAGTCGACATCCGCACCCGGGTCCAAGGACGGCGCGACCACGGCGACCTTGCTCGTGAGCGGGTGCGCGCCGCCCAGGCCGTCGATCTGCCGCTCGTCGGGACTGCCCATGATGCGCAGCAGCAGTTCGTCGCGGGCGCCGGTGTCGGCGGGCAGGTCCGTGGCCAGGAAGTAGGCGCCCTTGGAGGTGCCGCCGCGCATCAGCATGCAGCGGACCTCGGCCTGGCCGGTCACGGCTGCGCCTCCTCACGGACGTACTCGTCGTAGGACTTGTACGTCACACCGAGCCGTACGAGGGTCTCCCGCAACCCGTAGCGGTCCAGGCCGAGTTGGCCGTCGAGGAAGGCGGCACGTGTCGCGGCCTCCTTGGCCTCGCGGGCCTCGGCCTTCGCCGCCGTCTCCCGGGCGCGCTCTCGCGGTACGACGACCACGCCGTCGTCGTCGGCGAGGATCACGTCTCCGGGGCGGACGACCTGGCCGTCGATGGCGATCGGCACGTTCACGCAGCCGCCGGTGGCCTTGACGGTGCCCTGCGAGCACACCGCCCGCGACCAGGCGGCGAAGCCCATGTCCCGCAGCTCCTGGGTGTCGCGGATGCCCGTGCCGAGCACGACACCGCGCACGCCGCGCTGCTGGAGGGCGGTCGCGAACAGCTCCCCGAACAGGCCGTCCGTGCAGGGTGAGGTGGTGGTGACGACCAGGATGTCGCCCTCGACGCACTGCTCCACCGCGGCGTGGATCATGAGGTTGTCGCCGGGCCAGCTCAGCACCGTGACAGCCGTACCGGCGACCCGCACGCCCTGCTGGACGGGACGGATCGCCGTCCCCAGCAGGCCGGTTCGGCCCATCGCCTCGCTCACCGTCGCCACGCCGAAGCAGGCCAGCGCGTCGACGTCCTTCAGCTCTGCCCTGGGCGGGTTGGTGACGATCACGCCGCTCATGCCAGCTCCTTCGCGATCTGCGGGAAGGGGCGCATGTACGCCTCGGCCATGGTCCTGTGGGCCAGGCCCAGGTTGGGTCCGGCGTTGCGCTTGAGCTGGACGCCGCGGCGGACGGCGAGGTCGGTGTAGTAGTCCCACAGGTGCTGCTGGGCGCCGAGGCACTCCATGGCCGCCCGCTTGGTCTCCCACACCTCGGTGATGTCGAGCAGGACCTCGGGCCGGAAGCCGCTCATCTCGGGCTGGTGCGGCTCGAAGCAGAAGACCGGCGGGGCGCCGATGATGTCGCCGTCGCCCGGGTAGCCGATGGCCTGCGCGAGGATCCGGGCCTCGAGGGCCATGCGGTTGGCGGCCGGGTGGTCGCCGTTGTACGGGTCCTCCGTCGGGTGGGTGAGCACCACGTCGGGCTGGGTCTCGCGGTAGACGGCGACGAGCTGGTCGGTCAGCTCGGCGGAGGCGATCAGCGGATAGTCGCCGGCGTCGAAGAAGCGGACCTCGGCGCCGAGGGTGGCGGCGGCACGCTCGGCCTCTCCCTGGCGCATCGCCTTGATCTCCTCCAGCTTCCTGCCCTCGCGCCAGGCCTTGGCGGACTCGCCGCGCTCGCCGAAGGTCAGGCAGGCGATGGTGACCTTCTCGCCCCGGGCGGCGGCCAGGGCGATGGCTCCGCCCGCCCGCCACACGAAGTCGCCGGCGTGCGCGGTGATGACGAGGGTCGAGCGTGGCGGGGACGCGGGTCCCGCCGCGCGAGGTTGTTCGAGCGTGGGTGAGGGCGCATCGGCGTGCGTCATTACGGGTCTTCTCCTTGGGTGACAGGTGTGCGCCCGCCCTCCGACGCGCCGTCACGCGGCGACGTGCACGACTCAGTCGCGCAGCGCCTCGATCACGCTGCTGAGGTGGGCGCGGACGGCCGCCTCGGCCGCCTGCGGGTCCCTGGCCCGGATCGCCTCGATCATGGCCAGGTGCTCGTTCAGGGAGTGCTGCGGACGACCCGGCCTGAGCGCCAGCTGGAAGCGGTGGCGCACCAGTTGTGCGTTGAGCCGCTCCAGCAGCTCCACGGCCGTGCGCTGGCCGGAGAACTCCCGGATTCTGGCGTGCAGTTCCTGGTTCAGCTCCGAGTACGTCATCGGCTCGCCGTCGGCGACGGCCTTGGTCATCGCCGCGCCGAGGTCCGCCAGTTGGGTCAGCTGCTCGTCGCCGGCCGCGACGGCTGCCTTGGCCGCGCACAGCCCCTCCAGGACCATGCGGCACTCGGTGATGGCGACCGCTTCCTCCACGGTCACCACCCGCACCCGCGAACCGCGGTTGCGGATCCGCTCGACCAGTCCCTGTGCCTCCAGATCGATGAGTGCCGCGCGGATGCTGGCCCGTGTGACACCGAACTGCTCGGCGAGTTCGTTCTCCACCAGCCGCTGTGCCGGTGCCATCTCGCCGTGCAGGATCGCCTGCCGCAGCTGCGCGAGCGCATGCTGCTTGGCCTGCTCTCCGGTGCTCGGACGGGCTTCCTTCGGCATGTGCCCTCCCTGAGTGAGTGCCTGTCGAACGTAAATCTAGCCAAACAGAATTGTCAACAATTTTGTCTACCGCATTGAGCGCAAGGCTCCGCCGCACTCGGTGCCGGGCCGTGCCGAGAATCGTCGGGCGGTGCGCGGTGGCGACGGAGTGTCCGCTCGGCGCCGCCGAGACCCCACACCCTGTCCACGCCCCTGCCCCGTTCACCCCGGCTAGGGTCGCGGCATGACGCACAGCTTCGTACTGCACATCCCCGACGCCGAGCTCGAACCCGAGCCGCTCGAACCCGAGCAGATCGTCTCCGGCACACCCGAGGTGACCGGGAAAGTCGTCTGGGAGTCGGAGGACGGGCGTCAGGTGCGGGGCATCTGGCAGATCACGCCCGGCGTGGTCACCGACACGGAGGCCGACGAACTGTTCGTCGTCATCAGCGGGTCGGCCACCATCGAGGTCGAGGGCGGGCCGACGCTGACGGTGGGGCCCGGCGACATGGCCGTACTGCGCGAGGGCGACCGTACGACGTGGACGGTGCACGAGACGCTACGCAAGGCGTACGCGATCAACCAGTGAGCGGGGGTGCCGTCGAGCCCCGGATCTCCAACGTCGGTGCCGCGAGGCGGACTTCGCCCGCACTCTTGGCACCGTCGAACCGTTCGAGCAGGCAGCGGGCCGCGCGCCGGCCGACCTCGTGACTGGCGTTGTCGACGCTGGTGAGCCAGACGTGCCGCAGGCGGGCGATGCTCGTGTTGTCGTAGCCGACGACGGACAGGTCGCGGGGCACCCGCAGCCCCGACTCGTCGGCCGCGGACAGCGCGCCGATGGCGGCGATGTCGTTGACGGCGAAGACGGCCGTCGGCCGTTCCGCCCGGCTCAGCAGGCGGACCGTCGTGCGGTAGCCGCCCTCCTCGGTCATGTCGCTCGGCTCGACGACCGCCTCGGCCGCGAGGCCGTGCTCCCGCATGGTCGCCTCGAAGCTGCTCCGACGCAGTTCACCGACCGCGCCGTATCCCGCGATGTGCGCGATGCGCCGGTGCCCGAGGCCGATGAGGTGCTCGGTGACCAGGCGGGCGCCCCGCTCGTCGTCGTTGGCGACGACGTCCACGCCGGGCAGCCGCGGCTCGCGCGCGCCCGCCACCACCACCGGGAGGCGCTCGGCGACCGCCCCGAGCGCGGCCGGGTCCGGCAGCGTGCCGACGACGATCAGGCCGTCGACCCCGAGGTCCAGGAAGGGGCCGGTCGGGTCCTGTCCGGTACGGCGGTTGAGCCGGGCGTCGGCCAGGAGCATGTGCAGGCCGTTGTCGTGCAGGAGCGAGTTCAGACCGTCGAGCATGTCGACGAACCAGGGGTTGCGCAGGTCGTTCAGGAGGACGCCGACCGTGCGGGTGCGCTGCTCGCTGAGGCTGCGCGCGGCGGCGTTCGGGCGGTAGCCGAGCTCGCGCACGGCCCGCAGCACGGCCTCCCGCTTCTCCGTGCGCACCTGGTCCGAACCGCGCAGGACCAGCGAGACCAGCGACTTGGAGACGCCGGCCCGGTCGGCCACATCACGGATCGTCGGCGCTCTCATGGACATGGACCGTTCCATGCGGTGCTCACCTTGTCAAAGGGGCCGGGAAAGGGTTGACACCGGCGGCGGGCCGCACCCAAGGTGATTTGGACAGCAGATGGACCGGTCCAAACAACGTCCAGAGAAGGGCTGCAATGGTGGATACGCTCGGTGTCGCCGTCGTCGGATTCGGCTGGATGGGGCGGGTGCACACCCAGGCGTACGCCCGCGTCCCGCACCATTACCCGCAGCTGGCTCTGCGTCCGCAGCTGGTGACCGTCGCCGAGGAGGTGCCCGGCCGGGCCGAGGAGGCCGCCGCACAGTTCGGGTTCGCCTCGACGACCCGTGACTGGCGGGAGGTGGCCGCCGACCCGCGTGTGCGGGCGGTCAGCATCACCGCGCCGAACTTCCTGCACCGCGAGATCGGCGTCGCGATGGCCGAGGCCGGCAAGCACATCTGGATCGAGAAGCCGGTGGGCCTGACCGTCGCGGACGCCCGGGCGGTCGCAGACGCCGTCGCCAAGGCCGGCGTCCAGGGCGCGGTCGGCTTCAACTACCGCAACGCACCCGCCGTGGAGGCGGCCCGCGACCTCATCGCCGCCGGCGAGATCGGCACCGTCACGCACGTGCGCCTCCGCCTCTTCAGCGACTACGCCGCCCACCCCGACGGCGCCCTGACCTGGCGGTACGAGAAGGAGCGCGGCGGCAGCGGGGTCTTGGGCGACCTGGCTTCACACGGCGCCGACCTGGCCCGCCATCTGCTCGGCGACATCTCCTCCCTGACCGCCGACACGGCGATCTTCCTCCCGGAGCGCGCCCGCCCCACCGGCGCCACGGCCGGCCACAGCCGCGCGACCGGGGGCGAGCTCGGTCCGGTCGAGAACGAGGACTACGTCAACTGCCTGCTGCGCTTCGCCTCCGGCGCCCGCGGCGTGCTGGAGGCCTGCCGGGTCTCGGTCGGCGAGCAGAACAACTACGGCTTCGAGGTGCACGGCACCAAGGGCGCCGTCCTCTGGGACTTCCGCCGGATGAACGAACTGGGCATCAGCCGCGGCACGACCTACCAGGACCAGCCGGTCAGCACGGTGTACGTCGGCCCGGGCGACGGCGAGTTCGGCGCCTTCCAGCCGGGCGCGGCGAACGCCATGGGCTACGACGACCTCAAGGTCATCGAGGCGTCCCGCTTCCTGCGCTCCGTCGCCGAGGGCGTCCCGCACGGGGCCACCCTTCAGGACGCGGTGCACAGCGCCGCCGTGCTGGACGCGATGGCGCGGTCGGCGAAGAGCCGAGCGTGGGTGAACGTGGACGCGTAGCCGGATCGGTCACTGGTCGGCGGGCACACGGGCGCGCCGGCCGAGGGAGATCTTGAGCGGGACCAGGACGAGCCACCACCACGCGGCGGCGGCCCCGACCACCAGCGTCAGCGGGATCGTGAGGAGGAACACCGTCACCGTCACGGCGAGATCGAGGGCGTACAGCCCGAAGCCGCCCACGGGGGTGATGTCGCCGCGCAGCCACGGGCGCCGGGCCAGTACGGCGACCAGGGCGAGGTGGGCGGCTCCGAGCGCCGCGACCGACGCGGCGTAGACCGCGACCGAGACGGGTTCGCCGCCGTACTCGGAGATCAGCCTGGTGGGAAACGGCACCAGCGCCGCGATGCCCAGGCCGAAGACGGACAGGGTGATCAGCTGTCCGTCGACCTCACGCACGGTGCGGAAGATCCGGCGGTGGTCACGCCAGAAGCTGCCCAGCACCACCACGCTGAGGGCGTAGGCGCCGAAGTCCGGCAGCACCTCGCGCAGTGCGTCGTGGTACTCCCGCCCGGTCAGCCCCCGTGGCACGTCGAGGTCCAGGACGAGCAGGGTGATGGCGATGGCGAACACGCCGTCGGCGAGCGCCACCAGCCGTTCGGGCCCACCTTCCGGGTTCGATTTCCACATGGGCACGACGGTAGGGAGCCGGAGCGCCCGGCGCGGGCGTACACGCCACGAGCACGGCCGCGATCGTCACCCGATGGGTGTGGGCATGTTGTAGGGGGTCACCACCTGGATCGCCGACGGCAGTGTCGGTCCCGCGGGCGGCAGCGCGCCGTGGGCCCGCATGACGATGTGGCAGGCCTCGCGCATGTCGTGGCGCAGGTCGTGATGGAGGACGGCGGACAGGCGCTGCTCGCGCAGCAGGCGGGTGTTGTCATGGTCGAGGTCGTGCGCCACGAACACCGCGCACCGCCGCCCGAGGTCCTCGAAGGCGCGCAGCGTGGCGATGTTGCCGCCGCCGATCGAGTAGACCGCGCGGATCTCGGGGTCACGCTCCAGGGCGGCCCTGACCAGGTCGTACTGGGTGGCGTCCAGGCCCTGTCCCTCGGCGAGTTCGACGAGCGTGCGCTCGGGGTGCCGGGCGCGCATGGCGCTGCGGAAACCCATCTCGCGCTCCTCCTCGTTGCGGAAGAAGCCGCTGCTGAGGCTGGTGAGGACATGGTCGGGACGGTCCCCGAGCCACTGGCCCATGAGGTACGCGGCGGTCGCACCGGCGGACCGGTTGTCGATGCCGACGTACGCGAGGCGCGGTGTGGACGGCAGGTCCGTCACGAGGGTCACTACGGGGATGCCGGACTCCGCGAGCCGCGCGACGGCGGCGGCCATCTCGGGGACGTCCGGGGCCTTCAGGATCACGCCCTGCGAACCGCGCCGGCCGATCCGGTCCAGCGTCCTCGTCAGCTCCGCCACCGGGCCCGTCTCACGGAAGTGGAAGCGCGAGCGCACGACGGCCGGATGCAGGGCCGGCAGCTCGGCCTCCAGGGCGGCCCGTACGGCCGTGGAGAACCGCTCCGGCGTCTGCATCACTATGTCGATCATGAAGGTACGGCCCACCAGCCGGACCTGTGTGCGCTGCCGGTCCAGGTCGGCTATCGCCTGGCGGACCTCGCGCTCGGTGCTCTCGCGCACCCCTCCCCGTCCGTTCAGAACCCGGTCGACCGTGGCCTCGCTCAAGCCCGCCTGACGTGCGATCTCCCGGATCGGGAACGGGTGACCCATGCGACGGCTCCTTGAGGGGTTTTTGATGGTCGTCTGCTGGTTGTTCGACGGGATTGTCATGACAAGAATGGCAGCGCTGAGTCGCCCCTGTCACCGAGAGGACGCCGATGTCCTTCACCCCCGTACACCGCCGGGCCTGGCTGTCCGAGCACGACTGCGACCTCGCCGGCTTCCGTGAGGTGGTCGAGCGGACCACGGACCTCGCCGACCACCCGTACGCCTCCGCCGTCGAGCGGAACGTCCTGATCTACGACAGCGACCGCCTCCGTAAGGCGGACGACAGCAGGGCGGTGCGGGCCGAGCTGGTCCGCGCTCTCACCGACGGGCCGGGCATCGTGGTCTTCCAGGGCGCCTTCCCGGACCCGGAGATCGTCGACCGGCTCAGCGCCGTGTTCGACGCCCTGATCGCCGAGCAGCGCGCCTCGGGCGCGAGCGCCGGGGACCACTTCGCCAAGCCGGGCGCCAACGACCGGGTCTGGAACGCGCTGGAGAAGGCGGCCCTCTACGACCCCGAGGCCTTCGCGGACTACTACGCCAACGACATCCTCGCGCTGGTCTCCCGCGCCTGGCTCGGCCCCGGCTACCAGGTGACCTCGCAGGTGAACGTGGTCAACCCGGGCGGCGCCGCGCAGAGCGTGCACCGCGACTACCACCTGGGCTTCCTCTCCAACGAGGTCGCTGCCGCCTACCCGGCCCATGTCCACGCCCTCTCCCCCGTGCTCACCCTCCAGGGCGCCGTCGCGCACTGCGACATGCCAGTGGAATCCGGGCCGACGATGTACCTGCCGTACTCACAGACGTACGAGCCGGGGTACCTGGCCTGGCGACTGCCCGAGTTCCAGGAGTACTTCGAGGCGCAGCACGTCCAGCTCCCCCTCGCCAAGGGCGATGCGGCCTTCTTCAACCCGGCGCTGTTCCACGCGGCCGGCACCAACCGGTCGGCGGACATCCGGCGGATGGCGAACCTCCTCCAGGTGTCCTCCGCGTTCGGACGGGCGATGGAGACGGTGGACCGCGAGGCCGTCGCGAACGCCGTCTACCCGGTGCTGCTGGGACGGGCGGGCGTGGACGAGACGTGGACGGCGAACGTGATCGCCGCGAGCGCCGAGGGCTACCCCTTCCCCACGAACCTCGACAGCGACCCGCCGGTCGACGGTCTGGCTCCGCCCTCCCAGGCGGACGTCGTACGGCGCGCACTGCGCGAGGCATGGACTCCCGAGGCCCTGCGGGACGAGCTACGGGCCGGCGCCGAGCGGCGCCAGAGCTGAAAGGACCCGGAAAGACATGGGACTTCTCGACGACAAGGTCGTCCTCGTCAACGGCGGCAGCCAGGGTGTCGGCGCCGCCATCGCGCGGGCTGCCGTGCGCGAAGGCGCGGTCGTGGCTGTCACCGGGCGGCGCGCCGAACCCGGTGAGGCCCTGGTGGCCGAGCTGGCGGCCGCCGGGGGCAAGGCGCTGTTCGTGCGGGCCGACCTGTCGGACGCCGAGCAGGCGAAAGCCTCCGTCGCCGAGGTCGTCGACGCGTACGGCCGGATCGACTGCCTGGTCAACTCGGCGGGGCTGACTTCCCGGGGCACACTCCTCGACACCACGCCCGAGCTGTTCGACCAGCACATCGCGATCAACCTCAGGGCACCGTTCTTCGCCATGCAGGCCGCCGTCTCGGACATGGTCGCCCGCAAGGCGCCCGGCACGATCGTCAACATCATCACGTCCTCGGCACACGGCGGGCAGCCGTTCCTGGCCCCGTACGTCTCCGCCAAGGCCGGCCTGATCGGCCTGACCCGCAACGCCGCGCACGCCCACCGCTGGGACCGGGTCCGCATCAACGGCCTCAACATCGGCTGGACGGCGACCGAGGGCGAGGACGCCACGCAGAAGGCGTTCCACGGGGCCGACGACGGCTGGCGCGAGTCGGCTGCCGCCGGGTTGCCGATGGGGAAGCTCGGGCAACCCGACGAGATCGCCGACTTCGTGGTGTTCCTGCTGTCCGACCGGTCCGGGGTGGTCACGGGATCGGTGATCGACTGGGACCAGAACGTCTTGGGCGGCCTCGACTAGATCTTCGTCTGCCACTCCGACCTCTCCTCTCGCAAGCCCCGTACCCAAGGAAGCAGAACCATGCGTATCGGAATCCTCGGCCTCGGCCGCATCGGCGCCTTCCACGCCGAGACCCTCTCCGGCCTCGACGCGGTCGACTCCCTCGTCGTCACCGACCCGTTCGCGGACGCCGCCAAGGCCGCCGCGGAGCGGTTCGGCGCCGAGGTCGTGGACTCGCCCGAGGCCCTGCTGGCCGCCGGCGTGGACGGCATCGTCGTCGCGGCGGCGACGGACGCCCACCCCGCGCTGATCCTGGCCGGCGTCGAGGCCGGCGTTCCCGTCTTCTGCGAGAAGCCCGTCGCCAGGACCATGGCCGAGGGTGTCGAGGTGCTGAAGGCGGTCCAGGGCAAGGACGTGCCGATCCAGATCGGCTACAACCGCCGCTTCGACACCGGCTTCGTCAACGCCCGCGCCGCCGTGCAGAGTGGCGAGCTCGGCAAGCTGCACACGGTCCGCTCGACCACGCTGGATCCGGCGCCGCCGCCCGCCGCGTACATCGCCGCCTCCGGTGGCATCTTCCGGGACTGTTCGGTGCACGACTTCGACATCATCCGCTGGGTGACCGGCCGCGAGGTGAGCGAGGTGTACGCCGTCGGCGGCAACAGGGGCGCCGACTACATCAAGGAGGCGGGGGACGCCGACACCACCGGCGCGATCCTCACCCTGGACGACGGCACGATCGCGGTCGTCTCCAACTCCCGCCACAACGCCCGGGGTCACGATGTCCGCATGGAGATCCACGGCTTCACGGACTCCATCGCGGTCGGCCTGGAGGACAAGCTGCCGCTGCGCTCGGTCGAGCCGGGCGTGACTTTCCCGGCGGGCACGCCGCACGACTTCTTCATGGACCGCTTCAGCGCCGCATACCGCGCCGAACTCACCGCGTTCACCGAGGTCGTGGCGGGTACCCGGCCCTCCCCGTGCACGATCGAGGACGCCCTGGAGGCGGGCTGGATCGCCGACGCCTGCACACTGTCGCTGCACGAGCACCGTCCGGTGACGATCGAGGAGGTACGGCAGGGATGAACGATTCGGGCCGGGAACCGCTGCGCATCGGGGTACTGGGCGCGGCACGCATCACCGAGCTCTCCCTCGTCGGCCCGGCCCGGACGACCGGCCACCGTCTCGTGGCGGTGGCCGCGCGCGACCGGGCCCGCGCCGCGGCGTTCGCCGACGAGCACGACGTGGAGCGGGTGGTGGACTCCTACGCCGACCTGCTCGCCGACCCCGAGGTCGAGGTCGTCTACAACCCGCTCGCCAACGGTCTGCACGGGCCCTGGAACCTCGCCGCGCTCGCGGCCGGCAAGCACGTCCTGACGGAGAAGCCGTCGGCGAGCAACGCCGAGGAGGCGGCCGAGGTGCGGGAGGCGGTCACGAAGTCCGGGAGCGTCTTCATGGAGGCGTTCCACTATCTCTTCCACCCGGTCACCCGGCGCCTGCACGAGATCGTTCAGAGCGGCGAACTGGGCGAGTTGCACCGGGTGGAGACGCTCGTCGCGATCCCGGCACCGGGCGACCTGGACCCGCGTTGGTCGCTGCCCCTCGCGGGCGGCGCCGTGATGGACCTCGGCTGCTACAGCCTGCACGCGGTGCGGATGCTCGCGCCCTGGGCCGGCGGTGCGCCGCGCGTCGTCTGCGCGCGAGGCGGGGAGCGGGCCGGGGCTGCGGGCGTCGACGAGTGGCTGGACGCCGAGCTGGAGTTCCCCGGCGGGGCGACCGCGTCCGCGCGCTGTCACATGGCGTACGGCGAGCTGGAGATGAGCTGCCGGATCGTCGGCTCGCGCGGCGAGGCGTTCGCGCCGAACTTCGTGCTGCCGCACCGCGACGACCGGGTCGTGGTGCGTACGGCGCAGGGCGAGCGGACGGAGCGGCTGGGCACGCGCTCGTCGTACACCTACCAACTGGAGGCGCTCGCCGCGCACATCCGCCGGGACGCCCCGCTCGCGCTGGACGCGGACGACGCGCTGGCGACGATGTCGCTGATCGACGAGGCCTACCGGGCGGCGGGGTTCGAGCCACGGCCGCGCACGACAGTGAGTTGACGCCCGAACCGCGGGGATCCCACCGTGCTCGGAGGACGGTATTCAGTCGCCCTGGGGTGTCGCCGTGCGCCGGGGCCCCGCCGGACCGACGGTGAGCCCGATCAGGCGGAGTGTGAAAAGGACGGCTGCCGGACCGGCCACGGCTCTTCCTCCCGTGTGCGGGAACGGTGCCGGACGGGGCAGGTCGAGCGGGCAACGGCTTTCGGCAAACGGCGTCGGCCGGGACCAAGGTCACGGCACCGTGGCCGGTGCCCGCTCGCGCACGAACCAGCACGACAGCTCAGCTCTCCCGCTCATGCGGGATCGACCGCACGCTGTGGGCGAGCGGTCAAGGGGGCGCAAACGCCGGATGAGCAGACGCCGTGCGGGGCCCGACCGGCCGGACGGGGCCCTGACGGTCAGTGGACGGACGAGGTCATCCCGGAGGCCTCGAGCCGCTCCGGGTCCGCCCGCAGGATGGCCTCCTGGGCGAGCCGCAGTGCCGGCCCGGGCTCGACCCCGAGTTCCTCCTTGAGCACCCTGCGCGCGCGGCGGTACACCTGTAGCGCGTCTCCCTGGCGGCCCGCCCGGTACAGGGCGACCATCAGCTGACGGTAGAAGGGCTCCCTCATGGGGTGCTGCACGAGCAGGCCCTTCAGCTGCTCGCACACCTCATGATGCCGGTCGAGTGCCAGCGAGGAATCGATGCTCAGCTCGGTGCAGTTCAGCCGCTTCTCCTCCTGCACGGCCGCGAACGATTCGATGTCCAGCGACCCGGGAATACCCTCGAGAACAGGTCCTCGCCACAGGGACAGTGCCCTGTGCAGGAGCTCGGATGCGTGGTGGAAATCGGCCGCCAAGTACCGTTCCCGGCCACGACTGTAGAGCGTTTCGAATTCATGAGAATCGGTCACCGCGCCGCTTACATCGAGAATGTACCCGGGCGGTGTCGTGACGATCGGGGATGTTTGCTGATCGCCATTCAGCAATTTCCGCAGCTGTGAGACGTACACGCGCAGGCTGGTAGACGCGCAGCGCGGCGGCTCCCGCTCCCACAGTTCCGCCATCAGCTTTTCCCCCGGCACCGTCTCACCCGCCCTGACCAGCAGAAGGGCGAGGAGTTTGGCGAGCTTGGGCGGCTCGGGTGTGAGATCGGCGCCGCCGCGGGACACCCGCAGCCGCCCCAGCAGCGCATAATGCAGAGTGTGGTCGGGCACTAAAGGGGACAGGGACACGACAAACCCCCCGAATGCGTGGAACGCATTCAACTAATCTTCGGATCCCCCGTCCGCCCCTGGTCTGGGGGCGGCACAATGATCAGCGATTTCGTCGCTATGGTGTGCAGCATATGCGAGCTTGTTCTTCGGTACCAGTCTCGCTCGTTACACGGCCATTAAGGAGAATGAAATTCGGCGGTCCGATGACAGGCGGCCGGAAAGAAATCGGCCGCCTCACGAACCGCCGTATGACTCGGAGCCGAGCAGCCCGGCCCGCGGGGAGCGGGCCGGGCTGTTTCGAGCTGGATGTGCCGCGGACCGGCCGTCGCCGGTCAGGTCGCCGCCGGCCGGTCCGCCCCGAGAGTCTCCAGCAGCCATGAGAAGAGCCGGTCGTGGAACAGGCGCATGGCACCGGAGTGGCAGTGCGCCCCGCCGCCCTCGTCAGCCGTGAAGACGTGCAGCGTCTTGGGCGAATTCAGCCCCGTGTACACCTTCTTCGCGTGCTCCAGCCCGGTGAAGAACAGGTCCTCCTCCGCGTCGAGGACGAGCACGGGACAACGCACCTGGCCGATCACGTCGGACAGGGCGAACGCCGGTAACCGGCGCAGCAGTTGGGCCGGGGTCTCGGCGTCGAAGGTCCACAGGGCTTGCCGCAGCATCCAGCGGGTGAAGGTCTGCTGCGCGGCAATTCCCCACATCACCGGGTTGGCGAAGTCGTCGTGCCCCTGCTCGACCCACTCCAGCACGAATGGCGGCAGCGCCACGACATCACCCAGCTGCCAGACCGCGTCGTGGGCGACGCAGCCGGCCAGCCGGTGCTCGAACGCGGCGGCGCGCACGGCGAGCAGGCCGCCGAGGCTGGTCCCGGCCAGGACCAGCCGGTCGGGGTCCACACCCGGCAGGGACAGCGCGTGGTTCACGACCGGCGTGACCACGTTCTCCCAGTCGGCCCTGAAGGCCAGCCCTTGGTCGCGAAGGACCGAGCCCTGACCCGGCCCTTCGAAGCACAGACAGTCGTAGCCGTGGGCGATTGCCGCGGCCGCCACGAAGAAGTAGCCCTCCTCGAGGGTGGAGTCGAGGCCGCCGTGATGGATGACCATCGGCCGCGGCTCGTCGGAGTCATCCGCCCGGTACAGGTAGCCGGGCAGCGAGGTGTCCTCATAGGGGATGCGCACGAACTCCGGTGGCCGGTCCATGAGTTGGGCGGCGTCGGCGAAGGTCTCCCGGGACAGCCGCATCAGCCGCAGGGCCTCCGGGTCCCGTGCGTTGTCGCGCTGGAAGAACTCGGCGGTCCGGTAGTAGTTGTGTGCCCGCAGCAGTGCGGCGCGCGCGTCGTCGCGGCGGCCCTCGCCCAGGGCGGCGGTGCCCAGCCGGTGAGCCCCTTCGGCGAGGGAGGCCCATTGGTGCCGCCACGCTTCGGTGTCGCCGTTCGGGATGCGCGAGGCGACCGCGACGACCTCGCCCAGCTGCGCACCGCCGTAATCGGCGTAACCGGCGGTGCGCAGCGCCTGGTAGTCGAAGGCGGGGTCGTCGAAGAGGAATTTCATGGTTGCGGCTCCTGTGGTGGTGGGGAGTGCTCCGGTGCTGTGCCGGGTCCTGCTCCGGCACAGGTCGTGCGGGTTCCGTTCAGAAACGTGTCGACGATCGTCTCGGCGAACGCACGCGATTCCACGGTGCGTTGACGCAGGATCAGCCGGGCGGCCATCGGTCCGGTCAGAATCTCGACCGCATCCTCCAGATCGAGGTCGGCGCGCAGCTCACCGCTGTCGACGCCGTCGCGCAGCGTCGCCAGCAGGGCCTCGCGCCGGGCGGCGGTGACGGTCTGTTCGAATCGCTCCACCAGTTGCGGGCGGCGCACCGCCTCACCCAGCAGGCTGCCGATCAGCCGGTGCAGCGGGGTGTCCTGGCCACGGTGGCGCAGCTGGTCCACGAGGGTCACCAGCTTGTCCCGCAGGCTGAGTCCGGTCAGCGGCGGCACGGGAAGGTCAAGGGTGCTCAGCGCGGCGAGCACCAGTTCCTCCTTGTTGCGCCAGCGGCGGTAGATGGTGGCGCGGGCCACCCCGGCTCGCTGGGCGACCAGGTCCATGGACAGGTCGCCGAAGCTGCACCCTTCGCTGAGCAGGGCGAGGGTGCCGTCCAGGATCGCCCGGTCGGCGGCGGGATCGCGCTGGCGGCCGCCCCGGGCCGTGCGCCCCGGGGCGGCTGCCGATCGGTCGAGGTGTGGCGGCATACGGGTTCATACCTCCGCGGTGTGGGGTTCTTCGGCGGTCGCCTCCTCGGCGCCGGGCGTGCCGACGGCCGTACGGGAGGGCAGGAGCAGCAGGGCGGCGAGAGCACCGACGAGCGTGACGCCCGCGGCGACGAGGGACGTGAGGTGCATGGCCGAGACGAACGCGTCGACCGCGCGGTCCTCGATGGCGGCGCCGCCCGGGCCCAGTTCCCGCGCGGCGGTGAGGGTGGCGGCGACGGACTCCTGCGCCGGGTCTCTCATTGCGGCGGGCAGCGGCGCCAGGTGGTCCTCGATCCGGGAGCGGTAAGCCACGGAGAGCACCGAGCCCAGGACCGCGACGCCGAGGGCGCCGCCCACCTGCCGAAAGGTGGTGCTGACCGCCGCTCCGGTGCCGGACCGGCCCGGGCCGACAGCGGACATGGCGGCGGAGGTCGCCGGGGGCATCACACAGGCGATGCCGACGCCCATCACGAACAGGACGGACTCCAGGACCCAGACCTCGGTCCGCTCGTCGACGGTCGCGACCGCGAGGAAGCCGAGCGAGGTGAGCAGCATCCCGCCGGCGCACACCGGCCGGACCCCGATCCGCTTGGCGGCGACCGTCGCGGCCGGTGCGAACGTCAGCTGGGCCACCGCCAGGGGCAGCAGCAGGAGGCCGGCCTCCAGCGGGGTCCAACCGCGCACGCTCTGGAGGTAGAAGACCAGGAAGAAGGTGGCGCCGAGCAGGCTGAAGAAGACCAGCCCGATGACGGCCACGGCGGCGCTGAAGCGACGATCGGTGAACAGGGCGAGGTCCAGCGCGGGACACCGACTGTGGTGTTCCCAGACGGCGAACAGGCCCAGGACGGCGAGGCCGCAGAGCATCGTCCCCCAGACGGCGGTGTCCGCCCAGTCACCGGACTCGCCCCCCTTGATCACGCCGTACACCAGGGCGGTCAGGCCGGCGACGGACAGGGCGACGCCGAGCGGGTCGAAGCCGCCGCGCCCGGGGTCGCGGGACTCGGGTACGACGAACAGCGCGGCTACGGCGCCGATCAGCACGATGGGCAGGTTGATCAGGAACACCGAGCCCCACCAGAAGTGCTCCAGCAGCACGCCACCGGTGACGGGGCCCAGCGCCACAGCGAGTCCGGCGGCACCCGCCCAGACACCGATGGCCTGGGCGCGTTCGGCGGGTGGGAAGACGGCCATGATGATCGCCAGAGTGGCGGGCAGCACGAGGGCACCGCCGACGCCCAGCCCCGCCCGGGCGACGACGAGTTCGCCGGCGCTGTCCGCGTGGGCGGACCACAGGGAACAGCCACCGAAGACGACGAGCCCGGCCAGCAGCGTCCGCTTGCGTCCCCAGCGGTCGGCGAGCACACCGGTGGTGAAGAGCAGGGCGGCGAAGACGAGCGTGTAGGAGTCGATCGACCACTGCAGCTCGCTCTGCGTGGCCCCCAGGCCGACGGGTGCCGGCTCGGCGAGGGTCTTCAGGGCAACGTTCAGGATCGAGGTGTCCAGGACGACGAGCAGGAGGCTGACCAGCAGTACCGCCAGCACGCGCCACCTGTGCGGGTGCGCGGCCGACGGGATGTGCTCGGCAGGCCTGAGGTGAGGCTGAGAAGTCACGGATTCCGCTCCTCGTAAAGAGGGGGTGCGTGAGCTGAGTGCCGTTCTCGTGCCGTGTACTGCCGACGCTAGACCCGGCGACCAATCGAGTCAACGGTGTATCGAAACATCCTTGACTCGATTCCCGGTTGCCGTGCACCCACCGGAACTCGGCTTGACGAAAGGGCAGTTACAGGCCGTCAGGACCCAGCGCCGCGGCAACGAGGAACCGCCCCGCCACTCGGTCACAGCGCAGTCGCCAACCCGGCGCCGCCTCAAGGGACCACCAGCCGTCGCCGTGCGGTCCGGGGCGGGGGCGCAGTCGTGCGAAGTCCCACGCCAGTCCGACGCCGTGTGCCTTCGTATAGGCCTCCTTGAGCGTCCACAGACGCACCAGTCTCTGATTCCGCTCGGCCGGCGGCAGCCCGGACAGCTCCGCCAGCTCCCGCGGATGACAGAACCTATCGGCCAGTCCGGGCGTCAGCAGCGGGCGGTCCGACACCTCCACGTCCACTCCGATCAGACGGCCGCGGGCGGCCCCCGCCACCAGCATTCCGGCCGTGTGGCTGATGGCCACGTCCAGCCCGGGAGGCTCGTGGAGGACGGGCCGCCCACGGCGGTCGCGGCCCAGCACGACCCGGTCCGGCTCCACGCCGGCCACGGCGGAAACGGTGTGGCGCAGCAGCAGCCGCGAGCCCAGCAGCCGCGCCCGCACGAGGGGTTCGCGTGCCGCGCAGTACCGCGACCAGTCCGGCCCGAGGAGTTCGCGCGCGCCGGGGCCGGGATGTCGCCCCCAGTCCACCGGCCGGCCGTGGCAGACGGCGTAGCCGTGCCGCCGCGCGGCTTCCTGGACCGCACGCCAACCCACCGCGGGCAGCGGACCGACAGGGAGGGGTTCGCCCCTCACAGGAAGAGCGTCCTGTTCGACCATGACACCCCCTTCTGTCACCCCCGTGACCGGCACCCCGTGCCAGGACTGAATGTGCCGCTCCGCGCACACACCGTTGTACCGGCTCCCGCCGACGTCGTCCGCTGAACCCCAAACCCTTGACGTGCGCGCCAATTTCCGCTTTACGCCGGCTTTTCACGGCGCATCGAGGCTGAGAGACACCGGATGGCACTCGGTGCCTCCCGGACGTTCCACACCACACCGGTCACCGACCGCCGAAAGGAATGCCTGTGGCTCACCAGCTTCAGCACCGAACGTTGACCGACGCCGTACGCGCCGGCGTGGACCGCCATCCCGAACGTGCCGCGTTCGTGTATCTGCACGAGGACGGCCCGGCCATGCGATCCGAAGAGATCGGCTACGCGGAACTGGACCGGCGGGCGCGCCTCGTCGCCGCCCGGCTGCACCACGCGTCCAAGGGCGACCCCTCCCGCCCGGTCCTGTTGCTCTATCCGCCGACCCTGGACTTCGTGACGGCCTTCCTCGGCTGCTTCTACGCCGGGCGTACCGCGATTCCCGCGCCCCTGCCCGACGAGCCGGGCGAGCGGCTGGCACGGGTCAGCGGCATCCTGCGGGACGCCGGGGTCGGGGCGGTGCTGACGCTCCCCGAGTTCCGGCAGGCCATCGGGGCCTGGCTGGCCGCCGCCGGAGAGCGGGACGTGGTGTGCCTGTCGACCGGCCCGGACGACCAGGACGGAGCCGATCCCGACCTGTGGGTACCGCCCGTCGTGCGCGACACCGACGTGGCCTTCCTCCAGTACAGCTCGGGCTCCACCAGCGAACCCAAGGGCGTCATGGTCACGCACGCCAACCTGGCCGCCAACGAGGAGGCCATCCGCGCCGCGATGCGGACCCCGGAAGGTGTCGTGGCGGGCAGCTGGCTGCCCCTCTATCACGACATGGGGCTCATCGGGATGACCCTCCAGCCACTGTGGGTGGGCGGTACCAGCGTGCAGATGTCACCGGTCTCCTTCATCAAGCAGCCACACCGCTGGCTGCGCATGATCCACGACTATCGCGTCGAGGGCACCGCCTCGCCCAACTTCGGCTACGACCTGTGCGTCCGGCGCGTCACCGAGGAGCAGTCGGCGGGGCTGGACCTGTCCAGCCTGCGGGTGGCGCTCAACGGGGCCGAGCCGGTGCGCGCCGACACCCTGCGCGCCTTCGTCCGGCGCTTCGCCGGCAACGGTCTGCGCGCCGAGTCCCTGCTGCCCTGCTACGGCCTGGCCGAGAACACCCTGCTGGTCTCCGGCGGCGACACCGAGGCGCCGCACCTCGAACTCACCGTCGACGCTGTCGCGTTGGAGCAGGACGAGCTGCGGCCCGTGCGCAGCGACCGCCCGGCCCGGACCCTCGTGGGCTGCGGCCGGCCGAAGGACACCGAGGTCCTGATCGTGGACCCGATGACCCGTCAGGCGCTGCCCGGCGGCCGGATCGGCGAGATCTGGCTGCGCGGCCCCTCGGTGGCCGCCGGCTACTGGAACCGGCGCGAGCTCACCACCGAGACGTTCCAGGCGGTCACGGCCGACGGCCGGGCGGGCTACTTCCGCACCGGCGACCTCGGCGCCCTGCTCCACGAGGAGCTCTACGTCACCGGCCGGATCAAGGAGATGCTCATCCACCACGGCCGCAATCTCTACCCGCAGGACATCGAGCAGGCCGTCCAGGAGTCCGGGGAGGCATTCCGGCGCGGCGGCGGCGCGGTGTTCACCGTCACCGACAAGGCGTCCGACCGCTCGCACGTGGTCGTGGTGCAGGAGCTCAAGGCCCGCGCGGGCGGCAGC
This sequence comes from Streptomyces sp. NPDC012935, assembly GCF_042900345.1. Taxonomy (NCBI): domain Bacteria; kingdom Bacillati; phylum Actinomycetota; class Actinomycetes; order Kitasatosporales; family Streptomycetaceae; genus Streptomyces; species Streptomyces sp. NPDC012935. Next base: position 495,626 of record NZ_JBIBBC010000001.1, read on the forward strand.
GAGGAGGACCTGATCCGCCTCGCAGCCGACGTCCAGGCGCTGCTCAGCAGGCAGTTGCAGCTGCCCGGCGTGAGCGTGGTGCTTGTCCGCCCCGGGGTGATCCGCAAGACGACCAGCGGGAAGACGCAGCGCACGCTCATGCGGCAGTTGTTCCTCGACGGCGCCCTGCCCGTGCTGCACCAGCGCCTCCAGGAACCGGTCGCCGCCCTGCTCCCCGCCCCGGACCCGGCGTCCGAACGCACCGCCGCCGTGTCCTCCAGCAGCTGAGATCCGGAAGAGAGATGCACGCCATGAGCATCACCGACCAGTCCCTCACCCCCGTCGGCACCGCCCCCGTGGACCAGGCGTCGCCGCACTCCGGCGCTGCGGACATCGAAGGGTGGCTGACCGAGCGGGTGGCCTTCCATCTGCGCCGGGCCTCCGAGGAGATCGACCCGGACACCCCGCTCGCCGACTACGGCATCGACTCGGTCGCGGCGATCAGCATCTGCGGCGAGATCGAGGCGCACGTCCGGCTCGCGGTCTCCCCCACCATCGCCTACGACTTCCCGACCGTCCACGCGATCAGTGAGCACCTCGCCGAGCGCCTGGCCTCCGGGGACCCGTCGTGACCGAGCGCGAACCGATCGCCGTCGTCGGCCTGGACTGCCGCTTCCCCGGCGCCCGCGACGCCCGCGAGTACTGGTCGCTCCTCATGGACGGACGCGACGGCACCGACCGGGTTCCCGGCGAGCGCTGGGACGCCGACCGCTACCACACCGCCTCACCGACCGCGCCGCAGAGCGCCTCCGAAGCCCGGCCGCCGGGCCGCAGCAACACCGTGCGCGGCGGGTTCATCCAGGACCCCGACGCGTTCGACCCGGGCTTCTTCGGGATCTCTCCGCGGGAGGCCGCGGCCATGGACCCGCAGCAGCGGCTGCTGCTGCAGTGCTCGTGGCGGGCCATCGAGGACGCGGCCGTCGCCCCGCAGGACCTGGCCGGCACCGACACCGGCGTGTTCGTCGGGGTGATGGCCAACGAGTGGGCGTATCTCCAGCTCGCCGACTACGACAGGATCACCGCCCGGTACGGCTCCGGCAATGGCTACTTCATGGGCGCGAACCGGGTTTCGTACCACCTCGACCTCAAGGGCCCCAGTCTCGCCGTGGACACCGCCTGCTCCTCCTCGCTCTTCGCCGTCCACCTCGCGATGGGCTCACTGCGCTCCGGGGAGTGCGACTTCGCGCTGGCGGCCGGGACCAACCTGATCATGACGCCGGTCATCAACATCTTCTACACCCAGGCCGGCCTCTCGGCGCCCGACGGTCGCTGCAAGCCGTTCAGCGCCTCGGCCGACGGCATCGGACGGGCCGAGGGCGTGGCGGTGCTGGTGCTGCGCAGGCTCAGCGATGCCCTGACGGACCGTCAGCCGGTGTACGCCGTGCTGAAGGAGACCGGGATCAACCAGGACGGGCGCAGCAACGGCATCACCGCGCCCAACCGCTGGGCGCAGCAACGGCTGATCGAGTCCGTCTGGCAGCGGGCCGGCATCACCGCCGACGACATCGGGTTCGTCGAGGCGCACGGCACCGGCACCCTGCTGGGCGACTTCATCGAGGCGCAGGCGCTCGGCGAGCTGACCAGTGGCCGCAGCGGCGGCAGCGTGGGACTGGGCTCGGTCAAGAGCAACTTCGGGCACGCCGAGGGGGCGGCCGGGATCGCCGGGCTGATCAAGACCGTGCTGGCGCTCCACCACCGCACGGTGCCGCCCAGCCGGTTCGCGGCCGACGCGAACCCGAGGCTGGACCTGCCCGGGCGCCGGCTCTCCCTGCTCAAGGCACCGCTCAGGCTGCCGTCCGGCACCGTCCACGCCGCGGTCAGCAGCTTCGGTATGGGCGGCAGCAACGCCCACGCCGTGCTCGCCTCCGCCCCCCGAGCGGTGCACCGCGGCCGCGACCGGGCGCCCGGGGTGTTCACGGTCTCCGCCCGCTCCCCCGAACGGCTGCGCGCCAATCTGCTGGCGCAGGCCGACGCCCTGTCACGCCGCCCGGAGAACCAGCTGGCGCAGCTGTGCTGGACCAGCAATCGCGTCAAGTCCCGCCTGCCGTATCGGGCTACCGTCGCCGCCGCCGACCTGCCCACGCTGGCCGCCGAGTTGCGCAAGGCCGCGGAGCACGCCGAGGAGGCCGCCCGGGTGGACGGCGGGCGGCGCGCGGTGGCGTCGGTGGCGTTCGCCTTCACCGGGCAGGGCGCCCAGCACCCCCGCATGGCCGCGTCCTGGTACCGGTCGTTCCCTGCCTACGCACGGCATTTCGACGAGATCGACAAGGTGCTCGCCCCGCACACCGGACGGTCGGTGCGCGACCTGGTCCTCGACGGCGATCCGGAGGTCCACCGGGCGCGCTCGGCCCAGCCGGCGCTGTTCGCCGTGGGGTACGCGATGGCCGCCGCCCTCGTCGAGTCCGGGATCGCGCCGTCGTACGTCCTCGGGCACAGCATCGGCGAGTTCGCCGCCGCCTGCCTGGCCGGTGCGCTGGACGTGGCGGACGCCGCCCGGCTGGTCGCCCGGCGCGGGGCGCTGATGGAGGCGCTGCCCGGGGACGGCGGGATGCTCGCGGTGAGCATGGGTGCCGCGGACGTCGAGTCGCTGCTGGTGAGGCGGCGGCGGCTCGGACTGGCCGCCGTCAACGGACCGGGCAGCACGGTGGTCGCCGGTGACCTTCGTGAACTGGCCGCACTGGAAGATCAGTTGGCCAAGCGTGGGGTGGCCGCCCGGCGGCTCACCGTCTCCCATGCCTTCCACTCGCCGCTGATGGAACCCGTGGTCGAGGACTTCCGCCGGGAGTGCGCGGACCTGCCCGCCCGGGGACCACGAATTCCGCTCTTCTCCACGGTGAACGGCCATCAACTCACCGGCGGGGAAGCCATGGACGCCGACTACTGGGCACGGCAGATCACCGCGCCGGTGCGGTTCGCCGATGCCGCGAGCGCTCTGCTGGCCGCAGGCGTGACCCACGTGGTGGAGATCGGCCCGCGGGCGGTGCTGACCCCGCTGCTGGCCCGGCTCAAGCCGGACGCCGGTCGCCCGGTGCGCCTGCACGCCGCCCACCCGGGCGAGCATGCCTCGGACCACCGGCCCCAGCAGCTGTTCGGTGAGCTGTGGTGCGCCGGGCTCGCACCGGAGTGGGACGTGCTGTACGCCGAGGCCGACCGGGTGCCCCGCCGACTGCCGCCGTACGTGTTCGACGACTCGTTCCGCGCCTGGCGCACCGGCACCGCCCCAGGCCTGCCCGAACTGTCCGCGCCGCCCGTCCCCCCTGGCGCGGACACCGCGGTCCGTAGGGGTGCGGACCGCGGGGAATCGTGCCCGCCGGCCCCGGCGGGTGACCTGCCGGACCCTCTCGCCGTCCTGACACGCCAACTGGTGTGCCGGGTCGGCGGGCACGATCCCGAGCACGTGCACGACCACCACCGGCTGCACGAGGACCTGGGCTTCGACTCGATCCGGGTGATGGAGCTCAAGGCCCGCATCGAGGACGCGCTCCCGCGACTCGGCACTCTCCCGATCGAAGACCTGCTCGCCGGCCTGCGCACCGTGGGTGACCTCGTCGGATTCCTGCGCGAGAGGCACGTCGCCGAAGGCGCCGCCGCTCCTTTACCCACAACCCCGGAAGGAACCCGCTGATGACCGCCCCCATCGTCCATCTGGCCTCGGTCGGCACCTGTCTGCCCGGTGACCCCGTGGACAACGCGACCCTGGCCAAACTCGTCGGCGTCGACGAGACCTGGGCCGAGATGTTCATCGGCAACGCCACCCGGCACTTCACCGTCGACCTCCCGACCGGTGAGGTACGGCACACACTGGCCGACATCGCCGCGACCGCCGCCGACCGGGCGCTGACTCAGGCCGGTCTGGAGCCGTACGACATCGACTGCGTCGTCATGGGGACGGCCACGCCGGACCAGCTGATGCCCGCCACGGTGAACCTGGTGGCGGACCGGCTCGGCATCGACAACGTCCCCACCTATCAGCTGCAGTCCGGCTGCGCCGGCGCCGTGCAGGCCCTCGATGTGGCCCGCACGCTGCTGCTCGCCGAGCGCTGCGGCACGGTGCTGGTGATCGGCGGCGACGTGTGCGCCAAGCACCTGGAGACGGATTTCGACCTGGGATCGCGCACATCGGCCGAGCTGGTCAACTACGTGCTCTTCGGCGACGGCGCCGGCGCGGCCGTGCTCAGCAATGAAGCGCTCGGGCAGCGCGTCGTGATCCGTCAGGTGCTCAACCGGCTGGTGGGGCTGGGCCGGGAGCCGGGCCAGGTCGTCGACTGGTTCGGGCTCGGCGACCGGCACACCGACCGCACCGCCGTCTTCGAGGACTACAAGGCGATCGAGGAGGCGGTGCCCGCGCTGGCCCAGCAGACGTTCTGGGAGCTCATGGAGGACCTGGGCTGGGGCACGCATGAGCTGGACTTCCTGCTGCCCCCGCAGCTGTCCGGCCGGATGAGCGACCGCATCTCCGACGGCATGCCCGCCCCGAACGCCCGCCGCGTCAACGTGGTGCGCCATGTCGGCAACAACGGCAACGCGCTGCCGTTCCTCCAGCTGGAGGAGCTGCTGCGGCAGTGGGACGGCCCCGGGCGCGCCCTCGCCGTCGCCATCGAGTCAAGCAAGTGGATCAAGTCCGGTGTCGCACTGGAGCGTTCATGACGGCGACCAAGAAGCACAGCACACCGGACCCGGTGGCCACCTGGCACGACTCCGAGGCGTTGAGCGCGCTGCGCGCCCTGCACCGCGCGGGCAGGCTCCCGGCGGAGTACGGCTCGGTACGGTCCCTGCTGTCGCGCATGCCGGTGGCCGACCTCCCGGCCGCGGGCCAGTTGCTGGCCCGGCTCGATCCCAAGGAAGTGTGCTGCCACGCGGAGGTGCCGGTGGTCACCGTCACCGTCACCGGCCACTCGACGGTGGCTGGGCTGGTGGCTCCCCTCACCTCCGAACTGGCCCGGCACGGGCTGCTGCTGGAGGCGAAGGTATCGCCGTACGGCGCCTACCTCCAGGATCTGATGCGCCCGGTGACGGCCGGCGAGGACCAGCCACAGCTCACGCTCTGCCTGCTCGACGCGCACACCGTCTTCGACGACGTCACGGTGCCGTGGCGAGCCGAGGACGTGGAGGCCGCCGCACGGGCCAGGCTCTCGCTCCTGGCCGGCGCCGTGCGCACCCACCAGCAGGCCGGCCGGGGCCTGCTCGTTCTCAACACCGTGCCGCTGCACCGCCGTTACACCCACCAGCTGGTCGACCTGCGCTCGCGGGCCCGGCTCGGCGCGGTGTGGCGGGAGTTCAACAGCGGGCTGCTGAACCTGGCCGAGCAGTACCCGGGCGTGGTCACCGTGGACCTCGACCCGCTGATCGCCGAGGGCGTACCGGCGTGCGAGCCACGCACCGCGCAGTACGCCCGGGCCCGGCTCTCCGACGCGCTGCTGGCCGCCTACGCCCGGGAGACCGCCCACGTCGTACGCGCCCGCCTCGGCCGCACCCGCAAGTGCCTGGTGCTGGACCTGGACGGCACACTGTGGGGCGGGGTGCTCGGCGAGGCCGGGCCCGGTGGCATCGAGCTCGGCGCGGGGCTGCGCGGTGAGGCCTTCCAGGAGTTCCAGCGGACGGTGCAGCAGCTCGGCGCGCAGGGCGTACTGCTCGCGGTCAGCAGCAAGAACGACGCCGAGCTGGTCCGCGCGACGCTGCGCACCCATCCGGGCATGCTGCTGCGCGAGGACGACTTCGTCCGCGTCAACGCCAACTGGAAGGCAAAGCACGACAATCTCCGCGACATCGCGGACAGGCTCGGGCTCGGCCTGGACAGCTTCGTCTTCGTCGACGACAGCACCTTCGAGTGCGGGCTGGTCGGCGAGCAGCTGCCCGAGGTCGCCGTGGTCCGCGTCGACGAGGAGCCCGCGCTGCATCCCGCGGCGCTGCTGGCCGACGGCTGGTTCGACCTGTTCGAGCTGACCGAGGCCGACCTGGAGCGGGCCGGCCGCTACCGCACCGAGACGCTGCGGCAGGAGTTCCGTGAGGACGTCGGCTCCTACGAGGACTATCTCGACGGGCTCGGCCTGGAGGTCGACCTGCGGCCGCCGGACGAGTCCGAGATCGCTCGGGTGTCCCAGCTGACCCTGCGCACCAACCAGTTCCACCTGGCCACCGAACGTCTGCAGGCGGCCCAGGTGTCGGCGCAGGTGGACCGCCCGGGGCACCACGTGCCCGCCGTACGCGCGCGTGACCGGTTCGGTGACCACGGCCTGGTCGGCGCGCTGTTCCTGCGGCGTGAGGGAGAGGTGCTGCGCATCGACAACTTCGTCCTGAGCTGCCGGGTGTTCTCCCGGGGCATCGAGAGCGCCTGTGTGGCGGCGGTGCTGCGGTTCGCCCGCGACACCGGAGCGAGCGCGGTGACGGGCCGCTACCTTCCCTCGCCCCGCAACGCGGCCTTCGCCTCCTTCTACGCCGACCACGGTTTCGCCCCGGTCGGCACCGACCCGGACGATCCCGAGGCCGTCTTCTTCCGGCACGACCTGACCGACATCGCCCCCGCCCCTGCCCATCTGCGGCTGCACGCCGCGTTCGGGCCGTTCGACGGAGACCCGACATGACCACCGCCCTCGCCGACATCGCGGAGTTCCGCCTGCTGCTGGAGGAGGAACTCGGCCTGCACGTCCGGGCCGACGACCTCGATCGCCCGCTGGACGACTTCCCCGACTGGGACTCGGTGCTGCTGCTCAGGCTCGTGACCGTCGTGGAGGACGTCGTCGGCCGACGCGTCCCGGTGGCCGACGTGCTCCAGGCACGCACGTTCCGCCAGATGTTCGAGGTGGTGGCCGGCCCGTGACCACCCCTCGGCCCGCCGCCGCGCCCGACGCCCCCGACACCTGCCTGCACTTCCACGCCTTGTTCCTCGACACCCAGCTCGACGTGTTCGTCTCCCCCGGCCTCGGCAGGCGGGTGCGGGCCGGTCTCGCCCGTTTCCTCACCGGCCGCGGGAACAGCCGGGCGACCGACGGCACGCCCGATACCCCGGAACGGATCCAGGAAGAGAAAGGAGCGGCCCGATGATTCCCCTCGCGGAGCTGCGGAGGTTCGCCCTGCCCCACGCGCACGCCCAGGGCATCCCCGCAGATGTCATCGACCGGGTGATGCGGAGCCTCAGCACGGACGTCGGGGACGAGGGCCCCGGCGCCTGGGTGCACGAGTGGTCGTCGCTCGGCATGGCGGCCGAGGCTCGCGGCCGCGACCTGGACGCCGTCCGCTGCTACGCGATGGCCCGTTTCCCCTACGTCGACGGGCCGTTCCGGCAGGCGGCGCAGAGCGCCTGCGTCGAGGCCTTCGACCGCTGGCGCAAACGCGTACGCGGCATCTCCCGGCTCGACCTGCACGACGGGGAGAACGGCTTCGCCTGCTGGGCCGCCGGCCTGTCCACCCATAACAGGCTCCCGCTCATCATCGTCCTGGGCGGCGTCACCGGCACCAAGGAGCAGTGGGCCCCGGTGCTCGCCGGAGCCGACCGGCTCGGCGCGGCCGTCGTGGTAACGGAACTGCCCGGCGTCGGCGAGAACACCCTCACCTACGGAACGGACAGCACACGCATGCTCACTTACCTCCTCGACCTGCTCGGCCGCGCCGCCGACGCCTCCCGCACCTGTGTCGTGGGCCTGAGCTTCGGCGGGCATCTCGCGCTGCGCCAGGCCCTGGAGGACGACCGTATCCGGGGGCTGGCCACCGTCGGGGCTCCGGTGCGGGACTTCTTCGTCCGCGCCGCGGACCACACGCCGCTGCCGCGCCTGGTGAACCTGACCCTCTCCCACATCATGCGCACACCGGTGGACCGGCTTCCGGCCGCCCTGGCCGACTGGGAGCTGGACGAGGAGCGGCTCACCCGGCTGCGCACGCCGGTCGCCTACGCGGCGAGCCGCACCGACGAGATCGCGCCTCCCTCGGACGTCGAGCTGCTGGAGCGTACCGTGCCGCACCTGCGCCTGGTGGAGAACGACGTCCTCGGCGGCCGGCCCGACCGGGCGGCCGAGACCCGGCTGTGGCTGCTGTCGCAGGCGCTGCGCATGACCGGCACGGCGGGTACCGTACGCCGGGCCGCCTCGGCCCGCGCCCGCGTCCTGCGCGCCCGCCACCGCCTCGCCCGTACGTCGGCCGGAGACTCGGCATGACGAGGAGTGCCTCGGCCTCCTGCCTGAGCCGGGCGCCCCGTGCGGGCGCCCGGCTGCGGCTGTTCTGCTTTCACCACGCCGGCGGCGGGGCCTCGTTCTTCAGTTCCTGGGCCCGGCGCGTGCCGGCGGACGTCGACGTCCTGCCGGTGCAGCTGCCGGGCCGCGAGGCGCGCTACCGCGAGCCGCGGTACCAGGACGCCGGGGAGGTGGTCGACGCCCTCGGGCGCGAGCTAGCTCCCTGGCTCGACGAGGGACCGTGGGCCGCGTACGGGCACAGCATGGGCGCCCTGCTGTCCTTCGCGCTGGCGGCGGCCCGGCTGCGCGCGGGCGGCCGCGGTCCGGACGCACTGTTCCTCGGGGCTTACGCGGCCCCGCACCGTACGCCCACGCTGCCGCCGCCCGACCGGTACCAGGACGGCGAACTGGCCCGCCTGCTCGTGGACTTCGGCGGGCTGGACCCGCGGTTCCTGGGGCGGGAGGACTGGCTGCGGGCGCTGCTGCCGATCCTCCGCGACGACCTGCGGATCTGCGCGAGCCACCAGCGGGCGGGGCTGCCGGACCCGGACGACGAGCGGGCCCGGCTGCCGCTGACCGTAGAGGCGTTCGCCGGCACCGACGACCCGCTCGTCGACCCGACCGCCGTGCGGGCCTGGGGGCGGTATGTGCACCGCTTCCGCCTGACTCCGGTCCCCGGCGGCCACTTCTTCCCGCGCGAGGCGCCCGACGCGTTCTTCGACCGGCTCAACCGTTCGCTGGCCCGGCTTCTCGCGGAGCCGGGGGCACCACCCGGGGCACCCGGCTGATCCGCCGCCGGATGTCCTCGGCATTCTTCTCGTACAGCGTGCGCTGCTCCTGGATGCCTGGCATGACCCACAGCGGCCGCGCCGAGGCGTCGGCGAACGCGAGGCCGTGGTCGTCGGGCCGCAGCCCCGTCAGGGTGAGCTCGAACGACTCCAGGTAGTCGATGTCACCGGCCGCGGTGAGCCGGAACGGCCGGTCGTGGCCCGGGTAGATCAGATCGGACACCGTCAGGACCCGCTCGATGCTGTGGGCGGCCTGGTCGGCGTCCCAGAACACCAGGGGGTTGCGCCTGGTGCGGGCGACGTACGCGAAGTGCAGGGCGTCACCGGTTATGGCGGCGCGCCCGTGCTCGGTCTGCACGATCACGCCGATGCTGCCGGGCGAGTGGCCGGGCAGGCCGATGACGCCGACCCCCGGGATGATCTCCTCCCCGTCCGTGACCTCGCGGACGGGGAGCTGTTCCAGCAGCAGCCCCGTCCAGGCGGGCGTGGCCCAGTCGTTGGCGTGCGGGAGGTGCGCGTACCGGCGTTCGTCGGGGTGCAGGACGAGGGTGGCCCGCGGGAACAGGTCGACGTTCTGGACGTGGTCCCAGTGGGCGTGGGTGAGGACGACGGTGTCGATGTCCTCGGCGGTGAGGCCGTGTCGGGCGAGCGCGTTCCAGAGGAAGGGGCGGCGGCCGACGTGGGCGGCGTCGATGATGATGTTCCTCTCCCGTCCGGCCGCGTCCGGACCGCGGACCAGGAACACCCCGCAGAAGGCGGGATAGCCCTGGTCCGTGTCGATGGCGAAGCCGGGCAGGAGGATGTCGATCGTCGGCATGGAACTCCCTTGGGTGGTGGGCGTGGCGGGCTGTGGACGTCTCGTCCGCCTGCATGGGTGCCGGGTCGGGTGGCCCGCCTGAACGGGTCCTGCCTTCACTGCTCGTGCAGGGCGGCACGGATCGCGTCGAGGCAGGCCGGGTTGACGAGTGTGGACAGGTCGCCGGGTGCCTCGCCGGTGACGAGGCCGCGGACGAGCCGCCGCATCACCTTGCCGTTGCGGGTCCTGGGCAGCTCCGGCACGGCGACCACCCGGGCGGGGCGGAACGCGGCGCCGAGCGCACCGGCCACCCGCCCACGAATCCGCTCGGCCTCCGTCTCGCCCAGCGACCGGCCGTCGGCCGGGACCGCGAAGCACCACAGGGCCTCCCCCGTGACAGGGTGCGGGATACCGACCGCGGCCGCCTCGGCGACAGCCGGGTCGCCGACGACGGCGTCCTCGACCTCGGTGGGCCCGAGCCGTTTGCCGGCCAGCTTGATGACATCGTCGAGCCGCCCGTGGACGAACCACTCGTCGCCGGTGCGTGAGACGAGGTCGCCGTGGGACCAATGGCCCGGCCTGGGGCCGAAGTAGGTCTGGGCGAAGCGTTCGCGCGCCCGCCACAACCCCCGGGTCATGCCCGGCCAGGAGCGCTCGACGACCAGCTCCCCGAGCTGCCCCTCCGGCGGCTGCGCGCCGGAGTCGTCCTCGACAACCGCGGCGATGCCCAGGCAGGGGCCCGCGAAGGCGCACGGCGACTGGGGCAGGGTGGGCGCGGAGGCGAGCAGGGATCCGCCGACCTCGGTGCCGCCGCAGATGTTGATCACGGGGCAGCGTTTGCCGCCGAACTCGGCGAAGTACCAGCGCCAGGCGTCCTCGGTCCACGGCTCCCCGGTCGAGCCGAGGATCCGTAGCCGGGAGGGCACGACCGGGTCGCGCGCCTCACGACGCATCAGCATGCGGGCCAGGCTGGGCGAACTCCCGAAGACGGTGACCTCGTGGTCGTCGAGCAGGTGCCACAGGCGGGTGACGTCCGGGTGGTCGATCGCGCCCTCGTAGGCCAGGACGCAGGCGCCTGCGAGGGTGCCGCCCAAGGCGATGAGCGGGAACATGATCCAGCCGGGGTCGGTCACCCAGAAGACCACGTCGTCCGGCCGCAGGTCGAAGTTGTACCGGGTCTCGCTGCCGACCTGTGCCGGGAAGCCGCCGTGGGTGTGGACCGCGCCTTTCGGGCGGCCGGTGGTGCCGGAGGTGTGCAACAGGAGGAACGGGGCAGTGACGGGCACCGAGACGACCGGGACAGGTTCGGCGGCGGCCAGCCGGTGCCAGTCCGTCGTCGCGAGCCCGACGCGGTCGTGGCCACCGGGCCCTGAGGGCACCGTTTTTCGCCCCTCCTGCTCGCCGCCTGCGGGGGAGGGCCTCTCGGATGCCTCCGGCTCACCGCGCTCGCCGGCGGCCGAAGCGGGCCGTTCGGCCGTCACCGGCTCACCGCGCCCGCCACCCACCGAAGGAGCCTCAGCGGCGTGGGCCCGTTCGTCGGGCCCACCGGTCCCGGACGGCACGCCAGGCCCAGCCGGGGCGCGCGGACAAGGTGAGTCGGACGAGTGCCGTGGCCCGCTCGGCTCCCGCACGACGACGAGATGGCGTACGCACGTGGCGCTCTCCAGTGATGTGCGGGCCACCGCCGCCATGTCCTGCCGACGCCCTCGCCGGACGGCGTCCCCGGCGGTCACCAGGACCCGGACGTCGGCATCGACGAGCCGGATCGCTAAGGCCTCGGCGCCGAACCCCGAGAACAGCGGAACCAGTACGGCACCGATGCGCGCGCAGGCGAAGAGCAGGACGAAAGCCTCGGGACCGGGAGGCAGGTAGCCGGCCACGCGGTCCCCGGACATGACACCGAGCCCGCGCAGCCCGCCGGCCACCCGGGCGCTGTACGCGGCCGCCTCACCGTAGGTCAGCACCCCGCGCGTGCCGTCCTCCCGCTCCCAGCGCAGTGCCGGAGCCTGCCCGCTCCCCTGCCGCACCCGGCGCTCCAGGCAGGAGTCCACGAGGTTGGTGTACGCGCCCGGGAACCAGCGCGTGAACGCGATGCCTCCGGATTCGTCGCACACGCGCAGCGGCGGCCGGTGCCAGACTATGCCGATGTCCTGCACGGCCCGCTCCCAGAACCACTCGGGGTCGGCCGCGGACCTGGCCTGGAGCGCGCGGTAGCCGCCGTCGACGCCGTGCCTGCGGCAGAACGCCGCGATGTTGCTCCGCTCGGTGAACTCCCGCGTCGGATACCAGGCGTACGCGCTCATCGGGCCGCGCTCGGATTCTCGATCAGTGCGGCGATGCCCTGGCCGCCGCCGATGCACAGGGCCACCACGGCCAGCCGGCCGCCGGTGCGGCGCAGTTCGTGCGCCGCCTTGAGCAGCAGGACGCATCCGGTGGCGCCGATGGGATGGCCCAGGGCGATCGCCCCACCGTTCGGGTTGACCCGGTCCGGTTCGAGCTTGAGGTGGTCCATGACGGCGAGGACCTGGGCTGCGAACGCCTCGTTGAGTTCGATCACGTCGATCTCGTCCAGGGTGAGGTCGTTGCGGCGCAGCAGCGTGCGGATCGCCTCCGCGGGGGCGACGCCCATGATCTCCGGCTCCAGCGCCGTGACGGCGGCGTCACGCAGTCGGCACAGCGGTGTGATGCCGGAGTCGAGGTCGGCCGCGCGCATCAGGAGCACGGCGGCGGCACCGTCGTTGATGCCGGCCGAGTTCCCGGCGGTGATCGTGCCGTGCTCCGCGAAGACGGGGCGCAGGCCTGCGAGTTTCTCCTCCGTCGTACCGGGCCGGGGGTGTTCGTCCCGCTCGACGATGCCGTGCGCGGTGGTCACGGGCACGATCTGGTCCTGGAACCGTCCCTCCTCCAAGGCGATACAGGCGCGCCGCTGGCTCTCGGCGGCCCATCTGTCCTGGCGCCGCCGCGAGATGCCGTACCGGTCGGCCACCGCCTCGCCCGTCATGCCCATGGGGTAGTCCCCGAAGGGGTCGGTGACCAGGGAGACGGTGCCGTCGATGGTCGTGCCTTCGGCCAGTTCGTCGGGGGCCCGTTCGCCGTAGTCGAGCAGCGGCTGACGGGTCATCGACTCGTTGCCGCCCGCCACGACGACATCGGTCGCACCGAGGGTGAGGCTCTGCGCGGCCGACCAGACCGCCTGGAGTCCTGATCCGCACAGCCTGTTGACGTTGTACGCGGTGGTCCGCACGGGCAGCCCGGCACGCAGTGCGGCGCGCCGGGCGTTGAACGCGTCGGGGCCGACCTGGCCCACGCAGCCCAGGACGACTTCATCCACGGCGTCGAGTTCCAGTCCGCCGCGCAGGACCGCCTCCCGGATCACAACGGCTCCCAGCCGGTGGGCGGGCACCGAACTCAGATCGCCTTTGTACCGGCCGATCGGGGTGCGGGCCCCGTGGACGACGGCGATGTCTACGGGCATCGGGGTCACTCCTTCACTGAGGGCTCCGCGTCCGTGCCGAACGCGGGGGACGCCACCGGGGGGTCGGGCAGCAGGGCGAGCGCGTCCCGGTCGGGACGGATCAGGAACGCCGAGAGGACGGCACCGGTGATCAGCAGGCCGGCGGTCAGGTCGAAGGCCCGGCCGTAGCCGACGGCCTCGGTGGGGGCGGCGTCGATGATCCGGCCGGTGACGTAGGGGGCGAGCAGGCTGGAGAGGGCGGCGAGGGCGTAGGACAGTCCCAGAGCCGCGCTGCGTCGTCCGGGCGGGCAGATGTCCGCGATCGCCGCGTTGGTCAGCGGGGTCTGTCCGTTGCCGGCTGAGAACGCGAGTACGAGCAGCGGCAGCAGGACGGCGGGGCCGACCCGGGTCGTCAGGAGCAGGCAGACACCGGCCAGAAGCGGAAGTGACGCGCCGATCAGCCCCTGCGCGACCCGGGCGGTCCCCCCTCGCCGCAGCAACCGGTGCGCGACGGCTCCCGCGGTGAGGACGAGGACGGCCATCGACAGGGCGGGCAGGCCGACGATCCCGCTGACCTCCGCGTCGCTGAAGCCGGCCTGTTCCTCCAGGAACAGCGGGAGCCAGGCGAAGCCCAGTGCGAGCGTCCACATGACCGCGAACGCCGAGAACGTCGCCCCCAGCCAGGTGCCGGTGGTGACGACGCGCCAGAACGGCACGGACGTCTGCTCCTCTGCCGCCCTGGACGGTTCGTCCTGGGCGGGGCCGAGGCGCGCGGTGTACGGGCCGCCGCCACCGAGCCTGAGCCAGGCGACGGCCCACACCACCCCGACGGCCCCGAGCAGGCCGAACGCGGCCCGCCAGCCGAGGCTGTTGCTGACCAGGACGACCAGCGGGGCGGCCAGGACGGTGCCGCCGGCGGCACCCGCGACCACGACGGCCGAGGGCAGGGCACGCCGCTTCTCCGGGAACCAGGTGAAGGCCGTGTAGTTGGCCAGGGGGTACCCCGGCCCCTCACCCGCACCGAGCGCCACCCGGGTGGCGACGAGCGCCGCGAATCCTGTTGCGGGGAGGAGGATCGGCAGCTGGGCCGCCGCCCAGACCAGGGCGAGCACGGCAAGCAGGGGCCGGGGGCGGATGCGGTCGCCGAGGAAGCCGACGGAGACCGCCGAGAGGCTGAACAACAGGTAGAAGCTGCTGGCGATGGTGCCGAACTCGGTGGCCGTGAGGTCGAGATCGTCCTTGATGGGGCCCGCGGTCAGACCGAGCACGGCCTTGTCGGCGGCGTTGATCACGATGAACAGCGCGAGCAGGGTCAGTACGGTGCGCCTGCGGCGCCGGGTGTCGTCCGCGGCGTCCGGCCGGGTGTCCGCTTCGACGGTCATGCCAGGGACAGCCGTTCGTCGAGCCAGTCGAACGTACGCTGGTGGAAGCGGAGCGCCGCGCCCTCCTGGCAGTGCTCACCGGCCCCTTCGGCGTCGGTGAACACCGTGAACTCCTTCGGGCAGCGCAGCGCGTCGTGCACCCGCCTGGCCTCACCGTGGCAGATCACGTCGTTCTCCGCGTCGAGGACCAGGGTCGGGCAGGTGACATGCTCGGCCGCGCCGTCGAGGTTGTACGGCGCGCAGGCGCGCAGCGCCTCGGGGGGCGTCTTGGCCCCGAAGACCCACATGCCGTGCCGCAGGAACCAGCGCACCCGTGTGCTCCGCACCATGTCGACGTCCAGTGCGGGCCCGGCCACGTCGTCGCGGCCCTCCGCCACCCATTCGCCCAGGTGGGGCGGGATACCGCGGAGCGGGAGTTCGTAGAAGTCGTAGATCCCGTTGTGCAGGACGCACGCGGCGAGGCGGTCCTCGAACGCGGCCGCGCGGGCGGCCAGCAGCCCGCCGAAGCTGGTACCCCACAACACGAGCCTGTCAGGGTCCACCTCCGGACGGGTCAGAGCGTGGTCGACCACAGGGCCGACCACGTGTTCCCAGTCCGGCCGGAAGACGAGTCCCTGCTCCCGCCGGACGGACTGCTGACCGGGTCCTTCGAAGGCGAGCACGTGGTAGCCGCGGCGCAGCGCACCGCCCGCCACCATGAAGTACAGCTCTTCCAGGGTCGAGTCGTAGCCCCCGTGGTGGATCACCGTGGGCAGGCGGCGGGCCGTGTCGCCGGCTCCGTCGGCGCGGAACAGGTATCCCGGCAGGGTGGTGTCCTCATAAGGGATCTCCAGGCGCAGCGCGGGCACGTCGAAGAGTTCGGCCGCCCGTGCGAAGGTCTGCCGCGAGCACCGGGCGAGCCGGTCCGACTCGGTGTCGGCGTCGCGGTTCTCGACGCGGAAGAAGTCCGCGGTCCGGTAGTAGTTCGAGGCCCGCAGCAGTGCCTCACGGGCGCTGACCCGGTGGCCTGCGGCCAGCGCCTCGTCGCCGATGCGGTGGAGGCGTTCGGCGAGCGCGGTCCACTCGCGGTACCAGCCCTGCTCGTCGCCGTCCGGGATGTTCCGGCAGGTGACGAGGACCTCGCCGAGGTCCGCGCCGGCGTAGGCGGCGTGCCCGGCGGTACGCAGAGCCTGGAAGGAGAACGCCACATCGTCGAAGAGGAACTTCATCGTGACCCCCTTTCCCGGACAGGTCCGGGGTGGAACGGAACAGGGCCGTTCCGTCTCGTCGCGGAACGTACACCCGGCCTCGGCGGAACGCAACCGTTCCGTTCGGTGCTAATCTCGCGCGGTGGACTCCACCAGCCGGAACACGTTCGACCGCAGGCCCACCGGCTCCGCGGTGCTACGGGAATCCGTGACCGAGACGATCAGGCGGGCGGTCTTCGAAGAACTGGCCGAGACCGGGTACGCCCGGATGTCCATGGAGGCCGTGACCCGCCGAGCCCGTGTCGGCAAGGCGGCCCTCTACCGCCGCTGGCCCGCCAAGGAGGCCATGGTGGTGGAGCTGGTCTCGGAGGCCGCCGCCGCACACCTGCCCGCGACGGCCGACTCCGGGGCGCTGCACGACGACGTCGAGCGCTTCATCCGGCACACCATGGCCGACCTGCGGCATCCCCTCGCCGGCCGGATCATCCCCGACCTGGTGGCCGAGTCGGCCCGCAACCCTTCCCTGCGCGAGGCGCTGCACGAGGCGGTCCTCGGTCCCCGGCGTGCGGCTGTGGCGACGCTCCTGCGCCAGGCGGTGGTCCGCGGCGAGTTGCCCGGCGACATCGACATGGGCCTGGCCGTCGACATTTTCGGAGCTCCGCTGTATTTCAGGATGCTCGCGGTCGGTGGCCCCACCGACGACGCCTACGTCACCCGCCTCACACACGCCGTCCTCGCGGCGCTCGCCGCCAGCCGCTGAACGCTTCTGCGCACACCGAGGGGCCGTGGGCCGGGGCCGTCGGCGTGAAGCGATGCCCTTCCGCGTCAAACTTGTCGGCGACGGTGGCCCGTTGGGTCCGGCCACCGGGTCCGGCGATCTCGACTCGGTCACCGATCCAGGACTGCCGGATTCGTGCCCAGGCCGCCTCGCAGCGCACGCTGAACCGGATCTCGATCCCGGCTCCGGGGCGCCGATCGGCCATGTTCCAGGGGGCCCCGGCCGCAGCCTTTTTCTGCAGGTCCCTGGCCGCACAGGCCGGTCCGCGGCAGCCCGGCGGCGCAGTGGACGCGGTCCTGGCGTTCCGGGACGGCACCTCCCCGTCCGGGGCCACCGCGGGGGCGAGGGCCGCACCGACCGCGACGGGCAGCACATTGCGCTCCGCACTGCGGGGCCTTGCGGAATTCGCCGGCCGGCCCGGCAGCACACGCCACAGGCCATGGCCGGGCCCCGGAGACTGCGCCGACCGCTGCTCCCTACGCCCGGCGTCCGCGGCCCGGGGCCCGGTCCCCGGCAGGCGCCGGCCCGTTACCGGCGGACGCCGATCCCTTCCCGACCGGGGCGGCACCTCCACCCTCTACTGGTACAGCGCGGGCCGCTCGACCAGTTCCACCGGGACCCGGCCGCCCTCCTCGAGCGCCCGTACGGCCGCCTCGCACACCGCGGCCACGGCGTACCCGTCCCACGCGCTGGGTCCGGTGACCTCACCGCGCCGGGTGGCGTCGACCCAGGCCTGCACCTCACGGTCGTAGGCGTCGGCGAACCGCTCGATGTAGTCCTGGGCGATGATGCCGCCCCAGCGGCCGGCCGCGTTGGTGACCATGGCGTGGCCGTCGCCGACGCGGGCGGTGCCGCGTTCGCAGACGACCTCGGCCTGGACCTGGTAGCCGAAGCCGCAGTTGACGAAGATCTCGACGTCGACGATCGCCCCGCCGTCGGTCTCGAAGACGACGAACTGCGGGTCGCGGATGCCGTCCGGCGCGTTCCCCGACGGGGTCGGGGCCAGCACGGTGACGGCCGTGATCTCGTGGCCGAGCAGCCAGCGGGTCACGTCCATCTCGTGCGTCACCGAGTCGTTGATGAGCATCTCGGACGTCCAGCCGGGCGGGCTGGCGACGTTGCGGTGCCGGTTGTGGAGCATCAGGGGACGGCCCAACTGACCTGTCTCCAGCAGGGCCTTGAGCTTCGTGTACTCGGCGTCGTAGCGCCGCATGAAGCCGACCTGGACCCGGCGCCGGCCCAGCTTCTGCTCGGCCTGCAGGACGCGCAGCGCGGACGCTGAGTCGGGGGTGAGGGGTTTCTCGCACAGTACCGGCAGATCGTGCTCGAAGGCCGTGCGGAGTGCCGCCTCGTGGGCGGGCCCCGGCGAGGCGATGATCACCGCGTCGACGTCGGCCGACGCCATCGCGGCCGCCGGGTCGGTGTGGGCGGTGCAGCCGTCGACGCGGGCGGCCACCGATTTGGCGCGTTCCGCGTCGACGTCCACGACGGCGGTCACCCGTGCCCCGCTGATGACCTCCTGGACACGGCGGACGTGGTCGGCGCCCATCTTTCCGGTACCGATGACGGCGACTCCGAGCGTGTGCGGACGCTGGGTCATGGTGATCGGCCGTCCTTTCGGGTCGTCAGGCGCCGCAGGAGCTCAGGAACTTGCGGGTACGGACCGCGATGGGCAGCGGCTTGTCCGGCTCGCAGGGGTACATGTCCTGCTCGACGATCGCGAACAGGTCCACGTTCAGCTTCTGCGCGGCCGTCAGGACCGGACCCAACTCCGGCACGCCGGCCGGGGGTTCGCACATCACGCCGCGCTGGACGGCGGGTCCGAACGGGATCTCGTTCTTCACCACGTCCGCGAGGATCTCGGGGTCGACCTGCTTGAGGTGCAGATAGCCGATGCGCTCGCCGTAGGTCTCGATCAGCTTGACGCTGTCGCCACCGCAGTAGGCGTAGTGGCCGGTGTCCAGGCAGAGGTTGACCAGGTCGGAGTCGGTCGAGTCGAGGAAGCGCTCGACGTGTGCCTCGGTGTCGATGTGGGTGTCGGCGTGCGGGTGCACGACGATGTCGAGGCCGAACTGCTCCTTCACCTCGTGACCGAGCCGCTCCATGCCCTTCGTCAGATGGGCCCACTGCTCGCCGGTCAGCTCCGGCGGCTCCAGGATCTCGGCGGTCTTGTCGTCACGCCAGAAGGACGGGATGACGACCAGGTGCTTGGCGCCCATGGCCTGGGTGAGACCGGCGACCTGGCTGACGTGCTCCCAGGTGGACTCCCAGACGCCCGGGCCGCGGTGCAGGCCGGTGAAGATCGTGCCCGCGGACACCTTCAGGTTGCGCCGGTTCACCTCGTCGGTGAGCCGGGCCGGGTCGGTCGGCAGATAGCCGTACGGGCCCAGCTCGATCCACTCGTAGCCCGCCTCGGTGACCTCGTCGAGGAAGCGTTCCCAGGGCACCTGGACGGGGTCGTCGGGGAACCACACGCCCCAGGAGTCGGGGGCCGAGCCGACCCGGATGCGGTCCAGCACAGGGGGCATGTCAGGACTTCCCTTCGGAGGATGCCACGGGTGCGGTCAGGTCGGCGGCCTCGGGGAGTTCCTCGACGTCGACGCCGCGGACCTGGGCCAGTTCGTGCTTGAGGGCGGCGAGTTCGGTGCCGCCGGCCATGTGGTTGGTGAGTTCTTCGAGGCTGACCTCGTCGCGGGAGGCGTTGAGCTCCATGGTGCCCAGGCGCAGGACGCTGAAGTGGTCGCCGACCATGTAGGCGTGGTGGGGGTTGTGGGTGATGAAGATGACGCCGAGTCCGCGGTCGCGGGCGGCGGCGATGTACTTCAGGACCACGCCGGACTGCTTGACGCCGAGGGCGGCGGTGGGCTCGTCCAGGATGAGGACCCGGGCGCCGAAGTAGACGGCGCGGGCGATGGCCACGCACTGGCGCTGGCCGCCGGAGAGGGTGCCGATGGGCTGTTCCAGGTCATCGAGGATGATGCCCATGTTGCGCAGCTCTTCGTCGGCGGTCTTCTTCATCTTGTCGATGTCGAGACGGCGTACGGGCCAGGGGCCCTTCGTCATCTCGGAGCCGAGGAAGAAGTTCCGCCACACCGGCATCAGGGGGACGACGGCCAGGTCCTGGTAGACCGTCGCGATGCCCTTGTCCAACGCCATGCGGGGGGTGGAGAAGCGCACGGGTTCGCCGTCGACGAGGAACTCGCCCTCGGTGTGCTGGTGCAGCCCCGAGATGATCTTGATGAGGGTCGACTTGCCCGCGCCGTTGTCACCGAGAACGCAGGTGACCTGGCTCGGGAACACCTTCAGGTCGACGCCGTGCAGGGCGCGGATGTTGCCGTAGGACTTGCCGGCGTTGCGCAGTTCGACGACCGGGGCGTCCTTCTGCGGGGTCTTGTCCTGCAGGACGGCACCGTGGGTGCCGGTTTCGTTGCCTGTCATTCGGGTCACCTCCGGGTCGCCGTGCGCTGGACCCACAGATTGATGAGGACGGCGCCGAGGAGCATCACGCCGAGGAAGGCCTTGAACCAGTCGGGGTTCCAGCCGGCGTAGACGATGCCCTGCTGCACCAGGCCGAACATGAACGCGCCGAAGACCGGCCCGATCGCGGAGCCCGCGCCACCGGTCAGCAGACAGCCACCGATCACCGCGGCGGCGATGTAGATCAGCTCCTGACCGACGCCCTCACCGGACTGGACGGTGTTGAACGAGAACAGCTGGTGCATGCCGACGAACCAGGCGCCGAAGCCGACCAGCATGAACAGCGAGATCTTCGTGAACGTCACGGGCACACCGACGGCCCGCGAGGACCCCTTGTTGCCGCCGACCGCGAAGATCCAGTTGCCGTACTTGGTGCGCAGCAGGACCCACGTGGCGAGCGCCGCGAAGACGAGCCACCACACGACGGTGATCTTCACCTGGACACCGCCGACGTCGAAGGACGAGGCGAAGATCGCCTTGGCCTGGTCGAAGCCGTCCATGTCGCTGATGTCGTCGGTGGCGACGTTGCCGGTGATCAGCTTGGTGACCGCGAGGTTCACGCCCTGGAGGATCAGGAACGTGCCGAGGGTGACCAGGAAGCTCGGCAGACCGGTCTTGACCAGCAGCCAGCCGTTGAACAGACCGACTCCGAGGGACACGATCAGGGCGACGATCACACCGACCCAGACGTTCATCGTCAGCTGGTAGCTGACCATGCTCGCGGTCAGGGCCGAGGTGATCACGGCGACACCGGCGGACAGGTCGAACTCGCCGCCGATCATCAGCAGCGCGACCGGCAGGGCCATGATCCCGATCGTCGACGACTGGTACAGGATGTTCGCCATCGAGCTGCCGTCACGCACGGCCGGGGCCGTGATGAGGAAGAAGATCAGCACCGCGACGGCGCCGAGGAAGACACCGACCTCGGGACGGGCGAGGAGGCGCAGCGCCACAGGGCGCTCCTTGGTCCGCCCGTCGGATTGCTTGCCGGGGCCGGAGGCCGGCGGTGTGGTCACCGCCGGCTCAGCCTGTCGGGTCATGCCCATCACCGAGTGCCCTTCGCGGCGAACTTGTCGATCGTCTCGACGTTCGTCTTGTCGACGAAGGCCGGTCCGGTCAGCACCGGTGCCTCGCCGCCGCCCATGTAGTTGCCGTTGTTCTTGTAGAGCCACAGGGAGTCGATGGCCAGGTAGCCCTGGAGGTAGGGCTGCTGGTCGACGGCGAACTCGATGTCGCCCTTGCTGATCGCTCCGGTCAGCTGCTTGTTGAGGTCGAAGGTGGCGACCTTCGCCTTGCTGCCCGTCTCGTCCACGGACTGCGCGGCCGTCAGCGCGAACGGGGCGCCGAGGGCGACCACGTAGTCGATGTCGCTGTCCGTCTTGAGCTTGGCGGTGATCGTGGACTTCACGGACGGCATGTCCGTGCCGTTGACGTTCAGGGTCTCGGTCGTGCCGTCGAACGTCTTCTTCACTCCGTCACAGCGCTGGGTGAGGCCGATGTTGCCCTGTTCCTGGATGACACAGACGGCCTTCTTGGCGCCCTCCTCGTTCAGGCGCTTGCCGAGGGCCTCGCCGGCCACCGTCTCGTCCTGGCCGAAGAACTCCATCAGGCCGAGCTTCTGCCAGTCGCTCACACCGGAGTTGAGACCGACGACAGGGATGTTCGCGGCCTTCGCCTTGCTGACGACGTCCTTCATGGCGTCCGGCTTGGCAAGGGTGATCGCGATGCCGTCGACCTTCTGGTCGATCGCGTTCTGCACCAGGTTGGCCTGGTTGCCCGCGTTCGGGTCGGCTGAGTAGACCAGCTTGATGTTGTCCTTCGCGGCGGCCGCTTCGGCGCCCTTGCGGACGATGTCCCAGAAGGTGTCACCGGGCGCCTGGTGCGTCACCAGGGCGACAGTCATACGGGGAGTGGTGGCCTTGCCCGCAGAAGCGTTTTCCCCACCCTCCTCGGCCTGCTTGCCACCGGAGCCGCTGGAGCAGCCTGCGAGGGTCAGCGCAGCCGCGGCAGCCAGAGCCACCATGGGGGCCAGCTTGCGGGAGCGGGGGTAGTAGCGGTCCATCTTTCCAGCACCTCACTGTGCGACGGGTGTGCGACGGGGGGAAAGGG
Organism: Streptomyces sp. NPDC012935; assembly: GCF_042900345.1. Taxonomy (NCBI): domain Bacteria; kingdom Bacillati; phylum Actinomycetota; class Actinomycetes; order Kitasatosporales; family Streptomycetaceae; genus Streptomyces; species Streptomyces sp. NPDC012935. The sequence goes on from NZ_JBIBBC010000001.1 coordinate 517,798, forward strand.
ATGATCACTGGATCCGAGACCCGGACCCTTGGGAAGTCCGGGTCGTGTGTCGTGGAACACGGCGGGTTCGCTGGCACGGAATCCAATCCCTGGATGCGCCCACTGTCAATACTTTGTTAAGACATCATTTCACGCTCAGGTCCGAATGTAAGTACAAACTATTGACAGCGTCGGCCTCCACGACCTACACCTGGGAGGCGGCAGGCCCGATGGGACCCGCACCCCCAGTCCAGCTGTAGGAGCGTCGCGCATGGCCGAGTCAGCCAAGTCCTTCGACTTGATCACGATGGGAAGGATAGGAGTCGATCTCTACCCCCTGCAGTCTGGCCTACCTCTGACGCAGGTGGAGACGTTCGGCAAATTCCTCGGAGGCTCCGCCGCGAACGTCGCGGTGGCCGCCGCTCGGCTCGGTCGGGACACCGCCGTGATCACGCGCACCGGCGACGACCCGTTCGGCGCGTACCTGCACGAGGCCCTGAAGGACTTCGGCGTCGACGACCGCTGGGTGACGCCCGTCGCGGCGTATCCGACGCCGGTGACGTTCTGCGAGATCTTCCCGCCGGACGACTTCCCGCTGTATTTCTACCGGCAGCCTAAGGCCCCTGACCTGGAGATACACTCCGACGAACTCGACTACTGGGCCATCCGCTCGGCCCGGGTGTTCTGGATCACCGGCACCGGTCTGAGCGAGGAGCCGAGCCGCTCGGCCACCCTCGCCGCCCTCAAGGCCCGCGACAAGGCGGGCACGACGGTCTTCGACCTCGACTGGCGGCCAATGTTTTGGCGCGACCCGGACGAGGCCCGTCCGTACTACGCCGAGGCCCTTCGGCACGCGACGGTCGCCGTCGGCAACCTCGACGAGTGCGAGATCGCCACCGGCGTCCGCGAGCCGCGCGCCTGCGCCGAGGCGCTGCTGGCGGCGGGCGTGGAGCTGGCGGTCGTCAAGCAGGGCCCCAAGGGCGTGCTGGCGGTCCACCGCGACGGCACTCAGGCCGAGGTGCCGCCGGTGCCGGTCGAGGTGGTCAACGGCCTCGGCGCGGGCGACGCCTTCGGCGGCTCGCTGGTCCACGGGCTGCTGTCCGGGTGGGACCTGGCCGAAACCATGCGGTACGCCAACGCCGCCGGCGCCCTCGTAGCGTCCCGCCTCGCCTGCTCCTCCGCGATGCCCACCGAGTCCGAGGTCGAGAGCCTCCTCGCCCAGGCGTCATGACGGCCGACCGAGCCACCCCTGAACGGAGCTTTCCTTGAGCATCAGCATCTCCGGCCTCACCGCGGTCAGAGCCCGGAACCCCGAGGCGATCGCGCAGGCGGCGGCAAGCCGGGTGCGCCGCCCGCTGGTCGGCGACAGCGGCCGCCTGATGATCGTGGCCGCCGACCATCCGGCACGCGGCGCGCTGGGCGTCGGTGACCACCGGCTCGCCATGGCCAACCGGGCCGATCTGCTGGAACGTCTCTGCATCGCCCTGTCCCGGCCCGGCGTGGACGGGGTGCTGGCCACCGCCGACATCCTGGAGGATCTGCTGCTGCTCGGCGTCCTCGACGACAAGGTTGTCATGGGCTCCATGAACCGCGGCGGCCTGGCCGGAGCGTCCTTCGAGATGGACGACCGCTTCACCGGCCACCGCGCCGAGGACATCGCCCGGCTGCGCTTCGACGCGGGGAAGCTGTTGGTTCGTATCGACTACGACGACCCGGGCTCGCTCACCACCCTGGAGTCCACGGCCCGCGCCGTCGACGCCATGGCCGCGCTCCAACTGCCTTTGTTCGTCGAGCCGTTCATATCCCGGCGGGTCGAGGGCAAGGTGCGCAACGACCTGTCCGCCGAGGCCGTCACCAAGTCGATCGCCATCGCGTCGGGCCTGGGCGGCACTTCGGCGTACACATGGCTGAAACTGCCCGTCACCCATGACCCCGACGACATGGCCGAAGTTCTTCAGACGTCCACACTGCCCGTCGTCCTGCTGGGCGGCGAGGTCGGGGACGACCAGGAGGGTGCCTACGAGCGCTGGCGCAAGGCGCTCCGGCTCCCGACCGTCCAGGGCATGGTCGTCGGCCGCTCGCTGCTCTACCCGGCCGAGGGCAGCGTGGAGACGGCGGTGGACACGGCCGTCGGCCTGTTGTGACCCGGCTGTTGTGACCCGGAGGAACACGATGACGTATCACCTTCCCGCGGGAAAGGCGCTCGGCGGCCCGTACGTCGTGGACGTCACGCCCGAGAAGGCCGGCTGGGGCTACTCCAGCCTGCGGATCCTGGAGCTGCCGCCCGGCGGCTCGCACAGCTTCGACACCGACGACAGCGAGTGGATCGTGCTGCCGCTGAACGGCGGCTGCACGGTCGAGGCCACCGACGACTTCGGCCATGACACGTTTCACCTCACCGGCCGTGACAGCGTGTTCACCGCTGTCAGCGACTTCGCCTATGTGCCGCGCGACGCCCGTACGACCGTCTCGTCGCCCGCCGGCGGACGGTTCGCGCTGACCGGCGCGCGGTGCTCCCGGCGGCTGCCCGCCCGCTACGGTCCGGCGTCGTCGGTGCCGGTGGAACTGCGCGGCACGGGCAACAGCAGCCGCCAGGTGAACAACTTCGGTGCGGCAGGCGTCTTCGAGTGCGACAAGCTCATCGCGGTCGAGGTCATCACGCCGGGCGGCAACTGGTCGTCCTTCCCGCCGCACAAGCACGACGAGCACCGCCCCGGCGAGGAGTCGGTCCTCGAGGAGATCTACTACTTCGAGTTCGCCGGCCATGAGGGCACCCCCGGTCTCGGCTACCAGCGCGTCTCCCCGTCCGGCCACGGCCGTAACACCGATGTGCTGGCCGAGGTGCGCGGCGGCGACGTCGTGCTCATCCCCGACGGCTGGCACGGGCCCTCCATGGCCGTGCCCGGCCACCACATGTACTACCTCAACGTCATGGCGGGCCCCGAGGCCGAGCGCGCCTGGCTGATCTGCGACCACCCCGACCACGCCTGGATCCGCGGCACCTGGCCGGACCAGCCCGTCGACCCCCGTCTGCCCCTCTACACCGCTGAGTCCCAGTGAGGTCCCCAGAGATGAGCCAGCCCACGATCCGCCTGACCGTCGCCCAGGCGCTGGTGCGGTTCCTGTCCGTGCAGTACACCGAGCGCGACGGCGTACGGCGCCGGCTGATCGCCGGCACCTGGGGCATCTTCGGCCACGGCAACGTCGCCGGCGTCGGCCAGGCCCTCCTCCAGGCGGGCGAGGGCGTCATGCCGTACCACCAGGGCCGCAACGAGCAGTCCATGGTGCACGCGGCCGTCGGCTACGCCCGCCAGCTCAACCGGCTCTCCGCACAGGCGGTGACGACGTCGATCGGACCGGGCGCGACGAACCTGGTGACGGGTGCGGCCCTGGCGACGATCAACCGTCTCCCGGTCCTCCTGCTCCCCGGCGACTACTTCGCCTCGCACGCCCCCGACCCACTGCTCCAGCAGCTGGAGCACCCGACCGAGGCGGACGTGTCGGTCAACGACACGCTCCGGCCCGTCTCCCGCTACTTCGACCGGATCACCCGCCCCGAGGCCCTGATCCCGTCCGCGCTGAACGCCATGCGCGTCCTCGCCGACCCGGCCGAGACCGGCGCGGTCACACTGGCCCTGCCCCAGGACGTCCAGGCGGAGGCGTACGACTGGCCTCAGGAGTTCTTCGCCGAGCGCGTCTGGTACGTACGGCGCCCCGCGCCCGACCCGGTCGAGCTGGCGGCGGCCGTGGCGGCGATCCGGGCGGCCGAGCGCCCGCTGATCGTCGCGGGCGGCGGGGTCCACCACAGCGAGGCCGAGGCTGCGCTGAAGGCCTTCGTGGAGGCCACCGGCATCCCGGTCGCGTCCACGCAGGCCGGCAAGGGCTCACTCCGCCACGACCACCCCGCCGACCTCGGCGGCATCGGCCACACCGGCACCTCGGTCAGCGACGACGTCGCCCGGGCCGCGGACCTGGTCATCGGCGTGGGCACGCGATACACCGACTTCACCACCGCCTCCGGCACGCTCTTCCAGAACCCGGACGTGCGGTTCCTGAACCTCAACATCACCGGCTTCGACGCGCACAAGCTGGCCGCGCGGACGTTGGTCTGCGACGCGCGGGCCGGGCTCACGGCCCTGGCTGAGGCGCTTTCCGGCCACCGGGTGGACGGCGCGTACGAGGCCGAGTACCGCGCCGGCAAGGAGCGTTGGGACGCGGTCGTCGAGGCCGCCTACCGCGCCGACGACGAGACGGCCGTACCGACGCAGACGCAGGTGCTGGGCGCGCTGGACGCGGTCGTCGGGGACGACGACGTGGTGATCAACGCGGCCGGTTCACTCCCGGGTGACCTGCACAAGCTGTGGCGGGCGCGTTCGCCGCGCCAGTACCACCTGGAGTACGGCTACTCCTGCATGGGCTACGAGATCCCGGCCGGGATCGGGGTTCAGCAGGCCGCCCCGGACACGGCCGTGTGGTCGCTGGTCGGCGACGGCACCTATCTGATGATGCCGACGGAGATCGTGACCGCGGTCCAGGAGGGCCTGCCGGTCAACGTCGTCCTGATCCAGAACCACGGCTACGCCTCCATCGGCGGGCTGTCGAACGAGGTCGGCGGCGAGCGCTTCGGCACCGACTACCGCTACCGGGCCGCCGACGGCACCTTCACCGGCGCCCCGCTCCCGGTCGACCTCGCCGCCAACGCCGCCAGCCTCGGCATGGACGTCCTGCGCGCCAAGACGGTGGGCGAGCTGCGCGAGGCGCTGGCCGCGGCCCGTGCCTCGGACCGGCCGACCTGCGTGTACGTCGAGACCGACACCACGAACCCGAACGCGCCGGGCGCCGAGGCCTGGTGGGACGTACCGGTGGCCGAGGTCGCCTCCCGCGAGGCCGCCGTCGAAGCCCGCGCACGGTACGACCAGAACGTCACGGACCGTCGCCACCACCTGTGAACTCCTCGCACCCGAACCGTACGTGAAAGGCCCTTGCGCACCATGAAGACCATCACCCACTGGATCGACGGCAAGCCCGTGGAGGGCGGCTCCGGCCGCTTCGCCCCCGTCTACAACCCGGCCACCGGCGCCCAGGAGAAGCAGGTCGCCTTCGCGACCGTCGACGAGGTGGACGCGGCCGTCGCCTCCGCCAAGGCCGCGTTCGCGAGCTGGGGCGAGTCCTCCCTGGCCAAGCGCACGGCGATCCTCTTCAAGTACCGCGAGCTGCTCGACGCGCACCGCGACGAGATCGCCGAGCTGATCACCGCCGAGCACGGCAAGGTGCACTCCGACGCGCTCGGCGAGGTGGCGCGCGGCATGGAGATCGTGGAGCTGGCCTGCGGGATCTCCGTGCAGCTGAAGGGCGAGCTGTCGACGCAGGTGTCGAACCGGGTGGACGTGGCCTCGATCCGGCAGCCGCTGGGGGTGGTCGCCGGCATCACGCCGTTCAACTTCCCCGCCATGGTGCCGATGTGGATGTTCCCGCTGGCCATCGCGTGCGGCAACACCTTCGTGCTGAAGCCGAGCGAGAAGGACCCGTCGGCGTCGTACCGGCTGGCCGAGCTGGCCACCGAGGCCGGGCTGCCGGAGGGTGTGCTGAACGTCGTGCAGGGCGACAAGGTCGCCGTGGACCGCCTCCTTGAGCACCCCGACATCGAGGCGGTGTCCTTCGTCGGCTCCACGCCGATCGCAAAGTACATCCAGCTCAAGGCGGTTGAGCACGGCAAGCGCGTGCAGGCCCTGGGCGGCGCCAAGAACCACATGCTGGTCCTGCCCGACGCCGACCTGGACTTCGCGGCCGACCAGGCCATCAACGCCGCCTACGGCTCGGCGGGCGAGCGCTGCATGGCCGTGTCCGTCGTCGTCGCGGTCGGCGACACGGGTGACGAGCTGGTCGGGAAGATCGCCGAGCGGGCGAAGAACCTGCGCATCGGCCCCGGCCACGACCCGGCGAGCGAGATGGGCCCGCTGATCACGCGCGAGCACCGCGACAAGGTGGCGTCCTACGTGGCTTCCGCCGCCGAGCAGGGCGCCGAGGTCGTCGTCGACGGCACCGGCTACTCGGTCGAGGGCCACGAGGACGGCTTCTTCCTCGGCGTCTCGCTGCTGGACCGGGTGCCGCTGACGGCGGACGCGTACCGGGACGAGATCTTCGGCCCCGTGCTGGCCGTGGTGCGTGCGGAGACGTACGAAGAGGCCATCAAGCTGATCAACGACTCCCGCTGGGGCAACGGCACCGCGATCTTCACCCGGGACGGCGGCGCCGCCCGCCGCTTCCAGCTGGAGGTCAAGGCGGGCATGGTCGGCGTGAACGTGCCGATCCCGGTGCCGGTCGGCTACCACTCCTTCGGTGGCTGGAAGGACTCGCTCTTCGGCGATCTGCACGTCTACGGCAACGACGGCATCGCCTTCTACACCCAGGGCAAGGTCATCACCACGCGCTGGCCGGACCCGTCCGACGGCGGCATCAACCTCGGTTTCCCCAGCAACTCCTGACAGCCTGACAGGGAGGTCGTCCCATGGCGAAGACCCGCGGCTCCGCACGTGCCGGGTCCGGCTCCGCGCTTGCCTCGCTGGACTTCGCCCTGGACCGGGGCAGTCCCGTGCCGCTGTACTACCAGCTCGCCCAGCAGCTGGAGGCGGCGATCGAGCACGGGGCCCTCGCCCCGGGCAACCTCCTGGGCAACGAGGTCGACCTGTCGGTGCGGCTGGGCCTGTCCCGGCCCACCGTCCGGCAGGCCATCCAGTCGCTCGTCGACAAGGGGCTGCTGGTCCGGCGGCGCGGGGTGGGCACCCAGGTGGTGCACCGCCAGGTGAAGCGCCCGCTGGAGCTCAGCAGCCTCTACGACGACCTGGAGGCGGCCGGGCAGGGTCCGACCACGCAGGTCGTCCGCAACGAACGTGTCCCGGCTGCAGCCGACGTCGCCGCCGCACTCGGCCTCGCGGAGGGCGCCGAGGTCACGGTCCTGGAACGGCTGCGCTGCACACACGGCCAGCCGGTCGCGATCCTCTGCAACTACCTGCCCGCGACCCTGCTCGACCTCGACACCGCCCGGCTGGAGTCGACCGGCCTGTACAGGATGATGCGGGCCGTCGGTATCACCCTGCACAGCGCTCGCCAGACCATCGGCGCGCGCTGCGCGAACGCCGGGGAGGCCGAGCGGCTCGACGAGAAGGAGGGGGCCGCGCTGCTGACCATGCAGCGCACGGCGTACGACGACACGGGCCGGCCGGTCGAGTACGGGACGCACATCTACCGCGCGTCCCGGTACGCGTTCGACTTCCAGCTGCTCGTCAGGTCTTGAGGCTCGCTGTGAACGGCGTGACCGGCCGTTCCAGCCGCTCGCCGTCCACGGTGATCTCCACCGCCTCGTTGTAGAACGCCAGGAGCCCCTGGACGGGGGCGACCGCGGCCAGCGGCTCGGCGTAGCTCCAGAGGATGTTCGGCGGGACCTCGCCCTCACCCTTCCAGGTCCAGTACTGGGCCGTGCCCTTGTACGGGCACCCGGTGCTGTGGTCGGTGGCTTCGAAGAGGTCGAGCCGGACGTCCTCGCGGGGCATGTAGTACCGCGTCGGAAGCCCGGTCTCGAACAACAGCACCGGGCGGTGTGTGTCCGCGACGACCGTGCCGCCGATCTCGACCCGCACATGGCGGCTGCTGGGCATGGTGTCCACCCGTTTGTGCGGGTCGCGCGGGTGGATGAAGATCTCTTCCTCCTCCTCGTACCAGTGGTCGAGGCCGGTCCCCCAGCGCCAGAACCACTCGAAGGCGATGTGTCCGGCGAGGTCGGCCGCGGGGAAGGTCCACGCCGCGTTCTCCACCAGCTCTCCGTCGACCTCGAGGTCGTAGAAGATCTGCGAGCCGGTGTGCTTGCCCGGCGTCGGGTTCTTGGCCGGACGCAGGAGGTCCGTGCGGACCTCCGAGCGTGGGAACGCGTAGCACGGGACGGGCAGATCGGGTTCCCAGACCAGGACGGGGTGCCGGCTGTCGACGACGGTGACATCGCCCTTCAGGCCCCGCACCCAGCGCTCGCTGGGCTCCCACAGGAGGCCTTCGGGCGTCGTACGGACGTTGCGCTCGGTGGGGAACAGAGGCATGGCCCACTCTCCTTCGGCTCCTCTTCGGAGCGTACTCCGGGCGGGGTCAGTGGACCCCGTCGAGCCGGGCCCGCTGGTCGGCGGTCAGCTCCAGGTCCACGGCGGCCAGGCTCTCCTCGAGCTGGGCCACGGACGACGCTCCGACCAGCGGGACGATGGGCAGCTCGGCGCCGATCTGCCAGGCCAGGACGACCTGGTTGACGGTGGCGCCGGTCTCCTGCGCGACCTCACGGAGCACCTTCAGGCGGGGCGGGGTGCCCGGGTGGTCGAAGTCGGGGGGCAGCGGGACATCCGGGCGGGTGTAGGCGCCCTTCAGCAGCGGCGAGTAGGCGACCAGGGTGAGGCCGGGCTCGGCGCGCAGATAGCTGAGCAGGTCGGGGCCCGCGTGGCCGAGGCTGCCGTCGGGGAACAGGCCCTCGGGGACGTCGAGGCGGGGCCTGAGGTGGCTGTGGGCGTACTGGAGCACCTCATAGCCGGGCAGGCCCGCCGCGGCGGCGAGGGCGCGGGCCCGTTCGACGCGCCAGGTGGCGTGGTTGCTGACGCCGAGGAGTCCGACCGTGCCCTCGGCGACCAGTTCGGCGAATCCCTCGACGGTCTCCTGGAGGGGGACCCGCTGGTCCTCGATGTGGGCGTAGAGCAGGTCGAGCTCGGCCACGCCGAGCCGGTCGCGGCTGCGTTCGGCCGACTCGCGGATCACCTTGGCCGACAGGCCCTCCGCGTTGTCGATGTAACCGGTGCCGGGGGCCAGTGGGCGGGCGCCGAGCTTGGTGGCGATGACGATCTCGTCGCCGACGCCTCGGCTGCGGCGCCACCGGCCGAGCAGTTCCTCGCTCTGTCCGCCCTGGCCGCCGTCCTCCCAGAAGGCGTAGTTGTCGGACGTGTCGATGAAGGTTCCGCCGGCCTCGACATAGCGGTCGAGGACGGCGAAGGAGGTCGCCTCGTCGGTCCGGGAGCCGAACAGCATCGCGCCGAGCGCGAGGACGCTCACCTCGCGGCGGGTGTTCGGGGCGGTGCCGATGGTGCGGTACTTCATGGATGACTTCCCTCCCGTTCGTGCGCCCGGAATTCGAGGCACGAACGGGAGTGTTCATCTTGAAGCGCACTTCAAGTCAAGGGCGTGGACGCGCACTTGGTGTTCCTGGGCGTCACTTGGCGAACGGGCCGTCAAGCGCCGCCCATTGCAGCAGCATGATCGTCTTGGCGTCGGCGATCTCCCCGCTGCGGATCATCTCCAGGGCCCGGCGGAAGGGCAGTTCGACGATCTCGATGTCCTCGCCCTCCTCGTCCAGGCCACCACCCTCGTGGGTGCGCGTCGAGGGGCCGTAGGCGGCGGCGTAGAAGCTGACGCGTTCGGTGACCGAGCCGGGGCTCATGTAGACGTCGAAGACGTGCCGGACCTCACCGATGGTGTGCCCGGTCTCCTCCACCACCTCGCGCCGCACCGCGATCTCCGGGTGCTCGTCATCGTCGTCGAGCAGCCCGCCCGGCGTCTCGACCAGCATGCCGTCGGGGTGGCCGTTGACGTACACCGGGAAGCGGAACTGGCGGGTCAGCAGCACGGTTTCGCGTTCGGCGTCGTACAGCAGCATGGTCGCGCCGTTGCCGCGGTCGTGCGTCTCGCGCTGCTGAGTGCTCCAGGTGCCGTCGGCGTGCTGGAAGTCGAAGGTCGTCGCGCGTTCGACGTACCAGTGGCTGGACAGGAGCTGTACGTCCCGCACCTTGATGCGGGGATTGCCGGTCAGGTCCCGGCCCACCCGGTCGAGTCCGGTGCGGCCGCGGCGGTCGGGAGTGTCGATGCCGGCGGTCATCGGGCACCGGCGGGGTGGATGAGCGAATTGGTCATGGCCTGCTTCTACCACCCCGGTATGGCACAGTGCCGGTCTTCGGCCGGCAGGACACCCCCTCCGGCGCGCTGTCGATCACGGCACCCACGTACCGGGGGGGGCGGCACCGGGCACGCCGGCGCGCTGCGCACGGCGGGTCCGGGACCCAATGCGCACGACGGAATCGGCACGAGGCACGCCCTGATCGCCGCCTGTTCGACCCTCGCCCTCACCGCGGCCGGTACCGCCGGGTCAACGGACGAAGCGGCGTCGGACGAAGCGGCGTCGGTCGGGGCGGCGGGGCGGCGGGGAAGCCGACAGCACGCCGGGTGTCCGGCCGTACGAGAAAGGGCCCCCGCAGGCTCTCACCTGCGAAGACCCTTCGCACCGTCGGGACGACAGGATTTGAACCTGCGACCCCTTGACCCCCAGTCAAGTGCGCTACCAAGCTGCGCCACGTCCCGGTGCCTCTCACGCGGTGAACCGCGTGATCGCGCGGACAGCACTTTACCGTACGGGGACGAGTGCGCCGAAGGGGGCATCCGGCGAGGGACCGGACGATGGACAATCGGTGTATGGGCAGCACATCGTCAGGACACCAGGCCGCAGCGCGGGACCGGGACAGCGAGGGGCGGGCACGTAACGCACGGCCCCGGGACGGTCTCGGACGCCCCCTGCCGTACGACGCGGACGGCGTCGACCGACAGCCCGAGGGCGTCGTACGCACGCCGGAGCAGACCGTCGCCGAGGCGCAGGAGCTGCTGGACGCGGGGAAGCCTTTCCACGCCCACGAGGTGTTCGAGGACGCCTGGAAGGCGGGGCCGGAGGGGGAGCAGGCCCTGTGGCGGGGACTGGCACAGCTCGCGGTGGGACTCACGCACTCGGCACGAGGGAACGTGACGGGCGGGCCGCGGCTGCTGCGGCGCGGGGCCGGGGCCGTGGAGGAGTGGGCTGCTGAATCCGGGGAGCGGCGGCCGTACGGGATGGACCTCGCGGGGCTGAGCGCATGGGCGCGGGAGCTGGCGGGGGTCGTGGAGGACAGCGGCGAGGCCGCGGACGCGCAGGGGCGGGCACCGAGGCTGCGGGGCCGGGCGTAGGGGCAAGCCCGCTTCGGCGGCCTCACCACGGTCGGCGTGGACGCGGTGTCCTGGTTGTCAGTGGCGTGGGGCAGACTCGGGGTGTGCGAAAGATTCATGTCATCGGTATCGGCGCGGGCGATCCTGAGCAGCTGACGTTGCAGGCGGTCAGGGCGCTGCGGAGTACGGACGTGTTCTTCATCCTCGACAAGGGCGAGGTGAAGTCGGACCTCACGCAGTTGCGCCGGGACATGCTGGACGCGCACATACCGGACAGGTCGTACCGGTGGGTCGAGGCCCGGGACCCCGAGCGGGACCGGTCCGCCGGCGGTACCGCCTACTCCCCCGCCGTCGGGGACTGGCGCAGTGCACGCGCCGGCATCTACGAGCGGCTGATCGCCGAGGAACTGGGCGAGGACGAGTCCGGAGCGTTCCTGGTGTGGGGCGACCCCGCGCTGTACGACAGCACGCTGGGGATCCTGGAGGAGGTACGGGACAAGGGCGCCGTCGCCTTCGAGTACGACGTCGTGCCCGGCATCAGCAGCGTCTCCGCGCTGGTCGCTCGCCACCGGACGGGGCTCAACCGGGTCGCCCGCCCCGTACAGATCACCACCGGCCGCAGACTTGCCGAAGGCTTCCCGGAGGGCGTGGACGACGTCGTCGTGATGCTCGACGCACACCAGACCTTCCGGCAGTACGCCGACCAGGACATCGACATCTACTGGGGCGCCTACATCGGCACCCCCGACGAGATCCTCGCCTCGGGCCCGATCGCCGAGACCGCACCACGCATCGAGAGCCTGCGCGCGCAGGCGCGGGAACGCAAGGGTTGGATCATGGACACGTATCTGCTGCGCAGGAATCCGAAGGAGCAGTAGGCGGTACGCCCCCCCTGCGCTGGGAAATGCGGGTGCGGCCTGCGGCAGTCCGCCGTGATACTCGCCGTATGTCCGCACCGGTGCGTTTCCGCGACCCCCTCACCGAGCTGTACCAGTTCACCGATTCGGTCCTGGTGCGCTGCCCTCGCTGCGAGGGAATCGCTCACTACGAGCTTCGGTCGCACGCCGTTACGGACTCCGGCGGCGCGACGTACCCGCAGCGCCGTCTGGTCTGCCGGTCCTGCGGCCTGGCTCGGCAGTCGTGGCGTGCAGACGGGCGGTGTGCCCGGCCGCCTTTGTGGCTGCAGACCGAGACCAGGCACGGAGTGGTGTGGGCCTACAACCTCGAACATCTGGACCTGCTCAGGCGTTTCGTGGCGGCATCGCTGCGGGAGCGGCCCCCCTGGTACGAGCACGGACGGAAGATGACCTACATCGGACGGCTGCCCGCCTGGATCAAGCACGCGAAGAACCGCGACGAGATCCTGCGTGCCATCGACCGCCTCCGCGCCTCCGTCGTCACAGGCTGACGCCGAGCCGCTCCAGCACTCCCACCACCTCCGACACCGCCTCCACGCCCTCCGGGAGCGGCGGGCGGCGTACGAGCACGACAGGTAGGGCGAGTCGGCGGGCGGCCGTCAGCTTGGCCGCGGTTGCCGTGCCGCCGCTGTCCTTCGTCACGAGGGTGTCGATGCGGTGTTCGCGCAGGAGGGCGGACTCTTCGTGGAGGGTGAACGGGCCGCGGGACAGCAGCACTTCGGTGTGCGGGGGCATCGGTGGTTCGGGCGGGTCCACGGAGCGTACGACGAAGTGGAGGTCCGTCAGGTGGGCGAAGGCCGCCAGGCCGAGGCGGCCGGTGGTCAGGAAGACGCGGTGGGCGAAGCTCGGCAGGACGGCCGCGGCCTCGTCGAGCGAAGCGACCTCGTGCCAGTGGTCCCCGGGGCCCGGGCGCCAGCCGGGGCGTCGCAGGATCACCGCCGGCACTCCGGTCGCCGTCGCGGCGCGGACCGCGTTCGCCGTGATCGACTCTGCGAAGGGGTGCGTGGCGTCGACGACAGTGTCGACGTGCTCGGCGCGCAGCCAGTCGGCCAGCCCCTCCGCCCCGCCGAAGCCCCCGATGCGTACGTCCCCGACGACCGCGCCCGGCCGTGCCACGCGTCCCGCGAGCGACGTGGTGACGCGCAGGCCGGGGTGCGCGGCCAGGGCGGCGGCGAGTTCGCGGGCCTCGGTGGTGCCGCCGAGGATCAGGACGTGGCGGGCGGACATGGGGCGAGCGTACGTCGTGCCGTCCGCTGCGATGTCACCGCCCGGAACGCCGCGGACGCCCTGAACACCGCGGACGCCCTGAACACCGCGGACGCCGTGAACACCGCGAACACTATGAACACAACGAACGGACCCGTGGTTCCTCGCCCCGCCGCTCCCTAGCATCGCGGCGCACGGCTCGCCGACGCGCCGAGAGGAACGAGGAGCAGCGTCTTGGACTGGACGAGAACCCACGCAGTGATCCGCAGGTCTGTCCCATGGACCCCCCACCGGCGCACCACGCTGTCCGCCCTGCTGGCCGGTGCCCTCGCCGCCGGCTTCCTCGTCGGCGCGTCGAACGCCCGGGGGGAGACCGGCGAGCCGGCGGGCCCGGTTCGTGCCGAATGCCCCGCCGCCGTCGCCGACAAGGCCACCTGCTACACCGGCGCCGACCCCAACGGCGCCTACTACGCGATAGCCGTGCCCGACGACTGGAACGGCTCTCTCGTCGTCCACTCCCACGGCGGCCCCGACCTCGGTGCGGAGTCCGACCCCGGCCGCAGTCTCGACGATCTGGGCCGCTGGTCGGTGATGGTGAAGGAGGGCTACGCCTGGGCGGGTTCGTCGTACCGCCGGGGCGGTTACGGGACGCGGATGGCCGCCGCGGACACGGAGAGCGTGCGCCGGCTGTTCGTCGGTGAGTTCGGCCAGCCCCGGCGGACGTACGCGCACGGCCAGTCGTGGGGCGGGAACGTCGCCGCGAAGGTCGTGGAGACCTACAGCAACCGGCGCGGCGCGTACGACGGGGCGTTGCTCACCAACGGTGTCCTCGGCGGCGGCTCGCGCGGCTACGACTACCGCGTCGACCTGCGCGTCGTCTACCAGTACTACTGCGGCAACCACCCCCGCCCGACCGAGCCGCAGTACCCGCTGTGGCAGGGCCTGCGCGCCGGCTCGACCATGACCAGCGCCGGGCTGCGCGCCCGGCTGCAGGAGTGCACGGGCTACGCGTCGGCGCCGCAGGAGCGGACCGCGCTCCAGCAGCGCAACCTCGACGACATCCTCGCCGTCACGCGGATCCCGGAGCGCACGCTGGAGTCGCATCTGCGGTTCGCCACCTTCACGTTCCGGGACATCGTGCACGACCGCCTCGGGGACCGGAACCCGTTCGGAAACGTGGGCGTCCGGTACTCCGGGTCGCATGACGACAAGGCACTCAACGCCGGTGTCGAGCGTTTCGCCCCCGATCCCACGGCCGTACGCGATCTGTCCTACGACAGCGATCTCACGGGCAGGGTCACGATCCCGGTGCTGACGATGCACGCGATCGACGACCCGACGGCGTTCGTCGAGCACGAGGCGGCCTACCGTGCCACGCTGCACGGGGCCCGTCGAGATGGGCACCTGGTGCAGACGTTCACGCGGGAGGCCGAGCACAGTGAGCTGGGCGACGCCGAGTACGCCAACTCCATTGCCGCCCTGGACACGTGGGTGCGCAGCGGCAGGAAGCCGACGGCCGGGTCGGTCGCGGCGTCGTGCGCGACGTTCGACCGCAGGTACGGCACCGGCTGCTTCTACGACCCGGCGTTCCGCCCGGCCCCGTACGCCACGCGCGTGGAACCGCGTCCGGGCGGCCTGCGGTGGCCCGCCATGTCGTCGGCTCAGGAGCGGGCGTGGAGCGGGATCGAGGGTGTCGGGATCGCGCCCTGAGCTGTGCCGGGACGATCGATGGCTATGGTCCTGACATGGAATCCGTACGTGGCGTGGAGCCCCTGCGTGCCGTCCTGATCGACATCGACGGGGTCCTCACGGTCTCGTGGCAGCCGCTGCCGGGTGCCGTCGAGGCGCTGCGGGAGATCCGCGAGGCCGGGCTCGGTGTCGCGCTGGTCACGAACACGACCTCGCGGACCCGGGCGTCGATCGCGCGGTCGCTGGCGGACGCCGGGTTCCCGGTGTCCGCCGAGGACATCCTGACCGCGCCCGCCGTCACCGCCGCTTATCTGGCGGAACACTGTCCGGGGGCGCGGTGTGTGCTGCTGAACAGCGGGGACATCGCGGAGGACCTGGGCGCAGTCACTGTCGTCGAAGGTGACGAGGACGCTGATGAGGGCGTCGACGAGGGCGCGAGCGACCAGGCCGTTCCGGACGTCGTGGTCGTCGGAGGTGCAGGGCCCGAGTTCGGCTACGCGGCGCTGAACCGGGCCTTCGGGCATCTGCAGCGCGGGGCGCGGCTGGTGGCCATGCACCGGAACCTGTACTGGCGTACCGATGACGGGTTGCAGCTGGACACCGGTGCGTTCCTGGCCGGTCTGGAGAAGGCGGCGCGGGTCGAGGCGGAGATCACGGGGAAGCCGTCGGCCGCGTTCTTCGAGGCGGCGCTGGCCCATGTGGGGGTGGGTGCGGGCGAGGCGGTGATGGTCGGGGACGACGTCGAGTCCGATGTGCTGGCGGCGCAGCGGGCCGGGGTCAGGGGCGTGCTGGTCAGGACCGGGAAGTATCTGCCTGAGACCCACCGGGCCGCGAGCGGCACGCCCGACCATGTGATCGACTCCTTCGCCGACCTGCCCGCCCTGCTGAGGGAACTGCGGGGGTCAGCGCAGGAGTAGGGGTCAGCGCAGGAGCAGCTGGAGGCCGCCGACGATCGTCGCCGCGATCACCAGTTGCTCGAACAGCCGCTGGTTGATCCGGTTCACCGCCCATTTGCCGAGGAACGCGCCGGGCACGACGAAGAGCACGAGCGCCGCGTCGAGCAGGAGCGAGGAGCCGTCGATCAGGCCGAGTCCGGCGCTGAAGGGCACCTTGGAGACGTTGACGATAAGGAAGAAGAAGGCGGACGTCCCGAGGAAGCCGAGCTTGCGGAAGCCGGCCGACAGCAGGTACATCGACATCACCGGGCCGCCCGCGTTGGCGACCATCGTGGTGAAGCCGCCGAGGACGCCGTACGAGCGGGCCTTGACCCGGCCGGCCCGGCTGGTGACCGAGTCCGGCTCCGCCTCCCGATCGGCCGTACGGCGGCGCCACACCGTCACGCCCGCCATCATCAGCAGGATCGCGCCGATCGACGTACGGACGATGCCGTCGTCGGCCCAGACGAGGAACAGCGTGCCGAGGACGACGCCGGCCGCGACCGCGGGGAACAGCCGCCACAGCGTGGGCCAGTGGGCGTGCCGGCGGTAGGTGAGGACGGCGAGGACGTCCCCTGCGATCAGGATCGGCAGCAGCACGCCGGTG
Source organism: Streptomyces sp. NPDC012935 (assembly GCF_042900345.1). Taxonomy (NCBI): domain Bacteria; kingdom Bacillati; phylum Actinomycetota; class Actinomycetes; order Kitasatosporales; family Streptomycetaceae; genus Streptomyces; species Streptomyces sp. NPDC012935. The sequence goes on from NZ_JBIBBC010000001.1 coordinate 534,117, forward strand.
GAGGCGCGGGCGGGGAGGACGGCTGCGAAGATCGCGAGGCTGACCGTGTTGGCCCCGCTCACGGCCGTTTTCGAGAAGCCGACGAGCAGGGCCGCGAAGGCGAGTGCGGCGAACTCCCAGCCTGTTATGTGCCAAAGCGTCATCGTGTCCATGCGGAGACCGATGGTATGTGCAGACAACAGGTACTGGTAAGGACCGTCTCGCCAGTTGGGAGATTGCTAGTGCCGCTCCACCAGCACCGCGCTCCCCTGCCCGACGCCCACGCACATGGTCGCCAGCCCCCGTTCGGCACCCGTACGCCGCATCCGGTGCAGCAGCGTCGTGAGGATCCGCGCACCGGAGCTGCCCAGCGGATGCCCCAGAGCGATCGCTCCTCCGCTCGAGTTGACGAGCTCGGGATCGATGCCGAGCTCGTCGACGCTCGCGAGGGCCTGCGCCGCGAACGCCTCGTTGAACTCGGCCTCCTGGATGTCGCCGATCGTCCAGTCGGCGCGGGCCAGGACCTTGCGGGTGGCGGGGACCGGGCCGATTCCCATCACGTCCGGGTGGACGCCCGCCGAGCCGCCGGCGACATAGCGGCCCAGGGACTCCAGGCCGAGTTCGTTGAGCGCTTCCTCGCTGACGAGGAGCAGTCCGGCGGCGCCGTCGTTCATCGGTGAGGCGTTGCCGGCGGTGACCGTGCCGTCCGCCCGGAAGACCGGCTTCAGCCGGGCCAGCTTCTCGTACGACGTGTCCTCGCGGATGCACTCGTCGCTGTCGACGAGCACGCCGTCCGGGCGCTCGACCGGCAGGAGTTCGTCGTCGAAGTGGCCGTTCTTGCGGGCCTCGGCGGCGCGTTGGTGGCTGCGCAGGGCGAAGTCGTCCTGCCGTTCGCGCGAGATGCCGTATCGCTCGGCGACCTCTTCGGCCGTCTCGCCCATGGACAGCAGGCCGTGCAGCTCCCTCATCGCCGGGTTGACCAGGCGCCAGCCGAGCCGGGTGTCGACCGTCTCGATGCGGTGGGGCAGGGCCTCGTCGGGGCGGGGCAGGACGAAGGGTGCGCGGCTCATCGACTCGGACCCGCCGGCGAGCACGATGTCGGCCTCGCCTGCCGCGACGGTACGGGCGGCCGACGTCACCGCCTCCAGGCCGGACGCGCACAGGCGGTTGACCGTGGCGCCGGGGACGGACTCGGGCAGCCCGGCGAGGAGCGCGGCCATGCGGGCGACGTTGCGGTTGTCCTCGCCCGCCTGGTTGGCGGCGCCCCAGTAGACGTCGTCGATGCGCGCCGGGTCGAGTGCGGGCACCTCGGCGACGAGGCCACGGATCACGGTCGCGGCGAGGTCGTCGGGCCGGACCGACGAAAGGGCTCCGCGCAGTTTGCCGATGGGGGTGCGGCGGGCGGCCGCGAAGTGGACGGGACGCACGACAGGACTCCTGACCGGGCCGGATGGATCGGCACCCTCTTAATTAGCACCGCTAGTTTTGGACTATAGACCGCCTTGCCGCCCCCTGGGAAGATCCTCCGGGAACCTGCACCGACGCAGCCGGAGGAACCATGGCCGACGCCCGCGAGCACGTACTCGACGGAAGCCAGGGATCGATCGTCGTACGCGAATGGCCGAGCCGCGGCCGACCCCGCTACGTCGCCCTCGTGGTCCACGGCTACGGCGAGCACGTCGGCCGGTACGCCGAGGTGGCGGATGTCCTGGTCAGGCATGGTGCTGCCGTGTTCGGACCCGATCACGTCGGTCACGGCAGGTCGGCGGGTGAGCGCGTGCTGATCGAGGACTTCGAGGACGTGGTCGCCGATGTGCACGCGGTCGCCGGGCTGGCCCGGGCCGCGCATCCGGATGTGCCGGTCGTCATGGTCGGGCATTCCATGGGCGGCCTGATCGCGGCCCGCTACGCCCAGCTCCACGGCGACGGGCTCGCCGCCCTGGTGCTGTCCGGCCCCGTGATCGGCGACTGGGAGCTGCCCCGTCGGCTGCTCGCCCTCGACGAGATCCCCGACACGCCCATCAGCCCGGCCGCACTCTCCCGCAATCCCGAGGTGGGCGCGGCGTACGTGGCTGATCCGCTGGTCTGGCACGGCCCCATGAAGCGGCCGACAGTGGAGGCGTTCGCGCGGATGCTGGACACCGTGTCCAAGGGCGGCGGCATCGGCAGCCTGCCGCTGCTGTGGCTGCACGGCGAGGACGACCGGCTGGTCCCGCTCGCCGGCAGCCGTGTCGGCGTCGAGGAGCTGCGCGGGGGCGAGGCGTCCGAGGACATCCACGCCGAGCGGATCTCTGCCGAGCGGATCTCTGCCGAGCACATCTACCCCGGAGCCCGGCACGAGGTGTTCAACGAGACGAACAAGGCGGACGTCTTCGCGGACCTGGTCCACTTCCTGGACGCTGCGCTCGCGCACTGAGACACGACGCGTTTTGCACCGGTTCGCCCTGGGCACCCGCGCCCGCATGGGGCGGTACCAGCGCTCGCGCTTGCGTCGCACCGCTCCGCACTGGCCACGACCACGCCAGAAAAGGAGGAGCTCGGTATGACTGTCGTCAAGAGCACACTTCCCGAACCGGCTCGCCGGGTCGCCGGGGAGGCCCTGCAGAGCACCCTCGTCGATCTTCTCGGACTCTCGCTGATCGGTAAGCAGGCGCACTGGAACATCGTGGGCCCGCGGTTCCGCTCGATCCATCTCCAGCTCGACGAGGTCGTCTCGGTGGCCCGCTCGTTCGCCGACACGGTCGCCGAGCGCTCCGCGGCACTCGGCCTGCCGCCCGACGGCCGGCCGGAGACCATCGCCGCGGCCTACACGCTGCCCGGCCCCAAGGAGGGCTGGGTCCGCGACAACGAGGTCGTTCAGCTCGTCGTGGACTCCCTGGCGGCGGCCATAGAGCGGCTGCGCGCACGTATCGACGCGACCGCCGAGCCGGACCCGGTGACGCAGGACCTGCTGATCAGCATCACGAGTGAGCTGGAGAAGCAGCGCTGGATGTTCGACGCCGAGAACTGGCCGCGAGACGAGTGACACCGACACCGACACCGACACCGACACCGACACCGACACCGACACCGCGAAACGCCGTACGCGCAGAGCCGTACTTGGAGAGAAGGGGCACATTGTGACCGACGCCCTCGAACTCGACGCACTGTGGCAGGAGTTCCACCGCGTCGTGAACATGACCTCGCAGGAGCTGGCCACCTGGCTGCGGGTCAGTGACGCGGACGAGGAGACCGAACCGCTGCCGGACCAGGCCGGCACGCCGACCGGGCAGCACGTGCTCGCGATCCTCCAGAAGCGGCGCACGGACCTCACGGACGACGACATCCAGGTGATGTACGACGTCGTGGACACCGTCACCGCCCAGGCGGACCTGGAGAACGAGCCCGAGCCGGAGCAGACGAGCCGCCGGCATCAGCTGATGACGATCGGCCACGACCCGCTGAGGCCCTAGACCGTGAGCCACGACGAGCGGGTCGTACGGGAACTCGTCCGCGCGCACGGGCAGACGTTCGCCGAGGAGGCCGGCATCCCGTTGCGGAACACCCCGCAGCCGCTGTACCGGCTGCTGGTCCTCGCACACCTGCTCAGCGCCCGCATCCGCGGCTCGATCGCCGTCGACACCGCCCGCGCCCTGTACGACGCCGGGCTGCGCGATCCGCGCCGGATGGCCGACGCCGGCTGGCAGGAACGGGTCGACGCGCTGGGCCGGGGCGGATACCGCCGCTACGACGAGCGTACGGCCACCCAACTCGGTGAAGGGGCTGAGCTGTTGAACGACCGGTGGCGTGGCGACCTGCGGCGGCTGCGCAAGGAGGCGAACGGCGACGTGGCCGAACTGCGCAGCCTGCTGAGGGAGTTCCCCGGCGTCGGTCCGTCCGGAGCCGACATCTTCCTGCGCGAGGCGCAGCGGGTCTGGCCGGAAGTAGCGCCCTACCTGGACGCCAAGGCTCTCTCGGGCGCTGAGCGGCTCGGCCTGCCCAAGGACCCGGAACGGGTGGCCGGCCTTGCCGGAGACACCGAACCGGCCGTGCTGGCGGCCGCGTTGGTGCGGGTTTCGCTCGACAAGGAGGTGGCCGAAGACAGTCTCCGCCGGGCCGCGTGATCGTGGAAGACTGCTCGCAACACACTGTTGTCGAGCACAGGAGGCCCGCGTGGCGGGGACCGAGTCGGGAACCGAGTCGGCGACCCGGTCGGCCGTATCCAGTATCGACACGAGCAGGCCACATCCGGCCCGGGTGTACGACTGGTTCCTCGGCGGCAAGGACAACTACCCGGTCGACGAGGAGCTCGGCCGCCGGATCACCGCGATGCAGGGCGACGCTCCGCGGCATGCGCGGGCCAACCGCCGGTTCATGCAGCGGGCCACGCGGGCGGTCGTCCGGGAGACGGGAATCCGGCAGTTCCTCGACATCGGCTCCGGCATCCCGACCGAGCCGAACCTGCACCAGATCGCCCAGTCCGCCGTCCCGGACGCACGGGTGGTGTACGTGGACAACGACCCGATCGTGCTCGCTCACGCGGAGGCCCTGCTGCGCGGCACTCCGGAAGGCGTGACCGAGTATGTGCAGGCCGATGCCCGTGAGCCGGAGCGGATCCTCGAACAGGCGGGGTCGGTCCTCGACTTCGACCGGCCCGTCGCCCTGTCCCTGATTGCGCTGCTGCACTTCATCGCGGACGACGACGGCGCCCACCGGCTCATGGACACGCTGGTCGGCGCGCTGGCGCCGGGCAGCTGTCTGGTGCTGTCGGCGATGACGGCGGACTTCGAACCGGAGAACGTCCGCCGGGGCATCGCGGCCTACAACGCGAGCGGGGTGACGCTCGTGGCCCGTTCGCACGACGAAATGGGCCGGCTCTTCAAGGGTCTCGAGCTGCTGGAGCCGGGGATCGTCTCGCTGTCGGACTGGCGACCGGCCGCAGAGGAAAGCGAAGACAAGGAAGATCCCGTGTCGCTGTACGGCGCCGTCGGCCTCAAGCCCTGACCTGTCGCACTCCCCAGTTCGCAGCTGCTCACCCGAGCAACCACCCTCCGTCCACCGCGAGTTCGACCGCGTTGACCGACCGGTTGCGCAGCAGGAAGTCCACCGCGTCCACGACGTCGGCCATCGTGGCGAGCTGCCCGGTGGGCGTTCTGGCACGCAGCCCCGCCAGCACCTCGCCGGGCTTGGCCAGCCAGTGCGGGCTGTCCCCCACGACCCCGGGATGCACGGCGTTGACCCGTACCGGCGCCAGCTCGACGGCGAGGGTCTTCACCAGCCCGCCCACGCCCGCGTTGACGGTCGCCACCGTCGTCGCACCGACGTACGGGCGCTCCTTGGCCTGTCCCCCGAAGAGCACGATCGCGCTGTCGTCGTGCAGCCGTGGGCACAGGGCGTGCACGACCTCGGTGTAGCCGACGAGCTTGAGCGTGACGAGTCGCACGGCGGCGTCGATGTCGTACTCGGTGACCCGGTTGTCGTCCCGGGAGACGCCCGCGATCACCAGGTGGTCCAGGCGCCCGACGCCGGCCAGCGCGGCGGCGATCTCCCGAGGCTGCGACAGTTCCAGGGCGATGCCCTGAGCAGCGCCGATCTCCTTGGCCACCGTATCGGCGCGATGGGCGTCGCGGCCGGTGAGGACCACCTCGTCACCCCGCTGTGCGCGGGAGCGGGCGAACTCGCGGCCGATCCCGGAGGTGCCGCCCACGACGAGCACACTGCTCATGACCCCAGCGCCTCCCTCAGATACTCCCAGTCCCGTGTGAACCGGTAGGAGTGCCGCGGCGGCGGCTGCGGCGCCTGGGTCTCCAGCCAGCGCAGGGGTCCCTCCCCCGCGTTGGCGAACCCGTGCACACAACCGGCGCCCGCCCACGCGAGGTCACCGGGCCCGAGCCGGTACCGCTCACCGTCGAAGGTGGCGTCCGCGACTCCCTCCAGGAACAGGTACGTCTCCTCGAAGGGATGGTCGTGCGTGCCGGCCACCCCGTCCGGCGCGTACTGCACCATGAACATGGTCGAGGCGACCGCGCCGAGATCGCCGTCGACCATCATCTTCACGGTGATCCCGCTGTACACGAGCAACGCGGTCCGCATGCTCGCCGACACCGCGAGCAGGTCCTGCGCCTGCTTGCCGGGGTCCATCTGCGCGGGCTCGAAGTGGCCGAAGGACCGGGTGCGCGGGTCGCGGACGTCGATGCGGACGGGGTCGCGGGCCGGCAGCGGGGGCACCGCCTGGGTGTCGTGCCCGTAGCGGGCCCGCGGCACCGGCGCGAGCATGTCGGCCCAGCGTCCGACGGTGTTCCCGGCGCCGCGCCAGGCGTGCGGGACTCCGGTCGGGAGGAGGCCGTAGTCGCCCACTACCAGGAGGTACGACCCCTCGGGCAGATCGAGGATCACGGCCCCCTCGAGGACATGGAAGCTCTCCTCGTACGAGTGCACGTGCGCGCCGACCCGGCCGTCGGGCCGCATCTCGCACAGGCCGAAGCCGGTGTGCACGCTGCCGTCGCCCTCGCCGACCAACTCCCGGCGCCGGTGGCCGAGTTCGTCGTAGGGCGGCTCCGGGACGTCGGCGGCCCGGCGCACCAGGTGTCGGGTCATGCGGCGCTCTTCGCCTCCTTGGCGGCCAGGAGCCGGTCGCGGGACTCCTGGACCAGTCGGCGGGCCCGGTCGACGTCGGCCACGAGGCGGCCGTCACGCTTGCGGATCACGCCGTCGACGATGACCGTGTCGACGTTGGAGACGTCCGCCGACAGTGTCACCGCGGCGGCCGCGTCGTGCACCGGCGCGACGTTCAGCGCGGTGGCGTCGATCGCGACGACGTCGGCGCGCTTGCCGGGGGTCAGGGAGCCGGTGCGGTCCTCGACGCCCGCGACGTGCGCGCCGTTGCGTGTCGCGATCTCCAGCATCTGACGCGCTGTCAGTATCGTTTCGGGTACGGGCAGGTTGGCCTTCCAGCAGTCGGCGTTGACCCGGGCGCGCTCGGCGCCGAAGGCCGCGCGGATCTGGGTGAACATGTCGCCGGGCACGGTGGTGACGACGTCGATGCTCAAGGAGGGCCGCAGTCCGACCTCGATGGCCTTCATGACGGGCGGCCAGCCGTGCCCCATCTGCACCTCGACCTGCGGTGCGATGGAAACCGTGCCGCCGCTGTCGGCGACCAGCTGCCACTCCTCCTCGCTGAGGTAGCAGCAGTGGACATAGGTGGTGTCGGGGCCGAGCAGCCCCAGGCCCTGGAGCTGCTTGACCATGCCGAAGCGGCCCGCCAGACGGCCCATCGCCACGTGCACGGTGATCGGGATGCCCAGGTCGCGGGCGAGGGCCCACTCGGCGGTGACGACGTCGTCGGTGCAGAAGCCGGGGCCGCGGGTGGCCAGGCCCATGGTCAGCAGGCCGTCGTCGGTGGAGAAGTGGGCGCTGCGGATGCGTCGTACGTCGTCGCCCGGGATCGCGATCTTACTGTCGAACCAGTAGTCGGCCAGTGAGGTGTTGGCGCTGCCGTACGCGTACTGCGCGCGGATGCCGATCTCCTTGAGCGCCTGGATCGCGGCGTCGGGATGCTCGGGTGTGTTGTTGATGTGGGACCAGTCGACGAGGGTCGTGATGCCTGCGTTGAGGCACTCCAGCGATCCCGCGAGGTTGGCCGCGTACACGTCCTCGGGGGTGTACAGCGGCGCGAAGGAGTCGAGGATGTCGACGAAGTAGTCGTCCAGGGTGGCGTCGGGGGCGACATTGCGGATCGACGTCTCCCAGGTGTGGCGGTGGGTGTCGACGAAGCCGGGGATCACGATACGGCCGCTCATGTCGAGCACTTCCGCGTCGGCGCTGATGTCCGGCTCCACCGCCGTGATCCTCCCGTCCTCGATGAGGACGTCCCCCTGCGGGAGGTCCCCGACAGCGGGGTCCATCGACAGCACGTGACCGGCTCGCAGGAGTATCCGATCGGGCATCGCTCTTCCTCCCATGCGGTGTTTCGGACGGGACGTTCAATAGGCGGTGAGGGTCCTCACGGCCGTGACGACCTTGTCGACGGTGGGGATCACCCGTTCCTCCAGCGCGTCGGCGAACGGCAGCGGAACGCACTCCCCCGCCACCCGCCTGACGGGCGCGTCCAGCAGGCCGAATCCCTCGTCCGCGACGACCGAGACGACCGTCGCGCCCCAGCCGCCCTGGTACGGGTTCTCCTCGACGGTGACGAGCCGCGAGGTCCGCCCGAGCGACGCGAGCACGGTGCTCATGTCCAGCGGCACCAGACAGCGCAGGTCCACGACCTCCGCCTCGATGCCCTCGCCGGCCAGCAGGTCGGCGGCCTTCAGCGCGAGCGGCACCATGGAGGCGAGGGCGACGAGGGTGACGTCGGCGCCCTCGCGGACGACTGCGGCCCGGCCCAGCTCGACGACATGGTCCGGCGGTGCGGGCGCGCCCTTGGAGGCGAGCAGCGCCTTGTGCTCGAAGAAGACGACCGGGTCGTCGCTGCGGATCGCCGCCGCCATCATGCCGGTCACGTCGGCGGGAGTCGCCGGTGCGGCGATCTTCAGACCGGGCACGGTGAGCGTCCAGTTCTCGGTCGCCTGGGAGTGCTGCGCGCCGAAGCCGAGCCCGCCGCCGTTGGCGGTGCGCACCACGAGCGGGACGGTGACCTGGCCGCCCGTCATGTACCGCACCTTGGGGATCTCGTTGGCGAGGTAGTCCCAGCAGCAGGCCAGGAAGTCGGAGAACATGATCTCGGCGACCGGCCGCATCCCGGTCATCGCGGCGCCCATGGCCGCCCCCACGATGGCCTGTTCGGAGATCGGCGTGTCCCACACCCGCTCGGGCCCGAACTCGTCGAACAGCCCGACGGTCGTCTTGAACACGCCGCCCGCCGCACCGATGTCCTCGCCCAGGCACACAACGGACGGATCGCGCCGCATCTCCCGCGCGATGCCCTCGGCGACCGCCTCCCGATAACTGATCACGTCCGCCACGCCGCACCCCCGTCCGCCCATACGTCGGTGAACGCCTCGTCCGGAGAGGGCGCGGGCGCCGCCTTCGCGGCCTCGACCGCCTTCTGGACGAGGGAGGTTGCCCGGTCGTCCGCCTCGCCGATCACCGCCTCCGGCACCCCCATCTCCACGAGCCGGCCCCGCGCCAGGTCCAACGGGTCGTGCCTGAGCCAGCGTTCGACCTCCTCGGCGGGGCGGTAGGTGGCCGGATCGGAGCGGCTGTGCCCGAAGTGGCGGTAGGTCAGCGCCTCCAGCAGCGCGGGCCCGTCTCCTGCCCGGGCCCGAGCCGCGTACCGGGCCACCGCCTCCTCGACCGCGAGGACGTCGTTGCCGTCCACGACCTCGCCCGGGATGCCGTAGGCGGGCGCCCGGTCGGCGGCGGGCCGGGGCACCGCCGTGACATCGACGATCGGCGTGTACTCCATGTAGAGGTTGTTCTCGCAGACGAACAGCACCGGCAGCTTCCACACGGCGGCCAGGTTGAGTGCTTCGTGGAAGGCGCCGATGTTGGTGGCGCCGTCGCCGAAGAAGGCGACCGCCAGCTGTTCGGTGCCGCGCAGCCGGGCCGACCAGGCGGCGCCGACCGCCATCGGGAGGTGGGAGCCGACGATGGCGTACGACCCGAGCATGCCGGTGGAGGCCTTGGTCAGGTGCATGGAGCCGCCCTTGGCCCCGCACAACCCCGTTGCCCGGCTCATGAGTTCGGCGAGGCACTCCTCGGGGGTGGCCCCGCGCGCCAACGCGTGATGGTGCCCCCGGTAGGTGGCGAAGACGTAGTCGTCGGGGCGCAGGGCGGCGCTCGCGCCGACCGCGATGGCCTCGTGTCCGGCGGCGAGGTGGGTGGTGCCTTTGACGAGGCCCTGGAGGAAGAGGTCGTGGGCGGCCTTCTCCGTACGGCGGATGACGGTCATCTGCTCGTAGGCGGCGAGGAGTCCGGCCGGTTCCATCAGCGGGACCCGTCGCCACGGGAGGTGCTGCGGGAGGTGTCCGGAGGTGTGTCGCGCGAGGTGTTGAGGTGGGACTGCGACTCGCGCCGGGTGTTCAGCTCACCGCCGACCGTCCAGTACTTGCGGCCCGCCACCAGCAGTTCCTCCGCCGGGAACTTGGTGATGACCTCGCAGCCGTCGGCGGTGACGACCACTTCCTCCTCGATGCGGGCGGCGGACCAGCCGTCGGCGGCGGGCCAGTACGTCTCCAGCGCGAACACCATGCCCTCCTCGAGCACCTCTGGGTGGTCGAGGGAGACCAGTCGGCTGAAGATCGGCTTCTCCCAGATCGACAGGCCGACGCCGTGGCCGTACTGGAGAGCGAACGCGGCGGTCTCGTCGGCGAAGCCGAACTCCTCGGCGCGCGGCCAGACCTGCACGATGTCGGCGGTGGTGGCGCCGGGGCGGACGAGGTCGATGGCCTGGTCCATGTACTCGCGGCAGCGCACATAGGCGTCGCGCTGGGCGCGGGAGGCGCTGCCGACCGCGAAGGTGCGGTAGTAGCAGGTGCGGTAGCCGAGGTGGCTGTGCAGGATGTCGAAGAAGGCGGGGTCGCCGGGACGGATCAGACGGTCGCTGTAGACGTGCGGGTGAGGTGAGCAGCGCTCGCCGGAGATCGCGTTGACGCCTTCGACGTACTCGCTGCCGAGGTCGTACAGCACCTTGCTGACCACCCCGACACACTCGTTCTCGCGCACGCCGGGGCGCAGATAGCCGTACAGCTCCTCGTAGGCGGCGTCGACCATCGCGCAGGCCTGGGTGAGCAGGGAGATCTCGTCCGGGGTCTTGAGGCGGCGGGCCTCCAGGAAGACCTGCTGTCCGTCGACGACCTCGATGCCCTCGGCGCGCAGGGCGGTGAGGACCGGCATCTCGACGACGTCGATGCCGAGCGGCTCGTCGGCAAGGCCGTGTGCCCGCAGTTCGGTGGCGATCTTCGCTGCGACGTCCGCGGCGATCTGGGCCTGCGGGTGGAAGGCACCGCGCAGTGTGGAGATGCCGGCGCGGGCGCCGGTGGGCGGGCCTTCCTTGCCGTCGCTGTAGTCGAGCCACGGGTTGTAGAGCTGGTGGTGCCGGGCTGCGGAGCCGAAGTCCCAGACGATCGGCTCGCCGCCGCGCACCAGCAGGGCGAAGCGGATCAGCTTGTCCATCGCCCAGGTGCCGATGTGCGTGGCCGTCATGTAGCGGATGTTGGCGAAGTCGAAGCTGAGCACCGCGCCGAGATCGGAGCGGTTCAGGGTCTCGCCCAGGCGAGCCAGCCGCTGTCTGCGCAGCCGGTCCAGGTCGACGCGCTCTTCCCAGTCGACGGCATTGGGTCCGAAAGTGCGGATCGCCATGGCGACCACCCCCGCTTCGGAGTCAACGACTGTACGCGGCGAGTGTCAAGTCTCACTGAACAACACTGGACACGAACCAGATGCCTGTAGCCGGCACGTCACCATCATTGCGGTAGCGGTGCGGGGTCGTCGACTCGAAGCAGACGGCGTCGCCCGGACGCAGCGTGTACTCGTCGAAACCGAGGGTGAGGATCAGCTCACCCGAGGTCAGGCAGCCGTATTCGGTGCCGGTGTGACGCATGAGGCCACCGGAGCTGGAGGATGCCCCGCCGGGCCGGTAGGTCACGAGCAGGAAGTCGACGTCGCTGCCGGGAACATGGCCGAGACGCTCCCACACCACGCCCGAGTCCAGCTCCAGCACCTCCCGCTCCTCCGGCGTGACCAGCGGACCGATCCGGCGACCCGGGTCGGCGGCGAAAGCGGCGAGGGAGTGCAGGACAGTGCCGGGGGCTGCCGCCGCCGGGGAGGCTGTCGCAGCATCGCCGGCCTCGAAGAGGGCTTCGATGGAGATGCCGAGGGCTGTGGTGATGGCGTAGAGGGTGCTGACCGAGGGCTGGCTCTTGCCGTTCTCGATCTGCGAGATGAGGCTCGCCGATACGCCGACCTCCCGCGCGAGCGCCCGCAGGCTCGTCCCGCGCGCCAGGCGGGCCTGCCGGATACGGGTGCCTACCGGCGGGACGGCGGCGGGGGGCATGGAGGCTCCTCTCGGCGGGCAGGACTGTTCGCTCTCATTGAACAGCCCGCGCAGCACGCGCGGTACCGCAACGCCTCGAGGGGCGCGGGGAACCGCGCCCCCAGGTCGCCCTCGGCTGTACGAACGCCGAGGATGGCCCCCGGGTTATGCGCGTAGGCGCCCCCCGGGGCGGTCACTCGAACGGGCTGGTGCCGGTGGTGGGCCGGGGGTTCCGGTGGTGCGCTGAGGACACTCGTCACGCTCTCAGGAGGCACCCCGATGTCCCGTCGCACGCCCCGACTCGTCCGCGTCCTCTCATCGGCCCTGGCGGCAGGAACGCTGCTGGCCACCGCCGCCTGCTCGGACGACGGCGACAAAGACGGCTCGCGGGGCTCGGGCATCACCGCGTCCCCCGCCGCCAGGAAGCAGCCGACCGGCTCCCCCACCACGACCGGCTCCCCCACCGCGACGGGCTCGCCGACCACGACAGGCTCGCCCACCACCACCGGATCTCCCACTGGGGGAGCCGCCCTCACCGAGTCCGGCGCACAGACCGCGCTGATCACCGAGGCGGACATCGAGGACAACTGGACCCAGGTCAAGGACACCGAGGCCGAGAACTGGCACGACAGCCTGCTCATCGGCACGGTGGACGTCTCGGACTTCCTCACCGCCAAGGCCGACGCCGCCGACTGCCAGCGGCTCATGGATTCGCTCTACGACGACGATCTGCTGGGCAAGCCGTCGGGAGCGAACGCGCTGCGCGGCTTCACCCAGGACGACTCGCGGCTGCTGTACCAGGTCGCGTCCTACGACCGCACCGACCCGCAGGACTCGTTGAACTGGATGGCGAAGCTGCCGGACGAGTGCGACCAGTTCACGATGACCGAGAACGGCGAGGAGCGCACCGTCCAGGTCATCGAGACCTCGCTGCCCGCCGTGGGCGACGCCCGCGAGGGCCTGCGCGTGACGGTGCAGGGCACGACCGGCGGCGAGGAGGCCACGCTGACCCTCGACGTCGCCGCCGTACGTGTCGGCAACGACGCGATCACCGTCACGGCGGGCGGCCTCGACGGGGACGAGCACGACTCCGTGGAGCAGGCGGTCAAGCTCGGCACCCAGCGCCTGAACGACGTCCTGGCCGGGAAGTCGCCCGCCTCGAGCCCCAGCGAGATCGAGTAACACGGCCGGCGCATCCCCCCTCTCGCCGTACTGCGGACTGCCGCCCCCAACAGCCCTCCCGGCTCTGCCGATTCCCGGGACAGCGTGATCAACGGAGCGGCACAATGGCGGCGATGGCCGGTTTCGGTCGTTCGTGCGAGGAGAGGACGAGTCGTGAGTGATGGCCACACCCCGTCGGGCGGGTCGGCGAAGCTGAACACCGGTGTGGCGCACAACGCGCGCGTGTGGAACTACTGGATCGGCGGCAAGGACAACTACGAGGTCGACCAGCAGGTCGGCGAGCATGTCGCGGGGATGTTCCCGATCATCCGGGACATCGCCCGCGCGGACCGCGACTTCCTCGGCCGGGCGGTGCGTTGCGTGGCCGAGGAGCAGGGCGTGCGGCAGTTCCTCGACATCGGCACCGGACTGCCGACGGCGGACAACACCCACGAGATCGCCCAGCGCGTCGCGCCCGACTCACGGATCGTGTACGTCGACAACGACCCGATCGTCCTCGTGCACGCCCGCACGCTCCTGACCGGCACGCACGAGGGCGTCACGGCCTACATCGACGCCGATGTGCACGACCCGGACGCCATCGTCGAACGCGCCGCGCAGACCCTGGACTTCACCGAGCCGGTCGCGGTGATGATGCTGGGCATCCTCAACTTCGTCCTGGACTACGACGAGGCCCGCGAAATCGTGCGGCGCGTCCTGGCCGCGGTTCCCTCCGGCAGTCACCTGGTCCTGACGCACCCGACGTTCGACCCGGAGCTCGGCGGCGAGGGCCAGATCCCGGCGATGAAGTTCTGGAACGAGAACGCCACGCCGCCGATCACGGCCCGCAGCGGCACGGACATCGCCGCCTTCTTCGAAGGGCTGGAGCTGCTGGAGCCGGGGATGGTGTCCTGCTCGCAGTGGCGCGCCCCCGACTCTCCCGCTGCGGTGCCGCAGTACGGCGCGGTCGCCGTGAAACCCTGACGCCCAGCAGGGACCACACGTGCCGGAACCGAGCGGCACGAACCGGAACGGACCGGCCGAGCTCGTCGAGGAGACCGTATGACCACCCTTGCCGATCCCGTCCCCGGTGGCCGTCCCGGTGACGTAGAGCGGGCGGGCGCGCTGAGCGGCGAGCTGTCCGGGCGTGGCGTGCACGGGATCGTCCTGGCCTACGTCGACACGGCGGGCATCGCCCGGGTGAAGACGGTCCCGACGGCGCAGCTGGCCTCCGCGGCGGCCTGGGGCGTCGGGATGTCGCCGGTGTTCGACACCTTCCTGGCCGGCGACTCCATCGTCACCACGGACGTCCTCGGCTCCCCGGACGGCGACCTGCGCCTCTACCCCGACCTCGACCTGCTGGTGGAGCTGTCCGCACAGCCCGGCTGGGCGTGGGCGCCGGTCGACCGGATCACGCAGGAGGGCGAGCGGCATCCCGCGTGCAGCCGCACCTTCCTGCGACGGACGGTCCTCGAGGCCGCCGAGCAGCAGGACGTCACGTTCAAGGCGAGCATCGAGATCGAGTGGGCCGTCGCTCAACCCCCGGGGCCCGACGGCGAGTTCGTGCCGGCGGTCACGGGTCCGGCGTACAGCGCGGTCCGCCAGGTCGAGTTGAGCGACTGTGCCGCCGAGCTGCTGGCGGCGCTCGCGCGGCAGGGGGTCGAGGTCGACCAGTTCCATCCGGAGTACGCGGCGGGACAGTTCGAGCTGTCGGTGGCCGCGCTCGATCCGGTGGCGGCGGCGGACCGCAGCGTGCTGGTGCGGCAGACGATCCGGGCGGTGGCCCAGCGCCACGGGCTCGCGGTGTCCTTCGCCCCCGCGGTCCTCGGCCAGGGCGTCGGCAACGGCGGCCACGTCCACCTCTCCGCCTGGCGCGAGGGGATCAATCTCCACGCGGGCGGTGACCGCCGCCACGGCATGCGACCCGAGGCCGAGTCCTTCGCGGCCGGCATCCTCGCCCACCTCCCCGCCCTCACGGCGGTGACCGCGCCGAGCCCGGCGAGTCACCTGCGGCTCAGACCCTCGCAGTGGGCCGGAGTGTTCACCGCGTGGGGCCTGGAGACGCGGGAGGCAGGGCTGCGTGTCGTCACGGGTACGGCAGGCCGTCGCGCCGATGCGGCCAACCTGGAGGTCAAGCCGGTCGACCTGGCCGCCAACCCGTATCTCGCCCTCGGCTGCCTGATCGCCGCCGGGCTGGACGGACTGACGTCGGACGCGCGGCTGCCCGGGGAGATCACCGGCGACCCGGCGCACCTGGACGCTCAGGCGGCGGCTGCCCGAGGTGTCCGCCGGCTGCCGACGTCGCTCGCGGAGGCCGTGCGGGAGTTCCGTACGAACGAGCCGCTGCGGGCCGCGCTGGGCCCCGTCCTCGCCGACGCCGTGATCGCCGTACGGCAGGGCGAGGTCGAGGCCGTCGCCGGTCTGGACGACGACCAGGTGGCGGCGGCGTACCGCTGGAAGTACTGACGTGGGCGCCACCGGGCCGGTCCACGAGGCGCTCGCGGCGCTGCCGCTGGTGGACCACCACTGCCACGGCATCGTCACCGCCGAGCTGGACAGGGACGGCTTCGAATCCCTGCTCACCGAGGGCGACCGCTGGCCCGGCATCTCGTCCTTCGACACCCCGGCCGGTGTGGCCGTACGCCGCCACTGCGCACCCCTGCTGGATCTGCCGCGGCACGCCCCCGCCGACGCGTATCTGGCCCGGCGTGCGGAGCTGGGCCGGCGCGAGGTGGACCGCCGGCTGCTCGCCGCCGCCGGGACGGACGTGTTCTGCGTCGACACCGGCTACACCCCGCAGCGCCTGACCACGCCCCAGGAGCTGGCGGAGGCCGCCGACGCGACCGCGTACGAGGTCGTACGGCTGGAGGCGGTCGCCGAGGCGCTCGCGGCCCGGGGGGTAGAACCGGATGCCTACGCCACCGCCTTCCCCACGGCCGCCGAGGAGGCCGTACGGCGTGAGGGCGTGGTGGCCGTGAAGTCGGTGGCCGCCTACCGGACCGGCTTCGACCTGGACCCGGCGCGCCCCTCGGACGCGCTGGTCACCGCGGCGGCCCGGCAGTGGCTGGCGAGCGGCGGCCGCCTGACCGACCCGGTCCTGGTACGCCATCTGCTGTGGACGGCGGTCGACCTGGGACGCCCCCTCCAGCTCCACACCGGGTTCGGCGACAACGACATCCGCCTGCACCGCGTGGACCCGACCCGCCTGACGGACTGGCTACGCCTGATCAAGGGCACGATTCCGGTGCTGCTCCTGCACTGCTGGCCCTATCAGCGCCAGGCCGCCTACCTGGCGGCGGTCTTCGAGGAGGTGTATCTCGACGTCGGCCTCACCCTGCACCACGTCGGCCCCGCCCGGTCCCGGGCGATCCTGGCGGAGGCGATGGAGATCACTCCCTTCCGCAAGCTGCTGTACGCCTCCGACGCGTATGGTCTGGCGGAGTTCTACCAGCTCGGCGCTCTGGCGTTCCGCCGCGGCCTGGGCGAACTGCTCCAGGACAGGGTGGACGCCGACGAGCTGGGCCTGCCGGACGCGCTGCGGATCGCGGCGTGGGCGGCCGGCGACAACGCCCGCCGCCTCTACGGACTTCCCGCCCCCGAACCCGACCCCGCCCCTGCCCCCGCCCTCGAGCCCCGCCCGCCTCGCGACTGAGCGTTCGCAATCCCGGAAAGTATGATCAAGCAATGTCTGACATGACCGAGACCACGCCCGGCTGGCTGTCCTCCGACGAGCTGGAGTCGGCACGCGCGCGTATGCCGATCCTGTACGTCGAGGCCGTGCCGGTGCGGGTCGACGACAGCGGCGAGGTCACCAGCATCGGCCTGCTGCTGCGCATCGGACCGGACGGAACGGTCAGCCGGACCCTGGTCTCCGGCCGCGTGCTGCACCACGAGCGCGTCCGCGACGCCCTCCTGCGGCACCTGGAGAAGGACCTCGGCCCGGTGGCGCTCCCCCGGGTCCCGACCTCTCTCCAGCCCTTCACCGTCGCGGAGTACTTCCCCACCCAGGGCGTCACGCCGTACCACGACCCGCGCCAGCACGCGGTCTCCCTCGCCTACGTCGTCCCGGTGACCGGCGACTGCCGGCCCCGCCAGGACGCCCTCGACCTGGTCTGGTTCAGCCCGCAGGAGGCTCTGTCCCCGGCGGTGCAGAGCGAGATGCCGGGCGGCCACGGGGTGCTGCTCAAGCAGGCGCTGGCGCATGTGGGCTGCGTGATCTGAACCGCCGGACGGCGGCCTCGTCGCCCGATGATCGACATGATCATCGTGGGCGGCGATCACCGCGCTCGGGGTCCACTACGACTTCGGCGAGGGCCACGAACTGCTCGGCCGACGGCTGCGGGACGTGCAGCTGAAGCAGGGCCGCCTCCATGAACTGATGCGCGGCGGCCGCGGACTCCTGCTCGACCGGACGGGCCGGCTCTCGGTGGCGGGCCGGCGGATCGGATCGACCACGTGGTGGACACCGGCGAGGAACTGGACGTGCCCGCGGTGCTGCTGCGGCCGGACGGCCAGGTGGCCTGGACCGGTCAGGATCAGCGGGACATGCTCGGCCATCTGCCGAGGTGGTTCGGCGCCGCCACCGGCTGAGTGCCCGGTCACCCGGAAGCCAAGCGGAAAAGGGCCCTCACAGGCTCTCGCCTGCGAAGACCCTTCGCACCGTCGGGACGACAGGATTTGAACCTGCGACCCCTTGACCCCCAGTCAAGTGCGCTACCAAGCTGCGCCACGTCCCGGTGCCCGTCTGACCTGGGGTTTCCCCCGGCCGAACGTGCATGGAAACAATACCGCACTCGGGTCGGTGGTCGCGCACGCGTTTCTGCGTGCCCGGCGGCTTCAGGTCCGCTCGGAGCACATGCCCTCGCCTGTCGCGGCCGGGGCTGGAGACGGGGCCGGTCCGACGGTCGTCGGGGTGTCGGCCCGCACCAGGTCACGGATCGGACGAACCGAGAGCAGGGCGGCCACGACGACAAGGCTCACACCTCCGGCGACCAGGAGTACGTGGTCCGTGCCGATGGTGGCCGCGGCCGGGCCCGCCAGGGCCTGGCCGACCGGCATCATCGCCAGGGAGCCCGCCACGTCGTAGGCGTGGATGCGGTTGAGGACGTCGGCCGGGACCTGCGTCTGGACACTGGTCGCCCACATCACGCTCCAGAAGGCCATGCCCGCCCCGGCGACAGCGGCTCCGGCCGCCATGGCCGGAACATCGAGGCCGGCGCCGACCGTCAGGGGGAAACCGGCGAAGGCGAAGAGCGCGATCGCGCCGGCGCGGAGCATACGGCGCGGGCGCAGCCGCAGCGCGAGCAGGCCGCCCACGACGGTGCCCGCGCCGAGGGCGGAGTTGATCAGGCCGTAGGCGCGCGGTCCGTGCTGCTGGACCACCTCCGTCGCCACGAGCGGAACGGTCGGTCCCCACACGGCGATCATGTACACGCACCAGATGGCTATGACGCCCCAGAGCCAGGTGCGAGCCCTGAACTCCCGCCAGCCTTCCGCCAGATCGGCCCGGAAGGCCCTGGCCCCGCGGACTGCGCGGTCGCCAAGCGGGCGGACCGGTGGGGGCAGGCGGAGCAGCAGGAGGCACAGGGCGCTCACCGCGTAGGTGGTCGCGTGGGCCGCGAACACGCCGCCGGGTGACGCGAAACCGACGAGCACACCGGCGAGGGCCGGTCCGGCGAGTTGGGCCACGGCCTCGGCGACGCGTATGGCACCGTTCGCGCCCTGGACGTCGGCTGCGAGCCGGGGCACCGTGCCGGCGACGCCGGGCTGGAACACGGCGCCCGCCGCTCCGTTGACGAAGCCGATCGCGCAGACCTGCCACAGCACGACATGCCCGGAGAAGAAGAGCACGGCGGCCAGTGACTGGGTGCCCAGGCGGACCAGGTCGGCGCCGATCATCAGCTTGCGGGTGCTGAAGCGGTCGGCGATCACCCCGCCGAAGACGATGAGCCCGGCGAAGGCCGCGGACGTCGCGGCCAGGGCGAGGCCGACGGCTCCGGCGCCGTACCCGTGCTGCAGCAGGCCCGCGGCGAGGGCCACCGGCAGCATGGTGTCGCCGAGTTGGGCGACGGCCCGGGCGACGAAGAACAGGCCGAAGTCACGCGACCACACCGGGTGTGATCCAACCCGCCCGTTCATCCGCTTGCGCCTTCCGGTCATGACAGGGTGCACTGGCGACGCCCCACTCGCCTCACTCCCCCGCCGGCAGCCCCAACTCGGGATGTGCCTCCAGCAGGCTCGACGGTGCCGCCTGGCGCCAGGAGTCGGCGAGGATGTCGCGCAGTTCGTCCTCGTCCTCCAGGGCGGTGAGCCACGCCCTCACCCAGGCGAACTGCGCCTCGTGGTCCGCGATCCAGAACTTGTCCGGCTCGGCCAGCACCAGTTCGTCGCGCTCCTCCTTGGGGCAGCGCACGGCGATGGAGGTCTCGTCCTCGGGCAGTGTGGCGAACATCTTGCCCGCGACCCGGAACGTGGGCATGCTCCAGGCGATCTTCTCCGTCGTGTCCGGCAGGGACAGGGCGATACGGCGTACGTCTTCGGCGTCCGGCATGACAGGCACGGTAGCGGCTGCCACTGACAACCACCTGGTGAGCGGACCGGCCCGCCCCAGGGCCGCAGCCTAGAAGCTGAAGTTCATGAAGGCGCCGTGGCCCCGCTCGGCCGCCGCGGCGAAGAACGCGACCAGTTCCCCATAGTGGCGCTCGAGCCAGCCCAGCTCGCCCTCGGGGTCGAACCTCCACACATTGGGGTACACGTCCGCCTCCGTCATCCGCACCGGGTCGTAGTGCGCCGCCAGCTGCTTCCAGGGGGTCGCCCCCAGCTGCCGTGCCAGGTGCGCTATTTGCTCGGCGGTCCAGCCGAACAGGGTTCCGTCCTCCTGGATCATGAATCCGTCCATCAGGAACTCAGGGCCCACCTCCGCCTCGTCGAACAGGAACTGGAGGCCGGCCCATGCCTTGTCCGGCCCGCTGTCCGGGCGGTCCTGCGACGGGTAGACATCACTGTCGTACAGCGAGTCGACGAATTCCTCGGCCCAACTCGGCTCCTTCTCCGCCCTGTCCAGTTCCTCCGTGGTCGCGCTGATGAACGAGATGGTCACACTCATGTCGGGCAATCCCCCTTGGTGCAGGGCCCGTTCGGCCCTCTGGTCGATCAACGACGGTGAGTGTTCCAGGCGGCACTGACAACGGCACCGGCACAGGGGTCGTCCGGTCACACGTGCTTGAAGTAGATCGTCGTGGGCCGCAGCACTCCGGCCGGGCTCGCGGCGTAGTCGGGGATCACCCCGGCCCGGGACCAGCCGGCCGAGGCGTACAGGCGCTCGGCGAGGCTGTCGGTCTCGGTGTCCAGGTGGAGCAGAGTGACGCCGGCGCCGATCGCCGCCGCTTCCGCGATCGACAAGAGCCGGCGGCCAAGGCCCTGTCCCCGCGCCTCCCGGTGCACCATCAGCTTGACCAGCTCGGCCCGGTGGCCACTGTTGGGCTTGTCGGCGAAGGCCAGGCTGACCGTGCCGACCACACGCGCGCCCCGGCATGCCACCCACACCGCCAGCCGCCCGGCGCCGACGGCCACCGCGCGCTCCTGCCACCAGGCCTCGGCCGCCGCACGGTCGAGGGGTGCGAGGAATCCGACGGAGGCGCCGTCGTCCACGGTGTCCACCAGCAGGTCGGCCAAGTCCCCGGCCCGGCCCAGCAGTTGGCCTTCGTCCAGGCGCGTCACGATCACGGCAGCACCACCGCCAGCACGTACCGCACCGGTGCGGGCCCCGCGCACCGGAACCGCGTGGGCCCCCACACCCGCATCCGAAGACAGTCTCCGGCGTCGAGATGGTGCTCGGCATCCTGAACCGTCACGTCGAGCGCCCCCTCCAGCACCCAGATGTGCTGCTCCAGTCCCGGCACGGGCGGCCGGTCGTACGCGATGTCGGCGCCCTCGGTGAGCCGGCCCTCGACGAGTTCGGCGCGCAGCCCGGGGTGCGGCGGCGACACGGACCGTCGTACGAACCCGGAGGAACGGTCCTCCCACACCGGCTGCTCGGCCGCGCGTACCGACAGCGCGGGCTCGGACTCGACCTCGCTGAGCAGCTGGGACATGGTCCGGCCGTAGACGTTGCACAGGCGGTTCAGCAGCGAGGCGGTGGGGCTGATCTCCGCCCGCTCGGCCCGGGACAGGGTCGAGCGGCTGATGCCGCTGCGCTCCGCCAGCTCGCCGAGTGACCAGCCGCGTTCGGCCCGCAGCTCGGCCAGGCGGACACCGAGGCGGGTGTCGACCGTCTCCGGGGTCTCGCCACCGTCTGCCACGTGTTTCATATCCGGTACGCTATCCCAGATATGAAACGACGGCGTTACGGGAGCCTCACTCCCCCGCCACGTCCCCGAGCGCGTCCAGCACCGGCCTGATCAGTGGGTGCTCCTCCGCGCCCCGGCGCACTGCCGCGAACACCCGGCGCGTGGGCGCCACGCCGTCCACGGGGCGTACGACGACCCCCGCGAGGTCCATGCCACGCAGCGCCGAGCGCGGTACGAGCGCCACGCCGGCGTCGGCCGAGGCGAGGGCGACGACCGCGCGGAAGTCGTCCGAGGAGTGTTCGAGGCGGGGCTGGAAACCGGCGTTCTCGCAGGCCAGGACGACCACGTCGTGGCACGGGTTGCCGGGGTACTGGCCGATCCACGAGTCCTTCGCCAGCTCGGCGAGGGGGACCTCGGCCGCGTCGGCCAACCGGTGACTCACCGGGACGACCGCGTCGAAGGGCTCGGCGTACAGGGGTACGTGCGCGAGGCGGGGGTCGTCGGCGGGCGGCGCCCCCCGGTACTCGACGGCCACCGCGATGTCGACTTGCCGGTCCAGCACCATCGGCAGGCTGGCGTCGCCCTCCGCGTCCTGGACGCGGATGCGGATGCCGGGGGACGTCCCGGCGAGACGGGCCACCGCGGGCGCGACGACCAGGGCGATGCCGGTCGCGAAGGAGGCGACCGTGACCGTACCGGCCGCGCCCGAGCTGTACGCCGCGAGCTCGGCCTCCGCCCGCTCCAGCTGGGCGAGGACGGCGTTGGTGTGGCTGAGCAGGATCTCACCGGCCGGGGTCAGCCGTACGCCCTTCGCGCCGCGCTCCACCAGACGGTGACCCGTCTCCTGCTCCAGGGCCGCGAGCTGCTGGGAGACCGCGGAGGGCGTGAGATACAGCGCGGCGGCAGCCGCCGTCACGGTGCGGTGGTCGGCCACCGCACGGAGAATGTGGAGCCGCCGCGCTTCGATCATGAGATCGATTATCGCAAGGTCCGGAGTGGGCCGGACGTCAGCCTTCCAGTTCCGCCCGGGCCGCGACGAAGGCGTCGACGGCACGATTGACGTCGTCCGTCGAGTGCGCGGCGGACAGCTGGACGCGGATGCGGGCCTGACCCTGGGGCACGACCGGGTACGAGAAGCCGATCACGTACACGCCGCGTTCCAGCAGCAGCTCCGCCAGCCGGCCGGCCTTGGACGCGTCGCCGATCATCACGGGCGCGATGGCGTGGTCGCCGGGGAGGATCTCGAAGCCCTCCTCGGTCATCCGGCGGCGGAACAGTGCGGTGTTCTCGGCCAGCCGGACCCGCAGGTCGTCCGCCGACTCCAGCAGGTCGAGGACCTTGAGGGAGGCGGCCGCGATCACCGGGGCCAGGGTGTTGGAGAAGAGGTACGGGCGGGAGCGCTGGCGCAGCAGGGCGACGATCTCGGCGCGGGCCGCGACATAGCCGCCGGACGCGCCGCCGAGGGCCTTGCCGAGGGTGCCGGTGATGATGTCGACGCGGTCCATGACGCCGTGCAGCTCGGGGGTGCCGCGGCCACCGGGGCCGACGAAGCCGACGGCGTGCGAGTCGTCGACCATGACCATGGCGTCGTAGCGGTCGGCGAGGTCGCAGATCTCGCGCAGCGGGGCCACATAGCCGTCCATGGAGAAGACGCCGTCGGTGACGATCAGCCGGCGACGGGCGTCCGACGCATCCTTCAACTGCCGCTCGAGGTCGGCCAGATCGCGGTTGGCGTACCGGAAGCGGCGGGCCTTGGACAGCCGGATGCCGTCGATGATCGACGCGTGGTTGAGGGCGTCGGAGATCACCGCGTCCTCCGGGCCGAGGATCGTCTCGAACACACCGCCGTTGGCGTCGAAGCAGGAGGAGTACAGGATCGTGTCCTCCTGGCCGAGGAACGCGGAGAGCCTTGCCTCCAGTTCCTTGTGCACCTCCTGCGTGCCGCAGATGAAGCGCACCGAGGCCATGCCGTAGCCCCAGCGGTCGAGGGCCTCGTGGGCGGCGGCGATCACCTCGGGGTGGTCGGCGAGGCCGAGGTAGTTGTTGGCGCAGAAGTTGAGGACCTCGCCGGGACGGCCGCCCGCGGCGACGTTCACGGTCGCGGACTGCGGGGTGTCGATGACGCGCTCGGGCTTGTGCAGCCCGGCGGCGCGGATCTCGTCGAGGGTGGCGCGCAGGTCGTCGCGCACGGAGTCGAACATCTCAAAGCTCCTAGAAAAGCAGATGACTTACGCGGGTGGCTTACGCGGTCCAGTCGAGGATGACCTTGCCGCCACGGCCGCTCGCCGCGTCGGCGAACGCCGCCTCGAAGTCGCGGTAGCCGTAACGGCCGGTGATCACGGGGGCAAGGTCGAGGCCGCCTTCCAGGAGCACCGACATCGCGTACCAGGTCTCGAACATCTCACGGCCGTAGATGCCCTTGACAGTGATCATCGAGGTGACGATGCGGGCCCAGTCGACCGGGAACTCCTGCGCCGGCAGGCCGAGCATGGCGATACGGCCGCCGTGCGTCATGTTGGCGATCATGTCGCGCATGGCCTCGGGCCGCCCGGACATCTCCAGGCCGATGTCGAAGCCCTCGCGCAGCCCGAGTTCGCGCTGTCCGTCGGCGATGCTCGCCTCGGACACGTTCAGCGCGAGGCTCACGCCCACCTTGCGGGCCAGCTCCAGCCGTTCCTCGCTCACGTCGGTGATCACGACATTGCGGGCGCCCGCGTGCCGGGCCACGGCCGCCGCCATCAGCCCGATGGGGCCCGCTCCGGTGATCAGGACGTCCTCGCCGACCAGCGGGAACGACAGCGCGGTGTGCACAGCGTTGCCGAACGGGTCGAAGATCGCGGCCACGTCGAGGTCGACCGGTGCGCGGTGCACCCACACGTTGGCGGCGGGCAGGGCGACGTACTCGGCGAAGGCGCCGTCGCGTCCGACACCGAGGCCGACGGTGGCCCGGCACAGATGACGGCGGCCGGCCAGGCAGTTGCGGCACTTGCCGCACACCAGATGGCCCTCACCGCTGACCCGGTCGCCGAGGGCGATGTCGGTGACGTCGCGGCCCGTCTCGACGACCTCGCCGACGAACTCGTGCCCGAGCACGAGCGGGGTGCGGATCGCCTGCTGCGCCCAGCCGTCCCAGGACCGGATGTGCAGGTCGGTGCCGCAGATGCCGGTGCGCAGCACCTTGATCAGTACGTCGCCCGGTCCGACGGCCGGCTCCGGGACGTCCGCGAGCCACAGTCCGGGCTCCGCCTTCTCCTTGACCAGCGCCTTCACGCAACGGCTCCTGACGGTGAGTCCCGGCTGCGGGCATGCCGAAGGCGCCCGCGGCCGGGGAGGGGGGGTGGAATCGCCTAGCAATCTGCCGTACGGCGGCGCCCCGGTCCATCGAGGATTTCTTAAGCAGCGTCACAGCTTTCCTTCACGCCCTGCACTCGCGCCCCCTCAAGCGCTCTGGGCGGCGACAATCGAGGTAGGGCCCGGACCGCCGCCGCTGTCGGTCCCGGTCCCGGTGCTCCCGCCCCGTAGTCGGCCGACTGACTTGGAGTCGCTCATGAACACCGCACGTGACCTCGCGATCGTCGCGCTGGACATGGCGCCCGACCGCCCCGTGGGGCAGGGCGAACTGTCGCTCGCGCTCGCGGCGGCCGAAGTCTTCGACCTCATCGAGGCCGGGGCCCTCGTCCTCGACGACGAACGCATCACGCCGAGCGCGCAGGCTCCGACGGGCGACCGGCTGCTGGACGAGGCCGCCTCGTCACTCGTACGGCAGGAGCCCTACGAGTCGGTCGAGGACTGGCTGTGGCGCCGGGGGCGCGGACTGTCCTCGGCCTATGTCGCGGATCTGGAGAGCATGGGGCTCACCGCCCGGCCGCGGGCCCACCGCATCTCGCTGCGGGCCGGGCGGTCGGTGCCGGTCGACTCGGCGGCCCGGCAGCAGGCCGAGGAGCGCTGGACGTCGGGCGAGCCCGTCCTGGCGGCGCTGGCTGCCGCCGCCGGGTTGCACGACATGCCGGACGACGGCCCGGACGACCTCACCGACGAGACGGTCACGACCGTCCTCGCCGCCGCTGGCAACGCGGTCGTGGAGCTGGAGGCCGTACGGCAACGGCGGGCGATCGAGGACGCAGCGTTCGACAACGTGTGGCGCGGCTTCTAGCCGCCGCTCCCGGGCCCGGAGCAGTCACAGCAGGGGAAGCCCGTCGGCCTCCCGCCGCTCCAGCCGGGTGACCAGGTCCGCCGCCGACGCCTTGATGGTCTCCAGTCCCGCTCTCCCCCACGGCCGCGGCTCCACGTCGACGACGCACACAGTGCCGATCACCATCCCCGTGCTGTCGATGAGCGGTGCGCCCAGATAGGAGCGGATGCCGAACTCGTCCACGATCGGGTTCCCGGCGAACCGCGGATAGTCGCAGACGTCCTCCAGGACCAGCGCCTTGCGTCGGACGACCACATGGGGGCAGAACCCATGGTCGCGCTCCATATGGCGGCCCAGCTGGGGCTTGCTGTCGTTGGCGCGGGCGAGGTTCACGGCGTGGCGCACATGCAGGCCGGCGAAGAACTGACGGTTCTCGCCGATGAAGTTGACCATGGCGTACGGCGCCCCGGTGAGCTCGGCCAGATGGTCCGCGAAGACGTCGAGGGCCGGATCGGGGTGTTCCCCCAGGCCCATGCGAAGCAGCCGCTGCGTGCGGGCGGGGGCCTCCTTGTCCTCGGGGGTGAGCAGCAGGCGAGCGACCGGGTGCGGTGGGCCGTGGCTCATGGGCGGATTCCGTCGCTGTGGGCGTACGTCATATGCGGCTCCGTGCTGGTGTGTGCGGATGTCACATGTGGGCGCCGTGGCTCGGCGCAGGTGCCGGCGCGTGAGCGATGAGGTGCCGGACCAGGGTCAGCAGCGTCTGGACGCCGGAGCTGGAGATCCGCGCGTCGCAACGGACGACGGGAACCTGGGGGTCGAGGTCGATCGCGGCTCGGACCTCCTCCGGGTCGTACCGGTAGCCGCCGTCGAACTCGTTGATCGCGACGATGAATCCGAGGCCCCGCTGTTCGAAGAAGTCGACGGCGGCAAAGCATTCCTCCAGTCGCCGGGTGTCGGCGAGGATGACCGCGCCGAGCGCACCCTCGGAGAGTTCGTCCCACATGAACCAGAACCGCTCCTGTCCGGGCGTGCCGAACAGGTACAGGACGTGTTCCGGATCGAGCGTGATGCGGCCGAAGTCCATGGCCACCGTCGTCTCGACCTTGTTCTCGATCCCTTCGAGGCTGTCGGTCGCGGCGCTGACCGTGGTGAGCAGCTCCTCCGTACTGAGCGGCGCGATCTCGCTCACCGCGCCGACGAATGTCGTCTTGCCTACCCCGAACCCTCCCGCCACCAAGATCTTCAGCGCGGTGGGGAAGGGATCAGAGCTGTCGTCGTAGTCCATCGAGCACTGCCTCCAGAAGGGCCCGGTCAGTCGGGTTGTGGTGGAACTCGGGGGGCTTGGTGGTGACCGCCCCGCAGTCGACGAGGTCCGACAGCAGCACCTTGGTGACCACCGCCGGCAGCTTCAGATGGGCGGCGACCTCGGCGACCGACACCGGGCCGCGGCACAGGTCGAGCGCCTGCTCGTGCTCGGGGCCCAGGTAGCCGAGGGGGGTCGCCCCGGTGGCCATGACCTGCGACATGAGGTCGAGCGCGACGGTGGGCCGGGTGCGGCCGTTGCTGACCGTGAAAGGGCGCACCAGCCGTCCGGCCGCGTCGTCGAGCCAGGGCCCGTCGCCGGCCGCCGTCATGTTCAAGGCCTCAGCGCCGAGGGTTCGACAGAGTGCTGCCGGGGAGCGGTGACCAGGTAGGGGCGGACGCTCTTGACGAGCATCGCCATCTCGTAGCCCAGCACGGCCGCGTCGGCCTCGCGGCCGGCCAGCACCGCAAGACAGGTGCCGGAGCCGGCCGTGGTGACGAAGAGCAGGGTCGAGTCGAGTTCGACGACGACCTGGCGCACCTCTCCGCCGTCGCCGAAGCGGACGCCGGCGCTCCGGCCGAGGGAGTACAGGCCGGAGGCCAGGGCGGCCATGTGGTCCGCGCTGTCCGGGTCGAGGCCGTGAACCGACTTCACGAGCCCGTCGCAGGAGAGGAGGACCGCACTGGTGGTGTGCGGTACGCGCTGCACGAGGCCGCTCATCAGCCAGTCGAGATCGGACACATGGGCGGTCTGCGCTTCGCTCGCCATGATGGATCGACTCCTTGAGGTACGAAGGTCAGCGGGAGCGCTGGGGGTGGGGGTGGACTTCCAGGCGGACGTCGAACTGGTCATGAACGTGGTCATCCGGCTGGTGCGCTCCCGTCGTGCCAGGGGGTGTGGTCGGCGCCGGGCTCGGACCCGGGCTGCCTCTCGGTGGTGTGGGCCGGGTCCATGGGCGATACGTCCATGGAGGGACGGGTGGTCATGGGGGTCACGTCTGGGTGCAGCCCATCCAGGGCCGTCGGCCGCAGGGGTGTGGGCTGCGGGCGTCCCGTGTCGAGGCTCGTCGGCTCCAGGCGGATCGGCACCGGGCGCACGGACTCCAGGCGGATGGGCTCGGGAGACGTGTGGGCCAAGCCTGTGGGATCCGGGTCGGTCGACGTGATGTCGGAGCCCTGGTGCGGCGATGATGTGTAGGCGGAAGCGGTCCCCTGCGTGGTGGCGGTGTGTGCCGACTCCATGTGTGCCGACTCCGTGTGCAGCGACTCCCCGTGTGCCGACTCCATGTGCTGCTGAGTCTCCGCGAGCCCGACACCTCGCTGGAAGGCCGCCATCAGCCCCGGGTCGTGCCCGGCCAGCTGGTCGGACTCCTGACGCGGTGCGGGGCCGTCACGCAGTTGCGGGGCGATGTGTTCCTGGGCGCGGCGCCGGGGCAGTTGGGGCTTGCCCATGGTGCCGCGGACGGTGCCGGTGCGCGGGGCCAGCGGTGCGGCGGTGTTCTCCTCGACACGGCCACGATCGTCGGGCCTGATGCCGGGCAGGGCCTCCGCCGGGTTGGCCCGCTCCTCGTGGGCGCCGCGCACGGGCAGCGGCGCCGGTCCGGTGCCGTTTCCTCCGGTGGCCGCGCCCATCCCGGCGGCCTGCGGCTGCTGCCGGCGCGGCGCGCCCGTTGACGCCTCGGACGCACCTCGCTGCCCGCCCTCCGACGCGGCCGACGCATGCTGCCCGTAGTGCTGCGGTGGCGGCGGCGTCTGCGGTGCACGCGGCTGCTGCGGGCGGGTCGGCGACGGGGCGTGCGGTGGTACGGGCGTGCCCGCCGCCCTGTGCGGCTCCTGCGTGCCTTCCGCGCCTGCGCGAGCCGCCGGTTCCGCACCCAACAGCCCTTGCGGCACGACGATTACGGCCTGGACACCGCCGTAGATGTTGGTCTGGAGGCGCACATGGATGCCGTGCCGCTTGGCGAGCTGCGAGACGACGAACAGCCCGATGCGCCCGTCCGCCAGCAGGCTGGCGACATTGACCTGGTCGGGATCGGCGAGCAGGGCGTTCATCCGGTGCTGCTCGCCGACCGGCATGCCGAGCCCGCGGTCCTCGACCTCGACGGCCAGCCCCGAGGTCACGAGGTTGGCGCGGAGCAGCACTTGGGTGTGCGGCGCCGAGAACACCGTGGCGTTCTCGACCAGTTCGGCCAGCAGATGGATGACGTCGGCGACGGCGTGCCCCCGCAGGGTGCCGTCGACGGGCGGCACGAGCTTGACCCGCGAGTACTGCTCCACCTCGGCGATGGCGGACCGCAGCACCTCGGTCATGGAGACCGGGTTGCTCCACTGCCGGCGGGAGACGGCGCCGCCGAGTACGGCGAGGTTCTCGGCGTGGCGGCGGATGCGGGTGGCGAGGTGGTCCACGTGGAAGAGGCCCTTGAGCAGATCGGGGTCCTCCATCTCGTTCTCCAGCTCGTCGAGGATGGAGATCTCGCGGTGTACGAGCGACTGAAGACGCCGGGCCAGGTTGACGAAGACCTCTAGCTTTTGTTCGCTGCCCGCCTGGCTGGAGAGCTGGGAGGCCTGGACGACGGCGGTGACGGCCCCGTCCTGGGCGCGGGCCAGATCGGCGGCGAGCAGTTCGAAGTCGTCGGCGCCGTCGGGCGGACCGCTGCGCTGCCTGCGCTTCGGCGGCGCCTCGCCACGCCGCAGGGTCTCGACGAGGGCACGCAGATCGGCCTCACCGCGCGCGCTCCTGCGGCGTAGTGCGCCGATGCGGTCGCTCACGGACCTGGCGGTGCGGTTGGCCGCCACCGCGGCGATCAGGATGCCCGCCAGGGTCACCGACACCGCGCCGGCGAGCACGCCCCACAGGGTCAGGCTCGGCCGTACTCCGGTGGACCGCACGACGAACAGCACGGCCGCGAAGGCGCTGAGGGTCACCGCGACCGGCGGCAGCACGGCCAGACGCAGCAGTTGGGGCCGTATGTGGGTCTCGGGCAGCGCGGTTGCGGTGCGGGCGGCCGGGCGCCCGTGCCGCCCGCCCTCACGGCGGTCAGCGCGCGCGGCCGGGGCGCGGAGATGAGACATCGGGGTCCTCGTACTGGTCCGTCGGTCGGGGCCTGGGATGCGCGCGGTCTGCGCGGCCCGGGGCGTGCGCCATCGCGATGTCGGTCGACAGAACCGACGAATTCGGCTCCGCGTCGCCCGACGGACACTGACAGTAGTCGCCTCCGCATCAAGTGCGGTGGGCAGTTGACAAAGTCCCGCAGGCAGCGTCCCGCTCTGGTATGAGGGCTCGTACGACAGACCGATAACCCGCCCCACCGTTCGCCCACAAGCAGAAATCGAACGATCAGACCTGGTCAGAAGTGGTCACCATGAAAAGTCGAGCCGCGGGGCACTCCGTACGCCGCACGCCGTGCCGACTCCTGGTTCGCACGTCCTCGCCCGCCCTGGCCGGGACGATTCAGCACCCCGAACGCGCGCCCTCCGCCCCCCAAAGCGTTACGGGCCGTAGCGGCGCGCAAAGCCCCGCGGGCGCCCCGCCGCACTCACGCACGCCCCGCACAAAGCCTCCCGCAAGGGCGCACGGAGCCATCGATTGCCTACGCGCCCAGTGCCGGTCGCCACTGCGGCGCCCTGCACTGCGGCGGGCGCTGCACAGGCTGGGCGCCGCAAAGAGGCGGGCGCGGCACACGACAGGCACTGCAAGAGGTGAGCGCGGCAATGGGGCGACCGACCCCGTACAGGAAGCCTCGCTAGACGACCGCAGCCCCGTCCGGCCCCGACGCGACCGGCGGCCACGTCGGCCACCCCCCGGCAGGCGTCTCGGCCACTTCACGCCACCACGGCTTCAGGGGCGGCATCGAGGCAGGCTCGAAGGGCTCGCCGCAGCGCGGAGCCGCCATCGTGACCCCTGCCTTGTGGGTGGCCCGCATCGTCCACTCCCCCGGCTCCGCCCACGCATGCGGCGCCAGGTTGAACGTGCCCCAGTGGATCGGCAGCATGACGCCCGCGGCCGGGTCCCCGCCCTGAAGGTCGAGGTGGGCGCGGACGCCCTCGTCCGGCGTCATGTGGATGTCGGGCCAGAAGTCCGAGTAGGCGCCGATCTGGATCATCGTCGCGTCGAACGGGCCGTGCTCGGCGCCGATGTCCTTGAAGCCGTCGAAGTAGCCGGTGTCCCCGCTGTGGTAGATCCGGTGCTCGTCGGAGGCGACGACCCAGGACGCCCAGAGCGTGTGCTGGGTGTTGCGCAGCCCCCGGCCGCAGAAGTGGCGGGCGGGGGTGGCCGTCAGGCTGAGTCCACCCACCTTCGTCGTCTCGTGCCAGTCCAGCTCGCGCACCCGGTCGGCCGAGACGCCCCAGTGCTCGAGGTGGGCGCCGACGCCGAGCGGTACGGCGAAGAGCGTGTCCGTGCCGACCAGTGCCTTGATCGTGGGCAGGTCGAGGTGGTCGTAGTGGTCGTGGGAGATGACGACGACATCGACAGGGCCGAGCTGGGCGAGCGGCAGCGGCACGGGGTGCAGCCGCTTGGGCCCGGCGAAGGGGAAGGGGGAGCAGCGCTCGCCCCACACGGGGTCGAAGAGCACCCGGTGGCCGTCGATCTCCGCGAGGACGCTGGAGTGCCCCATCCACGTCATGCGCAGCCCGCCGGCGGGCGGTTTCGCCAGGTCGGCGTACGTGGTGGGGTGCACCGGCACGGTGCTCTTCGGGACCCGGTGGGGCCGGGTGTCCCGGTCGAAGAAGACCTTGGCGAACTCCAGCATCGATCCGGAAGGTCTGGTCCGCGCGGTGCCCCCGGGGTTCTGGAAGACCCCGTCCCGGAAGTGCGGCGATCTGCGGATGCGCGCCATGCGCTCACCGCTCGGATCCACGCCGAAGGCCTCGGGCCGCAGGGCACGCAGCCCGGAGCTCGGGAAACGGAAACCGGCCACGGTACCTCCAGGTGGAGTCGGTGAGAAATTCCATTATGGTCGGCCCCTCCGACAACCCCGGACGCCCCCGGCCCTAATCCCGGCCACTTCACATTGACATGTCCTCACCCATCCTCGGATACTGACCCATCGTTCAGTAGCCGCGCGCGGCACGCGGCCATCGCTCGCCCTCCCCTCCCCACCCCGGAGACCTCATGACCACGCCCTTGCTGTCGCTCACCTGGACCGACCACGTAACCGGCCGCCAGGGCTTCCTGGTCGTCGACCGGCTGGTGCGGGGCGTGTCCAGCGGCGGGCTGCGCATGCGGCCGGGCTGCACGCTCGACGAGGTCACCGGGCTCGCCCGCGGCATGAGCATGAAGGAAGCCCTGCACTACGACCCCGAGGCCAGGTACATCCCCCTGGGCGGGGCCAAGGGCGGCATCGACTGCGATCCCCGCGATCCGGAGGCGTACGGGCTCCTCGTGCGCTATCTGCGGACCATGCGGCCCTACATCGAGAACCACTGGACCACGGGCGAGGACCTCGGACTCTCCCAGGACGTGGTCGACCGGGCCGCCGCCGAGGCAGGGCTCGTCTCGTCCGTCCAGGCCGTGTATCCGCTGCTCGACGACGAGGCCGGTGCCCGCAGCCGGCTCGCGGACGCGTTCGCGGTCGAGGTGGACGGCATCGGGCTCGACGAGCTGGTCGGCGGGTGCGGGGTCGCCGAGGCGGTGCTCACCGCCCTGGACCGGGCCGGTGTGCCGTACTGGAGGACGCGCGCCGCCGTGCAGGGGTTCGGGACCATGGGCGGGGCCACGGCGCGGTTCCTCACGCGTGCGGGGCTCACCGTCGTGGCCGTCGCCGACATCAAGGGGACGATCGCCAACCCGGCGGGCCTCGACATCGAGGCCCTGCTGGCGGCACGGGACGCGTACGGCACGGTCGACCGGGCAGCGCTGCGGCCCGGTGACCGCGAACTGCCGGGCGACGCCTGGCTGTCGGCCGAGACGGAGGTACTGGTTCCGGCAGCGGTCTCCTACGTGATCGACGCCGCCAACCAGGGGCGGATCACCGCCCGCTGGATCGCCGAGGCGGCCAACATGCCCGTACGGCCTCAAGCGGAGGAAATGCTGGCTGCGCGGGGCGTCACCGTGCTGCCGGACGTCGTGGTCAACTCGGCCACGAACGCCTGGTGGTGGTGGACGATGTTCGGCGACGTCGGCCCGGACGCGGACGAGGTGTTCACCCACACGCGGCGCTCGATGCGCGCCCTGACCGACCTCACCCTGGCCCGCGCCGAGACCGACGGGACGACCCCCCGGGCCGCTGCGCACGCCATCGCGGAGGACCGGCTGCCGGTGATCGCCGAGCGTTTCGGCGAACTCCGCTGACGGCGAAGGACCCGGACCCCACTCGAGCCCGGCCCGGGAACGGCCTGCGGCGAAGGCTTTAGGGTGGCCGAGTGGCAAGAGTGCGATTGAGCGTGGCGCAGCGGCGTGAGGAGTTGCTGCGTGCCGCCGTGGAGCAGATAGAGGCGCGGGGCGTGGCGGCGGTCAGGATCGCCGACGTGGCCGCGGCGCTCGGGGTGAGCAACGCGCTGGTGCTCTATCACTTCGCCACGAAGGAGAAACTGGTCGCGGCCGCGTTCACGCACGCCGCCCAGGGCGATCTGGCCCGTCTGCGACGGGTACTCGGGCGTCGCACGACGGCGCTGCGCCGGCTGCGGGCGGCCGTGCGCTGGTACGCGCCGACCGGCCAGGCCAAGGGCTGGCGGCTGTGGATCGAGGGCTGGGCGGCGGCGCTGCGCGAACCCGCGCTGCAGGAGGTCACGCGGGACCTCGACCGGCAGTGGAAGGCGGCCCTCGCCGAGGTCATCGCGGAGGGCGTGGCCGCGGACGAGTTCCACTGTCCGGACCCCATGGGCGCGGCCCTGCGCCTGACGGCCCTCCTCGACGGGCTCGCCGTGCAGATGACGTCGTACCGCGGCGCGGTCTCACGCGCGCGTGCCCAGGAGTGGGTGGACGAGGCGCTCGCCCGGGAACTTGGGCTGGAGCGGGCGGAGTTGACGGCGTCGGCGCGCTGACGTCGGCGCACGTGTGGGCCGTACCGATCACTCATCGGTACGGCCCACACGTACACGTCACCCGCGAACCCGATCGGACGTCGCTCGCGAACCGCCCTCAAGCCACCGATTCGATCCGCATCTTGATGTCGCCCGGGGACAGCGCGCCCTTGGCCGTGACGTGGTCTCCCGACGACTCGCCCCGCAGGCGCCGCCCGATCCAGGGCACCAGGTAGTCACGGGCCCATTGGACGTCGTCGCGGCGGATGTCGAGGGTGCCGCGGGGCGGCAGCGGCGGCCAGGGCTGGTCCGGGTCGGCCGGGACCTCCAGGCCGAGGACCTGGCCCGCGCGCAGCGCCACGCGCGTGTGGCCCTCGGGAGACAGGTGGAGCCGGTCGTGGTCCCAGGCCCGCCGGTCCTGAACGGTCTTCAGGGACCACAGGTCGAGCACCGGACATCCGTACCGGTCGGCGATGGCCCGCACATGACCGTTGTACGTGGCGATCTTGCCGCGCAGATGTCTCAGCACGGGCACGCCACGGGTGTCGAACCCGGTCGTCACCAGGACGGTGCCGACCTCGGAGGTGAGCCGGGCGATCGCCCGCTCGAAGCGCTCGGCGACCTCGTCGGGATCGGTGCCGGGCCGGATGATGTCGTTGCCGCCCGCGCAGAACGAGACCAGGTCCGGGGCCAGTTCGACGGCCTTCGGGAGCTGGTCCTCGACGATCTGGTCGAGCAGTTTGCCGCGCACGGCGAGGTTCGTGTAGTTGAAGTCGCCCTCGGGTCGTCGGTCCGCGAGCAGGACCGCGAAGCGGTCGGCCCAGCCGACGAACGCCCCGTCGGGGCCGGGGTCGCCGACGCCCTCGGTGAAGCTGTCCCCCACCGCAACGTACGACCCGATCACTGATCTGCTGTCACTCTTCGAATCGTCTGCCACGTCGGCCCATGATTCACCTTCGAATGTGACCTACGCGACCGTAGGACGGGGTTGACGAGCGGTGATATAAGCCACTCCTAAAGGGTTCACCAAACGTGGAATAACCCTCTGATCGGGGGTGTTGTGGGCGCAACCGTCACACAGCCGTGTGCGCGCACACCGAAGGCCGGACCCGGGGATCGGGGTCCGGCCTTCGGCAGCGTGTCAGGCAGTGGGTTCGTGTCAGGCGTCAGCCGATGGAGACGCCCTTGGAGCGGAGGTACGCGACCGGGTCCAGGTCCGAGCCGTAGTCCGGGGTGGTACGGATCTCGAAGTGGAGGTGCGGGCCGGTGACGTTGCCGGTCGCGCCGGAGAGCCCGATCTGCTGGCCCGCCGTCACGGACTGGCCGCTGGAGACGGACAGCGAGGACAGGTGGGCGTACTGGGCGTAGTGGCCGTCGGCGAGCTGGATGACGACCTGGTTGCCGTACGCGCCGCCCCAGCCCGCCGAGACGACGGTGCCCGCACCGACCGCCTTCAGGGGGGTGCCGGTGGGGGCGGAGAAGTCGACACCGGTGTGGTAGCCGCTGGACCACATGCTGCCCGCCACCTTGTAGGCGGTGCCGAGGGTGGCGCCGTCGAGGGGGGCGGAGAAGCCGCTGGAAGCACTGGTGTTCCCGGCGCTCTGGGCGGTCGTGGTGGTCTTCGACGCGGCGGACTTGCTCGCGGAGGACTTCGAGGCGGAGGACTTCGAGGCGGTGGTGTCCGAGGACGACTTCGAAGGCGCGGAGGAGGACGAGGGCGCGGACGACGACTTGGGGGCGCTCGTCTCGGCCTTCTGGCCGCCGATGGTGAGCTTCAGACCCGGGTGGATCAGCGCCGGGTCCGCGCCGACGGCCTCGCGGTTGTCGGCGTAGAGCTTCTTCCAGCCGCCGCTGACGTTCTGGTCGTCGGCGATCTTCGCAAGGTAGTCGCCGACCTTGACCGAATAGGTCCGCGCGTCCGCCTTCTTGTCGGAGGCCTTCTTCTCGGCCTTCTTCTCGGCGGCCGGAGCAGACTGAACGGCCTTTTCCGAAACGGACTGAGAGGGAGCGGCGTGGGCGCCGGTGGCCCCGATGAGCGGGAGAGCGAGAGCGGCGCCACCGGTTCCGGCGACGGCGATGGAGCGGGTGAAGCGCAGGGACTTCGGGCGGCGATGCTTACCCTTCGCGGGCATGGCGAATTCCTCTCCGGCGCCTGCGAGGTGAGCTGTCGGGTGCGGGCTGGAGATGCCCGGTCGCGTCGGGACGCGACTTGACCCCAAGCCGTTCCGGAGACCGGAACAGGCGGTTGTACCTGTGGGTCCCCCGCTCCTGCCGGGTACGGGTGAGTTAGCGCGGGATCCGGTCGGCGGCAGGATTAGGCGTCCGTCCGGATTGGTGTGGAACGTAAGCGAGGAAGACGCACGGGAACAAGTGAGGGGTTCCGTCCGAATGCGTTCCTGTTGATCCCTCGTGGGAATTACCGGTCACACTCCGTGAATTATCAGGGCATCGCCGGACTCAAAACCCCTCGAAAAGCACGTGAATTACGTGAACATGACGAGCGACGCACCGTCACGAATATGACGCTCCTCACGTGACACTTCTCCAGCTCCCTTTGCTCCAGAGCGAGTTGGAATGAAGACGCCAATTCGGACAGAACACCTGGATACGACGCAGGCGGACAACCGTCGCATCAAGGTTCCCTCGCAGGCCGGGGCGTTGTCCGCGATGCACCAATACGGACCATCGGAGACTTTCGCCCGTTTCAAGGCATTCATACGCCGCTGTCGGGTCGAGAGCGCGCAGCCGCAGCGCCAGGGCGGGTTCGCCGTAGCGCTGCGCCTGGAGCCAGGTGGAGGTCGCCCCACTGCACGACGGAACTGATCTCCTTGCAGAGCGTCACCCACTCGATTGCGGAGTTCCGTCCGCTTTCGTCATGTTTGATGCCGAACCCACTCGGTCTGGGCTCTATACAACTCACTGTCCGCATTGACCATTTCCGGTTCGACCCAGATGCCGAACTGCATGCCGAGTGCGTGCACGTACTCGGCGAGGGGCTTGAGCCCGGACGGGAAGCGGCCTGGGTTGGGCGTCCAGACGCCGATGGCCACGGCCCGCCGCGCGAGCAGGCTCTGCTGCTCCTCGGAGGGGTCGAACCCCGTCGCCCCCCCCAGGGGTTGAACAGCGATTGAACAGCACCGGCCGGTCCTGGTCCGCGTCCGGGATCACGTATGCGCGCTGGTACGCATGCCAGGCGCGGCTGGCCCCGCCGAAGCCGGCGTCGCTCCACAGGCCGGCGAAGACGGGCGCGGTGAAGGACTCCCCGCCGCGAGACGCAGGAGGCCCGAATCGTCGTATCCGGCACTGCCGGTGATCTGCACGCGCGCGTCGGGAAGTTGTGCCACGGCGATACGCCAGGACCCCGACCAGCCGAGAGCGCAGCCGTAGACCTCGCCGCGCTCCTCGGTGGCGTCCGTGTCGAGCGCGATCCAGGGCAGGTGCCGAGGCCCGGCGTGTCCAAGGCGGCTGCCGATGACTTCTCGCCGCAGGTGAGTGGGCCGGCGCAAGCCGGGACTCGGCGCCCCATCGGCCGTGCGGCTGCGACAACCGCCACCCCTCCCGGTCGCGCAGCGTCCAGGCGGCCGAGTCGGCGCGCAGCAGCTCCACGACCGGTCCGTGGTCGCCCAGCGCTCCACGACGTCTGTGCGCATCCGGTAGTGCAGGGTGCGGTTCAGCCCGCCGTCACGGAAGCGCAACCGCAGCTCGTCACCCTCGGCCTCGTACCGTCGAAACCCCGCTCGGTGCCACGCCGCCCGTCGGTGCGCACGGAGAGGGCGGGCCGCACGAAGCGGAGGCCGCCCTCGACCGGGCACTCCTCGCGGCCGTCGAGCGGGGACTCGAAGGGCCAGTACTCCGGCAGTGGGCGTACGGCGAGGGCCTCGGCGTCGGCGAGGTCGAGGCGCGGCCCCGGTGGAGGTGCAGGAGCTCCTCGGCGTCCGTCAGATGGACGGCGTAGCTGCTGGTCGGCCCGGAGAGGACCCACGTACGGCCGTTGTCGGAGATCTCCAGCATCAAGCCCTCGCCGATCCGAATCAGACCCGAAACAGATCCGAACAGGTGTCACCAAGTACCAACATCATCAAGAGGCGCGCGGCCCGGAGGCAACGCCTGTGGACAACTCATTGGCCCAGGAAGCCATGTCGTATCGTCGAGAGCGCACCCCGTCGGCCGCATCGCCGAGCCGCGTCGACGGGGCCGACTGGGAGGAGCCCCCGTGACGCAGCAGATCCCGTCGACCGAGCCCGAGCTGGCCGGAGTTCGCAACTTTCGTGATGTGGGCGGACTGCCGACCGTGGACGGACGGCGGGTGCGGCACGGGGTTCTGTTCCGCAGCGGCCACCTCGCGCACGCGACCGAGGACGACGCGGCCTTCCTCAACACCCTGGGACTGCACACGATCTTCGACTTCCGCAACGCAGCCGACCAGAAGCTCGAAGGCGCCGATGTGGAGCTGCGGGGCGTGCGCAATGTGAACCTGCCGCTGTCCGACCCCGCGGACGGCGCCGAGTTCTGGAAGATGGTCCGGGACGGCAACCTCGACCAGC
The DNA here is from genome assembly GCF_042900345.1 of Streptomyces sp. NPDC012935. NCBI lineage: Bacteria > Bacillati > Actinomycetota > Actinomycetes > Kitasatosporales > Streptomycetaceae > Streptomyces > Streptomyces sp. NPDC012935. The sequence continues at coordinate 572,439 of NZ_JBIBBC010000001.1, forward strand.
TCCGAGAGATCCTGGCCGACGGCAAGGGCGCCGGCCGGATGATCGCCTCCTACCGCATGATCATCAAGGAGCGCACCGCCGAGCACTCGCAGGTGCTGCACTCCCTCGCGCAGGACAGCGTCCCCGCCCTAATGCACTGCGCGGCCGGCAAGGACCGCGCCGGCCTGTCCATCGCCGTGACGCTGCTCGCCCTCGGCGTCGAGCGCGAGGCGATCCTCGCCGACTACCTGGAGTCGAACGCCAAGCACCGCCGCTACAAGGTGCGCCGCAGCGGCAGCGACGCCTCGACCTACTCGCCCGAGGTCATGGAGCTGCTCAGCCCCCTGTTCGACGCGCGGGCCGAGTATCTGACAGCGGCCTTCGACACGATCGACGACGCATGGGGCGGCGTGGACACATACCTGGAGCAGGGCCTGGGGCTCACCCCGGAGACCCGGGAGCGGCTGCGGGAGCGGCTGCTCGACTGACGCCGAGCGGCCTGCGGCGCGCCCGCCTGAGCGTCCACGCCGGGCGGGCCCCGCCGGGCTACTTCTGCGCGCCCATCTCGAACAGCAGGTAGATGAACGCCGCGAAGACGTGCCCCACCGCGATGTAGATGATGAGCCGCACCCACAGGGCCCGCGGGAACTTCTCTTCCATGTTGCTCATGGCGTCTCTCCAGGGGTGGGGCCCAGGCACAGCGTGGCCGTGGGGCTCTGCAGCAGGGTGTGGACGAACAGGAGCTCGACCCCGCCCTGATCCAGGGCGGCCATCCGGTGCGGGGTGAGCGAGTCGAAGTGGGCACTGTCACCGGGCGCGAGCCGGTGTGTGGCATCCCCGAGGCGCAGCCGCAGCCGCCCCTTGAGGACGTGCAGCCACTCCTCGCCGGGATGCACGCGCACGATGTCGCCCTGCGAGCCGTACGGCACGTGCACGCGCAGGGCCTGCATCCCACGCCCGGACGCGCCCGCCTGCCAGTACGTCCAGCCGCCGGCCGCGGTCGGCTCCATGTCGGCGGCACGCACCACGGCATCCCGGTCGGCGACCGTCTCGCCGAGCAGCTCGGAGACGGTCGTACCGTAGATACGTGCGAGCGCGAGCAGCATCGGCAGCGAGGGCTGGCGCTGCCCGGTCTCCAGACGGGACAGATGGGCGGGCGACAGCCCGGCAGAGCGTGCCGCGGCCTCCAGGGTGAGGGAAGCACGGCGGCGCAGCGCGCGGAGCTGGGGCGCGACGGCGGGCAGGGCATCGACCAGCCCGGTTGCGCCGGCCTCGGCCCCGAGTCCCGGCTCGGGCGCGGTCTCGGGTCCTGGCTCGGGCGCGGTCTCGGGTTCTGGCTCGGTCTCGGGAGAGCTCATGCTCTCCATTCAGCCGGACACTTGCCTCTGCGGCAAATTTATTGCCTCAGAGGCAAAAGCGCGGGCTCCGGCCGTCAGCGGTTGGCGACCGCCTGCTTGATCAGCGTCTTGCCGAAGTCCCACATCAGCCCGCCCCCACTGTGGGCATCATCCATCACGTCCGTGAAGGCATCGACGAACCGGTCCACCTCCCGCTCGCCGATGATCAGCGGCGGGATCAGCTTGATCACCTCCAGGTGGTCCCCGGAGACCTGGGTGAGGATCCGGTGCCGCCGCAGCAACGGCACGACGACCATCTGCGCGAACAGGCCCTTGCGCGCCGCCTGCAGCATGGTCCAACGGCTCCGCAGCTTCAGCGAGTCGGGCCTGCCGAACTCGATGCCGACCATCAGGCCCCGGCCGCGGACATCGGCGAGCAGCTCGTACTTGTCGGTCAGTGCCGCGAGCCGGGACCTCAGCTGCTCCCCGGTCGCCCGCGCGTTCGCGACGATCTGCTCGTCCTCGATGACGGACAGCACGGCGAGCCCGGCGGCCATGGCCTGTGCGTTGGACCCGAAACTCGCCGAGTGGACCAGCACGCGGTCCATGGACGAGTAGACCTTCTTGAAGATCCAGTCCCTGCCGAGGGTGGCGCCGACCGGCACATAGCCGCCGGAGAGCGCCTTGGCCACACACACCAGGTCCGGCTCCACACCGTCCTCGTGCTGGTAGGCGTAGAAGTCCCCGGTGCGGCCCAGCCCCGTCTGCACCTCGTCGGCGATGAGCAGCGCCTTGTGCTTGTGCAGCAGTTCCTGGGCGGCCCGCAGATAGCCGGGCGGGGTCTCGTGGACGCCCTTGCCCTGGATCGGCTCGACGATCAGGGCGGCGACATCGCCTCTCTTCAACTCCCTTGCCAGTGCGTCGAGATCACCGAGCGGTACGGCCGTGTCGGGCAGCAGCGGGGCGAAGCCGTCCCGGAAGCCGGACTCGCCGTTGACGGACAGGGAGCCGGTGGTCAGCCCGTGGAAGGCGTGGTCGCAGTACAGGATCCTGGGCTTGCCGGTGACGAACCGCGCGAACTTCAGTGCGGTCTCCACCGCCTCCGTACCGCTGTTGCCGAAGAAGACCCGGTCCAGGTGCGGGCTGTGCGCGAGCAGCTTCTCGGCCAGCAGCCCGGGCAGCGGCTGGCAGTCGAAACGGGTGAGGTCGGCGAGCTGGGCGTCGAGGACGTCGTGCAGCGCCTTGCGGACGACGGGATGGTGGCGCCCCAGGCCCATCACCCCGAACCCCGCGAGCATGTCGAGGTAGTCGTCGCCGTCCGCGTCCCAGAAGTAGGCGCCCTCGGCCCGCTCGTAGACCTTGTCGAAGCCGATGGTGTGCAGCATGCGCGGGAGCTGGTGGTTGAGGTGCCTGGTGTGCAGCTCGTAGCGCTCGGCTCCGCGCTCGGCGAGGAGATGGCCGAGGTCGAACTCCGTGGTCATTCGGCTTTCTCCTTGAGTACTTTCTCCTTGAGGGCCTTGTCCTTGAGGGCCTTGTCCTTGGGTGCTTTCTTCTTGGCCGGCACGACGGCAGGACCCTCATGGCCGCCCTCGGCCTCCTTGAGGGCGAGGCTGGCGCTGATCCGTCCGGCGACCTCCACGGGCGTGAGCCCGATGTCGGCGAGCACCTCGCCCCGCTTGGCGTGCGCGAGGAACTGCTCCGGGATGCCGAACCGCCGTACGGGTACGTCGACTTCGGCGTCGCCCAGCGCGAGCGCCACGGCGGAGCCGACTCCGGACGAGCGGCTGTTGTCCTCGACGACGGCCACCAGCCGGTGTTCGGCGGCCAGGGGCGCGAGTGCGGGGTCGACCGGCTTGACCCAACGCGGGTCGACGACGGTGCAGTTGATGCCGCGTGCCTGGAGCAGCTCGGCGGCCTGCAGGCACACCGGCGCCATCACGCCGACGGCGACGAGCAGGACCTCAGGCTCGCCCGCGTCCCGGTGCAGCACGTCCAGGCCACCCACCCGGTCCACCGCCGTGATCGACGGTCCGACCGACTCCTTGGGGAACCGCACCAGCGTGGGCGCGTCGTCGACGGCCACCGCCTCCCGCAGCTGCGCCCGAAGCTGGTCGGCGTCGCGCGGCGCGGCGATCCTGAGGCCGGGCACGACCTGGAGGATCGACATGTCCCACATGCCGTTGTGGGAGGGCCCGTCGGCGCCCGTGACACCGGCCCGGTCCAGCACGAAGGTCACCCCGCACCCGTGCAGCGCAACGTCCATCAGCAGCTGGTCGAAGGCGCGGTTCAGGAACGTGGCGTAGACGGCGACGACCGGATGCAGCCCGCCCGTCGCGAGCCCCGCCGCCGACACCGCCGCATGCTGCTCGGCGATCCCGACGTCCCAGACCCGGTCCGGGAACCGCTCCGCGAACCTGCCGAGCCCGACGGGATGCAGCATGGCCGCCGTGATCGCCACGACGTCCTCGCGCTCCTCGCCGATCCGCACGATCTCGTCACCGAACACCGACGTCCAGGACGGTCCGCTGGACGGCGCGAGCGGCTCGCACGTCAGCGGGTCCATGACGCCGACGGTGTGGAAGTGGTCCTCCTCATGGGCGAGGGCCGGTTCATAGCCCCGCCCCTTCTCCGTGAGGCAGTGGATCAGCACGGGCCCGTGGAAGCGCTTGGCCCGCCGCAGCGCGGACTCGACGGCGCCGATGTCGTGCCCGTCGATCGGGCCGACGTACTTCAGACCCAGGTCCTCGAACATGCCCTGCGGCGCGAAGGCGTCCTTGAAGCCCTTCTTCGCGCCGTGCAGCGACTCATAGACCGTGTGGCCCACCAGCGGTGTCCGCAGCAGTACGTCCTTGCCCCAGGCCAGGACCCTCTCGTAGCTGTCGGTCGTGCGCAGGGTGGCCAGGTGGTTGGCGAGGCCCCCTATGGTGGGAGCGTAGGAGCGCTCGTTGTCGTTGACGACGATGATCAGGGGCCGGTCCTTGGCGGCCGCGATGTTGTTGAGCGCCTCCCAGGCCATCCCGCCGGTCAGCGCCCCGTCGCCGATCACCGCGACGACGTGCCCTTTCTCGCCCTGCACGTCGCGTGCCTTGGCGAGCCCGTCGGCCCAGCCGAGCGCTGTGGAGGCATGGCTGTTCTCGACGATGTCGTGCTCGGACTCCTCGCGCGACGGGTAGCCGGACAGACCGCCTTTGCCGCGTAGCTTGGAGAAGTCCTGACGTCCCGTCAAAAGCTTGTGCACATAGCTCTGGTGACCGGTGTCCCAGACGATGCGGTCGACCGGCGACTCGAAGACCCGGTGGAGCGCGATGGAGAGTTCCACCACCCCCAGATTGGGCCCGAGATGTCCACCGGTCCTGGCGACCGCGTGCACCAGGAACTCCCTGATCTCGTCGGACAGTTCACCGAGTTCCGCCTCGGACAGCGCCTTCAGGTCACGTGGTCCCCGGATGCTCTCCAGAATCGTCACGCTCGGGCCCCCTCTCGGTCCGTGCCTTGCTTCAGCTCACAGTCACTTCTGGTTTCCCCGTGACGATGGAGGCGCCCGTGGCGGCTCCGTCCTGCTCCAACTGTTCGGCGATCTTCATCGCCTCGTCGATCAGGGTCTCGACGATCTTGGACTCGGGGACGGTCTTGATGACCTCGCCCTTCACGAAGATCTGACCCTTGCCGTTGCCGGAGGCGACCCCCAGATCCGCCTCCCGCGCCTCACCGGGGCCGTTCACCACGCACCCCATGACGGCGACACGCAACGGCACCTCCATGCCCTCCAGGCCCGCCGTGACCTCGTCGGCCAGCTTGTAGACGTCGACCTGCGCACGCCCGCACGACGGACAGGAGACGATCTCCAGCCGCCGCTGCCTGAGGTTCAGCGACTCCAGGATCTGGATGCCCACCTTGACCTCCTCGACCGGCGGAGCCGACAAGGAGACCCGGATGGTGTCGCCAATGCCCTGGGACAGCAGCGCCCCGAAGGCCACGGCCGACTTGATCGTGCCCTGGAACGCCGGGCCCGCCTCGGTCACACCGAGGTGCAGCGGATAGTCGCACTGCGCGGCCAGCTGACGGTACGCCTCGACCATCACGACCGGGTCGTTGTGCTTGACCGAGATCTTGATGTCCCGGAAGTCGTGCTCCTCGAAGAGCGACGCCTCCCACAGGGCCGACTCGACCAGGGCCTCCGGTGTCGCCTTGCCGTACTTCTGCAGCAGCCGCTTGTCGAGCGATCCCGCGTTGACGCCGATGCGGATGGGCGTGCCGTGGTCCCTGGCCGCCCCCGCGATCTCCTTGACCTTGTCGTCGAACTGCTTGATGTTGCCGGGGTTCACGCGGACCGCCGCGCAGCCGGCCTCGATCGCCGCGAAGACGTACTTCGGCTGGAAGTGGATGTCCGCGATCACCGGGATCTGCGACTTGCGGGCGATCGTCGCGAGGGCGTCCGCGTCGTCCTGCGTCGGGCAGGCCACGCGCACGATCTGGCAGCCGGAGGCCGTGAGCTCCGCGATCTGCTGGAGAGTGGCACCGATGTCCGACGTACGCGTCGTCGTCATCGACTGCACCGACACAGGGGCACCGCCCCCGACCGCCACCGGGCCGACCTGGATCTGCCGCGACACACGCCGCTCGGCGATCGGCCGGATGGGTACCTCGGGGACGCCCAAGGAGATGGCGGTCATCGCGTCACTCCCGGTTTCCGGAGACCGTCTCGCGCATGGCGCGCAGCGACTCCTTGAGCGAGCCCATGGTGGCGAGGACGGCGGTGGGCTCGTAGCCGCAGTGCGCCATGCAGTTGGCGCAGCGCGGGTCCTTGCCGCGGCCGTACTTGTCCCAGTCGGTCTCCTCGATCAGCTCGCGGTACGTCGGGACGTACCCGTCGCTCATCAGATAGCAGGGGCGCTGCCAGCCGAACAGCGAGTAGTTCGGGATCGCCCACGCGGTGCACGGGAAGTCGACCTTGCCCTCGAGGAAGTCGAGGAACAGCGGCGAGTGGTTCAGCCGCCACTTCCTGCGGTTGCCGCCCGCGAAGGCCTTCTTGAACAGCTCGCGGGTCTGCTCGACGCCGAGGAAATGCTCCTGGTCGGGGGCCTTCTCGTAGGCGTAGGCGGGCGAGATCATCATCTCGTCGACCTTGAGGTCGTCGTTGAGGAAGTTGAGCACCTCGATGATGGTCTGCGGGGTGTCGGTGTTGAAGAAGGTCGAGTTGGTGGTGACCCGGAAGCCGCGCCGTTTGGCCTCCTTGATCGCCTCCACGGCCTCGTCGAACACGCCCTCCTTCGCCACGGACTCGTCGTGGCGTTCGCGCAGGCCGTCGATGTGTACGGCGAAGGCGAAGTAGGGCGAGGGCTTGAACTTGTCCATCTTCTTGCGCATCAGCAGAGCGTTCGTGCACAGGAAGACGTACTTCCGCTTGGCCACCAGCTGCCGCACGATCTCGTCGATCTGCGGATGCATCAGGGGCTCACCGCCGGCGATGGACACCATCGGCGCACCGGATTCGAGCACCGCACCCACGGCCTGGGCCACCGGCATGCGCTGCTTGAGTACTCCGGCCGGGTGCTGGATCTTGCCGCAGCCCTCGCACTTGAGGTTGCAGGCGAAGAGCGGTTCCAGCTCGACGATCAGCGGAAACTTGTCCCGTCGGCGGAGCTTTTGTTCGGCCAAATAAGTAGCGACCTTGATGGACTGACGCAGCGGCATGGCCATCTGGCTCACCTCCTGGGGAGCAGCAAGGAACGGTGCCATTCAAAGAATGCGGGTAGAACGGAACGAAGGACGCGGAACGCTGATATTCCACCGCGCAACGTGCCGATCCGGACGAGTTCATGTTCTGGAGCGTCCACGACCACCCGGACGGCCGCAACCGGGCGATCGCCCGCGCGCACGGCGCTCAGGAGCGTGGCCGCCGATTCCATGTCGACCGCGATTGCGCCGGTCGAGAGCAGATCGGACCGTTCCTGACCACGGATGATGTGATCGGAGCCGGTGAGAGGTCCGGTGTGGACGGTGCGGCCGGGGACGGCCCGCGCGAGCTCTTTGACGAGTAGGTCGGTCCTGACACACGGAATGGTTCCACCCGGATCCCGGGTCTCCTCGGCGACGACCAGGTCGCCGGGGTGCATGCCGGGAGCGAGCCCCGCGCAGAACCCAGTGGCGAGCACGGCGGCACCGCTGAGTGCCGGGTCGCCCAGAATCCGGGTGACGGAGCGCTCGGCCGCCCGGGGGCCCATGCCGGTCCGCAGCACGGTGACCGGCCCGCCGGCACCGCCACGGTCGCTCGTGCGCAGCGCGAAGTGCTCGATGCCGAGCGCGCAGGCGATCAGCAGCGGGGCCGGGGCGGGCTGTGGGCTCATCAGCGCACCTTGGCCTCGGCCAAGGATGGCTCGGCCTTCTCGGCGAAGGGCTCTCCGTGGACGTACCGGCCGAGTGCGGTGAGCGGGAAGACCTGACGATAGAGGTGGTAGTTGATCGAGAAGTCCCAGGGGAATCCGGTGCCGGTGAAGTACGGCTCGTCCCAGGAGCCGTCCTCGCGCTGGGTCGCCGCGAGCCACTCGACGCCGCGCTCGACGGCCTTGGAGTCCTTCTCCCCCGCCGCCAGCAGCGCCATCAGCGCCCACGCGGTCTGTGAGGCCGTGGAGGCGCCCTTGCCGCTCCACTCCTTGACGTACCTGTAGGAGCGCAGGTCCTCGCCCCAGCCGCCGTCGTCGTTCTGGACTGACTCCAGCCAGCTCACCGCGCGGCGGATCGCCGGGTGCGAGCCCGGGAAGCCGGCGGCCACCAGGGCGGGTACGACGGATCCGGTGCCGTAGACGTAGTTCACGCCCCAGCGCCCGAACCACGAGCCGTCCGGCTCCTGCTCGGCGAGCAGCCACTGGATGCCGCGCCGGGTGCGGGGGTCGTGGGCGAGGCCCTCGACGGCGAGCATCTCCACCACGTGCGCGGTGACGTCCGCCGACGGTGGGTCGATGACCTCACCGAAGTCGCAGAACGGCAGCCGGTTGGGAAACGGGCTGGTGTTGTCGACGTCGAAGGCGCCCCACGCCCCGTTCCTCGACTGCATCCCGAGGTTCCAGCGCACCCCGCGGCCGATCGCCCGCTCCATCCGCTCCGGGTCGTGGTGCCTGACCCGGCGCAGCGCGAGGACCACCTCGGCGGTGTCGTCGATGTCGGGGTAGTTGTCGTTGTGGAACTCGAACGCCCAGCCGCCCGGCGGCAGTTGGGGACGCTTGACCGCCCAGTCGCCGGGCCGGACGATCTCCTCGCCCAGCATCCAGTCGGCGGCCCTGACGAGCTGCGGATGGTCGGCGGGCACACCCGCGTCGACCAGCGCGATGGTCGCGAGGCAGGTGTCCCAGACCGGCGACTGGCAGGCCTCGACCATGCGGGCGCCGTCCTCGCGCCAGACGGCGAAGCGGTCCAGCGACGCCAATCCCTCGCGCATCACGGGGTGTTGGAGGTCGTATCCCATCAGGTGCAGGGCGATGATCGAGTACACCGCCGGCGGCTGGATGCCTCCCCAGCAGCCGTCGTTCTCCTGCCGCTCGATGATCCAGCGGGCGGCGCTGTTCATTGCTGCTCTGCGCAGCTTGCGCGGGGCGACCTTGCGCAGCTGGTGCAGCGCCTTGTCGAGTCGCTGGAAAGCGCCGTCCCAACTGGCCGTCGGCGCAAGGGGCTTGGGCGGATTGGGGCGGGCCGGATCGGTGTGCAGTTCGTCGAGCGGGAACGGCGCGGGCCGTACCGGGCGCTTCGCGGAGACGATCGTCAGCGGGACGATGGTCTGCCGTGCCCAGCAGCCGAAGTCGTAGATGTTGAGCGGGACCCACTTGGGGAAGTAGATGAGCTCCGGCGGGAGTTCGGGCAGGTCCTCCCACTTCCACCAGCCGAACAGGGCCAGCCAGATCCGGGTGAACACGCGCGCGGCGGCGATGCCGCCCTGCTCGCGGATCCAGGCGGAGGCCTTCGCCATGTGCGGGGCGTCGGGCGCGTCGCCGGCCAGGCGGAGGGCGACGTAGGCCTCGATGGTCGCGGAGAGTTCGCCGGGCGCGCCGTAGAAGGTGCCCCAGGTGCCGTCCTCGCGCTGCTCGCCCCGGATGAAGAGCGCGGCGGCCTGCGTGGTCTTCTCGTCGCGGATGCCCAGGAACTGACGGAGCAGCAGGTCCTCGGCGTCCATGGTGACGTTCGTCTCGAGGTCGCCCTTCCACCAGCCCTGGGCGTCCTGCTTCGCCAGCAGGAAGTCGGTGGCGCGCCGGACGGCGCGTACGGCGGCTTCGTGGACCCCGGCCGCCACGGGGGTTTCGCTGTCGGTGTCGCTGGCCGCGGCGGCCCGGGGTGGCAGTGCCCCGGTGCTTCCGTCGGTCGTCGCTGTCATGGCTTCCCCTTCGTGCAGTGCTACTGGGAGTGCGTCTGCTGTGGGTCCGCCGTCGGCCGGTGCGCTCGTTCACGCTGCACCGGCCGGCGACTAAGCGAGGGTTATTCGACCGATACTGATCATCTCTTTTCGCCCGGAGGGGATCATCTCTTTCGTACGACGACGAAATCGGCGAGTGCCGTGAACTGGTCCCGCACCCGGTCGGGCATGTCGACGGCGTCGAGGGCCTCGACGGCGACGGCGTGCTGACGGCGCGCCTCGTCGGCGGTCCACTCGCGGCCGCCCGCCTCCTCGATGAGGGCGGCGCGGGCGGCGAACTCCTCCTCGGAGAAGCTCTCGGCGTCGCTGCTCTTGGCGTCGGCGGCGAGGATCTCGCCGAGCTGCTCGGAGGCGGAGCCGCCCGCCGCGAGCGCGGCCACGACCGGCAGGGACTTCTTGCGCTGGCGCAGGTCGCTCCAGGTCTGCTTGCCGGTGGAGACGGGATCGCCCCAGATGCCGAGGAGGTCGTCGACGGCCTGGAAGGCGAGGCCCAGGTGGTAGCCGTACTTCTCCAGGGTGTCGGCGGTGCGGTCGTCCGCCCCGCCGAGCACGGCGCCGATGGAGCTGGCGCAGGCGAGCAGGGCGCCGGTCTTGTTGCCCTCCATCTCCAGGCACTCCTCGACGCTGACGCGGTCGCGGTGCTCGTAGGAGATGTCCTGCGCCTGGCCGTCGATCAGGGCGCGGGTGGCGGTGGTCAGGCGGCGGGTGGCGCGGCCGGCCTCGACGGTGCCGAGCTCCAGCAGGACCTCGTTGGCGAGCGCGAACATGGCGTCGCCGACAAGGATGGCCTGCGCGGGCCCGTGCACCTTCCAGACGGTGTCGCGGTGGCGGCGCTGTTCGTCGCCGTCCATCAGGTCGTCGTGCAGCAGCGAGAAGTTGTGGACCAGTTCGACGGCGACGGCGCCCGGGATGCCGACCTCGGGCGCGGCGCCTGTGACCTCGGCGGAGAGCACCGCGAGGGCCGGGCGTACGGCCTTGCCGCCGTCGCCGGCCGTGGGGTTGCCGGCGGCGTCGATCCAGCCGAAGTGGTAGGCGGAAACGGTGTCCATGGGAGGGGCCAGGCGGTCGATCGCCGCCCGCAGTACCGGCGTGGCCAGGGTCCTACCGCGCTCCAGGAGCGCGGTCACGTCGACCGCGGTCTCTCGAGCGGCCTTCGAGGCCGGGGGCACAGTGGGCACGTTCTCTCCTCTTGTTGCGGTACCGGGGGTGCGGGGGCCTGCCGCCGTGTGCTGGTTCAGCATCACGCCGCCTCCTCTACGTCGAAGAGGTGGCTGGGGCGGGGCCGGCCCAGGGCGCTCAGCGCGGCGCCGGCCGCACTCACGCCACTGCGGACCGCACTCTCCATGGTCGCGGGCCACCCTGTGGCGGTCCACGCTCCGGCCAGATACAGACCGGGTGCCTTGGTACGGGCGCCGGGCCGCAGCCGCCCGACGCCGGGAGTGGGAGCGAACGTCGCCGTGCGCTCCCTGGTCACGAAGAAGTCCGTCACCTGCGCGCCCCGCGCCTTGGGCAACAGCCGCTCCAGCTCGGGCAGATACCGCTCGCGCAGTGCGGCGACGGGGGCGTCGATCTCGTCCTGCGCGACCGACTGGGACAGGGCGAGGTACTGGCCGCCGCGCAGCCCGGAGGCAGCGGTGCGGTCGAACACCCATTGCACCGGGGTGCCGAGTGCCGCGAAGAACGGCCGACCGAGCACCTGGCGGTCGTACACGACATGCACGTTCAGGATCGGCGCGGTGCCGATCTCCAGCAGCCGTTCGGGAGCGTCGAGGGCACCCTCCGGCAGCAGGTCGTAGGCCTCACGCTGGGCCACGGCGAGGACGACGGTGTCCGCGCGCAGCGTCTCGCCGGGAACCTGAAGGCTCCAACGTCCGTTCTCGTCAGTGGAGATGGAGGTGACGCGTGTACGGACCTCGGTACGAACACCCGCGGAGTCGAGCGCCTTGCGGGCCAGCCGGTCGTGCAGGTCGCCCAGCGGGACGTGCGCCCATCCGATGTCGGCCGCGCCAGGGTCGGACAGCAGACCGGTCTTGAACACCATCGCGGCGAGCCCCAGCGAGGCGTCACCCGCGACCGCGTTGAGGGTGGCGACCCCGACCAGGTCCCACAGGGCCTCGACGGCACGCGCCGACTGACCGTGCGCGGCCAGCCAGCTGCCGAAGTCCTGGGCGTCCAGGGCCGGATCGGCGAGGTCGAGCCCCTTGAGCGCGAGCGCGGCCCGCCCGACCCTGGCGCGATCGGCGAGCGACAGATGCGGATACGTCGCCAGGCTCCGGCCCAGGTGCAGGGGTACGGGCAGGGCGTCGCGCCGCAGCCTGCCCAGGCGCCGCCCCTCGGGCCGTGCGACATCGACCACGGGCACGTCGAGGCGGTCCTGCAGCGGTGCCAGCGCCGTGCCCTCGATGCGGTCGAGGAACCAGCGGTAGGCGGTGCAGCAGCGCAGATAGACGTGCTGTCCGTTGTCGACGACCAGGTCGCCGCGCTGAAAGGAGAAGGCCAGGCCACCCAGCCTCGGCCTGCCCTCGATCAGGGTGACGCGCACTCCGGCGTCGGCGAGGGCGAGCGCGGCGGTGATGCCGGCGAGCCCGCCGCCGACCACGACGGCGTCCTTCCCGGAGCCTCCAGGCATGTCGGCGAGCGGCCCTTGCGGCGGCGTGCCGTCAGTCATCGTGCACCCTCCCCTGCCCGACCGCCGTGCAGGTGCTTGAACGGTGCACGGCCGGTCGTCTCAGTCAGGGACGCGACCCGGCAGCGGAGGGTTGCCCGCCACTTTTCGCCGGTGGCATCACCTTGGACCGGAATGTCCATCAGGTGCGCCTCCTGACGGCACGGCTGACGGTTCGGCGGGTCGCATGCCGCGCGTCCAGACCGGACAGACCTCGCACGGCGACGTAGGCCTTCTCGCGCCCGGGCAGTGCGACCCGGCCGCGCAGCACGGCCTCCGGGTCGCGCTCGATGCGGTCGAGGAGGCGGAGGTAGATGCCGGCCATCGCGGCGACGCAGGCGCCGCTTCGCCGGTCCAGCATGGGGAGCAGCCGGTAGCCCTCGGCGAAAAGGGCGCGGGCCCGACGCACTTCGAAGTGCACGAGGCCCGCGAAGTCGGAGCCCTCCGGTGGGGTCGGCCCGCTGAAGCCGGCCGAGCAGCCGAATTTCGCGAGGTCGTCGGAGGGCAGATAGGTGCGTCCGCCCTCGGCGTCCTCGCGGACGTCCCGCAGGATGTTGGTGAGCTGGAGGGCCAGCCCGAGCGTGTCGGCGTACTCGGGTGCGCGCTCCGCGCCGCGCGCGCCGGGTCCGGTGCCGAAGACGCCGAGCGAGAGCCGTCCGATGGCGCCGGCCACGCAGCGGCAGTAGACCTTCAGGTCGTCCCAGGTCTCGTAGGTCTCGCCGCGTACGTCCATCAGGACACCGTCGATGAGCTCGTCCAGGCCGCCGAGCGGGACCGGGAAGGCGCCGGCGGTGTGGGCGAGGGCGACGGCCACGGGGTCGGTGTCGTCCTCGGCGACCGCTCCGTCGCGGATCCGGGTCAGCAGCTTCCGGGTGTCCTCGAGCCTGGCGATCTTGACGTCGCTGCTCAGATCGCCGTCGCCGATGTCGTCGACGCGGCGCGAGAACGCGTACAGCGCCGACATGGCGCGGCGCTTGGGCGTGGGCAGCAGCCTGATGCCGTAGGCGAAGTTCCGGGCCTGCTGCCCTGTGACGGCCTCGCAGTAGCTGTAGGCGGCGAGTACCGGTGCGGACGCGTGTGGTGCAGACTCCACGGTCCGGATCACCCCTCTCCTCGCAGAGTCACGCCCACCTCGCGCAGCAGCTGGAGCTTGCTGGCCTTGGGCGGGCCGGGAAGTACGTCGTATTCGGCGGCGGCGATCGCCCGGATCGCCGCCCTTCCCCCGGCCACGAAACCCGCCAGCAGCAGCTTGAGCCTGCCGTGGACGCTACCCACCAGGGGGGTGCCTTCATTCAGGAGGTTCAGAGCACGTTCGGCTTCGTATGCAACCAGTGCGCGCACCGATGCGCCTGCTGTTTTTGCCGCCAGATCGGTTTCCTGGACGTGAAAACGCTTCATGTCCTGCGCGGGCAGATAGATCCGGTCACGGCCGAGGTCCTCGGTGACGTCCTGGAGGTGCTCGACGATCTGCAGCGCGGTGCACACCGCGTCGGAACGGCGGATCCGCTCGGGCGTCGCGGTGCCGGTGACGGCGAGGACGAGCCGGCCGACCGGGTTGGCGGACAGTTCGCAGTAGGCAAGGAGATCGTCGTAGGTCTCGTAGCGCCCGACGAGCTGGTCCTGGCGGTTCGCGGCGGTCAGGCCGAGGAAGGGCTCGGGGGTCAGTGAGCGGCGGCGGACGGTGTACTGCAGGCGGCGCAGCAGAGGGTGGCCGGGGGTGCCGTCGAAGACCCGGCGCAGGTCCGCCTCGAAGGCGTCGAGGAGCGCAAGCCGGTCCTCGGCCTCCTCGGGCGACGCGCCGAGCAGGCGGGCGTCGGCACCGCCGGGGGCGAGATCGCCGTCGCCGATGTCGTCCACGAGGCGGGCGAAGCCGTAGACGGCCATGAGGTCGGTCCGCCAGGCCCTGGGCAGGAAGAACGGCGCCACGGGGAAGTTCTCCGCGGCGGCCTTGTCGAGGGTCTCGCGCTCCGGTTCACCTGGGCGCGCGGATTTTCCCGTCACCGTGGACTGCCCTGCGCGAGGACGGCACATGCTGCGTGGAGCTGGGGAGTTTCCGTAGCCATTGCCGTCACATCTCCCGTTCTACACCGCAGACCCAATGCACACTATTTCGGACACGCCGCCCGGACGTCCGCGCCGCGGCCCGGAGAGAGGGGTGTCGTGCCTTATCGCCCTACTTGCCGCGTTTCGGTACCGGTACAGCTTACGTTGTACAACGGTGCGGGACCCGTGGGGGTGTCCTGCACATCACAACAACACACCGATTGGCGTCAAGCTTCCCAGGAGCAGGCGAAGTTGACGTTTCCTTTGCAGACGCGGGGCCCCGCCGTGGCAGTTCCGGCGGGGCCCGGTCAAGCCTGCTGGGCCGCTCGGCCCATGTCCGGGTGGACTACTTGCCCGTGAACTTCTCGTACTCCTTGAGGACCTCGTCGGTCGGTCCGTCCATGCGCAGCTCGCCACGTTCCAGCCACAGGACCCGGTTACAGGTGTCGCGGATGGACTTGTTGTTGTGACTGACGAGGAACACGGTGCCGGCTTCCTTGCGCAGCTCGCGGATGCGTTCCTCGGAGCGCTTCTGGAACTTGCGGTCGCCGGTGGCCAGCGCCTCGTCGATCATGAGGACGTCGTGGTCCTTGGCGGCGGCGATGGAGAAGCGCAGCCGGGCCGCCATGCCGGAGGAGTAGGTGCGCATCGGCAGGGTGATGAAGTCGCCCTTCTCGTTGATGCCCGAGAAGTCGACGATCTCCTGGTAGCGCTCCTTGATCTGCTCGCGGGACATCCCCATGGCGAGCCCGCCCAATATGACGTTGCGCTCGCCGGTGAGGTCATTCATCAGCGCCGCGTTCACGCCGAGCAGCGAGGGCTGGCCGTCGGTGTAGACCTTGCCCTTCTCCGGCGGGAGCAGGCCGGCGATGGCGCGCAGCAGGGTGGACTTGCCGGAGCCGTTGGAGCCGATCAGGCCGATCGCCTCGCCGCGGTAGGCGACGAAGGAGACACCACGGACCGCGTGCACCTTGCGCACGCCCCGCTCCTCGCCGCGCTTGAGGATGCGGCTGAGCGCGGCGGTGGCGCTGCCCTTGCCCGTCTTGGCACCGTTGACGCGGTAGACGATGTGCAGCTCGTCCGCGATGACGGTGGGGATGTGGGAATCCGTCCTCTGCTCAGCCACGGCCGTACCTCTCCTCCGCCTTCCAGAAGTACACGAAGCCACCGACGGCCACCAGCACGGACCAGCCGAGCGCGACCGCCCAGACGTGGTCGGGCAGGTTCGAGGAGCCGTAGCCGTCGATGAGGGCGAAGCGCATCAGGTCCATGTAGACGGCGGCCGGGTTCCATTGCAGGACGGTCGCGATCCACTCCGGCTTGCCCTCGAGCATGATCGGGATGGAGAACATCACGCCGGACGCGTACATCCACGTGCGCATCACGAACGGCATCAGCTGCGCCAGGTCCGGGGTCTTCGAGCCCGCCCGGGCCATGATCATCGCGAGGCCGGTGTTGAAGAGGAACTGCAGGACGAGCACCGGCACGATCAGCAGCCAGGACATCGCCGGGTAGCTGCCGAAGCCCAGGGCCACGGCGAACAGCACGATCATCGAGAACAGCAGCTGCTGGAGCTGCTGGAGCGCGAAGGAGATCGGCAGTGAGGCGCGCGGGAAGTGCAGGGCGCGGACCAGGCCGAGGTTGCCGGAGATCGCGCGCACGCCCGCCATCACCGAGCTCTGCGTGAAGGTGAAGACGAAGACGCCCGTGACCAGGAACGGGATGTACACCTCGCGGGACATGCCGCGGTCGGCCTCGAGGATCAGGCCGAAGATGAAGAAGTACACGGCCGCGTTCAGCAGCGGGGTGGCCACCTGCCAGAGCTGGCCGAGCTTCGCCTGGCTGTACTGGGCGGTCAGCTTCGCCCGCGAGAACGCGAGGATGAAGTGCCGCCGGTCCCAGAGCTGACGGACGTACTCGAACAGCGAGGGGCGGGCGCCGCTCACGGACAGCCCGTACTTGGCGGCCAGGTCGGCCGCCGTGAGTCCCTCGTCGGGCGACGGAGGCGCGCTCACCGCGACTGAGCCGTCGTGCGTTGTCTCACTCACCAGTTGAAACTTTCGTCTTCGAGATGCGCAGCCTGTGCGGGCATGGCATGAACCTGGGGCCGGGGTACGGTCCGGTGGCTGCTCTCAGGGTCGAGCTTGTCAGATGACGGGAGGTCGGCCCAGTCGGGTCAGCCGCCACACCGTACGCCACTTCATGGGCCTGCGGGGACCGCATGAAGTGGTCCAGCCTTCCCGGAATCCGCCGAACCATGCCCGCAGGGCCGGGCGGGAGGGGCGGCGGGCGAGGGTGAGCAGCATCCAGACGCCCAGATAGACCGGGACAAGGGGGGCCGGAAGGTTGCGGCGGGCGAGCCAGACGCGGTTGCGGGCGACCATGCGGTGGTAGACCGCGTGCCGCGAGGGCGCGGTCGTCGGGTGGTACAGCACCATGTCGGACCGGTAGTCGATCATCCAGCCCGCGTCGAGGGCCCGCCATGCCAGGTCGGTTTCCTCGTGCGCGTAGAAGAATTCGTCCGGCAGCCCGCCGACTTCGGCGAAGACCTGGGTACGGACGGCGTTGGCGCCGCCGAGGAACGTGGTGACCCGGGAGGAGCGCATCGGGTCGGAGGCGCGCAGCCGGGGGACGTGGCGGCGCTGGGTGACGCCGTTGTCCGGGTCGGCGATGCGGAAGCTGATGATGCCGAGCTGCGGGTCGGCCGCGAAGGCTTCGCGGCACAGCTCGGCGGTGTCGTGGTGGGCGAGAAGGCCGTCGTCGTCGAGGAACAGCAAAATGTCGACATCACGACCGTCGGGGCCGAAGGCCTCGATGCCGACGTTGCGGCCGCCGGGGATGCCGAGGTTCTCGGGCAGCTCGATCGTCCGGACGCCTTCGGGGACGTCCGGGACCGGGGAGCCGTTGCCGACGACGACGACCTCGACCCGGTCGCCGTCCTGCTTGGCGACCGAGTCGAGGAGGGCGCGCAGTTCGTCGGGGCGGTTGCCCATCGTGATGATCACCGCGCCGACCTTCATCGGCGCGCTCACTTCAGCCTGCTCGACGCGAGGATGGACACGAGGTGCAGCACGGTCTGCAGCAGCGCGATGCCGGCCAGCACCGCGACGCCGAGCCGGGAGAAGAACAGGTCGCCGCGGATCTGGTCGACGATCGCCAGGACCAGGATCAGCAGGGACGCCTCGATGCCGAGGACGAGGCGGTGGAACTTGAGGGCACCGGCGGCCTTGCGTGCCAGGGCCATGCCGGAGGAGCGCATCTCGGACGCGGCCTCCTGGACCGGCGGCTTCCCGGCCTGGTGCCGGGCGACCCCGACGAGGTCGGTCTCGGCCTTGATCAGGATGGCGCCGAGGGCGGCCAGGGTGCCGAGGAAGGCCCACAGCCAGTCGATACGGCCGCTGCCCCACAGGTCGGCCGCGCGCAGGCCGAAGCCGACGAGCACCGCCGCGTCGGTGAGGTAGGCGCCGACGCGGTCGAGGTAGACGCCGCCCAGGGAGTACTGCTTCTTCCAGCGCGCGATCTCGCCGTCGACGCAGTCCAGCAGCAGGTAGAGCTGGACCATGACCACGCCGAGCACGGCCCCGGGGATCCCCGGCACGAGAAGTGCCGGGGCCGCGAGGACGCCGCATACGGTCATCAGGTATGTGAGCTGGTTGGGCGTGACCCTGGTGTTCACCAGGTAGCGGTCGACCCGCAGGGACACCTCACGCATGTAGAGGCGTCCCATCCAGTGCTCACCGCTGCGCCTGTCCTTCACCCCCGCGGGGTGAACGACGGGGCGGAGTTCAGCTACCGATGGCCTTGACATAGTCGGCGTAGATGTCCTTGATCTGGTCGGTTGTCAGGTCGAGGTGTTCGAGGATCGTGTAGCGGCCGGGCCTGGTCTGCGGAGCGAACTCCACGGCGCGGACGAATTCGTCGTCCGTGAAGCCGATCTCCTCCGGCAGTACCGGCAGCCCGTGCCGACGCAGCACCTCGGCCATGTAGGCCGACTCCTCGTGAGCTCCGCGCAGGTACATCGCGAAGGCCGCGCCCAGTCCGCACTGCTCGCCATGGGCGGCGGCGCGCCTCGGGAACAACAGGTCGAAGGCGTGGTTGATCTCGTGGCACGCGCCGGAGGACGGGCGGGAGTCACCCGACACCGACATGGCGATACCGCTGAGCACCAGGGCCTCCGCCAGCACTTGGAGGAAGTCGGTGTCCCCGATGCCGCCCGGGTGCCGTAGGACCGCTTCGCCGGCCTGCCGGGCGATCGCCGCCGCGAGGCCGTCGATCTTCTCGCCCTTGACGCGGTTCGCCAGCTCCCAGTCCGCGATCGCGGAGATGTTGGAGATGGCGTCGCCGATGCCGGCCCGCACGAACCGCACCGGCGCGTCGCGGATGACGTCCAGGTCGATGACGACCGCGATCGGGTTCGGCACACCGTAGGAGCCGCGCCCGGCGTCGTTGTCGAGGGTGGCGACCGGCGAGCACAGACCGTCGTGCGCGAGGTTCGTCGGTACGGCGACCAGCGGCAGGCCGACGCGCGCCGCGGCGAACTTGGCGCAGTCGATGATCTTGCCGCCGCCGAGTCCGACGACCGCGTCGTAGTGGCCGGCCTTTATGTCACTGGCCAGCCGGACCGCGTCGTCGAGGGTGCCGCCGCCGACCTCGTACCAGGTGGCGCCGGGCAGGGCGGGAGCGAGGCGCTCCTTCAGCCGGGCGCCGGAGCCGTTGCTGACCGCGACGGCCAGCTTGCCGGAGTGCGAGATGCGTTCGTCGGCGAGCACACAGGCCAGGTCGTCGAGGGCACCCGGGCGGATGTCCACGACCACCGGCGAGGGGATCAGCCGGGTCAGTACTGGCACGCGATCTCCCGTCCGCGGGCGAGATCGTCGTGGTTGTCGATCTCCACCCACTTGACGTCGCCGATCGGCGCCACGTCGATGCGGAAGCCGCGGTTCACGAGCTCCTGGTAGCCGTGCTCGTAGAACTGCTGCGGGTCGGTCTCCCACACCGCCTTGAGGGCGTCGGCCAGCTCGGGGGCGGCGTCGCCCTCGATGAGGGTCACGCCGATGTACTCACCGGTCGCCTCGGCGGGGTCCATCAGCTTGGTGATCTTCGTCATGCCCTTCGCGGGGTCGACGACGACCTTCATCTCCTCGTCGGCCAGGCTCTTCACCGTGTCCAGGGCGAGGATGATCTTCTTGCCGTCGCCGCGGGCGGCGAGCAGCGTCTTCTCGACGGAGACCGGGTGCACGGTGTCGCCGTTGGCGAGAATCACGCCGTCCTTGAGGGCGTCACGACCGCACCACAGGGAGTAGGCGTTGTTCCACTCCTCGGCCTTGTCGTTGTCGATGAGTGTCAGCTTCAGGCCGTACTTCTGCTCAAGGGCTTCCTTGCGCGCGTACACGGCCTCCTTGCGGTAGCCGACGATGATCGCGACCTCGGTCAGACCGATCTCGGCGAAGTTGCCGAGCGTCAGGTCGAGAACCGTGGGTTCGCCCTCTATGCCCGCGGGCCCCACCGGCACCAGAGCCTTGGGAAGGCTGTCGGTGTAGGGGCGCAGACGCCGTCCGGCGCCGGCCGCCAGCACGAGGCCGATCATGCGGGTTCTCCTTCATCGTGTACGGCGGGTGCCCCGGAGGACACCCAGAAGCGGATGCTCTCGACGAGCACCACGAGGGCCACGGCCACGGCGAGCACCGTGAGCGCGACACTGAACTGCGAGGCGGAGAGCACCGCGGCGAGGACGGTGACGAGCAGCGTCCGTCCTTCGTGCCCCCCGATGGCGCGCACCAGCCAGGCCGGGGGCGCTCCGGCGTTGCCGCGGATGCGGTACACCGTGTCGTAGTGATGGTAGGCGACAGCGGCCACCAGGCCGAAAGCCGCAGGAAGCGCTCCGTTCACCTCGGCTTTGGCTGCGAGCAGCAGGACGACGCCGTACTCGGCAGCCCGGAAGAAGGGCGGGACCAGCCAGTCGAGGGCGCCCTTGAGGGGGCGGGCGACGGCCAGGGCCGAGGTGACGGCGTAGACGACGGCGCCGACGACCGCCCAGGGACCGCCGAAGCCGGGCTGCGCGGCCAGGCCGAGGAGGACGAGGCCGCCGAGGAGGGCCACGGCGGGGGCGGCGATGCCGGGCAGCCGGCTCGCGGCGTTCCTGAAGACACCGGCGAGGCCCTGCGCGAGCGGGCCCGAGTCCGCGAGGTCGGCCAGCGCCTGGGCGGCCCGGTCGGTACGCCGCGCCTTCCGCGTCAGCGACCGCAGCACCCGCCCCGCCGTGGTGTACGTCGCCGCGAAGGCACAGCCGACGAGCAGGACGTAGAAGGTGATCCGGGGTGTCGTGACGGCCGTGAGCACCGCGATCATCGCCCAGCGCTCGCCGATCGGCAGGACGATCATCCGCCGCACCCACACCGTCCAACCGACGCTGTCGAGCTTGTCGGAGAGGGCGGCGGTGGGGCTGGTGTTGGCGGTGGCGTCGTGGTTGGCCTCGTTGAAGGAGAAGTCGACGACATGCCGGCAGGTCTGCAGGACCATGGCGCCGAGGGCGAGGGCCCATACGTCGTCCCCGCCGCGGGCGGCTCCCAGCGCGAGGCCGGCGTAGTAGGCGTACTCCTTGGCCCGGTCGAAGGTGGCGTCGAGCCAGGCGCCGAGCGTGGAGTACTGCAGGGAGTAGCGGGCGAGCTGGCCGTCGGTGCAGTCCAGGACGAAGGACGCGATCAGCAGGACGCCGGCCGCGATGAACCCGCCCCGGGTGCCGGTGGCCGCGCAGCCCGCCGCGATGAGCGCCGTGATGAGGGAGGCGGTGGTGACCTGGTTGGGGGTCAGGCCCCGGCGGGCGCACCAGCGGGCGATGTAGCGGGAGTACGGGCTGATGCAGAAGGTGGTGAAGAAGCCGTCGCGGGACTTCACGGCCGACTTCAGGCGTACGGCCTCGTCGTCGACGGCGGCGACGGCCTGCCGGGCCTCGTTGCGGGCCTGCGGGTCGGCCGGTACGGCTGCGACCAGGCTCCCGAGCTCGGGGCGGTGCACGTCGGTGCCGTCGTGGTCGAGGGCGCTGACGATACGGTCGGCGAGGCTGTCGACGGCGACGGCCGTACCGCCGCCCGCGGAGTTCTCCCGGGCCATCACCCGGGTCAGCGCCTGGCGTCCGGCCGGCTGGGCCGTCACGGCGCCCGGGATCGCGGCGAGCGGGAAGCGGGGGTCGGTCAGGCCGAGGCGCAGCGCGTGCAGGTGGCCGACGAACCCGGCGTCGACCACGGCGACCCGCTGGTCGCCGGGCACCTGGGCGAGCAGGGTCTCGGCGTCGGCGGTGTCGGTGGCGACCCGCACGTCATAGCCGAGGGACCGCAGATCGCCCTCGATCGACGATCCGGGCACCGGCTGACCGGTGAGGATGGCGGTCGACAACCGAACTCACTCCCTGGAACCGGCATTCGCGCCGGTCATGTACATGGTGGCGGCGCCCCCGCCGGTGTCGGCCGGGCGGCGTGTCGGCAGAGGCTATCGGATGATTGGAAGCCAACGTTCACCGGCCGTTTGGCGGAGCGATCAACGCGGTTTGCCCTGAGCTTTGCCGCGATCATCATCACGGATCGCGGGGTCCGCTCACAAACTCGCGCTCACAGACCGGGGCATCGGGGACATTGCATGCCCCGGCGGGGGCCCGTCATAGGGTGGGCGACCATGACATGGCTGATCACAGGCGGAGCCGGCTACATCGGAGCACATGTGGCGCGGGCCATGACCGACGCCGGGGAGCGGGTCCTCGTACTGGACGACCTCTCGGCCGGGTATCCCGCCCGGCTCCCTGCGGACGTCGCGCTCGTCGAGGGCTCGTCGCTGGACGGTGACCTGCTGAAGCGGGTGTTCGCGGAGCACACGGTGACGGGTGTGGTGCATCTCGCCGCACGCAAGCAGGTCGGGGAGTCCGTGGCACAGCCGACCCGCTACTACAGGGAGAACGTGGGAGGCCTCGCGACGCTCCTGGAGGCGGTCGCCGAGGCGGGGATCAAGCGGTTCCTGTTCTCGTCGTCCGCCGCGGTCTACGGCAACCCGGATGTGGACCTCATCACGGAGGACACCGCGTGCGCGCCGGTGAACCCGTACGGCGAGACGAAGCTCACCGGGGAGTGGCTGGTGCGGGCGGCGGGCCGGGCACACGGCATCTCCACCGTGTGCCTGCGCTACTTCAACGTCGCGGGCGCCGCGTCGCCCGAGCTGGCCGACACGGGCGTCTTCAACATCGTCCCCATGGTCTTCGACCGGCTCACCCGCGACGAGGCCCCGCGGATCTTCGGCGACGACTATCCGACCCCGGACGGCACCTGCGTCCGCGACTACATCCACGTCGCCGACCTCGCCGAGGCGCACCTGGCGGCGGCCCGGCGGCTCACCGAAGCGGACGCAAGCGGCGATCTGACGGTCAACATCGGTCGCGGCGAGGGCGTCTCCGTCCGCGAACTGATCACCGTCATCGCCGAAGTCACCGGCGACACACGCCCCGCCCTCGTCGAGGCGCGGCGCCCCGGAGACGCCCCGCGCGCGGTCGCGTCGGCCGCGCTGGCCGCAGAGGAGCTCGGCTGGACGGCTCGGCGCGGGGTACCCGAGATGGTCGAGTCGGCGTGGCAGGGGTGGCTGCTGCACCACGGCCGGCGAGCGGCCGACTGATCAAGTGAAGCGCCCTGACCTGCGGATCGTTTTCGCAGGTCAGGGCACATGACAACGGTGTTCAGTGCCGCGTTGCCGGATACCCCCCACCCGTAGTTCACTGTGATCCCGGACGGAATTCCCATCGGACATTCCGATCGTCGACGGACCGCAGAAGGGCGGCTTTCTCATGGGGGCTGGGCACGATCACGGGCACGGGCATGCGCACGCGCCGACGACCGGCACGGCGGCGGCCGCGTACCGCGGGAGGCTGCGAGTCGCGCTGTCGATCACCCTCGGCGTCATGGTGGTCCAGATCGTCGGCGGTGTGACCGCGGACTCGCTCGCCCTGATCGCGGACGCCGCCCACATGGCGACGGACGCGGTGGGTCTGGCCATGGCCCTGCTCGCCATCCACTTCGCGAACCGCCCGCCGAGCGAGAAGCGCACCTTCGGTCTCGCCCGCGCGGAGATCCTCGCGGCCCTCGCCAACTGTCTGCTCCTGCTGGGCGTCGGCGGCTATGTCCTGTACGAGGCGATCGAACGGTTCCTCACGCCGGCGGACACCAACGGCGGCCTGATGATCGTGTTCGGCGCGATCGGCCTGGTCGCGAACATGATCTCGCTCACCCTGCTGATGCAGGGCCAGAAGGAGAGCCTGAACGTGCGCGGCGCGTTCCTCGAGGTGGCCGCGGACGCGCTGGGCTCGCTAGCGGTGCTGATCTCCGCGGCGGTGATCCTGACCACCGGTTGGCAGGCGGCCGACCCGATCGCCTCGCTCGTCATCGGCCTGATGATCGTGCCGCGCACCTTGAAGCTGCTGCGCGAGACCCTCGACGTCCTGCTGGAGTCGGCTCCCAAGGATGTCGACATGGCGGAGGTCCGGGCCCACGTACTCGCCCTGGACGGTGTCGAGGACATCCACGACCTGCATGCCTGGACGATCACGTCCGGCATGCCTGTGCTGTCGGCCCATGTGGTGGTGCGCTCCGACGTACTGAACGCGATCGGCCACGAGAAGATGCTGCACGAGCTCCAGGGCTGCCTCGGCGACCACTTCGACGTGGAGCACTGCACCTTCCAGCTTGAGCCGGTCGGGCACGCGGAGCACGAAGCCCGGCTCTGTCACTGAAACAACCGTACGGTCCGATAAGACGTCAGTACGGACGGAATGCAGCGATCCGGTGGTAGGCCGCGTCCTCATGCTCACAGCGCCCCCGGCGACGGTTCCGTGCCCGCCGCGCCGGGCACGATCAACTGCCGGGAGTGCCGGATTCGTACGGCACACTTGGGGCGCAAGACCGAAGTGAAGGATGGGTATGCCGATCACACCTGCCACCGCGACGCACAGTCCGTCGAACGGCGCCGCAGACGCGATTTTGCTGGAACTGGTCGACGAGAACGGTGTGACGATCGGCACCGCGGAGAAGCTCGCCGCCCATCAGCCTCCCGGGCAGCTGCACCGCGCCTTCTCCGTGTTCCTCTTCGACGAGCACGGCCGGCTGCTGCTCCAGCAGCGCGCACTCGGCAAATACCACTCCCCCGGTGTCTGGTCCAACACCTGCTGCGGCCACCCCTACCCCGGCGAGGCACCCTTCGCCGCCGCGGCCCGGCGCACGCACGAGGAACTCGGCGTCTCCCCGTCGCTGCTCGCCGAGGCGGGCACGGTCCGCTACAACCACCCGGACCCGGACTCGGGCCTGGTGGAGCAGGAGTACAACCACCTCTTCGTCGGACTCGTGCAGTCCCCGCTGCGGCCGGACCCGGAAGAGGTCGGCGAGACGGCCTTCGTGACGCCGGCCGAGCTGGCGGAGCGCCACGCGAAGGACCCCTTCTCGTCCTGGTTCATGACCGTGCTCGACGCGGCCCGCCCCGCAGTCAAGGAGCTGACGGGCCCGTCGGCCGGCTGGTGACGAGGGGCGGGGCCGGCCCGGCAGGCCCTAGGGCACGCGCGCGGGTTTGAGCGGGACGGCGGCCCAGATCACCTTGCCGCCGCTCGCGGTGTGCTCGACGTCGCACACGCCGCCCGCCTCCCGGGTCACCTCGCGCACCAGCAGCAGCCCGCGGCCGCCGGTCTGGCCGTGGTCGGCCTCCAGGGCTGTCGGGCGGTAGGGGTGGTTGTCCTCCACGGACACCCGCAGCCACTCGGCGCCGACGGCGACCTCCACGGCGAGCGTCGGCGACAGCAGCGCCGCGTGCCGGACGGCGTTCGTGACCAGCTCCGACACGATCAGCAACACCCCCTGGACCAGATCGTCGGGGACCGGCACGCCCTGGCGGTACAGCAGGTCCCGTACGGCGTGCCGGGCCTGCGGGACCGAGGCGTCGACGGCGGGGGCGGTGAACCGCCAGACGCCCTCGTACGGCAGTGGATTCGGCGGCCGCTGGACGAGGGGCTCGTCGGCGCCGCCTGCTGGGCGTGGGCCGGACCCGCGCCCGTGGTTCTCCATCGTCCGGTCGCCACCCTCGCGCTCGATTGTCACCACACGTCGAGTGTTGATAACGCACAGGTCCGGGCCGTAGTACTGACCAGAAGTCAGCAGGTATCGAGCGTTTCTGATCGTTGGCGTATGACACGGTCAGTTGTGGGACCGCTCCGGCGCCCCTTGTGCCGACTTCGCGAACTATTCGGGTTGTACGGGTTTGGCGCCCCCACCGTCCGGCTCGTTCCGCTTGCCGTCCTCGGCGGTCAGTTGCTCGGTGACGATGCTGACGACACGGCGTCCGCCAAAGCCGGTCGCGATCAGTCCGAGTCCGTCGAAGAGCAGGGCAAGGGAGAAGAAGGTCCCGATCACGTACTTGCTGTTGCTGGGCCAGCCGGCCAGCACCAGGATGCCCAGGAGCAGTCCGAAGGCGCCCTGCACCAGCGTCCAGCCGAACTGCGGGCCCCGCACCACCAGGCTGCCCGCCAGCCGGAAAAGCCCGCCGGTGAGGAAGAGCAGGGCCGCGAACATGGTGAGCGCCTCGGCCGCCGCCTCCGGCCTGCGGAGCACCACCACACCGGCCGCGATGTTCAGTGCCGCCACCACGACACCGAGCCAGAAGAAGTTGTCGCCGCGCGCCTGGACCGCGTGCAGCAGCCCCACGGCGCCGCCGATCAGCAGCAGCCATCCGAACAGGACCATCGAGGTCAGCGTGGCGACGCCGGTATAGACGAGTCCGACGAGACCCGCCAGGACAAGGATCACGCCGAGTACGGCGAGCCGGCCGAAGCCGCGGTGCAGTTTCGCCGCCTCGCCCGTGGGCTTGGTGGTCGCTTTCATCGGCACCTCCTCGATGGCCCCCTTCTCCTGGTCCCCCCAGCACCCTGTGCCGTAACTCGGTCGAGCGCCCCTTCCGGATCGGCCGTTCGGCGGGGCGGATAGCATCCGCCGCATGGAGCCCCAGCTGCTGCACAGCGTCACGGACGCGGTCGCCACCGTCGTCATCCACCATCCGGCCAAACGCAACGCCATGACGGGCGCGATGTGGCGGGCGCTGCCGCCGCTGCTCGGCACGCTGGCCGCCGATCCGGGCGTACGGGCGCTGGTGCTCACCGGTGAGGGCGGGACGTTCTGTGCGGGTGCCGACATCTCCACGCTCCAGGGCTCACCGCAGGAGGCCCAGGGGCTGGCGGTGGCCGCCGAGGAGGCACTGGCGGCGTTCCCGAAGCCGACGCTGGCGGCGGTCCGCGGGCACTGTGTGGGCGGCGGGTCACAGCTGGCGGCGGCGTGCGATCTGCGGTTCGCCGAGGAGGGGGCGCTGTTCGGGGTGACGCCCGCGAAGCTCGGGATCGTGTATCCGGCGTCCTCCACGCGCCGGTTGGCGTCGCTGGTGGGCCCGGCCACCACCAAGTACCTGCTGTTCTCGGGCGAGTTGATCGACACCGAGCGGGCCCTGCGCTCGGGCCTGGTGGACGAGGTGCTGCCGGAGGGTGAACTCGGCAAGCGCGTGGTGGAGTTCACCCGGATCCTCGCCTCCCGCTCGCAGCTGACGCAGGCCGCGGCGAAGGAGTTCGCGGAGGGGCACACCGACCGCGACGATCACTGGGCGGAGCAGGCGCGCGCGAGCGGCGACACCGCGGAGGGTGTCGCCGCGTTCCTGGAGCGCAGGCAGCCCCGCTTCACCTGGAACGTGCCTACACCAGGCTGAAGCGGCTGTTCGTACGGAACTCCTCGACGAGGTGCGCGGGCGCCTTCTGCGGCGAGCCGGCGTCGTAGGGCGGCTGCGGGTCGTACTCGGTGAGCAGCTGGACGGCCTGGGCGTGTTCGTCGCCGGCGATCTTCCCGACCAGGGTCAGGCCCATGTCGATGCCGGAGGAGACACCGGCCGCGGTGATGTACTTGCCGTCCGGTACGACCCGCTCGCCCGTGGGTTCGGCACCGTACTGCGGCAGGAAGTCCAGGGTGAGCCAGTGCGAGGTGGCGCGGCGGCCCTGAAGGAGGCCCGCGGCGCCGAGAAGCAGCGAGCCGGAGCAGACGGAGGTCGTCCAGGTGCTGGTGGCGTCGGCGGTCCTGAGCCACTCCAGCAGGGCCTCGTTCTCGATCTCGGCAAACGTCCCGGGTCCGCCGGGCACCACGACGACATCGGGGTGCGGTACGTCGGCCAGGGCCTTGTCGGCGGTGAGGGCGAGGAACCCCGTGTCGGCGCGCACCGGTCCCGCGGACTCGGCGACGAAGTCGACCCGCGCGTCCGGGAGACGGCTCAGCGCCTCGTACGGTCCCACGATGTCGAGGGCGGTGAAGCGGTCGTACAGGACCATCGCGATCTGCATGATTCGTCCCTTCGGAAGGAAAGTCAGCCTGCCGGAACCGGGCGGAACCGGCGGCGGTACTCGATCGGTGCCGCCCCGAGCGTCTTGACGAAGGCACGCCGCATGGCTTCGGGAGTGCCGTAGCCACTGGCCCGGGAGATCTCCTCGATGCCGTCGCTCGAGTCCTCCAGGAGGCGCCGGGCATGTTCGAGCCGGACCCGGTCCACATAGCGGCCCGGGGTCAGGCCGGTCTCGGTCTGGAAGGCGCGCGCGAAGTGCCGCGCGGAGAGGCTGGCGCGGGCGGCGAGCGTCTCGACGGTCAGGTCGGCGTCGGGGTGCTCGGTGATCCAGCGCTGGACCTCCCGGAGGGGTTCGCGCTGGGCGGTCTGGGCGGCGAGCTGGGCGCTGAACTGAGCCTGGTTTCCGGGCCGGCGCAGGAAGACCACCAGGTGGCGGGCGATACCGAGGGCCACGTCCCGGCCCAGGTCCTCCTCGACCAGGGCGAGAGCAAGGTCGATGCCGGAGGTGACACCGGCGGAGGTGGCGACGCGCCCGTCCCGTACGTAGATGGGGTCAGGGTCGACCTCCACGGCCGGGTGGTCTCGGGCGAGCTTGTCGCAGTACGCCCAGTGGGTCGTGGCGCGGCGGCCGTCCAGCAGGCCTGCCGCGGCGAGCAGGATCGCGCCGGTGCAGACGGACACCAGGCGCTCGGCGCGGGGTCCGTGCTCGTGCAGCCAGTCGGTCAGCCCGGGCTGCGGACCCCGCGTGCCTTCCCCGCCCGGGACGACGAGCGTGTGCGGCTCGCTGACGTCGGTGAGGGACTCGTCCGGCGCGACGGTCAGGTTGCTGGACGTGCGGACGGGGGCGCCGTCCAGGGATGCGGTGCGGATGCGGTAGGTGCCCGCGCGATGCTTCTCGGCCCCCGCGAAGACCTCCAGCGGGCCGGTCACGTCGAGACTCTGTACGCCGTCGAAGAGGACGAAGAGGACGGTTCGCTGCGCCATGTCATCGATTCTTCGAGAACCGCCGCATGACCGCAATGACGAGGACCCCACCTTTCCTGCCACGATCCGTATCCGCCCGAGCCACGTACCAAGCGGTTGGTAACGTGCCGACCATGACTACTTCCGCCCTGGAACCGCGTGCCGCCCGCCGCTGCCACAACATGCTCAACTCCCTGCACTCCACGTCCTACTTCGCTCCCGAAACGGGGAAGGAGCTGGGCGCCCTCGGGATCACGCATCCCAGGGCCGTCAACTTCGCGGTCAGGGCCGCCGCACTGGGCCCGGTGGGCGCGGGCGCGGTGACGGCGACGTTCTACAACTACAAGTACGACCTGGTGGCCGAGCACGTCCCGGCGGTCTGGGCGATCGCGTCCCCGCAGGACGTACTGGCGGCACGCGCGCGTGCGGTCGACACGGCGCTACGGCGGCTCCTGGGCGAGGAGGCGGTGACGTCCCCGGAGATGGCGGAGGCCGCGCACCTGGCGCTCCAGGCCACCGAGGCCTGTTCCCGCAGCGCCCGGCCCCTGTACTCGGCGCACGCGGACCTGCCGGTCCCCGAGGAGACCCACCTGGCCTACTTCCACGCCACCACGCTGCTGCGCGAGCACCGGGGCGACGGGCACCTCGCGGTACTGATGTCCGAGGGGCTCGACGGCCTCGAGGCGGTCGTGACCCACACCGCGACCGGCAAGGGAATGACACCGAAGTGGGTGTGCAGCACGCGTGGCTGGTCCCGGGAGGACTGGGACGCGGCGTCCGAACGCCTGCGCGAGCGGGGCCTCCTGGACGACTCGGGTGACCTCACCCCGGCGGGCGTCGCCCTGCGCGAACGCATCGAGTCCGAGACGGACCGCCTCGACCGGGCACCGTACGAGCACCTCGGCGCGGAGCGGGTCGCACGCCTCACGGAACTCGCCACGGGGTTCGCTCGCGCTGCGGTGGCGGCTGGGGCGTTTCCCCAGGACCTCCTCGGCAAGGCCTGATCGTCTGCCCCGGCCGGGCTGGGACAACCGGCTGCACCAGGAATTCGGATCACGCTGCATAGCAGGGCCGAGCTGCGGTACTCGGGGTCTCCAACCACAAGGAAGGGTGATCACGTGTTCCGTGCAATCGCAGACGTACTGCGCCAGATCGGTGGCGCCATCGCCACTGTCGTCACGCTGCCGTTCCGCGCGCTCGCCCGGCTGTTCGGCGGAGCCTCCAGCAGTACGCGCAGCCGCAGGGTCTGATCTCGTCCCGCCGCCCGGCCCGCGACCCGCCACGACCGGCCGGGTCGCCGCCCTGATCCCCGGTTGTCGGTGCCACCTGCCACAATTGCCGCGCAACCTCAGTGAGAAGGCGGTACGGGATCGTGACGACACCCCTCGTAGGGTCCATCGAAGACAGGATCGCCGCGGAGCTCGGCGTACGAGAGCGGCAGGTGAAGGCTGCCGTGGAGCTGCTCGACGGCGGTTCGACGGTGCCCTTCATCGCCCGCTACCGCAAGGAAGCGACCGAGATGCTCGACGATGCGCAGCTGCGCACGATCGAGGAGCGGCTGCGTTATCTGCGGGAGCTGGAGGAGCGGCGCACCGCGATCCTCGAGTCGGTGCGTGAGCAGGGCAAGCTGACCGAGGAGTTGGAGGCCCGGATCCGCGCCGCCGAGACGAAGGCGCGGCTCGAGGACATCTACCTGCCGTACAAGCCGAAGCGCAGGACCAAGGCACAGATCGCCCGCGAGGCCGGCCTCGAGCCCCTCGCCGAGGGTCTGCTCGGCGACCCGACGGTCGACCCCCTCGCGGCCGCCGTGGCGTTCGTGGACGCCGACAAGGGCGTGGCAGATCCGCAGGCCGCCCTGGACGGCGCGCGGGCGATCCTCACGGAGCGGTTCTCGGAGGACGCCGACCTGATCGGCGAGCTGCGCGAGCGCATGTGGGGGCGCGGCCGGCTGGCCGCCAAGGTGCGGGAGGGCAAGGAGGAGGCGGGCGCGAAGTTCGCGGACTACTTCGACTTCGCCGAGCCGTTCACCGAGCTGCCCTCGCACCGCATCCTGGCGATGCTGCGCGGCGAGAAGGAGGAGGTCCTCGACCTCGTCCTGGAGCCGGAGGAGCCCACCGAGGGGCCCTCGTCGTACGAGGGCATCGTCGCCCACAAGTTCGCGATCGCCGACCGTGGCCGCGCGGCCGACAAGTGGCTGACGGACACGGTCCGCTGGGCTTGGCGGACCCGTATCCTCGTCCACCTCGGCATCGATCTGCGCCTGCGCCTGCGCACCGCCGCCGAGGACGAGGCCGTGGGCGTGTTCGCGGCCAACCTCCGCGACCTGCTGCTCGCCGCGCCGGCCGGCACGCGCGCGACGCTGGGCCTGGACCCCGGCTTCCGTACGGGTGTGAAGGTCGCCGTCGTCGACGCCACCGGCAAGGTGGTGGCCACGGACGTGATCTATCCGCACGTCCCGGCGAACAAGTGGGACGAGGCGATCGCCAAGCTCGCCCGCCTGGCGAAGGAGCACGCGGTCGAACTGGTCGCGATCGGCAATGGCACCGCGTCGCGCGAAACGGACAAGCTCGCCGGTGAACTGATCACCAAGCACCCGGAGTTGCAGCTCACCAAGGTGATGGTGTCCGAGGCCGGCGCCTCGGTGTACTCGGCATCCGCGTTCGCCTCGCAGGAACTGCCCGACATGGACGTGTCGCTGCGCGGCGCGGTCTCCATCGCGCGGCGGCTCCAGGACCCGCTCGCAGAGCTGGTGAAGATCGACCCGAAGTCGATCGGCGTCGGCCAGTACCAGCACGACCTGTCCGAGGTGAAGCTGTCGCGCTCGCTGGACGCGGTGGTCGAGGACTGTGTGAACGGCGTCGGCGTCGACGTCAACACCGCCTCCGCACCGCTGCTCGCGCGCGTCTCCGGCATCACCTCCGGGCTCGCCGAGAACATCGTGTCCCACCGCGACGCGAACGGCCCGTTCAAGTCCCGCTCGCAGCTGAAGAACGTGGCACGGCTCGGCCCGAAGGCGTACGAGCAGTGCGCGGGCTTCCTGCGCATCCGCGGCGGCGACGACCCCTTGGACGCGTCCAGCGTGCACCCCGAGGCGTACCCGGTGGTCCGGCGGATGGTGAAGACGTCGGGCCAGGAGGTCGCCGCGCTCGTCGGCAACACGAGCGTGCTGCGGTCGCTGAAGGCGAACGACTACGTGGACGAGACGTTCGGTCTGCCGACCGTCACGGACATCCTCAAGGAGCTTGAGAAGCCCGGGCGCGACCCGCGTCCCGCCTTCAAGACGGCCACCTTCAAGGAGGGCGTCGAGAAGATCTCCGACCTGGCGTCCGGGATGGTGCTGGAGGGCGTCGTGACGAACGTGGCGGCCTTCGGGGCGTTCGTGGACGTCGGTGTCCACCAGGACGGGCTGGTGCATGTCTCCGCGATGTCGAAGACCTTCGTCAAGGACCCGCGGGACGTGGTCAAGCCCGGTGACATCGTCAAGGTGAAGGTCCTCGACGTCGACATTCCGCGCAAGCGGATCTCCCTGACCCTGCGCCTCGACGACGAGGCGGCTCCCGAGCGTCAGCAGGGCGGGGGCGGCGGCGAGCGCCGGCAGCGGGGCGGGCGGCCGCCCCAGCAGCGTCAGGGCCGCGGCGGTGGCGGAGGCGGCGGTGGTGGTGGTGGTGGCGGCTCGCGCCAGGCGCAGCCTCCGGCGAACAGCGCCATGGCCGACGCCCTGCGCCGCGCGGGTCTGGTCGACCCGAAGGGCAAGCGCTGAGACGACGGCCGGACCCGGACTCTCCGAGCGACACGGATGTGCCACGGAGGGTCCGGGCCCGTTCGCCCTTAGGGTGACGGCATGCCGAAGTCGCGTGTCATCACCTGGGCGGTGTCGGGGAGCAAGGGCATCGAGACCGCGTGGGCCGAGCTCGGCGACGATGCCCTGCGAGCCCGCGGCCGAGCGGTCGGGACGACGCCGGAGCCGTACTGGATCTCGTACGAACTCGACACGGCGGACGGCTTCGTGACGCGTCGCCTGCGCGTCACCGCCGAGTCCGCGGACGGCACCCGCACGCTCGACCTGCGGCACGACGGAGCGGGCCGGTGGACGGCCGACGGTGAACATCTGCCCGACGTCGACGGCGCCCTCGACTGCGACCTGGGCCTGTGCCCGCTCACCAACACGATGCCGGTGCTGCGGCACGGGCTCCGGCTGGCGCCCGGGGAACGGGAGTTCCTGATGGCGTGGGTGTCGGTGCCGGACCTGGCTGTCCTCCCGTCCCGGCAGATCTACACGCATCTGGGGCGCAACCGGATCCGCTTCGCCTCCGGCGACTTCCGCAGCGACATCGAGTTCGACGGCGACGGGTTCGTCGTCGACTACCCGGAGCTGGCCACCCGGCTCGCTTGAGCCGGCGGGGCAGAACCCGTCGCTAGCGTTCGGTCACCTTGCCGTCGGCGACCTCCAGACGGCGCGTGACATGGACCGCGTCGAGCATGCGGCGGTCGTGGGTGACCAGGAGCAGCGTGCCCTCGTAGGCGTCCAGAGCCGATTCCAGTTGCTCGATGGCCGGCAGGTCGAGGTGGTTGGTGGGCTCGTCGAGGACCAGGAGGTTGACGCCCCGGCCCTGGAGCAGCGCCAGCGCGGCCCGGGTGCGTTCGCCCGGGGAGAGGGTGGCCGCCGAGCGCAGGACGTGGTCCGACTTCAGTCCGAACTTGGCGAGAAGGGTGCGCACTTCCGCCGGTTCGGTGTCCGGGACCGCGGCGCAGAAGGCGTCCAGCAGGGACTCCTCGCCGTGGAACAGCTTGCGGGCCTGGTCGACCTCGCCGATGAGGACGCCGGAGCCGAGCGCCGACTGTCCGGCGGTGAGGGGGATGCGGCCCAGCAGGGCGCCCAGCAGCGTCGACTTGCCCGCGCCGTTGGCGCCCGTGACGGCGACCCGGTCCGCCCAGTCGATCTGCAGGGACACCGGGCCGAGGCTGAAGTCGCCGCGTCGTACCTCGGCGTCCCGCAGGGTCGCGACCACCGCACCCGAGCGCGGTGCCGAGGCGATCTCCATGCGCAGGTCCCACTCCTTGCGGGGCTCGTCGACGACCTCCAGGCGTTCGATCATGCGCTGGGTCTGGCGGGCCTTCGCGGCCTGCTTCTCGCTGGCCTCGCTGCGGAACTTGCGGCCGATCTTGTCGTTGTCGTTGCTCGCCTTGCGCCGCGCGTTCTTCACGCCCTTGTCCATCCAGGCGCGCTGGGTCTGTGCCCGGTCCTGGAGGGCGGCCCTCTTGTCGGCGTACTCCTCGTAGTCGTCGCGGGCGTGGCGGCGGGCCACGTCGCGCTCCTCCAGGTAGGCCTCATAGCCGCCGCCGTAGAGGTTGATCTGCTGCTGGGCGAGGTCGAGTTCGAGGACCTTGGTGACCGTGCGGGTGAGGAACTCACGGTCATGGCTGACGACCACGGTGCCGGCCCGCAGGCCGCCCACGAAGCGCTCCAGGCGCTCCAGGCCGTCGAGGTCCAGGTCGTTCGTCGGCTCGTCGAGCAGGAAGAGGTCGTAGCGGGACAGGAGCAGGGAGGCGAGGCCGGCTCGCGCCGCCTGGCCGCCGGACAGCGAGGTCATGGGCTGGTCCAGGTCCACGGCCAGGCCCAGCGAGTCGGCGGTCTCCTCCGCCCGTTCGTCGAGGTCGGCGCCGCCGAGGCCGAGCCAGCGCTCCAGGCTCGTCGCATACGCGTCGTCGGCGCCCGGCGCCCCGTCGACGAGGGCCTGGGTCGCCTCGTCCATCGCGCGCTGGGCCTCGGCGACTCCGGTGCGCCGGGCCAGGAACTCCCGTACGGTCTCGCCCGGCCGCCGCTCCGGCTCCTGCGGGAGGTGACCGACGGTCGCGGTCGGCGGGGACAGCCGCAGCTCGCCGTCCTCCGGTGCGGTCAGCCCGGCGAGCAGGCGCAGCAGCGTGGACTTGCCCGCGCCGTTGGCTCCGACCAGGCCGATCACGTCTCCGGGCGCCACGACGAGGTCGAGCCCGCTGAACAGGGAACGGTCGCCGTGACCGGCGGCGAGGTTCTTGGCGACGAGGGTGGCACTCACAGACCGCGATCCTAGTCGCCGCGCAGGGCCGCGAGCACCTTCGTCTCAGCGGGCCGGCGCCTCCGAGGGCCCGTACGCCCTCACCGCGCCATCGCCTCCACCAGCACACCCCCCGAGGTTCGCGCCACCACGAACGACTCCCCCTTCACTGCCTTCGCGTCCAGTGCGATGCGGTGGCGACCCGGTTCCAGGACGCCGTCGAAGACCTCGTGGGTGTGGGTGCGGTAGAGGCGGTCGACGCGGTACGCGGTGAGCTGGACGCGGCAGGGCGAGGTGACCTCGACGCCCGCCTCGCCGTCGGCGGCCACCAGGCGGGTCAGACGCCGCTGTTCGACCGGGCTGCGGTCCAGGGCGTGTTCGATCTGCGCGACCAGCAAGGGCACGATCGGTGCGAGGCCGTCGACGTAGGCCACGTCGGCTCCGGCCTCCGTGAAGGCGCGGCGTGCGGCGGCGCGCTGTTCCTCGCCGATGCCACGGCCGAAGGCGACGGCGCCGTAGGTGCGCAGTTCGTCGACGGCGACGCCGCTCACGTCGTGGGTGATCTCGACGCCGATGCCGATGGTGCGCAGGGCGGCGGCGAGCTTGGCCAGGAGGGCCACGCGGGCGCCGATGAGCAGGACCCGGCGGCGCGGCGCCTCGGAGTCGCCGTCGAGCAGGGAGCCCAGCGCCGAGCGGTACTCGGCGGCGTGGAAGCGGAAGGGTCCGATGCCGTGGTAGCCGTTGAGTTCCAGGTCGGCGTGTTCGTCGGTCTGCCAGGCGAAGTCCCGCCAGATGTAGTCGTCGCCCTCCTTGTCGATGAGTGCGGTGACCGCTCCGCAGGCGAGGTCCTCGCACTCGGGGCAGCCGTAGATGACATAGCGGCCACCCGGAAGCGGGGCCTCCGCCTCCAGCAGCAGGCTGCGGACCTGTGCGGTGAAGATGGCGGGCGGGACGTCGGAAGCGAGCGGGGAGACGGCGTCGAGGTCGGAGAGCTGGAACAGCAGCGGGCGTCCGTCGACGATGAAGTCCACGAAATCCCGGTGCACCTGGTAGTCACCGTTGGCGAGGACGCCACCGGCACGCATCGCCGGTGCCAGGCCGAAGGTCGCGTACTCGGCAGACATGCTGTGAGTATCCCCAGAGCGGGACCGATATGAGCGCGGCATGACATATTCCGCATACGTCCCTGGACGACTGCGAACGGCTGACCGAAGGAACGCGGCGGCCGCCCGGTCGGCCAGGCACGCGGAGGAGGCGGCTCTCCGGCTCGCCCCCTCCCGCGTGCGTGCGTACCGCTCAGCTGTGGTCGTGGCCCAGCGGGTCACCCTCCGTCTCAGTGCCGACGCCCGGGCCGACCCTGATCTCGAAGTCTCCGTCATACTTCCTGTGGCCCTCGATCACAGCGAGTTCGACGGCCTCCGAGCCCATCTCGGTGCGCACGATGATCGGGTCCCGGCGCAGGTCGCGCACGAGTGCGACGCACATGCCGATCATCACGAGGACGAACGGCGCCGCGGCCAGGATCGTGAGGTTCTGCAGGCCGGTGAGCGCGTCGCCCTGACCGCTTCCGACGAGCAGCATGATGGCGGCGACGGCTCCGGTCACCACACCCCAGAACACGACGACGAACCGGCCGGGTTCCAGGGCCCCCTTCTGGGACAGCGTGCCCATGACGATGGACGCGGCGTCGGCACCCGAGACGAAGAAGATGCCGACCAGGATCATCACCAGCAGGCTGGTGACGGTCGCGATCGGGAACTCCTGCAGGACGGCGAAGAGTTGCCCCTCGGGGGTCTCCTCCCCGGCGAGTGCGCCGCCCTCCCTGAGCTTCATCGCGGTACCGCCGAAGATCGCGAACCAGATCAGACTGACGGTGCTGGGGACGAGGATGACGCCGCCGACGAACTGCCGGATGGTGCGCCCGCGGCTGATGCGGGCGATGAACATGCCCACGAAGGGCGTCCAGGAGATCCACCAGGCCCAGTAGAAGACGGTCCAGCTGCCGAGCCAGTCAGCGACCCCTTCACCACCGCTTGCCTCGGTGCGGCCGGCGAGCTGGGGAAGGTCGCCCAGGTAGGCGAAGATCGAGGTGGGCAGCAGGTCGAGCACGATGATCGTGGGGCCCGCGATGAACACGAAGACCGCGAGGATCAGGGCGAGCACCATGTTCGTGTTGGACAGCCACTGGATGCCCCGCTCGATGCCGGAGACGGCTGAGGCGACGAAGGCCAGGGTCAGTACGGCGATGATGGCGACGAGCAGGCCGTCGCTCACGTCGTCCATCCAGTCCAGCTCCTGGAAGCCGGAGCCGATCTGGAGCGCGCCGAGGCCGAGGGAGGCCGCGGAACCGAAGACGGTGGCGATGATCGCGAGGATGTCGATCACCCGTCCCCCGGCGCCGTTGGCGTGCTTCTCGCCGATCAGCGGGGTGAACACCGCGCTGATGGTCTGGCGCCGGCGCTTGCGGAAGGTGCTGTAGGCGATGGCGAGGCCGACCACCGCGTAGATCGCCCAGGGGTGCAGCGTCCAGTGGAAGAGAGTGGTGGCCATCGCCGTCTCCATGCGCTCGGCGGAGTCGGCGGGGGTGGTGCCGGGCGGTGGGGCGTTGTAGTGCGAGAGCGGCTCACTCACGCCGTAGAACATCAGTCCGATACCCATGCCCGCGCTGAACATCATCGCGACCCAGGACACGGTCTTGAACTCGGGTTCCTCACCCTCGGCGCCCAGGTGGATGCGGCCGTAGCGGCTGATCGCCAGCCACAGGGCGAAGACCACGAAGCAGGAGGCGGCGAGCATGAAGGCCCAGCCGCCGTTGTGGATCAGGCCGTTGAGCATCTTCGTGGACACGCTCTCCAGCGAGTCCGTGGCGGCCCAGCCCCAGATCACGAAGGCCAGGGTGATGACGGCGGTGACGCCGAACACCACTCGGTCGGTGCTGCGGTGGCCGGAGTCCTCCGAAGGGCCTTCCCGGCCACCTCTCTTCTTAAGATCGTCAGTCATCAGCGGCACCTTCCCCGGGAAACCGTGGATACGCCGTTTCCACGTCGTCTCCCAGGACCTACCACAGATTCCGCCGATCGCAGCCGTTTCAGCAGTCGGTGTCGGGCTCACCTGCGGCGAGGTGATACGGGGCGCGCTCGTCCAGGAGCAACGGGACAAGGGAACGCAAGGACTGACGAATCGGCACAAGTGCACCCGTGGACGTCGATTTCGCCTTCACTCCGTGCAGCGCGAGCTCGTCCTTGAACTGCGCGTACTGATCGGTGGTGAGCCGGTATCCGCAGGGCGGGTCCGCGATCACCTCGGCGGGTTCGGCCGGGTCGTTGTCGGCGCCGCCGACGTAGACGGGCCCGGTGTCGGCGAAGCCCGCGAGCCTGGCCAGGCCGGTCGCCGCCTCGACCTGTCCGCGGCGGGCGTCGGTGAAGTCGAACAGGCCGTCCAGCGCGGCGACCTGGGAGTACACCCGGCGCCGGTTGTTGAGCGACTCGTCGGCCTTCTCCTCCTCGGTCAGCGGATCGACGCGGCTCTCGATCAGCAGCCCCACCGAATGCTTGACGCCGGACATGTTCCGCAGAATGCGTTCCTGCCCGTCACCGGCGACCTGCTTGATCGGCTCGCCCGTCTCGGGGTCGGTCCAGATCCCGTACGTACCGGTCGAGTAACCGACGCCGGACGCGGCGGGGCGCACGTACGACTCCGAGAGGGTCTGCGCCGCGTCGTGGACACGGGCGTCCGTGTTGAGATTGCGCGGCCACAGGTCGAACAAGTCCTTGTCGTAGTACGGGGGTGTGGCGCCGTACTCGTGCAGGTCGTAGATCACGTCGGGGCGCTGGTCGCGGATGACCGCGGCCATGGCGCGCCCCTCGGCGGTCTGGAGTGCGAGGTGGTCGCGGTTGACGTCCACGCCGTCGCTGTTGCCGCGGGTGTCGGCGGCCCGGCCGTCGGGGTTGGCCGTGGGCACCACCAGCAGGGTGGTGCGCTCCAGGAAGCGCCGGGTCTGCCGGTCCTTCGCGTAGGCCAGGTCGCGGACGGTGGACAGGCATGCCTCGCGGCCCGAGGGTTCGTCGCCGTGCTGGCTGCAGATCAGCAGCACCTTGTTCGGGGTGGGGCGGGTGCCGATCCTGACGAGCTGGAGCGGGCGGTCCTGCTTCGTCGAACCGATGCGGGTGACGGAGACGCGCTTGCTCGCCTTGTCGACGGCCGCGAGGAAGTCCTGCTCCTCGGGCTGGCTGGTCCAGCGGGCGCCGTTCGACTCCTCGAAGCCGGTGCGGGGCGCGGAGTCGGCGGCGTGGGCCGGTATGGCGACGATGGATGCGGCGAGGGCCGCGGCGACCAGGGTGACTGCTCGGGTGCGGGTCACTGGCCTCCCTCCGGGATGCGGTGAGTGGTGGTGCGGGGTGCGCTCAAGCCGGCGAGCGGCGCGGCCTCGGGAGCAGCGGAGACGGAGCCCGCCGTGGCGCGTGCGAAGGCGTGGGCGCCGCCGACCAGCGGGACGCGGGCCTTCGTACGGGAGAGATCGAGGGTCAGCGTCGGCTTGGTCGACGGAGGGTCGATCAGGTCCTTGTCCGTGCCCGCGACGATCAGGGCGAGGCGGTGGCCGGCCGGCACCACGTGGTCGGTGGCCGCCAGGTCGAGGGTGATCGTGTACGCCTTGCCCGGGGTGAGCGGTGCGCCCTTCAGGTCGGAGGCGTGGTTGCCCAGGTCGGCCCAGCCGCGGCTGACGACGGTGTAACCGACGTCGGCGGTCTTGGCCCGCGTCTCCTTGAAGCAGGAACTGTCGCCGGTCGTGCTCGCGCCCCAGCAGGTGCGGTCGGTGAGGGTGGTGATGCCTTCGCCGCTCGACGCGTAGTCGCGGATGGTGTCGGGGCCGAGGTCCACGAGGACGGCGGAGAGATGGGCCGTGGAGGTGGTCGGGGTCGCGGTGACGGTGACCTCGGAGGAGCCGGACAGGCGCAGGTCGCGGGTGAGCGGCTTGGTGACGAAGCCGGCCTTGTCCGGGGTGGTCCGGTCGACGTTCGCGGCCCAGTCGGTCTCGCTGTGCTGCGGGTCGTCGGTGAAGGTCTCGGTGCCCTTGCCCTTGCGCAGACCCAGGGTGCCGACCCCGGCCTCGGTGCCCTTGGCGGGGCGCAGGGTGGTCGCGTCGGTGCCGCGCGGCGGCCAGACCTTGGAGGTGGCCCACTGGTCGGGGTGGCGCTCGATGTCGGCCATCGGCTCACGGTCGATGCCGTTGTCGTAGCCGAGGAGTTCGTGGTCGAACCAGCGGTGCAGGGTCTCGACCCACTCGGCGCGGCGGAAGTCGAACGGGTCGACGTGGCCGGTCTGGGAGAGCCAGACCTTTCGCTCGACGCCGTTCTTCGCCAGGGCGTCCCACCACTGGCCGACGTGCTTCATACGGACGTTGAGGTCCTGCATGCCATGGATCAGGAAGACGCTCGCCCTGACCTTGCGCGCGTCCTTGACGTAGTCACGCTCGGTCCACAGCGGCGTCCAGTCGCCGGTGCGCGGGGCTCCGTCGATGAGCTTCTGCTGGACGGCGCCGCACTTGGCGCGGGCGTCGGGGCTGTTGACGTAGTCGGAGAGCCACTCGGGGCCGGAGTCGTACAGCGGGGCGCCCTGCTGGAAGTAGTAGTCGTACCAGGAGGAGATGGCGCTGATCGGGACGATGGTCCGCAGGCCCTCGACGCCGGTGGCGGCGACTCCGTTGGCGATGGTGCCGTCCCAGCTCTTGCCGATCATGCCGGTGCGGCCGTTGGTCCAGGTCGCCTTGGACTTGGTGGTGCCGGTGCGGGTCGTGTACGCCTTGCCGCGGCCGTTCAGCCAGTCGACGACGGCCTTGGCGGAGAGGATGTCGGAGCGGCCGCCGACGTCCACGCAGCCGTCGGAGCGGTTGGTGCCGGCGAGGTCGACGCCGACGAAGGCGTAGCCGCGGGGCACGAAGTAGTTGTCGTAGAACAGCGGCATCTGGACGACGTCGCCGTCGGCGTCGTACGTCTTCTTCTGGCTCTCGTTGCCCCGCCCGCAGCAGGAGTAGTACGGGCTGGCGTCCATGATGACGGGGATTCTGCGGCCCTGCGCGGCCGCCTCCCGGGGGCGGAC
The DNA here is from genome assembly GCF_042900345.1 of Streptomyces sp. NPDC012935. Classification (NCBI taxonomy): domain Bacteria; kingdom Bacillati; phylum Actinomycetota; class Actinomycetes; order Kitasatosporales; family Streptomycetaceae; genus Streptomyces; species Streptomyces sp. NPDC012935. The sequence goes on from NZ_JBIBBC010000001.1 coordinate 613,341, forward strand.
GACGTCGACGGCGACGCGGTCGTTCCTTCCGTCACGGTCGTCGTCGAGTCCGGTGTCCACCCATACGGCCTCGCGGATGGCGTTCTCGTACGAGTACACGGGCTTGCTCTCCCGCACGGCGGCGTGCGCCGTCGCGGGTGAGAGGAACGTGGCCATCAGCGCGGCTGCGGCCACCGTCGCGAGCGGTCTCCAGATCGTGAAGCGCATGCGTTTCGGCATGCGCGGACGGTACATCGGTCAACTCTCGTGCAGAAGGGGGCAACTGATGGCATGTGAGGCCTTGTGTGGCCGATAAACGTCGGCCGGGCGAGTGGACTCATGTCGGCCGAATGGCGATCGTGTGACAGCAGTGGTCATGGACACACCCGGTGACACAGGTGGTGAATAGGCTCCGGACAGACTTCGGGCCCCTACGACTTGGAGCTTTCGTGCACCGCAGATTCATGGCGCCGGGCGCACTGGCGGCCGCCTCGCTGATGCTGGCGATCCCGGCGTCGGCCGCGAGCCACTCCCCCGGTGCTCCGGGCATCGGCGACCCCTACTACCCGGCCTACGGCAACGGCGGATACGACGTCTCCCACTACGACCTCCGGCTGAAGTACCAGCCGGCCACGGACGAGCTGGAGGGGACGGCGACCCTGCTGGCGAGGACCACGCAGGATCTGTCCCGGTTCAATCTGGACTTCCTGCTGGACGTCAGCGAGGTCCGGGTCAACGGCGCGAAGGCGTCGTTCGCGACCTCGGGCGAGCACGAGCTGGAGATCACGCCGAAGAAGCCGCTGGCCAAGGGCACGGACGTCACCGTGGTCGTGCGCTACCGCGGCGTGCCCTCGTCGAAGGAGGCGTACGGCTTCACCAGCTGGCACCGCACCCCGGACGGCGGAGTCGGGGCGAACGAGCCCGAAGCCGCCTGGTGGTGGTTCCCCAGCAACGACCACCCGCTCGACAAGGCGACGTACGACGTCTCGGTGCTGGTCCCGGACGGCACGCAGGCCATCTCCAACGGCACGCTTCACTCGACGAGTTCACGCCTGGGCTGGACCCGGTACAACTGGCGCTCCGACAAACCGCAGGCGACGTATCTGGCCACGCTCGCCGTCGGCCGGTTCGACGTGACCACGGGGACGAGCGAGAGCGGCATTCCGGTCATCAACGCCTACAGCAAGGACCTGGGCGCCAATGCCGGCGCGGCGCGGGCGAGCATCGAGCGGACCGGGGAGATCGCCGACTGGCTGACCGGGCACTTCGGGCCGTATCCCTACAACGCCCTCGGCGGGTATGTGCCGAACACGAAGACCGGGTACGCGCTGGAGACGCAGACCCGGCCGTTCTACAGCCCGTCGAACTTCGCGAACGGGACGAACACCTCTGTCGTCGTCCATGAGATCGCCCACCAGTGGTACGGCGACCTGGTGTCCGTGAAGGACTGGAAGGACATCTGGATCAACGAGGGGTTCGCCCGCTACGCACAGTGGCTGTGGTCGGAGCACGAGGGTGAGGGGACGGCGCAGGAGATCGCCGACTACGTGTACGCCTCGCGGGCGGCCGACGACGCGTTCTGGACGGTCAAGCCCGGGGATCCGGGGCCGGAGAAGCAGTTCCACATCGCGGTCTACGACCGGGGTGCGCTGACCTTGCAGGCGCTGCGCAACGAGATCGGGGACGAGGCGTTCTTCGCCATCCTCAAGGGCTGGACGCAGAAGTACGCCTATGGCAACGCGTCGGTGGCCGACTTCCGGCGGTACGCCGAGCAGGTGTCCGGTCAGCCGCTGGCGGCGCTCTTCGACACATGGCTGTTCGAGCCGTCGAAGCCGGCCGCGCCGGCGGCACGCGCGGCGTCGATCGCCAGGTCGGGCACGGATCTGGTGCAGCCGAAGTCCTGGAAGAAGATCGCGGCGACGAACGGCGTGCACGAACACTGACGTCCTGGGGCGTCCTATGAACCCTCGAACGCGGAGGCGCGCTCGAGGAGTTCGTCCCGGCCCATCGGTGCCGTCTGCGTCGACGGCACCGTGCAGGCATGGGCGCCGGCCACCGCGCCGTACAACGCGCATCGGTGCGGTGGCTCGCTGGTGAGCCTGCCGTAGAGGAAGGCGGCCGCGAAGGCGTCACCGGCGCCGTTGGAATCGACCACGGGGGCCGCGGGCCGGACCGGCGGGACGTGACTGAGCTCGCCGTCGGTCAGCAGATGGGCGCCCTCGGCTCCGGCCGTGGCCACGACCACCTCGGCCCTCCCCCGCTCGGCGATCCGGCGCATGGTCCGCACGGGGTCGTCCAGGGCGGCCGTCGAGAGGAACACGACGTCAGCCGCGTAGGCGAACGACTCGTGGTACGGGTTCTCGCCGTCCCAGTTGTGCAGGTCGGTCGAGAGCGTGACACCGGCCGCGCGGAGGGTGGGCAGGGCGTGGGCGCACGGTTGGGTGATGGAGACATGGGCATGGCGGCTCGCGTCGGCGAGGGCCCGGACCGTCCCTTCCGGCAGGCGGTCCTCGGCGTATCCGCGGCTCGTGTCGTAAAGGGACAGTCGCCGTCCGTCCGGCCCGACCAGGTTGACCGCGCGCTTGGTGCCGGCGGGCTGCGGGATCGCGGTGAGGGCGATGCCGTGCTCGCGGTGCAGGGCACGGACGAGGTCGCCCTCGGGGTCATCGCCGAGGAAGTCGACGTGATGGGTGCGCAGCCCGAGGCTGCTCAGGCCGACGGCCACGAAGTCCCCGGTCTGCCCGGCGCGGGTGCGGATCCCTGAGTCGATCATGTAACTGTCGGCGTACGGGAGCGGCAGCTCGGGGACGTACACGATGGTGTCCACCCCGGCGCCGCCCAGGACGAGGACGTCGGTGTCGCGGCTCAACTCAGGACCCCCCGGTCGTGAACGGTTCTCTCGCCGCAGGCCCCCAGGACAGCGGGTGCCTGCGGGTCGTACGTGGCTGATCGCGCAGTTCCCCGCGCCCCTGTGGGGCGCGTCCGTGACCGCATGACGACAAGCTCTCGGCCATCACCTTGACGAGCATGCCCAACGGAACGGTGGCGTCACCCCGGACATCCGTGATCTCCGACATGACGCCACCGTAGATGCCGCCTCTGACAACGGCCTTCGGACTACTTCGTGAGCTCGGTCAGCTCCTGGTCCTCCGCGCGGTTCGCCCTGCGGCGGAGCGCGTACCAGCCGGCGACCAGCATCGCGGCGATCACCGGGATGAGGAGGAGGGTCTTGCGGCCGACCTCGGGGTCGTTCCACATCATGCCGAGGCAGGCCAGCAGGAAGACGATCGTGGCGATCTCCGTGACCGGGCTGCCGGGCAGGCGGAAGTGCGGTCGGTCCACCAGGCCCGCCCTGGCGCGGCGGACGAAGATCAGGTGGCAGATCATGATGATCACCCAGGTCGAGATGATGCCGAGGGAGGCGACGTTCAGCACGATCTCGAAGGCCTGGCTGGGCATGAGGTAGTTCAGGCCGACGCCGAGGACGCACACCGCGCAGGTGAGCAGGATGCCGCCGTAGGGCACCTGGCTGCGGTTCATGCGCGCCGTGAACTTCGGGGCGGAGCCCGCCATCGCCATGGAACGCAGGATGCGGCCCGTCGAGTAGAGGCCGGAGTTGAGGGAGGACATCGCCGCCGTCAGGACCACCAGGTTCATCACGTCGCCGGCTGCCGGAACACCGATCTTCGACAGGACCGTCACGAACGGGCTCTGGTCGGCCGAGTAGACCGAGCCCGGCAGGAGCAGGGCCAGCAGGACGACCGAGCCGACGTAGAAGACGCCGACGCGCCACATGATCGAGTTCACCGCGCGCGGGACGACCTTCTCCGGCTCGGCGGTCTCGCCCGCCGCGACGCCGACCAGCTCCAGTGCGGCGTACGCGAAGATCACGCCCTGCATGACCAGGACGACGGGCATCATGCCGTGCGGGAAGACGCCGCCGTTGTCGGTGATCACGCTCAGGCCGGGCGTCGTACCGCCCACCTCCTGCTGAGTGGCCAGCAGGAAGATGCCGACGAACATGAAGGCCACCAGCGTGGCGACCTTGATGATCGCGAACCAGAACTCCATCTCGCCGAAGATCTTCACCGAGATCAGGTTCACCGCCAGGACCACCGCCAGGGCGATCAGGGCGAGCACCCACTGCGGGATGTCCGTGAACAGACTCCAGTAGTGGGTGTAGAGCGCGATCGCGGTGATGTCGGCGATGCCGGTGGTCGACCAGTTCAGGAAGTACATCCAGCCGGCGACGTAGGCGCCCTTCTCACCGAGGAACTCGCGCGCGTACGACACGAAGGAGCCCGAGGAGGGGCGGTAGAGCACGAGCTCGCCGAGGGCCTTCACCACGAAGAAGGCGAAGATGCCGCAGACCAGGTAGGCGATCGCCAGCGCCGGGCCCGCGTTGTGGAGGCGGCCGCCGGCGCCGAGGAAGAGGCCGGTGCCGATGGCCCCGCCGATGGCGATCATGTTGACGTGGCGGGCCTTGAGGTCCTTGCTGTAACCGGCGTCGCCCGCATCCGCGGGCACCTGGGCCGCGTCGGTGCGGGGTGCGGCCACTGCCGTGTTCACGGCGTCCTTGCTCACGGGTGGTACCACTCTCTGGTGCGCCCGAGCGGATTGCGCTCGGGTGGCCGGACGTGCGTATGGCCTGTGCGCTGGATAAGTGCACAGACCAAGGGCTCACCTTCCCCCAGGAAACCCGGCTCATGCGGTGGCGGAGGTCACACAGCGTTACATCTCACACGGTGATGCCGCCGCGCCCCACGAGTCGCCGGAGGTGTCACAGCACCGGTGAGACAGCGATACTGCTGCACATGACGACCGGCACCGAGGAGACGACCCTCACGATCGACGAGCTGGCCGCGCGGGCGGGTATGACGGTCCGCACGGTGCGGTTCTACGGCACCAAAGGGCTGCTGCCGCCTCCGGTGCTGGGTCCGCGCAGAGTGGGCCACTACGGCCGCGAGCACCTGGCCCGGCTGGCGCTCATCGAGGAGTTGCAGCAGCAGGGCATGACGCTCGCCGCGATCGAACGGTATGTGCAGCAGCTGCCGCCCGATCTGGACGCCCATGACCTCGCCATCCACCGGGCCGTGGTGGCCTCCTGGGCGCCGGACGCCGTGGAGACGGTGACGCGGCCGGAGCTGGAGCGCCGGGCGGGGCGGGCGCTCGGCGACGACGACGTGGAGCGGCTGGCCGCGATGGGTGTGGTGAAGCCGGACGACGGCGCCGACGGCTACCGCGTCGACCTCGGACTGCTGCGGCTGGGCGTCGGGCTGCTGGACGTACCGCTGTCGCAGGAGGCGATCCTCGCGGCGCGCAAGGTGCTCATCGAACACTCGCGGTCCGCCGCGCACGAGTTGGCGCAGCTCTTCCGCGGCGAGGTTTCGCAACGCGCCGCGCAGGACGTGAAGTCACTGTCCGCACATATGCAACCTCTGGTGGTGCAGGCCCTTTTGACGACCTTTCAGCGCTCCCTGCGCGAGGAGCTGCGGGACTGGCTGGGCGGCGTCTCAGAGGAAGGACGATCCGCCTGACACGTTGAGCGTCTGCCCGGTCAGGAAGCCGCTGCCCTCGTCGACGACGTAGAGCAGCGTCGACACCAGGTCGGACGGTGCCTGCGCCCTCGGCACCGCCTGCGGGTCCCGGACGGGCTCGAAGCCGCCGTCCGCACCCGCCCTTTGCTCGGCAGGAGCCGTGCGGATCGCGCCGGGCGCTATGGCGTTGACGGTGATGCCGTACGGCGCGAGGGCCGCGGCGAGGGAACGCGTGAAGCCGATCAGGCCCATCTTCGAGGCGACGTACGGGACCATCGTGGGCGGTGGGGTGAGTACGGCCGCCGAGGCGATGTTGACGATCCGGCCCCAGCCGGCCGCCTTCAGGTACGGCAGCGCGGCCCGGGTCACCAGGAACGGCGCCTCCAGGTTGACGCGCATGATCCGGCGCCACTCCTCGACCGACGTCTCCTCGAAGGTGCTCTCGGGCTGGACGTCGGCATGGTTGACGACGACGTGCAGCGTGCCGAACCGGTCGATGACGCGCTCCAGTCCCCGGCACACCTGGGTCTCGTCCGTGACGTCGGCCGTCAACTCCACGTAGTCCAGGATCTTTCCGGCGGTCTCCGGCTGCGGAACGCGGTCGAGACCGGCGACCCGGTACCCGCGTCCGGCGAGCGCGACGGCGAACTCCTGCCCCAGGCCCTGTGCCGCTCCGGTCACCAGTGCGGTACGCGTCTCCATGAGGCGAGTGTGATGAGCCGTCAGTAACCCGGCAAGGGGGCCTGTGCTCCCCAACAAGCCTTGCGGAAGAGGCAGTTCCCCGAAGGGACTGATCCCCTTGCGGCGCGGGGTGGGTAGGGGCGGCGGGGCGGAGAAGTTGCCCCGCCGCCCCCGGCGTCACGCGTCCCCGGCGTCACTCGTCCCCGAAGCGCTCCCCCTTCTCCGCCTTCTCGACCAGCAGCACCGGCGGCGCGAACCGGTCGCCGTACTGCTCCGCCAGCTCACGCGCGCGGGCCGTGAAGCCGGCGACGCCGCCCTCGTAGCCGTTGATGTACTGCAGGACGCCGCCCGTCCAGCCGGGGAAGCCGATGCCGAAGATCGAGCCGATGTTGGCGTCGGCGACCGACGTCAGGACGCCTTCCTCCAGGAGCCGGACCGTGTCCAGGGCCTCGGAGAACAGCATGCGTTCCTGCATGTCCCGGAACGGGATCCGGGTGCCCTCGCGGGTGAAGTGCTCGCGCAGGCCCGGCCAGAGGCCCACCCGCTTGCCCTCCGCGTCGTAGTCGTAGAAGCCCGCTCCCCCGCTGCGGCCCTCGCGGCCGAACTCGTCGACCATGCGGTCGATGACGGCCTCTGCGGGGTGGGACGTCCAGACGCCGCCCGCCTCCTCCACGGCCCGCTTCGACTCGTTGCGGATCTTGCGCGGGAGGGTGAGCGTCAGCTCGTCCATGAGGGACAGGACCTTGGCCGGATAGCCCGCCTGGGCCGCCGCCTGCTCCACCGACGCGGGCTCGATGCCCTCGCCGACCATCGCCACGCCCTCGTTGATGAAGTGGCCGATGACGCGGGAGGTGAAGAAGCCGCGGGAGTCGTTGACGACGATCGGCGTCTTGTTGATCTGCCGGACCAGGTCGAACGCGCGGGCCAGCGCCTCCTCGCCGGTCCGCTCGCCCTTGATGATCTCGACGAGCGGCATCTTGTCGACGGGCGAGAAGAAGTGCAGTCCGATGAAGTCGGCCTGGCGGTCGACGCCCTCGGCCAGCACCGTGATCGGCAGGGTCGAGGTGTTGGAGCACAGCAGCGCGTCCGGCTCGACGATGCCCTGGATCTCCTGGAAGACCTTGTGCTTGAGCTCGGGGTTCTCGAAGACGGCCTCGATGACCGCGTCGCAGCCGGCCACGTCCTGCGGATCGGCCGTCGGTGTGATGCGGGCCAGCAGCGCGTCGGCCTTCTCCTGCGTCGTACGGCCCCGCGAGACCGCCTTGGCGCACAGCTTCTCGGAGTAGCCCTTGCCCTTGACGGCGGCTTCCAGCGCCACGTCCTTCAGGACGACCTCGATGCCCGCGCGGGCGCACGAGTAGGCGATACCGGCGCCCATCATCCCGGCGCCCAGGACGGCCACCTTGCGGACCTTGCGGGGTTCGATGCCCTTGGGGCGGTTGGCGCCGGAGTTGACGGCCTGGAGGTCGAAGAAGAACGCCTGGATCATGTTCTTGGAGGTCTGGCCCGCCGCCAGCTCCACGAAGTAGCGCGCCTCGATGACCTGTGCGGTCTCGAAGTCGACCTGGGAGCCCTCGACCGCGGCCGCGAGGATGTTGCGCGGGGCCGGGTAGGGGGCGCCGGCCGTCTGCTTGCGCAGGTTGGCCGGGAAGGCGGGCAGGTTGGCCGCGAACTTGGGGTTGGCGGGCGTGCCGCCGGGGATCCTGTAGCCCGGCCGGTCCCAGGGCTGCTGCGATTCGGGGTGGGCCACGATGAAGGCGCGGGCCTTGGCGAGCAGTTCCTCCTGGGTGGCGGCCACGTCGTCGATCAGGCCGTTCTGCAGGGCGCGCTGCGGGTTGTACTGGGTGCCCTGGAGGAGGACCTTCAGCAGGGCGTCGGCGATGCCGAGGAGGCGGACGGTGCGCACGACGCCGCCTCCGCCCGGGAGCAGGCCGAGGGTGACCTCGGGGCAGCCGATCTTGGAGCCGGGCGCGTCGAGGGCGATGCGGTGGTGGCAGGCGAGAGCGATCTCGTAGCCGCCGCCCAGGGCCGCGCCGTTCATCGCGGCGACGACCGGCTTGCCGAGGGTCTCGATGCGCCGCAGCTGGCGCTTGATCGCCATGCCGCCCTCGAAGAGGTCCTGCGCGGTGTCCGGTGTGACGCGGATCAGGTCGCGCAGGTCGCCGCCGGCGAAGAAGGTCTTCTTGGCGGAGGTGATGATGACACCGCGGATGGTGTCCTTCTCGGCCTCCAGCCGGTCGGTGATGACTGCGAGGGAGTCGCGGAACGCCTGGTTCATGGTGTTCGCGGACTGGTTGGGGTCGTCGAGTACGAGGGTGACGACGCCTTCGCGGTCCTGTTCCCAGCGGATGGTGGTGGACTCAGTGCTCATGTGGAGGTGCTCCGTGTGATCCGTCGGGAGGGGGTCAGATGCGCTCGACGATCGTGGCGATGCCCATGCCGCCGCCCACGCAGAGCGTGGCGAGGCCGTACCGCTTGTCCTGGCGCTCCAGTTCGTCGACGAGCGAGCCGAGGATCATCGCGCCGGTCGCGCCGAGCGGGTGGCCGAGGGCGATCGCGCCGCCGTTGACGTTGACCTTGTCCAGGGACAGGCCCATGTCCTTCACGAAGCGCAGGACGACGGCCGCGAAGGCCTCGTTGATCTCGACGAGGTCGATGTCGTCGATGGTCAGCCCGGCCTTGGCGAGCGCCTTGCGGGTCGCGGGGGCGGGGCCGGTGAGCATGATGGTGGGCTCGGAGCCGGAGACGGCGGCGGAGATGATGCGGGCGCGCGGGGTGAGGCCGAATCGTTCGCCGACCTCCTTGTTGCCGATCGCGACGAGCGAGGCGCCGTCGACGATGCCGGAGGAGTTGCCCGCGTGGTGGACGTGGTCGATCTTCTCGACCCAGTGGTACTTCTGCAGCGCGACGGCGTCGAAGCCGCCCAGGTCGCCGATGTCGGCGAAGGACGCCTTCAGCTTGGCGAGCGAGTCGGCGGTGGTGCCCGGGCGCATGTGCTCGTCGTGGTCGAGGACGACGAGGCCGCTGCGGTCCTTCACCGGGACGACGGAGCGGTCGAAGCGGCCTTCCTTCCAGGCCGTCGCCGCCCGCTCCTGGGAGAGCGCCGCGTACTCGTCGACGTCGCGGCGGGAGAAGCCCTCGATGGTCGCGATCAGGTCGGCGCCGATGCCCTGCGGCACGAAGTTGACGGCGAGGTTGGTCATCGGGTCGTTGAACCAGGCGCCGCCGTCCGAGGCCATCGGCACCCGGGACATGGACTCCACGCCGCCCGCGAGGACGAGGTCCTCGAAGCCCGAACGGACCTTGGCGGCGGCCATGTTCACGGCCTCGAGGCCCGACGCACAGAAGCGGTTCTCCTGCACGCCGGCGACCGTGTCCGGCAGCCCGGCGGCGATCGCGGCGATGCGGGCGATGTCGGAGCCCTGGTCGCCGACCGGGCCGACGACGCCGAGCACGATGTCGTCGATCGCGGCCGGGTCCAGGGCCGGGAAGCGGTCGCGGATCTCGTGGATGAGGCCGACGACCAGGTCGATCGGCTTGGTGCCGTGCAGGGCGCCGCTCGCCTTGCCGCGGCCGCGCGGGGTGCGGATCGCGTCGTACACGTACGCTTCGGTGCTCACTGGGAAGCCTTTCGGGGATGAGGGTCAGCCGAGCAAAAAGGAGACTCAGCCCAGCAGGGAACGGCCGATGATCTCCTTCATGATCTCGGTCGTCCCGCCGTAGATGGTCTGGATACGGCCGTCGGTGAAGGCCCTGGCGACCGGGAATTCGCTCATGTAGCCGTAGCCGCCGTGCAGTTGCAGGCAGCGGTCGGCGACCCGCTTCTGCAGCTCGGTCGCCCACCACTTGGCCATGGAGGCGTGCACGGCGTCGAGCTCGCCGTTGTCGTGGTCCGCTATGCAGCGGTCGAGGAAGGTGCGGGTGACGGCGCACTCGGTGGCCATCTCGGCGATCTCGAACCGGACGTGCTGCTTGGTGGCCAGCGGCCGGCCGAAGGCCTCGCGTTCCTTGACGTACTCGGTGGTGATCTCCAGCAGGTGCTCGGCGGCGGCGATCGCGGAGACCGCGATGCTCAGCCGCTCCTGCGCGAGGTTCGTCATCAGGTGGACGAAGGCGCCGTCGAGGTCGCCGAGGAGGTTCTCCTTGGGCACGCGGACGTCGTGGAAGAACAGCTCGGCCGTGTCCTGCGCCTTCTGGCCGATCTTGTCGAGGTTGCGGCCGCGCTCGAAGCCCTCCGTGCCGCGCTCGACGACCAGCAGCGACAGCCCGTGCGCGCCGCCCTCGGGGGTCGTCTTCGCCACCACGATCACCAGGTCGGCGAGGATGCCGTTGGAGATGAACGTCTTGGAGCCGTTGAGGACCCAGTGGTCGCCGCGGTCCTCGGCGTGGGTGCGGATGCCCTGGAGGTCGGAGCCGGCGCCGGGTTCGGTCATGGCGATGGCCGTGATCAGGGTGCCGTCGCAGAAGCCGGGCAGCCAGCGCCGCTTCTGCTCATCGGTGGCCAGCGAGGTGAGGTAGGGGCCGATGATGTCGTTGTGCAGGCCGAGCGCGAGGCCCGGAGCGCCCGCGCGCGTGAACTCCTCCGCGAGGACGGCGCTGTAGCGGAAGTCGGGAGTGCCGCCGCCTCCGTACTCCTCGGGTACGGCGAAGCCGAGCAGGCCCTGCTTTCCGGCCGCGCGCCAGGCGTCACGCGAAACGATGCCGTCCTGCTCCCACTGCGCGTAGTACGGCAGCACCTCCCTGGCCAGGAAGCTGCGCACGGTCGCGCGGAACGCGTCGTGCTCGGGGGCGAAGATCTGCCGCTTCATTCGAGGCCCTCCATACCGGCGTCCTCCACATCGAGGCCCTTCATCAGGTCGGGTACGTCCCAGTCGCGTGCCACGTCCGCGGTGTCGGCACCCGGCTGGGCGGGTCCGGTGCGTACGGCGGTGGGGGTCGCGGAGAAGCGGGGCGCGGGGGCGGGCTGGGTGATGCCGCCGTGGTCGGTGAAGGTGCCGCGGGCCGCCAGGTGCGGGTGGTGCGGGGCCTCGCTCAGGGACAGCACGGGCGCCACGCACGCGTCGGACCCCTCGAAGACGGCCGTCCACTCGTCCCGGGTACGGGCCTTGAAGCGGGCCGCGACAGCCTCGCGCAGCTCGCCCCAGCGGGCCCAGTCCTTGCGCGCGCCGGCGTGTTCGGGGATCTCCAGAAGCGTCACGAACTCGTCGTAGAACTGGGGCTCCAGCGCGCCGACGGCCATGTACTGCCCGTCGGCGGTCTCGTAGGTGCCGTAGTACGGGCAGCCGCCGTCCAGGAGGTTCGCGCCGCGCCGGTCCTGCCAGCCGCCGGCGGCGAGCATGCCGTGGATCATCGCGGCCAGGTGGGAGGTGCCGTCCACGATGGCGGCGTCGACGACCTGGCCGCTGCCGGTCGCGCGCGCGTGGTGGAGGGCGGCGAGGACGCCGACGACGAGGTAGAGGGAGCCGCCGGCGTAATCGCCGACCAGGTTGGCGGGGACCGCCGGTGGTTCGTCGGGGCTGCCGATCATGCCGAGGGTGCCGGTGAGCGCGATGTACGCGATGTCGTGGCCGGCGCGCTGGGCGAGCGGCCCCTCCTGGCCCCAGCCGGTCATACGGCCGTAGACGAGGCGGGGGTTGCGGGCGTGGCAGGCCTCGGGGCCGACGCCGAGGCGCTCGGCGACGCCGGGGCGGTTGCCTTCGATGAGGATGTCGGCGCGGGCGGCGAGGTCGAGGACGCGGGCCGCGCCGTCGGCGGACTTCAGGTCGACGATCACGGAGCGCTTGTTGCGGTTGGTGATGTCGTACTCGGTGTTGATGGCGAGTCCCGTGCCGCCGGGCCGGTCCACGCGGACGACGTCGGCGCCCAGGTCGGCCAGGAGCATGGCGGCGAAGGGACCGGGCCCGATCCCGGCCAGCTCGACCACGCGCACGCCGGTGAGCGGGCCGTGCCCGGGCGTCGTTGCCGTTGTCATCCTGCCCCCATTGGCGTGACACAACTGATGTAACACCAGTGATGCTAAGAACGTGTTCCAGCGGACACAAGACCTGACGAGCAAGCGCTTAGCCAATTTACCGGCCGGTCTCCCTGCCGGTCACCGTCCTATCGGGTCAGTCGCGTCCGTCCAGCTCCGCTATCAGCCGTTTCGGCGCGATCACCCGGTAGCTCTCCTCCACCCAGTCGCACAGCAGCTCCGCCGCCGGGGCGCCCTTCTGCTCCAGCGGGATGCTCACCCAGCCCGACTTGCCCAGGCCGTAGCCGGCGGGCTCGGCACCCGGGCAGGTCAGGGCGTGGGCGTGGGCCGACTCGTCCTTGAGCTTCACCGTGACGCCCATCGGATAGCTGCCGTCGGCGACTCCGAGGAAGACGAACACCTTCTTGTTGACCTTCGCGACCGACTCGCCCCACGGGAACTCCTCGACGGCGCCCGGCATCCCGAGGGCGAACTCGCGTACTTTTTCCCACTTCTTCAGGGCAGTCCTGGGCACGGCCACCGCTAACCTCCGGGCTCGTCGTCGGGCTCCGCACCCCTCACGCTAGCCTCGGCCACCGACAACGGCGCGTGCTGCGAGACCGAGGGGTGTCATGACCAGGCTGGACAGGACGGATCGCCCGTACGACATCGTGCTCTTCGGAGCGACGGGATTCGTCGGGATACTCACCGCGGAGTACCTGGCCGCGCATGCGCCCGAGGGGTTGCGCTGGGCGATCGCCGGTCGCAGCAAGGAGAAGCTGGAGCGGCTGCGCGACCGGCTTCCGGACGGCGGCAAGGGGGTCGGGCTGCTGGAGGCGGACGTCTCCGATCCGGCCTCGATGCGCCACCTTGCCGAGCAGGCGCGCGTGGTGGCCACGACGGTGGGCCCCTATGTGACGTACGGCGAGGACCTCGTGGCGGCCTGCGCGGACACCGGCGCCGACTATCTCGATCTGTCCGGTGAGCCGGAGTTCGTGGACCGGACCTACGTCCGGCACGACGCACGCGCGCGGGAGACGGGTGCGCGGCTGGTGCACGCCTGCGGTTTCGACTCCGTCCCGCACGATCTGGGCGCGTACTTCACCGTCCAGCAGCTGCCGGCGGGCGTGCCGCTGACGGTGGACGGATTCGTGACCGTCGATGCCACCTTCTCGGGCGGTACGTTCGCGTCGGCGCTGAACCAGTTCGCGCGCGGGCGCCAGATGCTCGCCGCCGCGCGTGATCGTGCCCGGCACGAGCCGCGGCTGATGGGGCGTCGGGCGCAGGCACCGACGGGCACGCCGCGGTTCGCCAAGGAGGTCGGCGCGTGGGCGGTGCCGCTGCCGACGATCGACCCGCAGGTGGTCAAGCGGTCCGCGCGGGCCCTCGATCGCTACGGCCCCGACTTCCGCTACCGCCACTACGCCGCCGTCCGGCATCTGCCCATCGCGCTCGGCGGCGTCGCGGCGATGGGCGGGCTCTTCACGGCCGCCCAACTGCCGCCCGCCCGGCGCTGGTTGTCCGACCGGCTCAAGCCGGGCGAGGGGCCCGGCCCGGAGAAGCGCGCGAAGAGCTGGTTCTCCGTCCGCTTCGTGGGTGAGGGCGGCGGCCGGCGGGTCTTCACCGAGGTGTCGGGCGGGGACCCGGGGTACGGGGAGACGGCGAAGATGTTCGCCGAAGGGGCCCTGTCTCTCGCCTTCGACGACCTGCCGCCGACGGCCGGTCAGGTCACGACGGCCGTGGCGATGGGAGACGCCCTGATCGAGCGGCTTCGGTCGGCGGGGATCACCTTCCGGGTCGCAGCCACCCGCTGAACCGATCCTGCAACCGTCCCCCACTCCTAGAGCGGCCACCCCGCGATCGTGTAGATCATCCCGACGATCCAGCCGAGCCCGGCCAACGTGGCGAGTACCAGCGCGGCCGTCACGGCACGTTCGACGGGGCGGTCGGGGTCGGCGAGGGGCTTGGGGGAACGGTGCGTTGCCATGGGGCTCAGCCTGCCGATGACCCCGTGGGGCTGACATCCGTACGGGTACTCAGACGATGTACTCAGCCCGCGGGCTCGGTTGTCGTCAGTCGTGGGCAGGGAGGTTGTCGCCCCCGCCGCCCCTACCCGTCCCGTCCCTGGGGGCTGCCGCCCCCAGACCCCCGCTGTCGGCCTGAACGGCCTCGTCCTCAAACGCCGGACGGGCTGAATGGCCTGGACCGGCATTGACCGGACGGGCTGAATGGCCTGGGCCGGCATTGAGAGGTGAAGCCCGGGCACCTCGCTGCCCCGGCTCCACTGACCCCTGGCGGCCCTGCGCCACCGCGGCTTCGATCTCTGGCCTTCGGACCGGGCCCTCCGCCGCTGCCGTGAGCACCCGCCCGGCCCACGCCACGGGCCGGCGCCCGAACAGGTACCGCCCCCTTGGTCTAAGCCCTCGTACCGGTCGCCTCCTTCAACGCCCGTCGGCACAAACCGTCCGCCCTGCGCGTCGTCTCCGGCAAGCGGTACTCGGGGGTCAGTGCGAGGGTGTGGGCGCAGGCGTTGGTGAGGGTCACGCGGTGGCCGACCGAGACGAAGACCGGCTTGACGGCTTCACGGGTGCGCAGAGCTCGGCCCACCTCCTCGTCGCCTGCCAGGAGGGGCGCGGACGAGCCGCGCGCGGGGGCGGGGTCGTCGTACGTGAAGGTGAACGGGTTCTTGGCGACGCCGATCGTGGGCAGGCCGGTGAGGACGCCGAGGTGGCTGGCGAGGCCGAAGCGGCGGGGGTGGGCGAGGCCGTAGCCGTCGCAGACCACCAGGCCGGGCGGGCAGGGCAGGGCGTCGAGGGCGGCCAGCACCGTCGGGATCTCGCGGAAGGCGAGCAGACCGGGGACGTACGGGAAGGAGATCCGGCCGACGGCCGTGGACTCTGCGACGACCTCCAGAGTCGCGGCGTCCAGCACGACCGCCGCTGCCGCCACCACGTCCCGCTCGTCGTCGTAGGCCACGTCGACGCCGGTCACATGCCCGGATCCGGGCGGTGGCCCCGGCTCGTCGAGCACCACCCTTTCGCACAGCTCGTCCTGGACGGCGCGGGCTTCTTCCTCGGTCGCGGGCCAGCCCGCGGGGATGGGTACGGTCGTCATGGTGGGCACGAGCGTACGGCGAGGGGGCCCGCCGCCGTCGGCCCAGGGGTAGGCTCGCGATCATGTTCGTGCTGGAGCTGACGTACACCGCACCGATCGAGGCCGTCGACGCCGTGCTGGAGGCGCATGTGGCGTGGCTCGACGAGCAGTACGAGAGGGGCCATTTCCTGGCGTCCGGGCGCAAGAACCCCCGCGACGGCGGGGTGATCCTCGCCGTCGCGGGGGACCGGGCCCTGATCGAGGAGATCGCCGCGACCGACCCGTTCGTAACGGCCGGGGTCTGCGCCTACCGCATCACCGAGTTCTACGCGACCAAGACGGCGCCGGAACTCGAGCGGTACCGCGAGACGTCGGACTGAGCCTCACTTGTTGCCCAGCGCCTGCTTGAGCTGGGTTTTGTTCATGTCCGAACGGCCGCGGATGTTGCGCTGCTTGGCCTCCTCGTAGAGCTGGTCGTAGGTGGGCCCCTGGGAGCCCTTGCCCGACCGCTGCCCACCCCGCTTGCCGGAGGACATGTCCTGGGTCGACGTGCGGCTGGCGGTCTTCGACTCGCCGGACCGGGCGCGCTCCTTGTTCACCGTGCGCGCCGCGATCTCCTCGGCCCGCCCGGTGCTCTCGCCCCGGTCCTGGGCGCTCTGCTTGATGTGCTCGTACTGGCGTTCCCGCTTGGGGCTCGAACCGCGTGGCATGTCGGGTCACTCCTCTCGCAGTCCGCGCCCGAGTACCCACAATTCGCCGTCAGCTCTCCAGCCGTGCGACCCGGCCCTTCTCCCCCGCCGCCCAGCACCCCAGGTCCGGCGTGCAGTCCACGGTGTCGTACGACCCGGTGTCGACGGTCCGCCAGGTGCGTCCGCCGTCGGTCGTCAGGTCGGTGCCGGTGGGGCCGACGGCGAGGGCGGCGGTTCGGCTGTGCGGGAGCCAGGCGACGCCGGAGCGGTAGGCCTGCACCGGCTGCGCGGCGGGCTGCCAGCCGGCGCCCCCGTCGCCGGAACGGGCGGCCGCTCGCGGGGAGGACTGGTCGGGGCGGTAGTCGCCGCCGACCGCGAGGCCGTGGGTGCGGTCGCGGAACGCGAGGGCGAAGACGCCGCGGGCCGGATCGCCCGCCGGGATCGGCGCGTCGGCGGCCGTCCAGGTCAGCCCCCGGTCGCGGGAGTGCAGCACACGCGCGCGTGCCGCCCCGCCGGTGGCCAGCCAGACGTCCTCGGGCCCGGAGCTCACAAGGCACTGCCCACTCGCCGCGAAGCCTGCCTCGCCCTCCTGCGCCGCGGGCATGCCGGCGCTGGGCAGCACCTTCCAGGAGCGGCCGCCGTCGCTGGTGGACAGGATGCGGAACCTGCCGTCCACCGGGTCGCTCATCGCGAGGCCGTGGCGGCGGTCGAAGAACGTCATGCAGTCGTAGAAGGCCCGCGCGTCGGTGTTGCGGAAGGACTCGGTCCAGGTGGCGCCGCCGTCATCCGTGCGGTACACGCGGGACGCCTCGCCCTCCCCGATGGCCAGCACCACCGCGCGGCGCGCGTCGAACGCCTCGATGTCCCGGAACTGCAGTTCGGCGGCGCCCGGCGGCGAGACGTTCCGCCAGCTCGCGCCGCCGTCGGTGGTGCGCAGAACGGTGCCCCCGGTTCCGGCCAGCCACGCGATGTCGCGGCTGACGGCGGACAGCCCCCGGAAACGAGCCTCGGGTGTGCCGCTGTCCTTGGCTTCCCAGTGCGGGGCCCGGCTCTGCGGCCCGTGCGCCTGTGCCGGTGCGGCTGTCAGTGCGGCGAGCGCCGCCCCGCAGGCCACCCCCGCGGCCACTGTCCGAAATGTATGCCCTACCCGTCGCGTGCTCCCCGAACGCCTCATGGCGGGCGAAGCTAGCCGACCGCCACGGCGCCGTCCAGATGGCCACGTCCGCCACAGAGACCCCGGACGAGAGCAGACGACCACATGTGACTTTCCCGGCACTGCAGGGCGAACGCACCACTCCCGCGCATGAAGGCGGTGACAGAGGTCACTCGACCTTCGTGTGCACGGATTGGCTGATTCCGTCGTCTCTACCAGTGCCCGTCTCGTCCGCCCGGATGTTCGTCCAGCCGTCACAAGGGAGCAAGGCGTTGTCCACCGTAATCGAGCAGCCCGTCGAGGCCCGTCTCGTCGCCGCCGCGCCGCGGATGCCGAGCATTCCGGCCACCCTTCACTACGACCGCCGCGACCCGTTCGCCGTGCGCATGACCTTCCCGGCTCCGGCCACCCTGGAGGGCGTGGAGGTCTGCTGGACCTTCAGCCGCGAGCTGCTCCTGGCCGGCCTCGAGGCACCCGAGGGCCACGGCGACGTCCGTGTGCGGCCGTACGGCTACGACCGCACGGTCCTGGAGTTCCACGCCCCCGAGGGCACCGCCGTCGTGCACATCCGCTCCGGCGAGATACGGCACTTCCTGCAGTCCACGAGCGAACTGGTGCCGCTCGGCCTGGAGCACCTCCAGCTGGACCTGGACCACGACCTGGCGGAGCTGATGCGGGACGCCTGCTGAGGCGTACGCACCACCGGGCGTTCCACACCGAGCGCGCCGCACGGCCTGCGGCGCGTTAATTGCGTTGACACCCTCTCCGTCCCCTCCTAGCGTTTACAGCGGTCCTGTTGCCGTCGATTGGAGAAGGACGTTGCTCGTCTGAGGTCCTGAGACACCGCGTCACACACCTGAAGTGTGTGTGCGCAGCGTGCGACCTCGGCATTCGAGCCGTCCTCCGGAAACAGGGCTTTTCTCATACCCCTCCCGAGGCCTCCCCGCCGGTCGCCGGTCGCCGGTGTCTCGAAACGCGTTTGCCCTTGATCGCTTCGAGCATCCGCGGAGGCCCGCATGTCTACTTCCATCACCTGTACGTCCCTTTCCTTCACCTGGCCCGACGGCAGCCCCGTCTTCGAGGGCCTCGACGTCGCGTTCGGCCCCGGCCGTACCGGGCTCGTCGGCATCAACGGGTCAGGGAAGTCAACCCTGTTGAAGCTGATCGCCGGTGAGCTCGCCCCGGCCGACGGCGCCGTACGCGTCGCGGGCGAGGTCGGCTACCTCCCGCAGAACGTCACCCTCGACACCGGCCTGAAGGTCGACGAGGCGCTCGGCATCGCGGACCGGCGGGCCGCACTGCACGCCATCGAGGCGGGCGACGTGGCCGAGAAGCACTTCGAGACCGTCGGCGACGACTGGGACGTCGAGGAGCGCGCCCTCGCCACCCTCGGCGAACTCGGGCTCGGACACGTCGAGTTGGACCGCACGATCGGCGAGGTGTCGGGCGGCGAGTCGGTGCTGCTGCGGCTGGCCGCACTGCTGCTGCGCCGCCCGGACGTCCTGCTGCTGGACGAGCCCACCAACAACCTCGACCTGTACGCGCGCAGGCGGCTGTACGCGGCCGTCGCGTCCTGGCCGGGGGTGATGGTGGTCGTCAGCCACGACCGTGAACTCCTGGAACTCGTCGACCAGATCGCCGATCTGCGCTCCGGCGAGGTCACCTGGTTCGGCGGCAACTACTCGGCGTACGAGGAGGCGCTCGCCGTCGAGCAGGAGGCGGCCGAGCGCATGCTGCGGGTCGCAGAGGCCGACCTGAAGAAGCAGAAGCGCGAACTGGTCGACGCTCAAGTCAAGTTGGCCAGGCGAAAGCGGTACGGGCAGAAGATGTGGGACCAGAAGCGTGAGCCGAAGATCGTCATGGGGGCGCGCAAGCGGGCGGCACAGGAGTCCGCCGGCAAGCACCGCATCATGCACGAGGAGAAGCTCGCCGAGGCCAAGGAGCGGCTCGACGACGCGGTGGACGCCGTACGGGACGACGACGAGATCCGCGTCGACCTGCCGTACACGGCCGTACCGCCGGGCCGTACCGTGCTCACGCTGATGGACCTGGAGCTCGTGTACGGCGCGCGCGTCGCCGGTGGCTTCGATCTGCGCGGACCGGAGCGGATCGCGCTGATCGGGCGCAACGGTTCGGGCAAGACGACGCTGCTGCGGACGATCGCCGGGGAGCTGGAGCCGGTTGCCGGTGAGGCGACGGCCCATGTGCCCCTGCGGTTCCTGCCGCAACGGCTCGATGTGCTGGACGGGGAGCTGAGCGTCGCCGAGAACGTGGCCCGGTTCGCGCCGGGCGCCACCAACAACCGGGTCCGGGCGCGGCTGGCCCGCTTCCTGTTCCGGGGCGCCCGCGCCGACCAGAAGGCGGCGACGCTGTCCGGCGGCGAACGCTTCCGGGCGGCGCTGGCCGCGCTGATGCTCGCCGAGCCCGCACCCCAGCTGCTGATGCTGGACGAGCCGACGAACAACCTGGACATGGCGAGCGTCCGGCAGCTCACCTCGGCCCTGGAGTCGTACGAGGGGGCGCTGATCGTGGCCAGTCACGACCTGCCGTTCCTGGAGTCGATCGGCATCACGCGCTGGCTGATGGTGGAGGACGGAGAACTGAAGGAAATCACGCCAGAAGCTGTCGGGTATCCCGCCTAGCTTCGACTGCATGGCCGACTTCATGCCCGATTTCATCACCATCACCGGAGCCAGGGAGAACAACCTCAAGGACGTCGCTCTCCGTATCCCGAAAGGCCGGCTGACCGTGTTCACCGGCGTTTCGGGATCGGGGAAGTCGTCGATCGTCTTCGACACGATCGCGGTCGAGTCGCAGCGCCAGCTGAACGAGACCTTCACGTGGTTCGTGCGCAACCGGCTGCCCAAGTACGAGCGGCCGCACGCCGAGGCGCTGGAGGACCTCTCACCCGCGATCGTCGTCGACCAGCGGCCGATCGGGGGCCACTCCCGGTCCACGGTCGGCACGATGACCGACATCTACTCGGTGATCCGGGTGCTGTTCTCCCGGCACGGCACCCCGAGCGCCGGGCCGGCGACCGCGTACTCGTTCAACGACCCCTCCGGCATGTGCCCCGAGTGCGACGGCCTGGGCCGGACCGTACGGCCGGACTGGGACCGCATCCTCGACCCGGACCGTTCCCTGGGCGACGGGGCGGTCCGCTTCCCGCCGTTCGCGGCGGGCACCTGGCAGGGGCAGGCGTACACCAACAGCGCCGAACTCGACCCGCACAAGCCCGTCAGGCGCTTCACCGCCGCCGAGCGGGAGTTCCTGATGCACGGCCGCCCGGGCAGCAAGGTCACCGTCAACGGCACGGGCGGCACCTGGACGACCGACTACGAGGGGCTGGCCACCCGCTTCGAGCGGCTGTACCTGAAGCGGGACCTGTCGGCGATGAGCCAGAAGACCCGCGATCTGGTGCGGGAGTTCCTGGCCGAGGGCACCTGTCCGCTCTGCGACGGGGCCCGCCTGAACGCGGCGGCGCTCGCGACCCGGATCAACGGCATGAACATCGCCGAGTGCGCGCGTATGCAGGTCAGTGACCTGATCGCGGTACTGAAGGACATCACCGACCCGGTCGCCGGACCGATCGCCCGGGCCGCCGTCACCGCACTCGAACGCATCGACGCCATCGGCCTCGGCTACCTCAGCCTCGACCGCGAGACGTCCACGCTCTCCGGCGGCGAGGGTCAGCGCCTGAAGACCGTGCGCCACCTGGGCTCCAGCCTCACCGGCATGACGTACATCTTCGACGAGCCCAGCGTCGGACTGCATCCGCGTGACGTGGGCCGCCTCGGTGATCTGCTGCTGCGGCTGCGCGACAAGGGCAACACGGTGCTGGTCGTCGAGCACGACCGGGACGTCATCGCGCTCGCCGATCACGTCGTCGACATGGGGCCGGCGGCGGGAGCGGGCGGCGGAGAGGTCGTGTTCGAGGGGACGCCGGACGAACTGGCCGGGTCGGGCACGGTGACCGGGCGGTGCCTGGGTCGCCGTACCGCGATCAAGGAGGACGTACGAACGGCGGACTCCGGGCTCTGGGTGAAGGGTGCCCAGCGGCACAACCTGCGGGACGTGACGGTGGAGTTCCCGAGCGGGGTGCTCACCGTGGTGACCGGTGTCGCCGGGTCCGGAAAGAGCACGCTGGTCGCGGAGTTCACCGAGGCGCACGCCGGTGCCGTGGTCGTGGACCAGTCGTCGATCGGGATCTCCGCGCGGTCGACGCCGGCGACGTATCTGGGGATCATGGACACGGTACGGAAGATCTTCGCGCGCGAGACGGGCGCCGAGCCGGGGTTCTTCAGCTTCAACTCGACGGGCGCGTGCAGCACGTGTGAAGGCCGCGGGATCATCTACACCGACCTCGCCTTCATGGACCCGGTGACGACGACGTGCCACGACTGCGAGGGGCGCCGCTTCAAGGACGAGGTGCTGCGGCTGACCGTCGACGGCAACTCCATCGCGGACGTCCTGGGGATGACGGCCGAGCAGGCACTGGAGTTCTTCCAGGACTCGGGCGTACGGCGCAGGCTGCGCGCCCTGCGGGAGGTGGGGCTGACGTACCTTTCGCTCGGCCAGCCGCTCTCCACCCTCTCCGGCGGCGAGCGGCAGCGCATCAAGCTGGCGACGCGGCTGCACAAGGAGCCGGAGGGGCGCGCCGGAGGCGCGAGCTCGAGCGCGCGGAGGCCCGAAGGGCTGAGCACGGTCGAGCTCTCGACACCGGCTGGAGCGCCCCGGAGGCGACGCGACAAGAACAGCACCGGAGCGGTGTACGTCCTCGACGAGCCGACGACCGGGCTGCATATGTCGGACGTCGACGGGTTGCTCGGACTGCTGGACCGGCTGGTCGACACGGGCAACACGGTGGTGGTCGTCGAGCACAACCTGGACGTCGTGGCGCACGCCGACTGGATCATCGACCTGGGGCCGGACGGTGGCCGGGACGGAGGCCGGGTGATCTTCGAGGGAACCCCGCAGCAGCTCCGCAAAACCCACGGGTCCTTCACCGCGGAGCATCTCAGGAGGGCCACAGCCTGACCGCAGGGGTTTTGTGCGGGCCCACGGGCCCTGCATCATGGCGGATCGGTGCCCCATGCATCAGGGGCGCCGAACCCTGCCATCGATCCGGAGATCCCGTCGTGCCCAGCAAGAAGGCCCTCGTCCGCCGCCCGAGCCCGCGCCTCGCCGAAGGGCTGGTCACGCACATCGAGCGCGAGAAGGTCGACTTCGATCTCGCGGTCGAGCAGTGGGAGGCGTACGTGGAGGCCCTGGGCACGCACGGCTGGGAGACGGTCGAGGTGGACCCGGCCGACGACTGCCCCGACTCGGTGTTCGTCGAGGACACCGTCGTCATGTACAAGAACGTCGCGCTGATCACCCGGCCCGGTGCCGAGTCCCGGCGCGCCGAGACCCTCGGCGTGGAGGAGGCCGTGGCCTCGCTCGGCTGCTCCGTGAACTGGATCTGGGAGCCGGGCACGCTGGACGGCGGCGACGTGCTGAAGGTCGGCGACACGATCTACGTCGGCCGGGGCGGCCGTACCGACGCGGCCGGTGTCCAGCAGCTGCGGGCCGCGTTCGAGCCGCTGGGGGCACGGGTCGTGGCCGTGCCGGTGAGCAAGGTGCTGCACCTGAAGTCGGCGATCACGGCGCTGCCCGACGGAACGATTCTGGGCCGCATCCCCCAGCTGGACGCGCCGTCGCTGTTCCCGCGCTTCCTGCCGGTGCCCGAGGAGTCCGGGGCGCACGTGGTGCTGCTCGGCGGCGAGAAGCTGCTGATGGCCGCCAGTGCGCCGAAGACGGCGGAACTGCTCGCCGATCTCGGCCACGAGCCCGTTCTGGTCGATATCAGCGAGTTCGAGAAGCTCGAAGGATGTGTGACATGTCTCTCGGTACGGATGCGGGATCTGTACGCCTGACCGACTGAGTGCTGCACTCGTTCAGCCCCGGGACCTGCGGGTCACCGGGGCGTTTCGCACACCCGTGACCCTCTCGACGGAACGGGGCTGATCAGCGGTCTTTACGTCGCCCTTAACCTACGGCTACGTAACCTACGGTTTCGTAGCCTACGATTCCGTAGGTTCCCGGCAACCGCTCGCCGGTCACCGTTTCCTGTGTTGTGCGTCCCCCTGGAGTTCCCGTGACGATCGCTTCCCCTCACCTTGGCAGCCCCGCCGTCTGGACCGACGCCCGCCTGCTTCACGCGTTGGAGGAAGTTGTCGAGAACGAACTCAACCGGCATCTGAAGGTCGCCAAGGACTGGATGCCGCACGAGTACGTGCCGTGGAGCGACGGCCGCAACTTCCCCGGCCTCTTCGAGGACGGCGAGGCCTGGGACAAGGAGCAGTCCAAGGTCACCGAGATCGGCCGCATCGCCCTGATCGTGAACCTCCTCACCGAGGACAACCTCCCCAGCTACCACCACGAGATCGCCTCGCTCTTCGGCCGCGACGGCGCCTGGGGTACCTGGGTGCACCGCTGGACCGCCGAGGAGGGGCGGCACGGCATCGTGATGCGCGACTACCTGCTCACCTCGCGCGCGGTGGACCCGGACAAGCTGGAGCAGTTCCGGATGTCGCACATGAGCGAGGGCTTCGAGTCGGACAACCGGCACTCGATGCTGCACTCGGTCGCCTACGTCGCCTTCCAGGAGCTGGCGACCCGCATCTCGCACCGCAACACCGGCCACCAATCGGGTGACCCGGTCTGCGACCGCATGCTGGCGCGCATCGCGACCGACGAGAACCTGCACATGATCTTCTACCGGAACCTGCTGAAGGCCGCGTTCGAACTCGCCCCCGACCTCACGATGCAGGCCGTGCGGGACGTGGTGGTCAACTTCCGCATGCCCGGCCACGGCATCCCCGGCTTCGAGCGCGCCGCCGCGCAGATGGCCATCGGCGAGGTCTACAACATGCGCATCCACCACGACGACGTGCTCCAGCCCGTCCTGCGCTTCCTGAAGATCATGGAGATCGACGGCCTCGGCCCCGAGGGCCAGAAGGCCCAGGAGGAGCTGGGTCTGTACATGGGCGGCCTGGACGCGGAGGCCGTCAAGTTCGACGAGAAGCTGGCGGCTCGCAAGGCCCGCATGGCGGCTCGCGCCGGGGCCTGACGGGGCCTGACGGGACCGACTGAGGCCGGCCGATTGAGCCCATCCGGCTGATGCCGCGGGCTGCGACGGTCGCCGCAGCGACGCCGGACCGACAGCACGGGCTGCTGAGCGGACCTGTGAGCCGCGGCGAGGGCCGGTGAGCCGCCAGGGACCCAGCGGCCCTCGTCCGGCGAGCTGACGGCTGCGGCCGGGCCTGGTAATGGCAGCCGTCGGCCGGGCGGCGGTGTGACCGTGCACACCGGCCCGCTGCCACGCCGGGGCCCCACCTGGCGGACGGCCCGGCAGATCACCGCGTACGCGGACGCCGCACCGTGCGAGGTAACCGTCCGGTTCAGCGTGACGCGCGCCTGAGTTCCAGGCGTTCCTTCTCGGACAGGCCGCCCCAGACGCCGAATCGTTCGTCGTTGTCGAGGGCCCACTCCAGGCAGGCGGAGCGGATCGGGCACATGCCGCAGATCCGCTTCGCCTCGCGCACGGAGCTGCCCGGCTCGGGGAAGAAGAAGTCCGCCCCGGTCTGCGCGCACAACGCCTCCTGCTGCCAGTCCAGGTCGGGCGAGGTGATCGTTGTGATCGTGTCGATGAGCATGCGCAGGATCGTGCCGGTCGGCGAAAAACGTTCGATCAACGCCGGATCAACGCCGCGTCGCCGGGCCCCCGGCCGACCCGATGGTCTCCTCCCGCGCACGGCGACGCACGGCGGCGCGCGCGGAAACGGGTGAAATCCAAGAGACCCGTACTGGTCACCGCGGCAGCCGCAACGACCGCTGGGACCGACGGCCCAACTCCGGCAGCGATTGTCAGTGGGCGGTGCAAGACTCGGCAGAGCAGACAACGGGACCCTTCCGAGGAGGGCGATGATGCTCACCACCCGTTATGTCACCGGCGCGCCGAACTGGATCGACGTCGGCACCCCCGACATCGAGGGCGCCAGTTCCTTCTACGGCGGCTTGTTCGGCTGGCGGTTCCAGCCGGGCGGGCCCGAGACCGGCGGCTACGGCCTCTTCCAGCTCGACGGCAGGACGACGGCCGGCGGCATGCAGACCACCGAGGAGCAGGGCCCGCCGTCCTGGACGGTGTACTTCCAGACACCGGACGCGGACGCCACGGCCAAGGCAGCCGAGCAGGCGCACGGCGCGGTGCTGGTGCAGCCCATGGACGTGATGGACATGGGCCGCATGGCCATCCTCGCCGACAAGGCGGGCGTGGGCTTCGGCCTCTGGCAGCCCGGCACCAACAAGGGCCTCGACGTCATGAACGAGCCCGGGACGCTGTGCTGGCTGGAGCTGTACACCACGGACGTACCGGCCGCGGCGGGGTTCTACAACACCACGCTCGGCATGGAGACCTTCGCCCTCGACTTCTACGGCGGCACCTACACGACGTTCAGCCCTGCGGGCCAAGGGGAGGACGCCATGTTCGGCGGGGTCGTCGACAAGACCGACGACCCGGCGGAGGCCGACGGCCCGCCGTACTGGCTGCCGTATTTCGAGGTCACCGACACGGACGCCACGGTCGCCAAGGCGCAGGAGCTGGGCGGCACGGTCCGCATGCCCGCCACGGACCTCCCCGACGTCGGCCGTATCGCCAAGCTCACCGACCCGTACGGCGCCCGCTTCGCGGTGATCAAGAGCGCACCGGTGCCGAGCTGAGCCCGCCCGACCGGTAGGGGGCCTGCCTCAGGCGGATGCGCGCCGGACCAGCGTCGTCGGCAGGACGACGCTGGACGGCGCGCCTCCCACCTGCTCACCGGTGCGGCGGTCGAGGCCGCGCAGCAGCAGCCGGGCCATGAGCCGGCCCATCTCCTCGATGTCCTGACGGACCGTCGTGAGCGGCGGTTCGGTCTGGTCCGCCACCGGCAGCATGTCGTCGAACCCGACCACGGCGACATCGTCCGGCACCCGCCGCCCCGACTCCCGCAGCACCCGCAGCGCCCCCGCCGCGGTGAGGTCGTTCGCGGCGAACACGGCGTCCAGGTCGGGGCAGCGTTCGAGCAGTTCGCGCATCGCCCGTTCGCCGCCGGCCGGTGTGAAGTCGCCCTCGACGATCAGTCGTGGATCGGCGTCGACCATGACATCCCGGTATCCGTCGAGCCGGTCCACCGCCGACGTCTGGTCGAGGGCGCCGGCGATGTGCGCGACGCGGGTACGGCCGAGGCCGACGAGATGCCGTACGGCGTCACGGGCGCCGCCACGGTTGTCGCTGTCGACGTACACGACGCCGCGCTGGTCGCCGCTCCACCCGGGCCGTCCGCCGAACACGGTGGGAACCCCGGCGTGCTGGATCAGTGCGGGCAGCGGGTCGTCGAGGTGCAGCGAGAAGACGAGCGCCCCGTCGACATGGCCGCCGGCGAGGTAGCGGCCGACGCGGGCGTGGTCGTCGCGGCCCTCCGTGAGGAGCAGCACCAGCTGGTTGTCGTGGGCCGTCAGCTCCTTGCTGATGCCGCGCAGTTGCAGCGCGAAGAAGGGGTCGGCGAAGACACGCGTCTCGGGTTCGGCGACGACGACGGCGATGGCGTCATGGCGCCGGGTCACGAGGCTGCGCGCGGCCTGGTTGGGCACGTACCCGAGTTCCTCCACCGCCGCGCGCACCCGCTCCACGAGCGGCTCCCGGACCCCGTCCCCGCCGTTGACGACCCGGGACACGGTGGCCCTGGAGACCCCGGCCCGGGCGGCCACGGCCTCCAGGGTGGGACGTGGGGCGGTATCGGTCACTGCAGGGCTCCTCGTCGGCGGTTGCCGATCAGGATAGCCGTGGTGGAGGCGGAGGTGAGAGCGCTCTCGGGTGATCGAGAGGGCTCGAGGAACCCCCTGGCACCCATGTGCCGCTCACGCCAGCAGGTCCATCCGCCGCCCGATGCCCTCCCGCTGGGCCGCCCGGTACGCCAGCCAGCTCAACGCCAGGTCCTGCCAGGGCAGCCCGACCGGGGCGTAGACGGTACGGCTGTCGGCGCTCGCGCGGCCCGGATGTTCACCCCGCACGACCTCGCCCAAAGTCGCGTCGGCGGTCCCGCCGTGGGCCAAGGCGCCCATGGTCACCGCGAGTTCACGATCGTCGACCACGACCGTCGCGGCCTCCAGCAGATCGGCTGCCAGCTCCACCTTGCCCGGCTCGTCGGCCCCCAGGCTCGTGAAGTGCTGTCCTGCTCTGGCATCCGCCAGGTGCAGCAGCGGCTCCCTCGACCAGGTGGCCGACAGGACGACATCGGCAGCGGCGGCGACCTGCGCAGCGGAGGACAGCACGCGGCCGCCGTGGCGCCCTGCGAACGCCGCGGCGCGGTCGGCGGACGTGTCGTGGACGACCAGGGCGCTGCCAGGCCGTAGCGCTGCGAGCCCTAGTACCACCAACTCTGCCTGGGCTCCGGCGCCGATCACCCCCACCGTCTCACCCGGACCGGCGAGGAGATCCGTCCCCAATGCCGCCGCCAGCCCCGTACGCCACGCCGTCACCGTGGCCGAGTCCAGCAGCGCCAGCAACTCGCCGTCCCGCCCGCTGTGCAGGCAGATCACCCCGCGCAACGCCGGTTGCGCGCCCGGGAACTTGGCGTTGACCTTCACCGTGTACGCCTCGATGCCCGGCAGCAGGCCGGGGATCAGTGCGGTGGCCGTGCCGGGGAACGGCAGGTCGGTCCGCACCCGTTGCCCGGCGACCGGCACGGAGTCCGCGGTCCGGAAACCCTCCCGCAGGGCGGTCAAGCAGGCCTCCGGCTCCAGTAGCGACTCCAGGTCACCACGCGTCAGTACAAGTGTCACCCGTACATGATGCGTCAGTGCTCGTGCGCGGACCCGGAGGCCGGCTCATGTCCGTGGTCGTGCGGGTCGTACCCCGGAATCGTCCCGTCCGTCTTCTTCACCAGGAACAGTCCCACCATCCCCATGTCCGAATGACTCTGCACATGGCAGTGGTACATCCAGGCGCCCGCGCCGACCCCCTCCCCCGCGATCACCTGGAAGCCGAAGGAGTCCGCCGGGCCCACGATCTTGTTGTCGATGACCTGACTGGGGTCGTCCGGGCCGGTGAGCATGCCCGTGCGGTTGTCCGCCCAGCGGTGACCGTGCATATGGAAGGTGTGGTAGTACTCGCCGTGCGTGATCATCACGAACTCGACGCGATCGCCCACCGTGGCCTCGAAGTTGGGGCCGCTGTGCGCGGGCTTGTTGTTGATGAGCATGTCGTTGAAGACGATCGTGTGGGTCGCGTCGGGGAGGATGTCCCCCTTGCGCCGGACGATCACCGGCCCGTAGAGGCCCTTGCGGATGCCGCCAGTGCCGTGCTCCGTGCCGACGACGTGGTCGTGGTAGTGCCAGTAACCGGCGCTGCCCGCCCGCCAGGTGCCGTCCCCCCGGCGGCCGGGGGCGTGGGTGCGCCAGGTGTAGGTGCGGGTGCCGCCGGGCTCCACGTCGCTCTTGTTGAGCTTCGTGCCGTCGCTGGTGATCTCGTAGTCGAGGCCGTGGACGTGCAGGCTCACCGGCACGTCCATCGTGTTCTCGAACTCGATGTGCGCGGTGTCGCCCTCGTTGAGCTCGATCAGCGGGCCGGGGACGGTCGCCTTGCCCTTCTCGAAGCCGTAGCCCATCTGCCCGTCGGCGAGTTTCTCCGCGTACAGCTTGAGGTGTCTGACCTCGCCGCCGGCCGGGGCGGTTTTCGCCGGTGCGTCGGCGCTCGCGGCCTCGGGCACCTGCCCGAGCGACAACGATGTCGCGACGGTCGCGCCACCGAGCAGGACGCGTCTGTTGAAGGTGCGCCTGTCGAAGCCGCGTCTGGTGAAGCTGCCTTCGCTCATGCCGAACTCCCCACGGTGTTACGGAAATTACGGGGGTGAACCGCTGAGACGGTACCGGTCGATCCCGCGTTTATCCACACTCAGGACAAAGTTGGCCCCAGTACGGCCGTAGGTATTGGCGAGTCGTTCAAAGGGGTCTAGCTTCCTTGTCGCTGTTGCTGTGACCGTGGAGGTGCCCATGCACTTGCGAGGGTTGAGCACGACCAGACAGACCTGGGTGGCCACTGTGACCGCCGGGATCGTCGCCGCCGGGCTGATGTCCGCCCCGGCAGCCGACGCACGCCCGGCCCCGGAGCCACCCCTGACAACGATGTCCATCAAGTCGCCCCCGGGCGGCGCGAATGTACGAGTGCTCATCTTCTACGGGTCCGCGGCCGGCGGCGAGGAGTCGCCCGTGGTGAACGCCGGCATCGGGGCGATCGAGAAGATCGGCCTGTCGGGCCCGGCCGACCAGCGCTTCAAGACCGAGGCCACGAACGACGCCTCGGTCTTCACCAATGAGACGAAGCTGGGCCGCTTCAACACGATCGTGTTCCTCACCGGAGGCGGCGACGTCCTCGACCCCGAGCAGGAGGCGGGCCTGGAGGCCTACATGGAGGCGGGCGGCGGTTTCGTCGGCATCCATGACGCGGCGCGCGCCGAGCCGTACTCGGACTGGTTCACCGGCCTCGTCGGCGCCCGCCCGGCGGCCGGCGGCCCGACGAACGTGCAGCGGGCCGTAGTTGAGGTCGGTGACCGGCAGCACCCGGCCTCCAAGGAACTGCCGGTGCAATGGAAACGGCCGGACAAGTGGCTGAACTGGGCGAAGAACCCGTCGGGCGCGGTGCACACGGTCGCCCGGGTCCGGGAGTCCTCGTACCAACCGGGAACGGGCGCCAACGGCTGGGACCACCCGGTGAGCTGGTGCCGTGACTACGACGGCGGCCGCTCCTTCTACACGGGGATGGGCGGCACGGCGTCGTCGTACGACGAGACGGACTTCCGCACCCATCTGCGCGGTGCCCTGCTGTGGACGACGCGGCTGGTCCAGGCCGACTGCAAGGCCACGATCACCGGCAACTACAAGGCCGAGCGCCTCACCCAGCCCAACCAGCCCGGCCAGAACGACCAGATCGGCGAGCCCCACGGCCTGGTCACCGCTCCCGACGGCCGGGTGCTCTACATCGGCCGGGGCGGCGCCGACTCCTCCCAGCCGGTCGTCACCGACTGGAACAACCCGGAGATCGGCAAGGGCAAGGGCGAGATCCACGTCTACGACCCGAGGACCAAGAAGGTCACCCTGGCCGGGGCGCTCACGGTCTTCGGAAACAAGGGCGGCGGAGATGAGCTGATCAAGGTCGAGGAGGGGCTCCTCGGCATCGAGCTCGATCCCCGCTTCGAGGACAACGGCTGGGTGTATCTGCACTACACCCCGCACTCCCAGCTCAACCGCGACACGCGGATGGCCGAGCGGCGCGTCTCCCGCTTCACGCTCGACCTCGCGACCAACAAGCTGGACCTGAGCAGTGAGAAGGTCCTGCTCAAGTGGCCGGTGCAGGTCCACAGTTGCTGCCACTCGGGCGGCGGGATGGCCTGGGACTCCAAGGGCAACCTGTACATCGCGACCGGCGACAACAACTCCAGCGGCTTCAGCGGCGGTTACTCGGGCAACAACCCCGAGCCCAACTACAAGGGCGTCTCCTTCGCCGACGCGCGCCGCACCGCCGGCAACACCAACAACCTCAACGGCAAGATCCTGCGCATCCACCCGGAGCCGGACGGCACGTACACCCTGCCGGAGGGCAACCTCTTCACGGGCCGGGAGACCGACGAGGGCGGCGGCAAGACCCGCGGCGAGATCTACGTGATGGGAGTCAGGAACCCCGCCCGCATCTCCGTCGACAAGCAGACGGACGTCCTGTACGCGGGCTGGGTCGGCCCCGACGCGGGTGCGCCCTCGACGACCTGGGGTCCGGCGAAGTACGACACCTTCGCGGTCATCACCAAGGCGAGCAACCGCGGCTGGCCGTACTGCATGGGCAACAAGCAGCCCTACCGTGACCGCAATCTGCCCGACCCGACGAAGCCCCTGGGCTGGTACGACTGCGACCACCCGAAGAACGAGTCGCCGAACAACGACGGCCTCGTCAACCTCCCGCCGGTCACCGGCAACAACATCTGGTACTCGCCCCAGGGCGGCGCGCCGGACTTCCCGCGTGACGCGAACGGCGTGCCGTCGTACAAGCAGGAGGAGGCCACCTACGCGCTGCCGTGGCTCAAGGGCGGCGGGCAGGCCGCGATGAACGGGCCGGTCTACCGGTACGACGCGGCGAGCGCCGGTGACACCAAGTGGCCTGCCTACTGGGACGGCAAGTGGTTCGTCGGCGACTTCTACGACGCCGACCAGCCGCGCAACGCGGTGATCACCGACCCGAAGACGCACGGTGAGGGCGGTCTGCCGATTCACTCGGAGTCGCTGAAGAAGATCGTGCCGATCGGCAACGACGGCATCAAGAACCTCATGGACTGGAAGTTCGGGCCGGACGGCGTGCTGTACGTGCTCGACTACGGTCGCGGCTTCTTCACCTCGGACGCCAAGTCGGCGCTGTGGAGGGTCACTTACACGGGCGGCGCTCCGACTCCGGCCGCCGACCAGCTGGCGAGGGGAGCCCAGTGATGATGATGCGAAGCACTCCGCCCCGGCGAAGAGTCTGGGCGGCCCTGTTGGCCGTGCTGCTGGTGATGCTGGGGCTGCAGTCCGTCCCCGCGTTCGGGCGTCCCGAGTCCCAGCCCGCGAACGCCGCCGCGGCGCAGACGCTCACCTGGACGGCCGGCGACGACATCACGAAGTACGCGTCGGCCCCCGCGACGGCGGTCGCCGGCACGACGACGATCGTCTTCGAGAACAGCACGGCGACCGGCAACACCACCGGGATGCCGCACACGTTGACGTTCGACACGTCCGACCCCGAGTACAACAACGACGTCCAGCTCAACATCCTCGCCAACCCCAACGACGACCAGGGCGGCAAGCACACCGCCGAGGTCACGCTCACCCCCGGCCGCTACCGCTACTACTGCACGATCCCCGGCCACGGGCAGATGCAGGGCATCCTCGTGGTGACCGAGGGCAGCGGAGAGGACACGACCGCACCGCAAGCATCGGCGCACGTCAGCGGGACGCAGAACGCGCAGGGCCAGTACGTCGGTTCGGCGAGCGTGGCGATCCACGCCACCGATGAGGAGGGCGGCTCCGGGCTCGACCGCACCGAGTACGCGGTCGGCGACGCGGGCGCCTGGCAGCCGTACACCGCCCCGGTCGTCGTCGACCAGGTCGGCGACCACAAGATCCGCTATCGGGCCTTCGACAAGGCGGGGAACGTCTCGGCGGAGAAGAGCGCCCAGTTCACGGTCGTCCCGCCGCCGACCGACGACACGACGGCGCCGGAGACCTCGGCGACCGTCAGCGGCGAGCAGAACCCCGACGGCACGTACATCGACATGGCGACCGTCACGGTCTCCGCCTCCGACACCGGCTCCGGCGTCAACACCATCGAGTACGCGATCGGCGACGGCGCCTGGCAGCCGTACACCGCGCCCGTGATGGTGCACGAGGTCGGCGCCCACACGGTGCGTTACCGGGCCACCGACAAGGCGGGGAACGTCGCCGCCGAGAAGAACGTGCAGTTCACGGTCGTGGCGGCGCCTCAGCCGGACACGACGGCGCCGGTGACGGGCGTGACCGTCGAGGGCACGAAGAACTCCGACGGGGCGTACATCGGCAACGCCAAGGTGACCGTCACGGCGACCGACGAGCACCACGGCTCGGGTGTCGACCGGATCGAGTACTCGATCGACGGCGGGCCGTACCTCGCCTACGGCGCCCCGGTGGTCGTCGACCGCGCCGGCACCCACACGCTCGGCTACCGCGCGACGGACAAGGCGGGTAACACCTCCACCGCGCGCACGGTGACCTTCACCGTGGTGTCCGGCCAGGTCCCCGCCCCCAACTGCCCCGAGTTCGACGAGCGGTTGACGGTGATCGTCGGCACGGTCGACTCGGGTGTCCCGAACCGGCTCACCAACAGCCGGTGCCGGATCAACGAGTTGATCGAGGACGAGAAGGAGTGGACGTCCCACGCGCTGTTCCTCAAGCACGTGACGACGGTCCTGAACAAGCTCCTCAAGGAAGGTGTCGTCGACCAGCGCGAGTACGACGCCGTCCGCAAGGCCGCCCGGCAGTCCGGGATCGGCAAGCCCGGCCAGACCGAGGGCTACCGCACGATCCTCGACGGCAGCGCGGAGTCGTTCGCCAAGTGGCAGCAGGTGGGCGGTGGTTCGTTCGCGCCGAACGGGGACGGCTCGATCACGAGCGGCACCAGCAAGGCCGGCCTGGGCATGCTGTGGTTCCCCGAGCGGAAGTACGGCGACTTCTCGCTCAAGCTCCAGTGGCGCGACGACGCTCCGGGCACCGGCAACGCCAACTCCGGAGTGTTCGTCCGTTTCCCCTGGGTCCACGACCACTCCGAGGAGTCACGGCCGGAGTGGGTCGCCATCAAGTACGGGCACGAGGTGCAGGTTCTCGACCGGCCCGACGGCGACATGTACAAGACCGGTTCGATCTACGGCTTCGACCGGGTGGGGCTCGCCGGGGCCGGCGTCACCCAGAAGGGCACCTGGAACGACTACGAGATCCGCGTGGTCGACCAGCACTACTCGGTCTACCGCAACGGCGTGCTGATCAACGAGTTCGACAACACCGGCGGCCAGGACTTCGTCCCGCCGCGCTCGGACGACCCGGGCACGGACGGGCGCAGGTTCGCTTCCGGCTACATCGGGCTCCAGGTGCACGGCACCACGGATGTGGTCTCGTACCGGGACATCCGGATCAAGGAGCTGTAGATCAAGAAGGTGCAGATCAACAAGCTGTAGTTCAGGGAGCTGTGGGCTCCGAGGGGGGCGCCTCCGACGGGGGCGCCTCCTTCTTCGCGCGGCTCGGCTGCACCCTCTTCGGCTCGCCCGGCATCTTCGGATACTCGGGCGGGTACGGCAGATCGCCGAGTCCGTGGTCGCGTTCGTCCTTGTTGGCCAGCTCCAGCAGCGCGTCCAGCGAGAAGCGGTGGTCGTCCATGTCCGCGTGCACATCACCGAGTTCGGCGAAGCGCGCGGGCATGGTCACGAGGTCGAAGTCCTGGGGGTGCACCTCGCCGACCTCCTCCCAGCGCAGGGGCGCCGAGACCGGGGCGTGCGGGCGGGGCCGTACGGAATAGGCGGAGGCGATCGTGCGGTCGCGGGCCGTCTGGTTGTAGTCGATGAAGATGCGCTCGCCGCGCTCCTCCTTCCACCACTTGATCGTCACGTGCTCAGGCATCCGGCGCTCCATCTCCCGCCCGACCGCGATGGCGGCGCGCCGGACCTGGGTGAAGGTCCAGCGCGGTTCGATGGGCACGAAGACGTGCAGGCCGCGTCCGCCGGAGGTCTTGGGCCAGCCGCGCAGGCCGCCGAACTCGTCGAGTACGGCGCGCAGTTCATGGGCGGCGCGGGCGGCGTCGTCGAAGTCGGTGCCGGGCTGCGGGTCGAGGTCGATGCGCAGTTCGTCGGGGCTGTCGACGTCGTCGCGGCGGACCGGCCAGGGGTGGAAGGTGAGCGTGCCGTACTGGGCGGCCCACAGGACCGCGGCCTCCTCGGTGGGGCACATCTCGTCGGCGCTGCGGCCGCTGGGGAAGGTGATGTGGGCGGTGGGGATCCAGTCGGGCATGCTCTTGGGCGCCCGTTTCTGGTAGAACCACTCGCCGGTCACCCCGTCCGGGTAGCGCTCCAGGGTGGTGGGCCGGTTGCGGAGGGCGCGCAGGATGCCGGGGCCGACGGCGATGTAGTAGCGGGCGAGGTCCAGCTTGGTGAAGCCGCGCTCCGGGAAGAAGATCTTGCCCGGATTGGACAGGCGCACGGTCCGGCCGCCCGCTTCCAGTTCCACCGCTTCGCCCATGCGAGACACGGTAGGCGCACCGGGCGCATCCGGCATACCGAGCCGCAACAGCAGAGCGCCGTTCGCCACCCGGACAGTCGCCTGCACCGCTGCCCCGCGGTGCGGGGCGTCCGACGTACCTCCAGGGTGGGGAAGACGGGCCATCGCATGAGCCCGTCCACAGAGGAGGAGTTGTCATGAGCGAGGCAGCCCGCGCGGACTTCACGGACGCGATCAAGCAGGTGGACACGCCGGATTCGTTCGCCAGGGCCCTCCTGGCACATGTGCTCCGGGCAGCTCCCGAGAAGGTAAAGGCATCCGGCGGCGAGTCCGTCGAATTCACCGCCCGGATCAGGGTGGCCCGCCCCTTCACACACACGTCGGCCGGCAGGGACAGCGTCTGCATCTGCACGACCGTCGACGACTGGGAAGTCTGTGTGTGCGTGGAGGTCTGAGGGCAGGCGGACGCCATGCACTGCTCGTAGAGTCGGAGCATGGACCTGCCGGTGATGCCGCCCGTGAAGCCGATGCTCGCCAAGTCGGTGGCGAAGATCCCGCCGGGCATGCAGTACGAGGCCAAGTGGGACGGGTTCCGGGCGATCGTGTTCCGCGACGGGGATGAGGTCGAACTGGGCAGCCGTACCGGCAAGCCGCTGACCAGGTACTTTCCCGAGCTGGTTGCGGCGCTGAAGGAGCGGCTGCCTCAGCGGTGCGTGCTGGACGGGGAAATCGTCATCGCGCGGGAGGGGCGGCTGGACTTCGACGCGCTCACCGAGCGCATCCACCCGGCCGACTCCCGGGTACGGACGCTGGCCGAGCGGACGCCGGCGTCGTTCGTGGCCTTCGACCTGCTGGCGCAGGCGGATCAGTCGCTCCTCGAGGTGCCGCTCGCGGACCGGCGGGCGATGCTCACGATGGCCCTGTCCGGGGTGACGGCGCCGGTGCATGTGGCACCGGCGACAACCGACGTCGACACGGCCCAGGGGTGGTTCGAGCAGTACGAGGGGGCGGGCCTCGACGGGGTCATCGCGAAGCCCCTCACGCTGCGCTACCTCCAGAACGAGCGGGCCATGTTCAAGATCAAGCACGAGCGGACAGCGGACGTCGTCGTGGCGGGCTACCGCCTCCACAAGAGCGGCCCGGTCGTGGGCTCCCTGCTGCTCGGCCTCCACAACGACCAGGGCGCCCTCCAACATGTGGGCGTGTCGGCCGCGTTCTCCATGAAGCGGCGTGCCGAACTGGTCGAGGAGCTGGAGCCGCTGCGCATGGCGGACGCCGCGGGACATCCCTGGGCGGCCTGGGCGGACGAGGCGGCCCACGAGTCGGCGCGGCTGCCGGGGGCGCCGAGCCGCTGGTCGGGGAAGAAGGATCTGTCCTGGGTGCCGCTGAGGCCGGAGTGGGTGGCCGAGGTGGCGTACGACCACATGGAGAACGGGGTCCGCTTCCGGCACACGGCCCGCTTCCGCCGCTGGCGCCCGGACCGCACGCCCGAGAGCTGTACGTACGCGCAGCTGGAGGAGCCGGTCCGCTACGACCTGGCGGAGATCTTCGCGCCGCAGGCCTGACGAGCGGCGCGAGCCGGAATCACGGCTGCATCAGCACCTTGACCGCGCCGTCCTGCTTGCGCTGGAACATCTCGTACGCGTGCGGGGCCTCGCTCAGTGGCACACGGTGGGTGGCGAAGTCGTCGACGCCGAGCGGATCCTCGTCCGTCAGGTACGGCAGGATGTCGTCGCTCCAGCGGCGCACGTTGGCCTGGCCCATCCTGATCTGGATCTGCTTGTCGAACAGGGTGAGCAGCGGTATCGGGTCCGCGGTGCCGCCGTACACGCCGGACAGGGAGATGGTTCCGCCACGCCGCACCAGGTCGATGGCTGTGTAGAGGGCGGCGAGCCGGTCCACGCTGAAGCGTTCGGCGAGCGGGCCGCTCAGCTTGCGGGGCAGCATCGCGGAGGCCGACTGGGCCAGCCGGGCGGCGGCGCTGCCGTGGGCCTCGGTGCCGACCGCGTCGATGACGGCGTCGGGGCCGCGGCCGTCGGTCTCGTCGCGGATGGCGGCGACGAGTTCCTTCTCGTCGTGGAAGCTCCTGAGGTCGAACGTCTCGACTCCGCGCTCGCGTGCCCTGCGCAGCCGCTCGGGCACCAGGTCCACTCCGAACACCCGCTCGGCGCCCTGGACCTGGGCGACCCGGCAGGCCATGTCGCCGATGGGGCCAAGGCCGAGCACGGCGACGCTGCCACCCTTCGGGACCTCGGCGTAGCGGACCGCCTGCCATGCGGTGGGCAGCACGTCGGAGAGGTAGACGAACCGGTCGTCGGGCGGCCCCTCCGGGATCTTGATCGGCCCGAACTGCGCCTGCGGGACCCGCAGATACTCTGCCTGGGCGCCCGGCACCGCGCCGTACAGGCGGGTGTAGCCGAACAGGGCGGCGCCCATGCCCTCGCCGGTGACCTGGGTGGTCTCGCACTGGGTCGGCAGGCCGGTCAGGCACATCCAGCAGTTGCCGCAGGCGATCTGGAACGGCACCACGACCCGGTCCCCCGCCTGCAGGTCCGGCACCGCGGCGCCGACCTCCTCGACGATGCCCATCGGTTCGTGGCCGAGGATGTCCCCCGGTGTCATGAACGGCGTGAGCACCTCGTACAGGTGCAGGTCGGAGCCGCACAGCCCGGTGGACGTGATGCGGATGACCGCGTCCGTCGGCTCCTGGATGGTCGGATCGGGCACGTTCTCCACGCGCACGTCCCGCTTTCCCTGCCACGTCACTGCCCTCATCGCCCGCGCTCCCTCCGGAACATGTGCGCGTTCGCTCGTTCGGTGGCCGCCGGGTACCCCTGTGCTCCCGCGCCGAACCGTTCGGGCGGGCCGGTGATCCGCCCGGGAGCCGGCCGTGCACGCTGTACGCCGACCGGCTGTCCGCCGCAGGGCCGATCGGCGGATTGGCGCGGGCAGCCCCAGCTGATCGGGTATGTCACCTATGAACAGATAAGCGCACTATTAATGACACAGGCTGGGTGGGTGGGTGCGAGTGGCAACGGTGGGCAGACGACGAGGGGCGCGCTCCAGACGCGCCACGGCCATGGCGGGGCTGCTGGCGGCCGCGCTGGGAGCATCCCTGGCGGCGGGGTGCACGACGCCCGGCGGACCGCGCGACGACGGCCGCGGCCGGCCGCATACATCGACGCCGGGGGAGGGCGAGAGTCGGGAGAAGAGCCCTTCGGTACTCGCCGTGAAGATCGACAACGCCCGCGCGGCCCGGCCCCACACGGGCCTGAACGCCGCGGACATCGTGTACGTCGAGCCGGTCGAGGGCGGACTGAGCCGCCTGATGGCGGTGTACGCGACGAAGCTGCCGAAGGCCGTCGGGCCGGTGCGCAGCGCACGCGAGTCCGACCTGGAGCTCCTGGCCCAGTTCAACAAGCCGACGCTCGCCTTCTCCGGGGCGCAGGGCAAGCTCCTGCCGCTGATCGACAAGGCCCCCGTGCAGGCGCAGCCACCCGAGAAGGCGGTCGGCGCCTACTTCCGCGGGAAGGACCGGCCCGCGCCGCACAACCTCTTCCTGCGGCCCCAGCGGCTGATGCCCGCAGCGCCGGGCCGGGACGCCCTGACGACCGGCTTCCGCTTCGGCGCCGCCCCGGCGGGCGGCAAGGCCACGGCCTCACAGACGGTGCGCTACACGCTGGCCCGGTACACGTTCACCTGGTCCGGGAGCCAGAACCGCTGGCTGGTCGCCATGGACGGCAAGGCCGCCGTGGCGTCGGACGGCAAGCGACTGGGGGCCCCGACGGTCGTCATGCAGTACGTGAAGGTGCGCAAGTCCGACTTCCACGACACGCTCGGCCACTACACGCCGTACACCGAGACGGTCGGCTCCGGGAAGGCGCGGGTGCTGCGCGACGGGCGCGCCTACGACGTCACGTGGAAGCGCCCCAAGGCCACGGACGGCACGACGTTCACGACCGGCGCCGGCAAGCCGATGACCTTCCGGGACGGCCAGGTGTGGGTGGTGTTCGCGAAGGCGCCCTGAGCGTCCGAGGGCACAGAGGTGCGGGATCAGGGGTGTGCGACGAGGGGTTCCGCCGGGTTGCGGAGCCCCTCGGCCGCGTCCGCGACGCGCCGGATCAGGTCGAAGAAGAGTGCCTGCTCGTCGGCGGAGAGCGGGGCCAGGAAAACCTGGTTCATCCGGGCCGTGCGCACGGTCAGCTTCTTGTGCGTGCGCAGCCCCTCGTCGGTGAGGCGCAGCAGGAAGCGCCGGCCGTCCTGGGGGTCGCGGACCTTGTCGAGCAGCCCGCGGCGGCCGAGCCGGCTGATCACCTCGGCGATCGTGGACCGGTCGAGCCCGACCCGCTCCCCCACCGTCCGCTGGTCGAGGCCCGGCTCGGCGACGAGCGTGTTGAGGACGGCGAACTGGGGCGAGGTGATCTCCTCGGAGACCATGGTGTTCCAGAGCAGGTAGTGCGCCTGCTGGAGCCGCCGGGCCAGGTGCCCGGGGTGGGTGGTGAGGTCCACGGCGGCCATGCGTGCTCCCCTGGTCGTAATCGTCGGTGCACTGAACAATACCGGACCTGCACTGGACTGTCCTCGGGCCGCAAGCCTCATGACGTTCGCGTTTGTCGAGCTCTTGACGGCTTCCCCCTCCGGTGGCAGCGTGAGAGGCAACCTCGCAGAAATACTCAGTGCGCTGACTAACTCCGGTGCTGAGCGCTCGGAAGAGATGGGGCTTCTCGGATGGACAAGGTGGTCGCCACGGCCCTGGGGGCAGTGGCCGATGTGGGTGACGGCGCGTCGCTCGCGGTGGGTGGCTTCGGGCTGAGCGGTGTGCCGAACGTACTGATCCAGGCGCTGTACGAGCGCGGGGTGGGCGGCCTGTCGGTGGTCTCGAACAACTGCGGGGCGATGGAGTCGGGTCTCGCGGTGCTGCTGTCGGCGGGCCGGATCGCCCGGGTGACCGGCTCGTACATCGGCGCGAACAAGGAGTTCGCCCGCCAGTACCTGGGCGGTGAGCTGGAGGTCGAGATGATCCCGCAGGGCACGCTGGCCGAGCGGCTGCGGGCCGGCGGGGCCGGGATCCCCGCGTTCTACACGCCCGCCGGGGTGGGCACGCAGGTCGCCGACGGCGGGTTGCCGTGGCGCTACGACGGCTCCGGAGGGGTCGCGCTCGCCTCGCCGCCGAAGGAGGTGCGGGAGTTCGACGGCACCGAGTACGTGCTGGAGCGCGGAATCCGCACCGACTTCGCGCTGGTGCGGGCGTGGAAGGGCGACCGGCACGGGAACCTGGTGTTCAACAGGTCCTCCCGGAACTTCAACCCGCTGGCCGCGATGGCCGGGCGGGTGACGATCGCCGAGGTGGAGGAACTCGTGGAGCCGGGCGAGATCGATCCGGACGCGGTGCATCTGCCGGGCATCTTCGTACAGCGGGTCGTGGCGCTCACGCCGGAGCAGGCGGCCGACAAGCAGATCGAACGGCGCACGGTTTCCGCGCCCCTGGCACACGGGACGGTGAGCTAGCCATGGCGTGGACCCGCGAAGAGATGGCCGCCCGGGCCGCTCGCGAGCTTCGGGACGGCCAGTACGTCAACCTCGGCATCGGCCTGCCGACCCTGATCCCGAACTATCTGCCGCCCGGCGTCGAGGTGATCCTCGAGTCCGAGAACGGCATCCTGGGCACCGGCCCCTACCCGACCGAGGAGCAGGTCGACCCGGACCTGATCAACGCCGGCAAGGAGACCGTCACGGTCCTGCCGGGCGCCTCCTTCTTCGACTCGGCGCTGTCGTTCTCGATGATCCGCGGCGGGCACATAGATGTCGCCGTGCTCGGCGCCATGCAGGTCTCCGCCACCGGTGACCTGGCGAACTGGGCGATCCCGGGCAAGATGATCACCGGGATCGGCGGTGCGATGGACCTCGTGCACGGGGCCCGCACGGTCATCGTGGTGATGACCCACACCGCCAAGGACGGCAGCCCCAAGATCCTCGCCGAGTGCGCACTGCCGCTCACGGGCAAGGCCTGTGTGAACCGGATCATCACCGACCTCGGCGTGCTCGACGTGACACCGGACGGTCTGCTCCTCGTGGAGACCGCGCCGGGTGTGACCGTCGACGAGATCAGCGCCGCCACCGACGCGAAACTCACCGTCTCGGAGAGTCTGCTGTGAACACCGTCTACCTCGTCGACGCGGTCCGCACCCCGATCGGCCGCTACAACGGTGCCCTCGCCTCCGTCCGCCCGGACGACCTGGCCGCCCACGCCATCCGTGAACTCATGGGCCGTACACCCGACTTGGACCCGTCCCGGATCGAGGACGTGTACTTCGGCAACGCCAACGGCGCCGGAGAGGAGAACCGCAACGTCGGCCGCATGGCCGCGCTCCTGGCCGGCCTGCCCACCTCCGTGCCCGGCGTGACGGTCAACCGGCTGTGCGCATCGGGCCTCGAAGCGGTCATCCAGGCAGCCCGCGCCGTCGCCGCAGGGGACGCCTCGATCGTCGTGGCCGGCGGTGTGGAGTCGATGACCCGGGCGCCGTACGTGCTGCCCAAGTCCGACAAGCCCTTCCCGGCCGCCCACACCGAGCTGTTCTCCACCACCCTGGGCTGGCGCATGGTCAACCCGCGGATGGCACCGCAGTGGACGATCCCGCTGGGCGAGTCGGCCGAGCTCATCGCCGAGAAGCACAAGATCAGCCGGGAGCAGCAGGACGAGTACGCCCTGCACAGCCACCAAAAGGCGGCCCGGGCGCAGGCCGAGGGCCGCTACGACGCCGAACTCGCGCCGGTGAGCATCCCGCAGCGCAAGGGCGACCCGGTCGTCTTCGGTGCCGACGAATGCGTACGGCCGGATGCGTCCGTGGCGGCGATGGCCAAGCTCAAGCCGTCTTTCCGTACCTCCGACGGAACCGTCACCGCAGGCAACGCCTCCCCGCTGAACGACGGCGCCGCCGCGCTGCTCCTCGTCGACGGGGACGGCCTGCGGGCCACCGGCCGTGAGCCGCTCGCCCGGATCTGCGCGACCGGCGTCAACGCCCTCGACCCGGACTACTTCGGGCTCGCCCCCGTCGAGGCCGTCAACCGGGCCCTGGCCAAGGCGGGCAGGGGATTCGGCGACCTGTCCGTGCTGGAGCTGAACGAGGCCTTCGCCGCCCAGGTGCTGGGCTGCGTCGCCGAGTGGCCCGAGTTCGACCCGGCGATCCTCAACCCCCAGGGCGGCGCCATCGCCCTCGGCCACCCGCTCGGCGCGTCCGGCGCCCGCCTCGCCGGCACCGTCGCCCACCAGCTCGCCCGCAAGGGCGGCGGAGTCGGCGTCGCCACCCTCTGCATCGGCGTGGGCCAAGGCCTCGCCCTAGTCCTCGAACGTTGACGAAACGCAGGATCCCCATGACTCTCACCCAGCACGACATCGACCGGGAGATCGCGGCCGAGCACGCCGCGTACGAGAAGCGGATCGCCGACGGAGCCCCCGTCGAGCACCACCCGCGCCGCGACTACACCCCCTACCGCTCCTCCGTCCTGCGCCACCCCAAACAGCCGCCGGTCACGATCGACGTCAGCAAGGACCCGGAGCTGGTGGAGCTGCACTCCCCCGCATTCGGCGAGCGGGACATCACCGAGATCGACAACGACCTGACCCGGCAGCACACGGGTGAGCCGATCGGCGAGCGCATCACCGTCGAGGGCCGGCTCCTCGACCGCGACGGCCGTCCGATCCGCGGCCAGCTCATCGAGATCTGGCAGGCCAACTCGGCCGGCCGCTACGCCCACCAGCGTGAGCAGCACGACGCCCCGCTGGACCCGAACTTCACGGGCGTCGGCCGCACCCTGACCGACGACAGCGGCTTCTACCGCTTCACCACCGTCCAGCCCGGCCCGTACCCGTGGCGCCAGCACGTCAACGCCTGGCGGCCGGCCCACATCCACTTCTCGCTGTTCGGCACGGCGTTCACCCAGCGGCTGGTGACGCAGATGTACTTCCCGAGCGACCCGCTGTTCCCGTACGACCCCATCATCCAGTCGGTGACGGACGACGCGGCCCGCCAGCGGCTGGTCGCCACCTACGACCACGGCCTGTCGGTGCCGGAGTTCTCGATGGGCTACCACTGGGACATCGTCCTCGACGGACCGAACGCCACCTGGATCGAAGAGGGACGCTGACCTGCCATGACGAAGATCGACACGAGGCGCCCGGAGACCGTGCTCCCGACCCCGTCGCACACCGTCGGCCCGTTCTACGGCCACGCGCTGCCCTTCCCCGGCGGCGGCGACATCGCCCCCGTCGGCCACCCGGACACGATCGCCCTGCAGGGTTACATCAGCGACGGCGAGGGCACTCCGCTGCCGGACGCGTTCCTGGAACTGTGGGGCGCCGACCCGGACGGCGACGTCCCGCAGGTCGACGGTTCGATCCGGCGCGACCCGGCGAGCGGCGGCTATCTGGGCCGCAACGGCGTGGAGTTCACCGGCTGGGGCCGCATCCAGACCGACGCCAACGGGCACTGGACCGCACGGACGTTGCGGCCCGGCGCGCGCGGGCGGAGCGCGCCGTACCTCAGCGTCTGCGTCTTCGCACGCGGCCTGCTGGTGCACCTGTACACCCGGATCTATCTGCCGGGCGACGAGGCCGCTCTCGCCACGGACCCGTTGCTCTCCCGGGTACCGGCCGAGCGGCGCGACACGCTGATCGCGCGGGAGCAGCGGGATGGGACATACCGTTTCGACATCCGCCTTCAGGGCGAAGGCGAGACGGTCTTCCTGGAGTACCAGTGACTTCTCCCGATGCCGACACCGGCCTGCTCGCCCCCGGGTGGACAGGCTCCCCCGCCGCCTCCGCGACCGGTGACAGCGCCTATCTCCAGGCGCTGTTGGACGCCGAGGCCGCGCTGACGCGGGCCCAGGCCGCCCTGGGCGCGGTCCCTGCCGAGGCGGCGGGGGCGGTCACGGAGGCGGCCGAGGCGGCCCGCTTCGACGTACGGTCCCTCACCGAGCGGGCGCGCGGAGGCGGCAACCCGGTCATCCCGCTGGTCGCCGACCTGATGAAGGCGGTCGGCG
Source organism: Streptomyces sp. NPDC012935 (assembly GCF_042900345.1). Classification (NCBI taxonomy): domain Bacteria; kingdom Bacillati; phylum Actinomycetota; class Actinomycetes; order Kitasatosporales; family Streptomycetaceae; genus Streptomyces; species Streptomyces sp. NPDC012935. The sequence continues at coordinate 657,297 of NZ_JBIBBC010000001.1, forward strand.
AGGAGTACGGCCCCTACGTCCACCGGGGTGCCACCAGCCAGGACATCCTGGACACGGCGACGATGCTGGTCGCGGCCCGCACGCTGGACCTGCTGCTGGCCGACCTCGACCGCACCCAGCAGGCCCTGGCCCGGCTGGCCGCCGGGCACCGCGACACGGCGATGCCCGGGAGGACGCTCACGCAGCACGCGGTACCCACGACCTTCGGGCTCAAGGCGGCCGGATGGCGGTCTCTGGTGCTGGACGCCCGCGACCGGGTGACAGCCGTACGGGACTCGCTGCCCGCCCAACTCGGCGGTGCCGCCGGGACGCTGGCGGCCTTCGGGGCGTACGGCGTGAACGATCCCACCGCGCTGCCGGCGGCTTACGCCCGCGAACTCGGCCTGCGGGCGCCCGAGCTGCCCTGGCACGCCCTGCGCACGCCCATCGCCGATCTCGCCGGGTGCCTCGCCTTCACGGCGGGGGCGCTCGGCAAGCTCGCGGCGGACGTCCTCACCCTCTCCCGCACCGAGATCGCGGAGGTGTCGGAGGGCAGCGGCGGGGGCTCGTCCGCCATGCCGCACAAGTCCAATCCCGTACGGTCCACCCTGATCGCGTCCGCCGCGCGGCGGGCGCCTCAGCTCGCGGCCACGCTGTACGGCTCGCTGGCGGCCGAGGACGAGCGGCCCGCAGGGGCCTGGCACGCCGAGTGGGAGCCGCTCAGGGACCTGCTGCGGCTGGTCGGCGGGGCCGCCCGGGATGCCGTCGAACTGACCGGGGGGCTGCGGGTCGCAGCCGATGCCATGCGCGAACACCTGGATCTCACCCACGGGTTGATCGTCTCGGAGCGGCTGTCAGCCGAGCTGGCCCCCGTCCTGGGACGGGCCCGCGCCAAAGAACTCCTCACCCGGCTCGCATCCGAGGGCCGCCCGCTCGGTGAGGCGCCGGAGCTGGCGGACGTCGACCTCGACCCCACCCACTACACCGGCTCCGCCGGAGCCCTCACTGACCGCGCCCTGGAGCGACGTTGACCGAGAAACTCCTCAACCACCGTGCCGAAGGGGCCACTTCCGCTCCCCCGCTGCTGCTGGGGCCCTCGCTCGGCACCTCGTACGCCCTGTGGGACAAGGTCGCCCCCGAGCTGTCGATCACCCATCGGGTCGTCCGCTGGGATCTGCCGGGGCACGGAGGTTCGGCGGCCGGCCTCATCGGCCCGGGTGCGACCGTCGGTGACCTCGCCGGCCTGGTGCTCGCGCTCGCCGACTCGCTCGGCATCGAGCGGTTCGCGTACGCGGGAGTTTCGCTGGGCGCAGCGGTGGGGCTGCACCTGGCCGTGCACCATCCCGAACGGGTCTCCTCACTGGCCGTGATCTGCTCGTCGGCGCACTTCAACGGCTCCAAGCCGTGGCAGGAGCGGGCCGCGCTGGTGCGGCGCGAAGGACTTGCGGGACTCGCCGAAGGTGCGAACGACCGCTGGTTCACGCCCGGGTTCACGGTGCCGGAGCTGGTGCAGGACCACCGCGACGCCGACCCGGGCGCGTACGCCGCCTGCTGTGATGCGCTCGCCGCCTTCGACCTGCGGGACCGGCTGTCCGAGATCTCCTCCCCCACCTTGCTGATCGCCGGGCGCGAGGACCCGGCGACCCCGCCGGCCCATCTGCGGGAGATCGCGGACACCGTGCCCGGTGCCACGCTCGTGGAGCTCCCGGGAGCCTCGCATCTGGCGCCGGCGCAGTGCCCCGAGGCGGTGCTGACAGCACTGCGGGCGCATTTCGGCGGCGGTGCCAGGCGGGGCATGGAGGTACGGCGGGAGGTGCTCGGCGACGTGCACGTCGACCGCGCGCAGGCCCGGCAGACGCCGTTCACCGCCCGCTTCCAGGACTTCATCTCACGCTACGCCTGGGGCGAGATCTGGACCGATCCGACGCTCAGCCGCCGCGAGCGCAGCATGATCACCCTCACGGCGCTGGTGGCGCACGGCCACTACGACGAGCTGGCCATGCACGTCCGGGCAGCCCGGCGCAACGGGCTGACGCCGGACGAGATCGGGGCCGTACTGCTGCAGACGGCCGTGTACTGCGGGGTTCCGGCGGCGAACTCGGCGTTCGCGGCGGCCCAGCGGGTGCTGGCCGAGGAGGCGGAGCCGGACGCCGGTACAGCGGAGTGAGAGCGGAGTGACCCTGGCGGTCGTACCTCCAGCGGCAGCTCGCACATGCCTTCCCCGCGTGCCTACGGTGGAGGCATGTCCACGATTCTGATCACGGGCGCCACCTCGGGCCTCGGCCGCCACGTCGCCGTCGAGCTGGTCCGCTCCGGGCACCGTGTCCTGGCACACGGGCGGGATGCGGACCGCACGGAGCGTCTCGTCGAGGAGCTGCGGGCCGACGGCGAGGCCGAGGGGTTCGTCGCGGATCTGGCCTCGCTCGGGCAGGTGCGGGAGCTGGCGGCCCATGTCGCCGGGGCCCATCCCGAGCTCGACGTACTGATCAACAACGCGGCGGTGGGCGCCGGGCCGCGCAGGTCCGAACGGGAAACCGGCGCGGACGGGCACGAACTGCGCCTCGCGGTCAACTACTTGGCGCCGGTCGCACTGACCCGCGCCCTGCTCCCCGTACTGCTCGCCAACGTGCCCGCGCGGATCGTGAACGTCGGCTCGGCCGGTCAGGAACCCGTCGACTTCGACGACCCCGAGCTGACCCGCGGCTACGACGGACTCTCGGCGTACTGCCGCAGCAAGTTCGCCCTCGCGGCCCATACGTTCACCCTCGCCGAGGAACTCGCCGGCACGGGTGTCTCGGTCAACGTGCTGCACCCGGCGACCCACATGGACACGGCGATGGTCCGCGACGGCGGCTTCACGCCCCGGCACACGGTCGCCGACGGTGCCCCGGGCGTCCTGGCCCTCGCCACCCGGGACCTGGGCACGGGCGGCTACTTCGACGGAACGTCCCGGGCGCGGGCGCACGAGCGGGCGTACGACCCCGATGTCCGCAAGCGGCTGGCAGCCGTCACGGACCAGTTGCTGAGCCTCTGAGCCGCCTCACACCACTCCCGCGGCCAGCGCCGCCTCGGCCTGCAGCACCAGTCCGTCCGCGCCGCACGACCGCGCCAGCGTCAGCCCGCGCCGAAGCTCCGCCGACGAGCGCGCGGCGATGCCGAACTCGACCCGGGCGGCGGCGTGTTCGTACTGGCAGGGCGAGGCCTCCAGATAGGTCACGGCCTGTTCGGCGAGGCGTACCGCGCGCTGGCCGGTCTCCAGGGCGGACGCGCAGCGCAGGGCCTCGCCGATGGCGGTGTCGGTGCCGAGGCGCTCGGCGTGCCGGCGGACGTCGGTGGCCAGCCGGGCGGCGCGCTCCGGGTCCTCGTTGGCCAGGGCGCGGGCCAGGTCGACGGCCCAGGGGACCAGGACCGGGTTGTTGTGCCCACGCACCGCAGCCGCCTTCTCTGCGGCCTCCAGTTCGTTGATGCCCTCCTTGGTGCGGCCGACGGCGAGCAGCAGACGGCCGCGGACCGAGCGCGGGTCCGGCAGCACGATGGTGGTCGGGTACGGCGGGGCGAAGCCGTGCTGCTCGGCGAGCTCCCAGGCCTCCTGGACGTGGCCGCGGGCGAGCAGGGTGTCGACGAGGTTGCAGGTCGCGGACCAGTGCAGGGGCAGTCGACGGCCGACGCGCTCGGCGAGCGCGAGCGACCTGCGCAGGGACGCCTCGGCCTCGCGGAGGCGGCCTCGCCTGCGGTGTCCGACGCCGACGTACGCGTGGGCCAGGGCGAGGTGGCCGCCGCTCCAGCCAGCGGACTCGTACGCGCGCAGGGCCTCGTTGTAGAGGGACTCCGCCCGGTCGAGCCGGTCGGTGAAGGCATAGGAGTTGGCCAGCATCATCAGCAGCTCGATGCCCCACTCCGGGTCGGTCCAGCCGAGTCCGGGGGCGAGGCGGCCGTTGACGAGGGCGCGGTCGCACAGTTCGGCGACCTCCTCCGCGCTCTCGCCGCGGGCCATGGCGTCGAAGCCGCGCAGGATGAGCAGGGCGCGCTCGGAGTTGTCGCGGCCGGTGCAGGTGCCGGCGAGTTCGGCGAGGCGTGTGGAGCGCCCCGGGGAGGTCTCCTCGCCCGCGTGGATGCCCTCCCACATGAACTGCACCGCCTGCAGCCGCAGCCTGGCGGGACCGGCTCGGTGCCGGGCGGCTTCCGCCTCGACGGTGCGGACGGCCTCCTCCAGCTGGTCGTTGTGGAGCAGTGCCTGGGAGAGGCGGTAGACGGCGTCGACGCGTTCGTCGCCGTCCAGGCCGGGCATGGCCAGGGCGGTCTGGAGGTGGTCGATGGTGGTGGCGGGCGCGGTGAGGAGGGTCGCGCCGCCCAGTTCGTGCAGCACGCGCGCGTGGACCTCGGGCAGGGGCGGTTCCAGCAGGGCCCGCTCCAGGCAGCGGCGGGCCGCGTCGGGGGCGCCGACGGCGAGATGTTCGCGGGCGGCCTCGCGCAGTTGCTCGACGAGTTCCTCGTCGCTGTCCGGGTGGACCTCGAGGAGGTGGCGGGCGGCGACCGCGGGGCCGCGTCCGTTGTCGGTGACGACGCGGGCGGCGATGCCGTGCATCGCGGTGCGCAGGGCGTCGGGAATCGAGTTGTAGACGGCGGTGGCGATCAGGGGGTGGACGAACTCCAGCTCGCCGTCGTCCGGTTGGGCACCCGCCGGGTCGGGCTCGGTGAGGATGCGCGCGGTGCGCAGGAGGTCGGCGCAGCGCACCGCGTCGTCGAGGCTCATGGTGGCGAGCTCGGCCACCAGCTCGACGGAGATGCCGGTGCCGAGGATGGCGGCCGCCCAGGCGAAACGGGTGGCTTCGATGCCGAGGGTCTCCAGGCGGGCGACGAGGCCGCCGCCGCGTGCGGCGCGGTTCAGGGCGCGCAGCTCGGCGGCCGCGGACTCGGTCGGCTCGAACTCGCTGTCCTGCACCTTGGCGAGGAGTTCGACGGTCTCGTACGGGTTGCCGCCGGTGACCGCCCAGACCTCGCGGCAGAACGGGGCGTCGGCGTGCGGGCCGAGGGTGGCGCGGGTGAGGCCGGCGGTCGCGTCCGGGGTGAGAGCGCTCAGGGTGGCGACGGAGCTGCCCGCGGCGGCGACCGCGTCGAGGTGGCGGGCGCTGTCGCCGCTGACCTCACCGGGGCGGCGGGCCACCACGACCAGGACGTTCTGTTCGCCGAGGCGTTCGGCGAAGGCGGCGAGCCAGCGCAGGGTCTCCTGGTCGGCCCAGTGGGCGTCGTCGATCAGCAGCACCAGCGGCCAGTCGCGGCGGGCCAGCCGGCGTACGGCGGCGACCAGGCCGTCGCACACGCCCTGCGGGTCGGCCTGCCGCTCGCCGGGGTCCGTGATGCCGAGGGCGGGTCCGGCGATGTCGTACCAGTCGCCGAGGTACTCGCGTGCCTCCTCCGGCATCAGCGACAGCAGGGCGGGCTGCATCAGCTGCCGCACGACGTTGAAGGGGACCGAGCTCAGGGTCTCGCTGCCGCGGGCGGACCACACCGTGCAGCCGCGGGCCTCGGCGATACGGCGGGTTTCGGCCAGCAGCGCGGTCTTGCCGAGTCCCGCCTCGCCCCGGAGCACCAGGAGGCTGCCCGAGGAGGACATCTCCATGCAAAGGCTGTCGAGCGCCGCCTCGACGGCGGCGAGTTCCTCGTCGCGCTCCCACAGGGAGGCCGAGGCGGCCTGTGTGGGCCGTACCTCCGTCATCCCGCTCCCTCCCCAAGTCGCCCGAACGACGTACAGACCTCGAGCGTAGCCGTCGGGTTGCCTGAGTGGAGGCGGGTCCGGGCAGCTGTTGCCGTGAAGGGTGACGGCTGGTGCGCGCGGGCGACGCGAGGGGCCCGGGACCTGCCCGGGCAAAACTGACTGACAGTCAAAATTGCGCCACACAAGCGACGTTCGAAGGGGCGGGCATGACGCTGACTTCCTCCGGCCGCGGCACGGTCCGATCCCGCAGGGCCCTGGTCGCGGGTTCGGTGGGCAACTTCATCGAGTGGTACGAGTTCGGGGTCTACGGCTACTTCGCGACGATCATCGCGGCGCGCTTCTTCACTCCGGAGGGCGGCAGTGAGGTCGAGGCGCTGGTGCGGACGTACGCGTCGTTCGCGCTGGCGTTCTTCTTCCGGCCGGTCGGAGCGGCCCTGTTCGGGCGGCTCGGGGACCGGATCGGGCGGCGTCCGGTGCTGATCCTGGTGATCACGCTGATGACCGGGGCGACGACGCTGATCGGCGCGCTTCCCACGTACGACACGGTCGGCGCCCTCGCCCCGTGGCTGCTGACGTTGCTGAGGGTGGTGCAAGGGCTCTCCGCGGGCGGGGAGTTCGGGGGCGCGGTGTCGGTGATGACCGAGTTCGCGCCACCCGGGCGGCGCGGCCTTTACGGTTCGTGGCAGTCGTTCACGGTGGCGCTGGGGCTGTTGGGCGGCGCGGGGGCGGCGGCGCTGCTGGCCACCGTGCTGACCGAGGGCCAACTGGGCGACTGGGGCTGGAGGTTGCCGTTCCTGCTGACGTTGCCGCTGGGGCTGGGGGCCCTGTGGCTGCGGCTGCGGCTGGACGAGACGCCTGCGTTCCGGGAGGAGCGGGAGGCAGAGCGGCCACCGGGGCGCGAGGTGGCGGGGGCGATCGCGCTGGGCGCCGGGCGGATCATGGGGTGGGCGGCGGCCGGGTACACCTTCCTGGTCGTCCTGCCGTCGTACCTGCAGTCCACGCTGGACGCGACCTTCCAGCAGGCGCTGATCGCCACGGTGCTGGCCAACCTCGGTTTCGCGGCGACGATCGTGCCGGCGGGCCGGCTCAGCGACCGGTACGGGCGGCGGCCGGTGATGCTGACGGGAGCGGTGCTCGTGGTGGTCCTCGCGGTGCCGCTGCTCAACCTTCTCCAGGACCCGGGCGTTTCCCTCACCGTGAAGGGTGCGGCGGTATGCGGCGCGGGTGCCGTGGTGGGCCTGATGGCGGGGCCGGGCCCGGCGATGCTCGCGGAGCTGTTCCCGACCAATGTGCGCTACACGGGGCTGGGACTCGCCTACGCCCTGTCCAATGCGGTGTTCTCGGGCTGCGCCGGGCTCATCATCACGGAGACGATCGAACGAACGGGCAACGTGGACATCCCGGCGTACTACGCTGCCGCGACCTGCGCGGTGAGTGTCCTCGCACTGACTGCGGCGCCGAAGGCCCGGGCCCGGAAGCGGGGAGGCCCGGTCGGGGAACCGAGAGGAAAGGCAGGCTGAGAAATGCGGGCGCTCGGCTGGCGACAGCCTCGCCCTCAAGACGCCGGGGCTGGTGAGCGAGGCCCATGACGACGCCTCGCGCCAGGCCACGCAAAGCGGTGGCTGTCCGGGCTGGCCGCGACTGCGCGAGACCGGTGAAAGTCGCCGCGCCGGCCAGGACGTCGAAGCCGAAACGAAAGGCGGGCTGAGCCAATGCGAGTGATCGGCCTCATGTCGGGCACCTCCCACGACGCCATCGACGCCGCGGCCGCCGACCTGGACCTCATCGGCGACAGCCTCGTCCTCAAGACGCTGGGGATGGTGAGCGAGGGCTACGACGAGGCGTTGCGGGAGGTCCTCGCGGACGCGTTGCCTCCGGGGGTGGCCTCGATGGCGGAGGTGTGCCGGCTGGACACGCGGATCGGGCAGGCCTTCGCCGCGGCGGCGGTGCGGGCGGATCGTGAACTGTGCGGCGGGCGGGCCGAGTTGGTCGCCTCGCACGGGCAGACCGTCTACCACTGGGCCGAGGACGGACAGGTGCACGGCACGCTGCAGCTCGGGCAGCCCGCATGGATCGCCGAGGCGACAGGGTTGCCCGTGGTCGCCGACTTCCGGCCACGCGACATCGCGGCCGGAGGACAGGGCGCACCGCTGGTCAGCCTGGTCGACCTGCTGTGGCTGCGGGGCCGGCCCGGCACGCCCGTCGCCCTCAATGTCGGCGGGATCGCCAACCTCACCGCTCCGGACGGCACCGCCTTCGACACCGGGCCGGGCTGCGCGCTGATCGACGCCGCGGCGAGGGGGTTCAGCGGCGGACGGCTGGCCTACGACGTGGACGGGGCGCTGGCCGGTCGCGGCAGCGTCCATGAGCCGCTGCTGCTGCGGCTGCTGGAGGAGCCGTACTACGCGCTGCCCGCGCCCAAGACGACGGGCAAGGAACTCTTCCACCTCGGCCATCTGCGGGACGCACTGGCCGGATTCGGAACGCTGCCCGCCGAGGACGTCGTCGCCACGCTGACCATGCTCACGGCACGGACGGTCGCCGACGCCGTGCGTGCGATGGGCGCGACGGAGGTGATCGCCTCGGGCGGCGGCACACGCAACCCCGTACTGATGAGGATGCTCGGGCAGCGGCTCGCCGGGGTGGCGCTGCGCACGTCCGACGAGTTGGGGCTGCCGTCGGCCGCGAAGGAGGCGTACGCCTTCGCCGTGCTGGGATTCCTGACCGCGCACGGACTGCCCGGCACCGTGCCGTCCGCCACCGGCGCCCGGCATGCGCGCGTGCTCGGTTCGATCACCCCGGGCCGGGACGGGCTGCGGCTTCCGCCGCCCGCGAAGGAGCGTCCGGTACGGCTGGTCCTGGAGTGATTCGGGCCGAAATCCGAGCATGCCGGGGCCGGATCCTCTCATCCGGCTTTCACCGACACCTCATACGGTGGGCTCATGACGCAGGTGACTCCTCCCGGCTGGTACCCCGACCCCGGCCGGCAAAGTGACGGTCCGCCCACCGAGCGCTGGTGGGACGGCAAGGCATGGACGGACCAGGTCCGGCCCGCGGGGTCGACCGACGCATGGGGTCCTCCGGAGCAGTTGTCGGCCGAGGGCGCTCATCCGACATATCCGGTACACCCCGGATATCCCGGCCAGTTGCAGTCGGGCGGGCGGCGCCGTCTGCGCACCGGCATAGCCGTGGGAGTGGCCGCCGTGGTCCTCGCGAGCATCGGGGTCGGCGTGTACGCGCTGACCGCCGACGGTGGCTCGGGGGGCAGCAGCGCCAACTCCCCGCAGCAGGGGCCCGGCGGGCAGGGTGGCCAGGGCGGGCCCGGTGGCGGTCAGGGCGGTCCCTTCGGCGACTCCGGCGGCGGCAACGGCGGTTCGGGGGGCGGCGACGGTGGTTCGGGGGGCGGCGACGGTGGTTCGGGCGGGGAGTCTCCCGCACCCGAGGAGTCCGAGGCGCCGAAGGTGGACAGCGGTTCGGTGACCGACGCCGTGAGCGGGATCAGCATCCCGATCCCGGACGGCTGGTACGGGCAGGAGATCGGCTGGGGCGCGCACGTGGCCTCGGACGAGACGTACAAGTGCCCCGCCGACACCTCCCAGAGCTGCCAGAAGGGAGGCGCGTACTCCGCTCCCGCGCTCGCGCTCGGCACCAAGGGCGACACGGCCGAGGAGGTCGCCAAGGCGGACATCGAGGAGAACGCCAAGGAGTCCTACGGCGAGGGCTACGGAGAGATCACCTCGCACGAGGTGCTGGCCTCCAAGGCGGTGACCGTGGCCGGGCAGAAGGGCTATCTGGTCCGCTGGAAGGCGATCACGAGCAAGGGTGCCGACGGCTATGTCGAGTCCCTCGCGTTCCCCTCGCCAGTGCGGGCCGAGCAGATGGTCGTGGTCCGCTTCGGTGTCGACGTCGGTGAGAAGCAGTCGCTGATCGACGACATCACCAAGGGCATCAAGGTGTCCACCGGCGGCGGCAACGGCCAGGACGTCTGACACACCCCGACCGCACCCCCGTGTCCCAGCCCCGTGCCGCGCACATGATGCGGCCGGGTGGAGCGCCCCTCCGCTCAAGGGGAACCCCACCCGGCCGGGGGGTGCGCGCCGCCCCCGTCCCCACGGTGCGGCGCGAACAGGTCACCGTCCAGTCACCCCGTGGACGGCGGCCTGAGTCTCAGGTGAGGCCCAGTGCCGGCAGCACGGCGGCCTCCACGAAACGGACGAGGTAGTCCGGGTCGGCGTCCTCGCCCTCCAGCACGGGACGCGCCCGCAGCACGCCGAAGATCTGGGCGGGGACGTACTCCAGCGCCGGATGGCCGTCGGCGACCTCGCCGCGCTGGACCCCGCGTCTGAGGATCTGCCTCAGGGCCTCGATCTCGGGGTCGATGAGCGCCTCACGCAGCGCGCATTTGAGTTCCGGGTCCTCCATCACGGCGTGCCCGAGCGCCTGGAACAGCCGTGTGTCCTTGGCCGACCACGCCCCCGCGGCCCGCGCGGCCTCGCGCAGGTCGTCGGCGAGCGTGCCGGTGTCGATGCCGTCGAAGCGCGTGAGCCTGCTGGAACGCAGGGCCGCCGCCACGAACTGGGGCTTGGTCCCCCACTGCCGGTAGAGCGTGGACTTGCTGCACCGCGTGCTGGCGGCGACGCCCTCCATGGTGACGGCGTCGTAACCGCAGGCGCGGATCTGTTCGAGCACGGCGTCGAAGAACTCCCGCTCACGCTCGGGCGTGATCTTGGAGCGGCGCGAGGCGGCGACCGTCTCCGGTCCGTCCGCGGCCTGCGACGTCATGGCTCTTCTCCTCGCTCGGGTGGGGCGGCCTCGCGGAGTGACGGAGGCTGCGTCTCCAGTGTGTCGCACGTCTATCGATACGCCACTGTACCGGAACGCACCCGTATCGGTACAGTGGCGTATCGGTACAGTGGCGTTTCGGTACGTCGCCGTACCGATGAGTTCGCGGAGCCCGGGGAGTCATGAGCTCGCCGGCTCAGCTCAGCACCACCGAGCACCCACCACCGAGCGCCGCCCAGCACCACCCAGCACCACCCAGCACCACCCACCGTCAGCGAAAGGGCCGGGGGAATGAATGCCCGAACCGAGCCTGCCCGGGCGGAGACCGACGCGATAGCGCGGCCTCCGCTCGTCCGGGAGCTCCTGCTCGTCGCAGGGCTCTTCCTCGTCTACAAGTCCGGCCGGCAGCTCGCCACGGGCCACACCGGCGAGGCCTTCCACAACGCGGACCGCGTGTGGGACCTGGAACGAACCGTCCACCTGCCCGGCGAGGGCTCGGTGCAGAACCTGCTGCTGCACGGCGACACGCTCATACACGTCGCGAACACCTACTACGCGACCGTCCACTTCCCGGCCACCGCGGCCTTCCTGATCTGGCTCTACCTGCGGCGCCCCGGGCACTACGTCTGGGCCCGCCGCGTCCTGGCCGTCGTCACCGCCGCCGCCCTGGTGGTGCATCTGACGTTCCCGCTCGCCCCGCCGCGCATGCTCGCCGCGGCCGGCCTGCTCGACACCGGGCAGGTGTACGGCCCCTCCGTGTACGGCTCGCCCGAGACCGACCACCTCTCGAACCAGTTCGCGGCGATGCCGTCGCTGCACTTCGGCTGGGCACTGATGGTCGCGATCGGCCTGATCGTGGCGACCCGGTCGCGGTGGCGGTGGCTGTGGCTGCTGCACCCGCTGCTGACCCTGCTGGTCATCGTGGGCACGGCCAACCACTACTGGCTCGACGCGATCGTGGCGACCGCCATGCTCGGCATCGCGCTAGCGCTGATCCATCTGCCGCAGCACACGGCGCCGACGGCCGGACGCGGAGCCGGCACGCTCGTACCGGCGCCCCGCAGCGAGGAAGCCGGCGACCAGGAATCCGTACTCGTGGGAGCGGTCCGATGAACGCAACCGTCCTCGCCGTCGTCCTGTCGCTGTTCTCGGCCGTCGCCTACGCCGCCGCGGCCGTGGCCCAGGAGCGGCTGGCCTCCCGCGCCGCGGGGTCGGGGCTGCTGCGGCTGCTGGGCTCCGGCGCCTGGTGGGGCTCGGTGCTGCTCAATGGCTCCGGCGCGCTGCTGCACGTCGTGGCCCTCAAGTACGGTCCGCTGACCCTGGTGCAGCCGCTGGGCGCGCTCACCCTCGTGGCCGCGGTGCCGCTGGGTGCGCGCCTCGCCGGGCGGCGGGTCAGCGCGGTCGAATGGCGCGGTACGGCGCTGACGCTCGCCGGGCTGGGCGCGATCCTCGTCACGGCGTCCGGGCCCGCGCCCGACGACGTGCTGAGCACGTCCGAGGCAGTGGCGGTCGCGGCGGTGACGGTGGCGCTGATCGGCATGCTGTCGCGGCCGGGCGCCCGGCCGGGACTGCGGCACGCGACCGCGTCCGGCTTCGCCTCCGGAGTGGCCTCGGCGCTCACGCAGACGGTGACGGTGGCCGCGACGGACCACTCGGCCCCGCTGCTCAGCCTTCAGGTGATCGGGGTGGCGTTGCTGGTCGCGGCCCTTGCGGCGAGCGGGCTGCTGCTGTCGCAGACCGCCTACCGGGGCGGCCTCGGCGCCCCGCTCGCGGTGGTGACGCTGGCCAACCCGATGGCGGCCGCGGTCATCGGGCTGGTCCTGCTCGGCGAACGCCTGCAGGGCGGCGCGGCGGGCATCCTGCTCGCGCTGGCCGGGGCGGGACTGGCCTCCTGGGGTGTGGTGCTGCTCAGCCGGGCGACGTCCGGCCCGGCTTCCCAGGCGCCTGCCACCCCGGCCCCCGCCGGGGACGACCACCCCGTCGCCGCCGTGCTGGCGCTCGAGGCGGAGAGGTCGGCGGCACAGACACCGGCGCTGACGCCGGAGCCGCCCGCTCCGGAACCGGCGTTGGTGCCCCGGCAACCGGAGCCGGGGCACCTCACAGCACTCTGAGCAGAGCTGCGATCCGGACTAGTCCGTGATGATCGCCGGGTCGCTCACGCCCGGCCGCCCGTTCTCGACGTGCCCGGCGAAGCGCCGCAGGAACCTCGGGTCGGCGTCGGTGGTGACGGTCAGGTCGTACCAGCGCCGGCTCCCCTGCAGGTCGACCGTGCGGCGCACGGTGTCACCGGGCCGTACCGTCACCGTCGCGGGGCGCCCGCCGTACCCGTTGCCGATCTTCAGACCGACGCTCGTCGTTCCCTTGTTGGTGAAGGTCAGCTCGATGTCGTCGCCCTTGTGGCGGGCGGTGACCTCGGGGCCGGCCGTCTTGTTCGAGCCCTTGAAGTAGCGCACGAAACCGTTGGGGCCGTGCACGGTCAGGTCGTACGAGCCGTTCGAGTACGCCGAGTTCCAGGTGTCCGCGATGCTCTTGCCGGCCTCGGTGGTGTACATCCAGGGGCCGTCGGTGCGGTTGCCGGAGGTGATGTGGAAGGCGGCACCGGCCTTGGCGCCGGAGGCGAAGGTCAGCGTGAACTTGCCTGCCGCCGCGTCGACGGAACCGTCCACGTGAGGGGCGTACTTGAGCGGGCGGGCCCGACGCAGACCGCGCTCCTGCTTCGGCATGGCCGGGTCGGCCGGTGGCGTCGGCTTGTAGTCCGGGTGACGCTCGCGGTCCGGCGGCTCGTACTCGTCCGTCTCCGGCAGCGCGGCCGGGCGGCTGTCCTTGCAGGAGAAGTCGAAGGCCGAGGTCAGGTCGCCGCAGATGGCGCGGCGCCAGGGGGAGATGTTGGTCTCCTTGACGCCGAAGCGGCGCTCCATGAACTGCAGGATCGAGGTGTGGTCGAGGGTCTCGGAGCAGACGTAACCGCCCTTGCTCCATGGCGAGACGACCAGCATCGGCACGCGCGGGCCGAGGCCGTAGGGGCCTGCCGGACGCTTGCTGTCGCCCTTGTAGAGGTCGAGCGAGACGTCGACGGTGGACTTGCCCTTGGAGGCGTCCTTCGGCGGGAGCGGCGGCACGACGTGGTCGAAGAAGCCGTCGTTCTCGTCGAAGGTGATGAACAGGGCCGTCTTCGACCAGACCTCCGGGTTGGAGGTGAGGGCGTCCAGGACCTGGGCTATGTACCAGGCGCCGTAGTTCGAGGGCCAGTTGGAGTGCTCGGTGAAGGCCTCGGGGGCGGCGATCCAGGAGATCTGCGGCAGCTTGCCGGCCTTGACGTCGGCCTTCAGCTGGTCGAAGTAGCCGTCGCCGTTCTTGACGTCGGTGCCGGTGCGGGCCTTGTCGAACCAGGGGTCGCCGGGCACCGCGTTGCGGTACTTGTTGAAGTACAGCAGCGAGTTGTCGCCGTAGTTGCCGCGGTACGCGTCCTCGATCCAGCCCCAGGACCCGGCCGCGTCCAGGCCGTCGCCGATGTCCTGGTAGATCTTCCAGGAGACGCCCGCCTGCTCCAGGCGCTCGGGGTAGGTGGTCCAGCCGTAGCCGAGCTCGTCGTTGCCGAGGACCGGGCCGCCGCCGGTGCCGTCGTTGCCCGTGTAGCCCGACCACATGTAGTAGCGGTTCGGGTCGGTGGAGCCGATGAACGAGCAGTGGTAGGCGTCGCAGATGGTGAAGGCGTCGGCGAGGGCGTAGTGGAAGGGGATGTCCTCACGGTTCAGGTACGCCATGGTCGTGGTGCCCTTGGCGGGGACCCACTTGTCGTACTTGCCGCCGTTGTACGCCTGCTGACCGTCGTTCCAGCCGTGCGGCAGGCCCTCCAGGAACTGCATGCCGAGGTCGTCGGCGTCCGGGTGGAACGGCAGGATGTCCTTGGTGCCGTTCGACTGGTGCCAGATCGACTTGCCGCCGTCCTGCGCCACCGGGCGCGGGTCGCCGAAGCCGCGGACGCCACGCAGCTTGCCGAAGTAGTGATCGAAGGAACGGTTCTCCTGCATCAGGACGACGATGTGCTCGACGTCCTCCATCGACCCCGTTCGGTGGTTCGCCGGGAGGGCGGCGGCCCGCTGGATGCTGCTCGACAGAGCAGTGAACGCCGTGGTCGCGCCCGCGACTTGAAGGAATCTGCGGCGATTGACTTCGGGCATGGGTGAGGGACCTCTTCCCATAGGGGGTGATTTGACCGGACGGCATGTGACGGAATGCGCGCGGAAGGAGTGTTCCAGGAGCACCAAACGTCAGGGAAGGGTCCGGTGGCGCTCGTGTGAAAGTCGCGGGTACGTGAGGTGTGCCGGGACCGGGACGCGGGGATGGTCGCGATCATGACAGAGACGACGCGCACGGTCTCCCCGCCGACGAAACGGCCCGTACGCCAGCTCCTCGCCGCCTCCGTCGGCAACGCCGTGGAGTGGTACGACTGGTACGCCTACACGTTCCTCGCCACCTACATCGCGGCAGAAGTCTTCCCCAAGAGCGCGGACAACTCCCTGGTTCCGCTGCTTTCGACGTTCGCGGTCTTCGCGGTGGGCTTCTTCATGCGGCCGGTGGGCGGGCTCGTGATGGGCGCGATCGCCGACCGGCGCGGGCGGCGCGCCGCGCTGACGGTCACCATCCTCCTGATGGGCGGCAGCAGCCTGCTGGTCGGCCTGACCCCGACCTACGAGACGGCAGGCGTCCTCGCTCCGGTGATCCTGGTCCTCGCCCGCCTCCTCCAAGGCCTGTCCGTGGGCGGCGAGTTCGCGGCGTCGACGACCTTCCTCGTGGAGTCGGCGGGACCGGGCCGCCGCGGGCTGTTCTCCAGCTTCCAGTACGTGTCGACGACGGCCGGGCAACTCGTGGCCTCCGGCATCGCGACCCTGCTGGTGGACACCCTGACCGACGGACAGATGAACGGCTGGGGCTGGCGGATTCCGTTCGTGCTCGGTGCCGTGCTGAGCCTGGTCGGCTTCTGGATCCGGCAGGGCGCGCAGGAGACACGGAGCGCCGAGCAGCAACAGGCTTCGCGTCCCGCCCTGTTCGAGGCGCTGCGCCGCCACCCCCGCCAGTCCCTGCTGATCTGCGGGATCACGGCGGGCGGCACGATTGCTTACTACACCTGGACCTCGTACCTGCCGACGTACGCCGAACTCAACGCGGGCATCGAGAAGTCCGACGCGCTGCTGGCGGGCACGATCTCGCTCGCCTTCTTCGCCCTGCTCCAGCCCCTCGGCGGCCTCCTCTCCGACCGCTTCGGCCGCCGCCCCCTCCTCCTCTTCTTCGGCCTGGGCTTCACCCTCCTCACCGTCCCGCTGCTGCACGCCCTGCGCGACTCGTTCGCGGTGCTGCTGCTCGTGCAGTGCGCGGGCATGGTGCTGCTGACGGGGTTCACGTCGATCAGCGCGGCCGTGAACGCCGAGGTGTTTCCGCCCCGGGTGCGGGCGGCGGGCATCGGGTTCCCGTACTCACTGACGGTCGCGATGTTCGGTGGTACGGCACCGTACGTCGGCACCCTGTTCAAGGAGCTGGGGCACGCGGACCTCTTCCCCTGGTACGTCGCCGCACTGTGCCTGGGCTCGTCGCTGGTGTATCTGCGCCTTCCGGAGACGGCGCACCGGACGCTGGAGCGGTGAGCCCCTCGGCGCACCGCCGCGCGCCTGCCGGCTCGGCACGATCTCGGTCCTCGGGTGTGGTGAGGTGGGGATCATGACGACGAGTGACGCGATCGTGGTGCCCGAGCTGTACGTCGGCTACCCCGAGGTGGCCTTCGGCGGGTACGTCGCCGGTGTGCTGGCGGAGCAGTCCGGAGCACGGACGGTACGGGTGGACTTCCGGGGGCCGGTGCCGGTCGAGGTGCCCGTGCGGATCGCCGAGGCGGCGGACGGGGGCGTGGAGTTGGGTGAGGCCGAGCGGCCCCTTGCCGCGGCGCGCCCCGCCGAGCTGCCGGTCGACGCGCCGGCCGCGCCCTCCTGGGACGAGGCGGCCGCTGCGGCCGAGAGGTTCCGGGCGGCGCCGCCGTCGGGTGTGGTCGACTGCTTCGGCTGCGGCCTGCGTACCGCCGACCGCGGTCTGCGTGTGCACGGCACGCCGGTGCCGGATCTCGGCATGGTGGCCTCGGCCTGGATCCCGTCCCCCGCCTTCGCCGACCCGGACGGCCTGCTCCCGGCCCCGCTGGTCTGGGGCGCCCTGGACTGCCCGGGACACTGGGCGGGCCGTTTCCTCGGCACCCTGCGCCCAGGAGCGGTCACCGCGGCGCTCACGGGCACGATTCTGCGGCCGGTCACCGTCGGTGAGCCGTACATCTCGTACGCGTGGCTGCGGTCGGAGTCCGGACGCAAGCACACCATGGGCGTGGCACTCGCCACGGCCGGGGGCGAACTGTGCGCCGTCTCCGAGGCGTTGTGGATCGACCCGAAGCCCGCCCCCTGAAGCCTCCGCTGCCCGAGCTCGTCGTCCCGTGGCGTGCGAGGCGGAGGGGGCGCATGGTGGACGTAGGGAGGAGGTCCCCCCTGCGTTCCGCGGGCTGCGGGGCATTTCGGCGTGCCGGGCTCCGGACGGGCGGGAGGAGGACTGCCATGGTGTGTGTCACGGGCCCACTGCTCTACGGGGCCGCCGCCGGGGCCGCGGGGACCACGGCGCTCAACGTGGTCTCGTACGGCGACATGGTCCTGCGGGGCCGGCCGGCCAGTTCGACACCCGAGACGACCGTACGCAAGCTGGCACAGAAGCTTCATCTGCGCATCCCCGGCGAGGGTGAGGCCCGGGAGAACCGGACCACGGCTCTCGGCGCGCTGACCGGCCTGGCTGCCGGGACCGGTATGGGCGTGTTGCTGGGGCTGGGGCATGCGGCCGGCTGGCGTCCGGCTCGAGGCACCCAGTACGCGGTGGCCGTGGTGGGGGCTTTGGTGGCCACCAACGGGCCCATGACCGTACTGGGGGTGACCGATCCGCGGACCTGGGCCGCGACCGACTGGGCTGCCGACATCGTTCCCCACCTCGCCTACGCGGGGGTGACGGTGAGCGTGTTCAACCGGCTCCTCAGCCCACCGCCGCACGCAGCCCGGGGCAGGAGGACCTCACATCATGGCCGACACGGTTGCTGACCTCATCGTTTCCATGCTCAAGGGGTCCGGCGTACGACGGGTGTACGGCCTGCCCGGCGACTCCCTGAACGGCTTCACCGACGCTCTGCGCCGTGACGGCACCATCGCGTGGGGACATGTCCGGCACGAAGAGGCCGCGGCTTTCGCCGCCGCTGCCGAGGCAGGCGTCACGGGGCGCCTCGCGGTCGCGGCCGGCAGTTGCGGGCCGGGCAACCTGCACCTGATCAACGGGCTGTTCGACGCGCAGCGCAGCCGGGTGCCGGTGCTCGCGGTGGCCGCGCAGATTCCCCAGGAGCAGATCGGCAGCGAGTACTTCCAGGAAACGCATCCGCAGCTGCTGTTCCGCGAGTGCAGCGTGTACTGCGAACTGGCAAGCATGCCGGAGCAGGTGCCCTGGCTCCTGGGGACGGCTGTGCGGGCCGCTCTCGAACGCAGCGGAGTGGCGGTGCTGGTCGTCCCCGGCGAGCTGTTCCTGGCGCCGGCGCCCGACGGGCCCGCTCAGCACCCGGTGCTCAAGACGTCGTCCCACATGCGGCCGGACGACGCCACGCTGGCGCGTGCGGCGCAGATCCTCAACGCGGCGGACCGGGTGACGATCCTGGCCGGGGCCGGCTGCGAAGGGGCGCACGACGAGGCCGTGGCGCTGGCCGAGGCGCTGCAGGCGCCCATGGTGCACTCGCTGCGGGGCAAGGAGTTCCTGGAGTACGACAACCCCTACGACGTGGGGCTGACCGGGTTGATCGGCTACAGCTCCGGCTACCGGGCGATGGAGCACTGCGACGCACTGCTCATGCTGGGCACCGACTTCCCCTACCGCTCGTTCTACCCGCGGAAGGCACACGTCGTGCAGGTCGACGTGCGTGGTGAGCACATCGGCCGCCGTACGCCGGTGGAGGTCCCCCTGGTCGGGACCGTCAAGGACACCGCCCAGGCGCTGCTTCCCCTCCTCGCACGTCGGGGCGACGACAGCTTCCTGGGGACGATGACCCGCCATTACCAGCGGGTGCGCTCCCGCCTGGACCGGCTGGCCGAGGCCAAGCCCACCGACTCGCCGCTGCACCCGCAGTCCGTCGCCGCCACCGTCGACCGGCTGGCGGCCCGCGACGCGGCCTTCACCGCCGACGTCGGCACGCCCACCGTATGGGCGGCCCGCTACCTGCGTATGAACGGGGCGCGGCGGCTCATCGGCTCCTTCAACCACGGCTCCATGGCCAACGCTCTGCCCCACGCGATCGGCATTCAGGCAAGCCATCCCGGCCGCCAGGTGATCGCGCTCTCGGGCGACGGTGGCCTGGCGATGCTGCTCGGCGAGCTGAGCACCCTGCGGCAGCTGGACCTCCCGGTGAAGGTCGTCGTCTTCAACAACTCGGCTCTGGGTTTCGTCGAGTTGGAGATGAAGGCCGCAGGCGTCGTCACCTACGGCACCGGCCTGGAGAACCCTGATTTCAGCGCGCAGGCCCGCGCAGCCGGCCTGCACGCGTCCCGCGTCCGGCGGGCGGACGAGTTGGAGGACGCGTTGCAGGAGGCCTTCGCACACGACGGGCCCGCACTGGTCGACGTCCACACCGAGCGCCAGGAGCTCTCGCTGCCTCCCAAGCTCACCCTTGAGCAGATCAAGGGCTTCACGCTGTTCGCCACCCGCACCGTCCTCTCCGGACGCGGTGACGAGATCCTCGAGCTCACCAGGACCAATCTGCGTCAGCTCAGCCTTGAGTAGGGCCTGCCCTTCCGTCTGGCAGAAGTCGCCTTGCGCGGCGGTCGCAGCCGTCACGACCCTGATGCCAACCACGGCACGCGGGGCGACGGAGCCCCGCCGACAGGGACGGGAACCCCATGCCTCACACCACCGCCTTCGCCAGGAACCAGTGGTACGTCGCCGCCTACAGCCACGAGGTCGGACGGGAGCTGCTCGGTCGGACCATCCTCGGAGAGACCCTCGTGCTCTACCGCACCGAGGAGGAGGGGACGCCGGTCGTCCTGCACGACCGGTGTGTGCATCGCCGCTACCCGCTGTCCGAGGCGCCGACCCGGCTCGACGGGGACCGGATCGTGTGCGGGTACCACGGGTTCACCTACGACACCACCGGTACGTGTGTGTATGTGCCGGGACAGAAACGCGTGCCGCGCACCGCACGCGTCGCCTCGTACCCGGTGGTCGAGCAGGACTCGCTGATCTGGGTGTGGATCGGCGACCCGGCGCTCGCCGACCCGCAGAGCATCCCGCGGGCCAGGCACCTCGACTCCCCCAGCTGGGTCACCGTGCGCGGCATGGAGCCGATCGACTGCGACTACGGCCTGCTGGTCGACAACCTCCTCGACCTCTCCCACGAGACCTATCTCCACGGCGGCTACATCGGCACCCCCGAGGTCGCCGAGACGCCGATCACCACGGAGGTCGACGAGGGCGCCGGGATCGTCCGGGTGAGCCGGCACATGGACGACGCCGAGTGTCCGCCGTTCTACGCCAGGTCGACCGGCATAGCGGGCCGGATCACGCGCTGGCAGGACATCGAGTACCACGCCCCCTGCCTGTATCTGCTGCACAGCCGTATCGCGCCGGTCGGCGTGCTGCCCGAGGCGGACGGCAGCGATCCGAACGGCTTCCACACCGAGATCACGTACGCCATCACGCCGTCCGGCGACGGCAAGGTGTACGACTTCTGGGCGGTCTCGCGGGACTGGGCGACGGACGACGACGAGGTCACCGAGTTCCTGCGCGGCAACAACCACACCGTCGTCATGCAGGACGTCACCGCCCTCAACCTGCTCCAGCAGACCCTCGGCACCGAGCGCCACGGCTACCAGGAGCTGAGCATCAACATCGACACCGGTGGCCTGGCGGCCCGCCGTATCCTCGCCCGGCTGGTCGAGGAGGGCGCGAAGCCGATGGAGACGGAGAAGGTCCAGTGAGCGGCCCCACCGGTGAGGTCTACCGCATCGACTGGCTGCCGGGCACCGACGTCCTGTACGGCACCTGTCACTGCGGTCGCGAGCACACCGCGCAGGATCCGGTGGAGATGTGGGAGTGGATGCTCGCCCACCCGCAGGGGCACCAGCTCCAGGGACACCAGCTCCGGGGACACGAGCCGCGAGGAACCACTTCATGAGTGACGTGTACGAAGCCGAACTGGTCGTAGACCGCCGGGAGTTCGCGGCCGACGGCGTCCTCGCCCTCACCCTGCGCCACCCGCTGGGCGAGCCGCTGCCCGCCTGGGAGCCCGGCGCCCACATCGACGTCGTGCTCGGGCCGGGGCTGGAGCGCCAGTACTCGCTGTGCGGCGATCCGGCCGATCGCACCGTCTGGCGGATCGCCGTGCTGCGGGAGCCGGACGGGCGCGGCGGATCCGCCCATGTGCACGAGCAGTTGGGGCAGGGCGGCAAGGTACGGGTGCGGGGGCCGCGCAATCACTTCCGGCTGGAGTCCGCTCCCGGCTACCTCTTCATCGCCGGCGGCATCGGCATCACCCCGATCCTGCCGATGCTGGCGGCGGCCGAGGCGGCGGGCGCCGGGTGGACGTTGTTGTACGGCGGGCGCACCCGTCGGTCCATGGCGTTCGCCGAGGAGCTGAGGCCGTACGGCGAACGGGTGACCGTCGCTCCGCAGGACGAGTCCGGGCTGCTGGACCTGGCCTCGGTGCTCGACGACATCCCGGCCGGCACCCTCGTCTACTGCTGCGGCCCCGGCCCCCTGCTGGACGCCGTCGAGGCGCGGTGCGCGCCGGAGGTGCTGCGTGTCGAGCGGTTCCAGGCGAAGGAGCAACCGGGCGGCGAGGACGGCGAGTTCGACGTCGAGCTGGCGCAGAGTGGGCTGACGCTCACCGTCGCGCCGGGCGTGTCCGTGCTCGACACCGTACGCGCCGCCGGCATCGAGGTGCTCTTCTCCTGCACCGAGGGCACCTGCGGCACCTGTGAGACCGACGTCCTCGACGGCACTCCCGACCACCGGGACTCCGTGCTCACGCCGGAGGAGCAGGAGAGCGGCGAGACGATGATGATCTGCGTGTCGCGGTGCCGGGGGAAGCGGCTGGTCCTGGATCTGTGACCCGCCTGGCTATGTGCCCCGTCCGGGATTTGCGATCCGCAGATCGCCCTCGATCCCGGCGACGGTCGCCAGCAAGTGCGGCAGCAGGTCATTGCGCACGGAGTCGACGGAGTTGCGCCCGGCGTGCACGGCGATGTTGACGGCCGCGACCACCTCGCCGCCCCGGTCCCGCACCGGGGCGGCGACCGACCTGAGCCCCTCCTCCAGCTCCTGGTCGACGACGGCGTAGCCCTGCCGGCGCACGCGGCACAGTTCCGCGCGCAGGGCGTCCGGCGAGGTGATCGTGCGGTCGGTCAAGGGCTTCAACTCGGCCTGCTCCATTCGGAGTTCCACCTCCTCGTCGGGCAGATGGGCGAGGATCACCCGGCCCACGGACGTGACGTACGCAGGGAAGCGGGTCCCGACGGTGATCGACGCCGTCATGATGCGACGGGTCGGCACCCGTGCCACGTACACGATGTCGTCGCCGTCCAGGACGCACAGTGATGACGACTCCCGTACACGTGCGACGAGTTGCTCGAGATGCGGCTCGGCGAGCTCGGGCAGCGTGTAGCTGGAGAGGTAGGAGTAGCCGAGTTCCAGCACGCGCGGGGTGAGGCGGAAGAGCCGGCCGTCCTGGTGGACGTAGCCGAGGTCCGCGAGGGTCAGCAGCAGCCGGCGGGCGGCGGCGCGGGTCAGGTCGCAGGTGTGGGCGACCTCGCTGAGCGTGCGGGCGGGGTGGTCGGCGTCGAAGCAGCGGATGACCGCGAGGCCGCGCTCGAAGGATTTCACGAAGTGTGGTGCGCGGTCTGCCGGGAGCATCGCCACCTCCAATAGTGTCAACAATGTTGTCGGCGACATACTCGGTGCGGGACCCGACCCGTCCCGCTCCGTCCAGCTCCGCACCGCCAATTGCCCTGTCCCCGTTGAGACTTCTACCTTCCCGCAGGGCATTCCCGCGCACTACTGTGCGCCTTGCGCACAACCTGTCGGAACACCGCTGCACCGTTGTCTGTACAGGAGGAGCCATGCGTCGTCTGTCGGCCGGTCTCACCGCCGGCGCCCTGCTGCTCGTCGCGACGGGCTGTGGCTCGTCCGACGACGGTTCGCCGGACGCGGGCGCGTCGTCCGGCGGGGTCACCACCGTCAAGCTCGGAGTCATCCCGATCGTCGATGTCGCGCCGCTGTATCTCGGCCAGCAGAAAGGGCTGTTCGAAAGGCACGGCCTCAAGCTGGAGTTCACCACCGCACAGGGCGGTGCGGCGATCGTCCCCGGCGTGGTCAGCGGGCAGTTCCAGTTCGGGTTCAGCAACGTGACGTCCCTGATGGTCGCCCAGACCAACGGCGTCCCCGTGAAGGCCGTCGCCAACGGCATCGCGTCGACCGGGGTACGGGGCAAGGACTTCAACGGCCTCATGGTCAAGAAGGACAGCCCCGTCAAGTCGGCGAAGGAGCTGGAGGGCAAGAAGGTCGCCATCAACACCCTCAAGAACATCAACGAGACCGCGGTGCGGCAGGCGGTGCGCGAGGCGGGCGGCGACCCCGACAAGGTGAAGCTCGTCGAGATGGCCTTCGACCAGATGCCCGCCGCCCTCGACCAGGGCCAGATCGACGCGGCGTGCGTCGTCGAGCCGGCGACCGCCACCATCAGGAGCCAGGGCGGCCGCGAGATCGCCTCGCCCCTGATCGACGTCGCGTCGGAGCTCACCGTCGCGATGTACTTCACCTCGACGCAGTACGCGCAGCAGAACCCGGACGTGGTCAAGAAGTTCCAGGAGGCCACCGCCGAGTCCCTCGCGTACGCCGAGGCCCACCCGGACGAGGCGCGGCAGATCGTCACGACGTACACGAAGATCCCGGCGGCGGTGCTGGAGCAGGTCGTCCTCCCGAAGTGGCCGGCCGAGCCGAACCGCCCCTCCATCGAGGCCCTCATGAAGCTCGGCGAGGAGGACGGCCTGTTCAAGAAGACGCCCGACCTGGACGCCCTGCTGCCGTGAAGGGCGTCAACGCCGCACTCGGTGCGGCCGGCCTCGCGGCCTTCCTCGCCCTGGGCGAGGCGGTGCCGCGGCTCGGTCTGGTCAAGGAGGCCTACTTCCCGCCGACCAGCCGTATCGCGGGGGCGCTCGCGGACGAGGTCACCGGCTCGGCCTTCTGGAGCGCCCTCGGCGACACGCTCACCGGCTGGGCGCTGGGCCTGGTTATCGCGTCCTGCGCGGGCGTCGTGGTGGGCGTCGTCGTCTCGGTCGTGCCGTATCTGCGCGAGGTGACGGCCTCCACGATCGAGTTCCTGCGCCCGATCCCGTCGGTGGCCCTGATCCCCCTCGCGGTGCTGCTGTACGGCACGGAACTGCGTTCGGTGCTCCTGCTCGTCGTCTACGCCTCGTTCTGGCAGGTGCTGATCCAGGTCCTGTACGGCGTCCAGGACGTCGACCCCGTCGCCGACGAGACGGCACGGTCGTACGGCCTCGGCACCTGGGCGCGGATCCGGCATGTGCTGTGGCCGACCGCGCTGCCGTACGTCATGACCGGTGTGCGGCTGGCGGCGGCGGTCGCGCTGATCCTCGCCATCACCGCGGAACTCATCATCGGAGCCCCGGGGTTGGGCAAGCTCATCGGGGTGGCGCAGGCCTCGCAGGCGGTGCCCGAGATGTACGCGCTGATCGTGGTGACCGGGCTGCTCGGACTGTTGATCAACGTGGGTGCGCGGACGGTGGAGCGGCGGGCGCTGGCGTGGCATCAGTCGGTGCGCGGGGAGGTGGCGGTGTGACGCGCGTACTGCTGCGGCTGGTGTTCGTGTGCGCGCTGCCGGCCGTGCTGGTCACTCTCTGGTGGGTGGCGTCGGCCGGCAGCACGGACGTGTACTGGCCTCCCCTGCGGACGATCCTGGAGGCTTTCCCGGACGTGTGGACGGCCCAGCGGCTGCGTGCGGACGTCCTGCCCAGCGTGCTGCGGCTGACGGGCGGTTACGCGCTGGCGGCCGTCGTGGGCGTGGCCCTCGGTACCGTCATCGGCTCCTACCCGCGGGTGCGGGCGGTGTGCGAGCCGGTCCTGGAGTTCCTGCGGGCGGTGCCGCCGCCGGTGCTGGTGCCGGTCATCATGCTGTTCGCGGGCATCGGCGACACCATGAAGGTCACGGTGATCGCGAGCGGCTGCGTGTGGCCGGTGCTGCTCAACACGGTCGAGGGTGTGCGGGCGGTGGACCCGGTGCTCGCGGAGACGGCACGGTCGTACGGCATCGCAGGCATGGCGCGGCTGCGGAAGGTGGTCCTGCGCTCCGCGAGCCCGCAGATCTTCGCGGGCCTGCGCCAGGCCCTGTCCATCGGCATCATCCTCATGGTGATCAGCGAGATGTTCGCCGCCAGCAACGGGCTCGGCTTCACGATCGTGCAGTTCCAGCGCGGTTTCGCGATCCCGGACATGTGGACCGGCATCCTCGTGCTCGGCCTGCTCGGCTTTGTGCTGTCGGTCGTCTTCCAGTTGGTCGAGCGGCGGGTGCTCGGCTGGTACCACGGTCTGCGCGCCTCGGCCCGGCGGTCGCCGTGAGCCTCGTGAAAGGGCGGTCCATGCACGCGCTTCTTGCCGTATCCGGCCTGCAGAAGGTCTACGAGGGGTCGGGGCGGCGGGTGGAGGCCGTCCGCGACCTCACCTTCACCGTCGACGCCGGCGAACTGGTGTGTCTGGTCGGCCCGTCGGGCTGCGGCAAGACGACGCTGCTGAAGTGCATAGGCGGACTGCTCACGCCGACGGCCGGTGAGGTGGTCCTGGAGGAGCGGAAGGTGACGGGTCCGCCGCCCGGGATGGCGTTCGTGTTCCAGGAGTACGGGCGCAGCCTCTTCCCCTGGATGCGGGTCGGCGAGAACGTCGAACTACCCTTGCGGCAGAAGGACTTGAGTAAATCCCGACGGCGGGAGCTGGTCCGGGACGCGCTGGAGTCGGTCGGGCTGGCGGATGCCGTCCATGCGTATCCGTGGCAGCTGTCCGGCGGTATGCAGCAGCGGGTCGCCATCGCCCGGGCGCTGGCGTACGAGCCCCGTGTGCTGCTGATGGACGAGCCCTTCGCGGCGGTGGACGCGCAGACGCGAGCGGATCTGGAGGACCTGGTCAGGGGGCTGTGGCGGGAGCGCGGCATCACGATCCTGTTCGTCACCCATGACATCGACGAGGCCGTGTACCTGGGCGAGCGGGTACTCGTCCTGTCCGCGTCCCCCACCGTCGTCCAGGAACAGCTGAAGGTCGATCTGCCCGCCGAGCGCGACCAGTTGCACACGCGGGTGGATCCGCGCTTCGCCGAGCTGCGTACCCAGGTGTACGAGCAGATCCAGGCGGCGAAGCGCGGAACGCCTCAGGACGCGGTGCCGGAGACGGTCAGGACAGATACGCCTCCACCTCGCTGAACTGGGCGGCGGGCCACCCCGTGTTGGCGGTGACCTGCAGCCGCAGGTGGCGCAGGTTCGTGCCGCTCGGCAGGGAGACGGTGACCGTGTTGCCGGTCGCCGGATCGAAGCGGTAGTCCTTCGCCGCGACCACGGTCGAGTACGTCGAGCCGTCCGTGCTGCCCTGCACCGACAGTGTCTGGGTGCGGGCCTGCCAGGCCGACTGCGGCGGCAGCTTCAGCACCAGACGGCGGACCGCCTCGTTGGCGCCGAGGTCGACCGTCCAGGACTGCGGGAAGGCGTTGTTGGCCGACTCCCAGTAGCTGCCGGCGTCACCGTCGGCCGCCTTGCCGGGCGTGTAGACGTCCTGCGAGCCGGTGGCCGAGGCCGGGCGGTTCTTGGCGAGGTTGCGGGCCGGGTCGGGGTCGGGGTTGCCCTGGCCGGGCTGTGGCCAGGTCGAGCAGTCGGACCAGGTGCTGCTCCAGCCGGAGTTGCCGCCGCCGTCGGTGAGGGTGAAGGTGCCTGAGCCGGACGGGTAGGGGCAGTTGTAGATGCCCGCGGCGCCCACGGCGGTGGCCGTGACGTTGCGGAAGGTGGCGGCGCCCGGGGTCTCGGCCTGGACGACGACCGTGCCCGTGTTGCGCACGGTCGCGCCCTCGACGGTGATGTTCTTGGCCGCGAAGCCACGCCCGCTGCCCGAGACGAACTCGAAGGCGCTGTACGGGCTGTCGGTGATGGTCGTGTTGGTGATCCGGACGTTCGCCTCGATGGCGCTGTCGTAGGAGTCGACGCGCAGGGCGCCCATGGGGTGGTTCCAGTTGGGGTTCATCGCGCCCGTGCGGACCAGCGTGTTGCCGTCGACGGTGATCGTGCCGGCCAGCGGGTGGAAGGGGTCCAGGAACTTCTGGTTGGAGATCGCGATGCCGCTGCCCAGCGCGTTGGTGTCGGAGATCAGGTTGTCCTTGACCGTGATGTCGGTGCCGCCGTAGATCGCGATGCCGTTGGCGAGGTTCGGCTGCGTGATCGTGTTGTTCTCGAAGCTGCTGTTGGTGTCCGGCGCGTACAGGGACCACATGGCGAGCGCGTCGTCGCCCTGGTTGCGCAGGAAGTTGTGCCGGACGCGGACGCCTCGGGCGTTGCCGTTGAGGTTGAGTCCGTCGGCGGTCATGTCGAGGAAGCGGTTGTTCTCGACGACGAGGTTGTCGTTGTTGCCCAGCAGCCAGAGGCCGACCTTGAGGTGCTGGAGCCACATGCCCGAAACGGAACTCCCCGGACCCAGGGCGCCGTTGACGAAGTTGTCGGGGCTGGAGTCGACCCGCTCGGTGACCTCGCCGATCACCGCGAAGTCCTTGATGTGGACCTTCCCGGAGGAGCTGGACTGGTCGATGAAGCGGGAGCTGCGGACGATCGAGTGCCAGTGCCCGGCGCCCTGGAGGGTCACGTTCTGCACACCGTTCAGGGACGAGGTCAGCCGGTACTGGCCCGGCGGTATCCACACCACCCCGCCCTGCGCGGCGGCGATGGCCTCGCGGAAGGCCTGGGTCGAGTCGCCCTGGCCACTGGGGTCGGCACCCTTGGAGGTGACGGACACCGATCCGGCGGGCTGCCCCGTCGGCGCCGCGGCCTGCTCGAAGTCGGCGACGTCGACGGTCACCTGGGTGCCCGTGGCCTGGAAGGCCACCTTGTCGCCCGCCTGCACGTTCTGGCCGAGCAACAGGCGTGCGTTGTCGTAGAGGTGGTGTGTCTTGGCACCCGGGATCCAGCCGGTGTCGACGTAGGAGTACTTCGAGGTGACCGCCAGGGTCTTAGCGATCCTCTGGCCGTTGACGTACACGTCCAGGGTGCCTGACTGGCCGTCGGGGACGCTGTAGGCGACGTTCACGGCGTTGGCGGCGCGCGGGACCGTGAACTCGACGCGCTGGCCAGCGGTGATGCGTACGGCCTGGCGTCCGGAGGCCTCGGAGGCGAGGGTGCCCTGGGTGTAGTCGGGGCCGATCCTCGCGCCGGTCGTGGTGGCGGACTCGGCTTCGACCGAGGTGAAGGGGAGGGTGGCGCCGGCGGCCGCGTGGGCGGCGGGGGCCGTCGCGGTGAGCAGACCGCCGGCGAGGGCGACGACCATGGCCGCCGAAGCCGCAGTTGTCATGGGCCTGACAGCCCGATGGGTGTGCTGCTGCATGTGCTGATCCCTTCGTGGTGGGGGTACGGGGATGAGCGGGCCGCGGTGTCAGGCGCGCAGCCAGACCGCGGTGTCCTTCGGCAGCCGCCCCTCGGTGTCCAAAGGGCCGCTGCCGAGCAGGAGTTCGGTGTGGGCGGGCAGCTCGGCGGGAGCGTCCGCGAGGTTCACCACGCAGGTCGCGCCCCGCGCTCGGGTGAAGGCGAGCACACCGGCGGGTGCGGGCAGCCAGGTCAGCGGGCCCTCGCCGAACGTCGGCCGCAGCTCGATCGCCCGGCGGTAGAGGGCGAGCATCGAACCTGGGTCCGCGTCCTGACGGTCGGCGGCATACGCGGCCCAGACGGCGGGCTGCGGCAGCCACGGCTCCTCGCGTGAGCCGAAGCCGGCGTACGGCGCCCGGGCCGCCCACGGCAACGGCACCCGGCAGCCGTCCCTGCCCGGGTCGGTGCCGCCGGAGCGGGCGTGCATGGGGTCCTGGATGCGGTCCAGGGGGATGTCTGCCTCGGGCAGGCCGAGCTCCTCGCCCTGGTAGACGTAGACGGCTCCTGGCAGGGCGAGCGACAGCAGCGCGGCCGCCCGGGCCCGGCGGGTGCCGAGAGCGAGGTCGGTCGGGGTGCCGAAGGCCTTGGTGGCGAAGTCGAAACCGGTGTCGGCGCGGCCGTAGCGGGTGACCGTGCGTGTCACGTCGTGGTTGCACAGCACCCAGGTCGCGGGGGCGCCGATCGGGGCGTGCTCGGCGAGCGTCTCGTCGATGGCCCCGCGCAGCCGTCCGGCGTCCCAGGGGCAGGTCATGAACGAGAAGTTGAAGGCGGTGTGGAGTTCGTCGGGGCGCAGGTAGCGGGCGAAGCGTTCGGTGTCGGGGAGCCAGACCTCGCCGACGAAGATGCCGCCGTACTCGTCGGCGATCGCGCGCCAGGAGCGGTAGACGTCGTGGAGTTCGTCGCGGTCGACGTACGGGTGCGGGGCCTCACCCTCGGTGAAGTCCGGCAGGTCGGGGTCCTTGACGAGGAGGGCGGCCGAGTCGATGCGGACTCCGGCGACGCCCCGCTCGAACCAGAAGCGCAGGATGTCCTCGTGTTCCTGGCGCACGGCCGGGTGGGACCAGTCGAGGTCGGGCTGCTCGGGGGCGAAGAGGTGGAGGTACCAGTCACCGTCGGGCAGCCGGCTCCAGGCGGGGCCACCGAACTCGGACCGCCAGTCGTTGGGCGGGAGTTCACCGTGCGGGCCGCGTCCCGGGCGGAAGTGGAACAGGGCGCGCTCCGGGCCGCCGGCGAGGGCCGCGCGGAACCACGGGTGCTGGTCGGAGACATGGTTGGGCACGATGTCGACGATGGTGCGGATGCCCAGCTCACGGGCCTCGGCGATGAGCTTCTCCGCCTCGGCGAGGGTGCCGAACGCCGGGTCGACGGCGCGGTAGTCGGCGACGTCGTAGCCGCCGTCCTTCATCGGCGAGACGTACCAGGGTGTGAACCACAGTGCGTCCACGCCGAGTTCGGCGAGGTACGGCAGCCGGGCGCGGACGCCCGCGAGGTCGCCGGTGCCGTCGCCGTCGCCGTCCGCGAAGCTGCGGACGTAGACCTGGTAGATGACGGCGGAACGCCACCACTGCGCGGAGGCGTGACGGGGCTGTGCCACGGTGCGGCCCTTTCTGTCGGAAGGAGGAGGACGTCCTGGGGACATCAGCCCTTGCTGCTGCCCGCGCCGATCCCGGCGATGATGTGCCGCTGGAAGACCAGGAACATGGCGACCATGGGGATGCTGGCGATCACCATGGAGGCGATGAGCACGGTCAGCGGGATGTTCTGCGACAGCTGGACGAGGGCGACGCTGATCGGCTGCTTGTCGGTGTCGGAGAAGACCATCAGCGGCCAGAGGAAGTCCTGCCAGACGGCCACCAGAGCGAAGATCGAGACGACGCCCAGGACCGGCCGGGACATCGGCAGCACGATGGACCACAGGGTGCGCAGCTTCCCGGCGCCGTCGATCTCGGCGGCCTCAAGGACATCGCGCGGCAGCTGGTCGAAGAACCGCTTCAGCAGATAGAGGTTGAAGGCGTTGGCGACGGCCGGCAGCCAGATGGCCAGGGGGTCGTTGAGCAGGCCGAGGTCCGCCACCGTCAGGTACTTCGGCACGACCAGGGCCTGGGCCGGGACCATCAGCGTGGCGAGGATGCCTCCCAGGACCACCTTGCCGAACACCGGCCGCAGCTTGGACAGCGCGTAGGCGGCGGCCGTGCAGAACACCAGCTGGAACACCCAGGCACCGGCGGCCTGGACCACCGTGTTCCACAGATGCGTCGGCAGTTGCATGAGGTCCCAGGCGTCCGTGTATCCGCTGAGGTGCCACTGCTCGGGGACGACGGTGGGCGGTGTGCGCGCCACCTCGTCCGGTGACTTCATCGCGCCCGTCGCCATCCAGTAGACGGGGAACAGGAAGGCCAGCGCGAACAGCAGCACGGTGCCGGTGAAGACGGACCAGTAGACGGCCTTGCCGCGCGGACGGGCCAGGGCCGCCGGGGAGACGAGGGTCCGGGTGGTCATACGCCCTCCCCTTCGGTGCGCGTCAGACGCAGGTATACGGCGGAGAAGGCGCCGAGGAGCGCGAGGAGCAGGACGCTCAGCGCGCAGGCGCCGCCGAAGTCGTTGTAGAGGAAGGCGTACTTGTAGATCAGGTAGAGGACGGTCACGGTGGCGTTCTCGGGGCCGCCGCCCGTGATCACGAACGGTTCGGTGAAGACCTGCATCGTGGCGATGATCTGAAGGAGCATCAGCATCAGGATGACGAAGCGGGTCTGCGGGATCGTGACGTGGCGGATGCGCTGCAGCAGGCTCGCGCCGTCGAGCTCGGCCGCCTCGTACAGCTCCCCCGGGATGGACTGGAGCGCCGCCAGGTAGATCAGGACGGTGCCGCCCATGTTGGCCCAGGTGGCCACGATCACCAGGGAGACGAGCGCCGTGTCGGCGCCGTTGGACCAGTTCGACGTGGGCAGGTGCAGGAAGCGCAGCGTCTCGTTGGCCAGGCCGGTGCCGGGGTCGTAGAACCACTTCCACAGCAGGGCGCTGACCACCGGCGGGATCATCACCGGCAGATAGACCACGACCCGGAAGAACGCCTTGGCGTGCCGCAACTCGTTGAGGACCAGGGCGAGTACGAACGGGATCGCGAAGCCGATCAGCAGGGCGAGCAGTGTGAAGGTGAGGGTGTTGCGCCAGGCCGCGGCGAACTCCGGGTCGGCGAAGACACGGGTGAAGTTGGCGGTGCCGACCCATTCGGGGTCGCTGCCGGGCGTGTACTTCTGGAAGGCGATCACGACGGCGCGGATCGCCGGGTACCACGAGAACAGGGCGAAGCAGACCAGGCCGCCGAGGAGGAAGCCGTAAGCACGCAGCTGGTCGGTGAGGCGGCGCCGCCTCCGGTCCCCTGCCGGGGGCGGCGCCTGCATCGGGCGGACCGCGACCTTCTCGACGGTGCGGCGCTGAGCCGTCCTGGTCATGGCCCGTCAGCCTCGCGCCAGGATGCCGTCGATCTTCCCTGAGGCGTCCTTCAGGAGCTGGTCGATGTCGGCGTCCTTCTTGGTCAGGACTGCCGAGACGACGCCGTCGAGGACGGAGTAGATCTGCTGGGCGCTCGGCGGCTCGATCTTCATGTCGAGGCTCTGGTTGCCGTCGAGGAACGCCTGGTAGTTCTCCACCGGTACGTTCGCGTTGGCCTCCTTGACCTGCTGGTCCTTGGCGTCGGCGGCACCGGAGAACAGGCGCGGTTCGGGCAGTCCGACGGGAGCGTCGTTCTTCTTGGCGCGGGCGTAGTCGCCGAGGAAGCCGTCACCGGGGGTGAGGAACATGTGGTCCAGCCACTGCAGTCCGGCGCGGATCTGGTCGGGGCTCGCCTTCTTGTTGAACATGTACCCGTCGCCGCCGATGAGCGTGCCCTTGCCGCCGGGCATGGGAGCCAGGGCGAGGTCCTTGTAGTCCCCGCCCTTCTCCTTGACCAGGATCGGGATGTTGTCCGGGGCGGAGAGGTACATGCCGAGCTTGCCGGAGCCCATCATCTGCTGGACGTCGTTGATGACGAGGAGCTGCTTGCTGCCCATCGAGTTGTCGGTCCAGCGCATGTCGTGCAGGTTCTGCAGGACTGCGCGGCCCTCGGGGGTGTCGATCGTGGCCTGCTTGCCGTCGGCACTCACCACGTCCCCGCCCTGGGAGTAGAGCTCGGCGGTGAAGTGCCAGCCCCCTTGGTTCTGGGCGCTGTAGTCGGCGTAGCCGACGGTGCCGTTGCCGAGACCGGCTATCTTCTTGGCGGCGGCGCGCAGTTCGTCCCAGGTGGCCGGGGGCTTCTCGGGGTCGAGGCCCGCCTGCTCGAAGAGCTTCTTGTTGTAGATCAGGCCCATCGAGTAGCCGGTGCGCGGGATGCCGTAGACCTTGCCGTCGACGGTGTAGATGTCGCGCAGCTGCTGCTGGATGGTCTCGTAGCTCTTCAACTCCTTGAGATACGGCGTGAGGTCGGCCGCCTGGTTGATGTCGACGACGTGCCTGGCATCCGTGAAGTACGTGTAGAAGACGTCCTCCATCTGTCCGCCGGCGAGCTTCGCGTCGAAGGTCTTCGGGTCCTGGCAGGGGAACGCGTCATGGGCCACGACGTCGATGTCCGGGTTCTGCTTCTCGAAGGACGCGATGTCCTGCTCGAAGAACTGGCGGTCGACCTTGGCGCTCTTGGGCGGCATGCAGTTGACCGTGATGCGGGTCTTTCCGCTCGCCGAGTCGTCGCTCGACCCGCAGGCGGAGACGGCCAGAGCGAGGGAGCAGACGCTCAGCGCGGCAAAGGTACGGCGGAACCCGGTGCTTCTCATCGGTGGACCCCTCTGGGCAGGAGCGGTGGGCGCCGCACACTCAAGCACCGCCGACATCGGACCGCAAGATGTCGCGCGAGATTTGAAATTTTTTAACAGCTCGGTGGATGTCCGGAACTGCGGAGCAGCCGTCAGGCGCGAGGGGCCTGAGCCGTCGATCCCCGCACCACCAGTTCCGGCTCGAAGAGGAGCTCCTCCGCCGCTACGGCGGTGCCCGCGATCTGCGCGTTCAGCAGTTCCACCGCCGCCCTCCCCATGGCCTCGATGGGCTGGCGGACGGTGGTGAGGGGCGGCTCCGTGCAGTTCATGAACGCCGAGTCGTCGTACCCGACGACGGAGATCTGTGACGGTACGTCAAGGCCCTTGCGGCGCGCGGCTCTGACGGCACCGAGGGCGAGCGGGTCGCTGGCGCAGATGATGCCGGTGACGCCTCGGTCGATCAGCCGGGAGGCGGCCGCATGACCGCCCTCGATCGAGAAGATGGCCCGCGCCACGTGCTCCTCGGGCAGTTCCCCGGCGACGCCCCGCGCGGCGGCCAGTTTCCGCGCCGACGGCACATGGTCGCCCGGCCCGAGCACCAGCCCGATGCGCTCGTGACCCAGCGAGGCCAGATGCCGCCAGGCCTGCTCGACGGCCACGGCGTCGTCGCAGGACACAGCCGGGAAGCCGAGGTGCTCGATGGCCGCGTTGACCAGCACGACCGGGATGTTGCGGTCGGCGAGCTCCTTGTAGTGGCCGTGCGGCGCGTCGGCCTGGGCGTACAGCCCGCCGGCGAAGACGACGCCGGAGACCTGCTGTTGCAGCAGCAGCGTGACGTAGTCGGCCTCGGAGACCCCGCCCTTGGTCTGCGTACACAGCACCGGCGTCAGTCCGAGCTGGGCGAGCGCGCCGCCGATCACTTCGGCGAAGGCTGGGAAGATCGGGTTCTGCAGCTCGGGGAGGACCAGACCGACGAGCCGGGCGCGTTCCCCGCGCAGTTGCGTGGGCCGCTCGTAGCCGAGGACGTCCAGGGCGGAGAGCACCGCCTGCCGGGTGGCCTCGGAGACGCCGGGCTTGTCGTTGAGCACCCGGCTGACCGTGGCCTCGCTGACCCCGACTTTCTTCGCCACTTCCGCAAGTCGTCGCGTCATGCGCGCAAGAATAGCGCAAATGATGCAAGTGGCTTGCGTTGTGGTGCCGGCTACTTCTTCGCTGCCCAGAGCCCGCGAACGTGTCCCAGGTGTCGGGTCATGACCTCGCGCACGGCCTCCTCGTCGCGGGCGAGCAGCGCGTCGAGGAGTTCGAGGTGCTCCTCCGCGGAGGCCAGCAGACGGCCCGCCTCGACGAGGGCGGTCAGGCCGTAGAGGCGGGAGCGCTTGCGGAGGTCGCCGACGACCTCGACGAGGTGGGCGTTGCCGGCGAGGGCGAGCAGGCCGAGATGGAAGCGGGTGTCGGCCTCGACGTAGGCGATGAGATCACCGGAGACCGCGGCGTGGACGATCTCCCTGGCCGCCGGGCGCAGCGCCTCCAGGGAGACCTTGTCGGCCGTCCTGGCCAACTCCACGACCGTGGGGATCTCGATGAGCGCGCGGATGTGGGTGTACTCGTCGAGCTGTTTCTCGGAGACCGCGGTGACCCGGAAGCCCTTGTTGGGGACGGTGTCGACCAGGCCTTCCTTGGCCAGGTCCAGCATGGCCTCGCGCACCGGGGTCGCCGAGACGCCGAAGCGGGCGGCGAGCGTGGGCGCCGAGTACACCTCCCCCGGGCGCAGTTCTCCGGCGATCAGCGCGGCCCGCAGGGCGTCGGCGACGCGCTCCCGGTAGCTGCTCTTCTTGCCGCCCAGGGTGGGCAGCGCCGGGCCGGCTGCGGCGGGCGGGGCGCTGGTGCGCTGGGCGGCCATGACTCTCCTAGCTGTGCTGTGTCACGCGCTGTGCGAAGTGACGCGCTGTGCAATGTCACGCGTTACGCGGCACATTATCGTCGACGTTCAGAGCACGAACCCGGCCGGGAACGGGTCCGACGGATCGAGCAGGTACTGCGCCGTGCCCGTGAGCCACGCCCGGCCCGTGAAGCTCGGCAGGACGGCAGGACGGCCCGCGACCTCGGTGGTGCCGAGGAGACGGCCCGTGAAGTGGGTGCCGATGAACGACTCGTTCACGAACTCGGTGTGCAGCGGGAGTTCACCACGCGCGTGCAGCTGCGCCATGCGCGCGCTGGTGCCCGTGCCGCAGGGTGAGCGGTCGAACCAGCCCGGGTGGATGGCCATCGCGTGCCGGGAGTGGCGGGCCGTCGCGCCGGGGGCGATCAGGTGGACGTGGTGGCAGCCGCGGATGGAGGGGTTCTCGGGGTGGACCGGCTCCTCCTCGGCGTTGATCGCCGCCATCAGGGAGAGGCCGGCCTGCAGGATGTCGTCCTTGCGGGACCGGTCGAAGGGCAGCCCGAACTGGTCCAGCGGCAGGATGGCGTAGAAGTTGCCGCCGTACGCCATGTCGTATGTCACCGTGCGCCCGTCGGGCAGGGTGATCTTGCGGTCGAGGGCGACGGAGAACGACGGCACGTTCTGGAGGGTGACCGCCTTCGCGGCGCCGTCCTCAACGGCCACCTCGGCGACGACCGGGCCCGCCGGGGTGTCGAGCCGGATCGTGGTGACCGGCTCGACGACCTCGACCATGCCGGTCTCGACGAGCACGGTCGCCACACCGATCGTGCCGTGCCCGCACATCGGCAGATAGCCGGAGACCTCGATGTAGATCACGCCCCAGTCGCAGTCGGGACGGGTGGGCGGCTGGAGGATCGCGCCGCTCATCGCCGAGTGGCCGCGGGGCTCGTTCATCAGGAGCTGCTTGATGTAGTCGCGGTGCTCACGGAAGTACAGGCGCCGCTCGTTCATGGTCGCGCCGGGGATCGTGCCGATGCCGCCGGTGATCACTCGGGTGGGCATGCCCTCGGTGTGCGAGTCGACGGCGTGCAGGACGAGTTTGCTGTGCATGACCGGGTCTCCTCCTGCGTGTTACGCGAGCCCTGCGGCGACGGCCTTCTCGGTGGCGGCGCGGATCGCGGCCTCCTGCTCCGGCAGCAGCGGCACCCGCGGTGGACGGCAGCGTCCCCCGTGGCGGCCGACGACGTCCATGGACAGCTTGATCGCCTGCACGAACTCGACCTTGGAGTCCCAGCGCAGCAGCGGGTGCAACTGCGCGTAGAGCTGCCCCGCGGTGGCGAGGTCGCCGCCGACGGCCGCGCGGTACAGCTCCACGGTGGACCTCGGCAGCGCGTTCGGGTAGCCGGCGACCCAGCCCTTGGCGCCGGCGATCGCGAGCTCCAGCAGGACGTCGTCGGCGCCGATCAGCAGGTCGAGTTCCGGGGCGAGTTCGGCGAGCTGATAGGCGCGGCGGACGTCGCCGGAGAACTCCTTGACCGCCTGGATGTACCCCTCGCCGTGCAGCTTCGCGAGCAGCTCCGGGACGAGGTCGACCTTGGTGTCGATGGGGTTGTTGTACGCCACGACCGGGAGGCCGGCTTTGGCGACCTCGGCGTAGTGCGACAGCACCGACCGTTCGTCCGCCCGGTACGCGTTGGGCGGCAGCAACATCACGGACTCGCAGCCCGCGTCACGGGCCTGTTCGGCCCAGCGGCGGGACTCCGCCGAGCCGTAGGCGGCCACACCCGGCATCACCCGCGAACCCCCGATCGCGGCGACGGCGGTCTCCACCACCTTCACGCGCTCTTCGGGCGTGAGGACCTGGTACTCCCCGAGGGAGCCGTTCGGAACGACGCCGTCACAGCCGTTCTCGACCAGCCAGGCGCAGTGCTCGGCGTACTTGCCGTGGTCGACGCGGAGGTCGTCGTCGAGGGGGAGCGCGGTGGCGACGAGGACTCCGCGCCAGGGGCGGTGGTCGGTCATGAGGTTCCTCTCCGAGTGGCGTTGTCGTGTTGCCGGGCGAGTACACCGAGCGGTACGGGACGTGCGAACGGCCGCCGGGACGGGGTGAGTTCGCAGCCGGCGAGCCCGGCGACCGCCGGACCGCACACGCGTCCCTGGCACCAGCCCATTCCGGCCCGGGTCAGCAGCTTCACGGTGCGGACGTCGCCCGCGCCGAGTTCGTCCACGGCCTCACGCACGGCACCGGCGGTGACCTCCTCGCAGCGGCAGACGAGGGTGTCGTCGGTGACCTGGTCGCTCCAGTGCGCGGGCGGCGGGAAGGCGGCGTCGAGGGCGGCGGCGAGCTTGCGAAGTCCGGTACGGGACTTGGCGGCCGCCGCCCACCGCGTGGGGTCGGGTTCGGTGCCCTTCAGGCGGGCGGCGGCGGAGAGTCCGGCGATGTGGCCCTCGGCGAGTGCGAGGGCCGAGCCGCCGACGCCGGTGGACTCCCCCGCCGCCCACACCCCGGGCACGTCCGTGCGCTGCTCGTCGTCCACGGCGACCATCAGCCCGTCCAGGCGGCAGCCGAGGGTCTCGGCGAGGTCGGTGTGCGGGAGCATGCCGTGTCCGACGGCGAGGGTGTCGCAGGGAAGATCCCGCTCGGTGCCGGCCCGGACGCGCCCTTCGGCGTCGAGGGCGGCCACGGTGACCCCGGTGAGCCGGTCGTCGCCGTGGGCTCGGACGACCGTGTGCCGGACCAGGAGTCGGACGCGGTGGCGCAGGAGCCGGGCCGCGTATCCGGCGCCCTCGGGCAGCTTGGCGGCCAGCGCCCGACCGTGCCGTACGAGAAGCTTCGGGTCGACGGCCTCCACGAGCGCCGCGATCTCGACGCCCGCCGCCGCGAGTCCGGTCGCCACGGGCAGCAGCAGAGGCCCGGTCCCGGCGACGACCGCCGTGCGCCCCGGCACCACGAGGCCGCCCTTGAGCATCGCCTGCGCACCACCGGCGGTGACGACACCGGGCAGGGTCCAGCCCGGGAAGGGAAGCACCCGCTCGTAGCCGCCGGTGGCGAGGAGTACGGCGCGGGCGTGCACGGCAACCGGCTCCCGTTGCTCGGGACCGAGCAGAGCGTGCACTGCGAAGCCCTCGGAGTCCCTTTCCACGCACCAGACATGATGTTCCCTCAGAAACCGGACATCACTGCGGCGCAAACCGTCCCGCAGCCGCTCCCAGGTGCGCCACTGATGGTGCAGGGCCTGCGCACGGCGGGCACGGAGTGCGGGCGCGGGTTGCCGGTAGAACTGCCCACCCGCGTCCGCCGCCGAGTCGACGAGCGCGACCCGTACGCCCTGAGCAGCGGCCGCAAGCGCCGCAGCCAGGCCCGCCGGACCCGCGCCGATCACCACGAGATCAGCCACCGTGCCCCGCCCTTTCCTGCGTCCGGACCGTGTCGCCCCGGTGCACCGGCACACTGGCGCAGGACCCCCGCGCACCGGGCGTGGAGACCCGACGCGGACTGCCCGCAGAACTGCCCCCGGCCTCCCCCGCCGAGTCGACCAGCGCCACCCGAACACCCCGAGCAGCGGCCGCAAGCGCCGCAGCCAGGCCCGCCGGACCCGCGCCGATCACCACGAGATCAACCACCGTGCCCCGTCCCCTCCTGCGTCCGGACCGTGTCGCCCGGCTGCAGCGGCACCAGGCAGGCCCGCTGGTTCGGGCGGTCGTTGACGGTGACCAGGCAGTCGAAGCAGACGCCGATGCCGCAGAAGACGCCACGCGGGCGGCCCTCGCCCCGCGTGGTCCGCCAGGAGGTGATCCCGGTCGCCCAGAGCGCGGCGGCGACCGTCTGCCCGGGCAGTGCCTCGATCTCGCGGCCGTCCAGGATGACCGTGAAGGCGGGGCCCGGCTCGGCGTCGGTGAGCTCCAGAGGGGTTCTCATGCGGCCTCCTCGGCGAAGCGGTCGGGGCGGAACGGCGTCAGGTCCAGGTCGGGGGTCTTCGCGGTCAGGGCCTGTGCGATCAAGTGGCCGGTGCCGGTGGCGAGTCCGATGCCGGCGCCCTCGTGGCCGCAGGCGTGGTGCAGGCCGGGGACCCTGGGGTCGGGGCCGACGGCGGGCAGGTGGTCGGGCATGTACGGGCGGAAGCCCAAGTAGGCGCGCATGGCGTGGACATCGGCGAGGAACGGGAACAGCCGCGTCGCGCCCGCCGCCAGAGCACGTACGACGGGCAGGGAGAAGGTCCGGTCGAAGCCGACGCGTTCCCGGCTCGCCCCGATCAGGATCGGGCCCGCCGCCGTACCCTCGACGACGGGGGAGGTCTGCAGCGCTGCCGAGTCACTGGCGACGTCGGCCACGTAGTCGGCGGCGTACACCTTGTGACGGACCAGGCGTGGCAGCGGTTCGGTGACGAGGACGAAGCCGCGTCTCGGGAGGACGGGGAGGTGGGCGCCCGCCAGGGCGGCGAGTTCGCCGCCCCAAGCGCCGGCCGCGTTGACGACGCGGGGGGCGTGGATGTCGCCCTTGTCCGTGCGGACTCCGCGTACGGCACCGTCCGGTGCGCGCAGAACGTCCGTCACCGTCCGGCCGGTGAGCAGGCGGGCCCCCGATGCGCGGACGAGGTGGGCGGCGGCCAGGGCGGGCATGACCTGGCAGTCCTGGGGGTAGTGGACGGCGCCCGGCAGGCCGGGGGCCAGGTGGGGTTCGAGGTCGTGCAGGCGGTCGCCCGCGACAGGCTCGGCGATGACTCCGGCCGCCCGCTGCCCGTCGGCGAACCGCTCCAGTGCCGCGAGCCCGGCCGGGGACGAGGCCACGACGACGCCGCCCTTCGCCTCGTACTCGACGGCCCGACCGAACTCCTGCGCCAGCTCGCCCCACAGACGGCCGGACAGCAGCGCCAGATCGAGCTCGGGGCCCGGTTCCTTGTCGGAGACCAGGAGGTTGCCCTCGCCGGCGCCGGTGGTGCCGCCGGCCACCGGGCCGCGGTCGACGAGGATCACGGCGAGGCCCGCCCGTGCCGCGTACAGTGCGCAGGCCGCGCCCACCATCCCGGCTCCGACGACCACGACGTCGCAGGTCAGTCGCTCGCTCACGCCAGTACTATGTCACACACCACCCTGCGACGGAACAGGGCCGACGACGTCTCCGTACCGGGGGGACAGAGCTGACGGGGCGCCGCCGGCGACCTGAACGCCGACGGTGCCCCGTTCAGTCCTCGGGGGTGGGCACCACGCGCAGGTGGGCCGCGGCGGCTCGGGCCCCGCGAACCCTGGGCCGGTCGCGGCGCACCTCGCGCAGGACCAGCGTCAGCCGGGTGTAGCCCAGCTCCTGAAGGGTCCGGGGCGTCTCGTCGACGACCCGGCAGTCGGTGGCGCCCCAGCGCGGATCGGGGTGCAGCAGCGGCCGTACGGCGCCGTCCAGTTCGGCCGCCCGCTCGCCGACCGCGCGGATCCAGTGCGGCAGGCCTTGCCGGTAGGCGGCCTCCATGATCGGGTCCTGGGCGATCTCCCGGCGGACGGCCTGCAGGCCGTGGTCGTGACCGTGCCGCTCCACGGCGGCCGCGAAACGGGCCAGCATCGGCAGGCACCAGCTGGACTCGTGATCACCGAGGACAGTGTTCGCGTCCGGGTGGAAGAGCACGAACTTGAGGAAGTTGTCGTCGGGCATGGCTGTCGGATGCGGGCCCACGCCGCCGAAAAGTGACGCGAAAGCGGTGTTCGCCAGAACGACGTCCCAGCGGTGGTCGACGATGACGGACGGGAAGGGCACGGCTTCGACGAGGGTGGCGTAGTCCCGCAGATACGCCTCGGCCTCGGGCCTCTCGGGGACGGGCCGCGGTACGGACCGCTGCCCACCTGCCTGATATGCCATCGGGAGGTCACCCCTCTTGCCTATGCGGCCTTCACGCGGCGCCTTGATCCTGCTGCCCGGGCCGGAGCGGTGTCAACTATCGTGGCATTCGGTGCCTGTTGACGGCTGAAATTGGCCACAGTTGTGGCGAGACCTGGATGTGAGTTCGAACTACCCGGTAATCTCCGTCCAGTTCACCGCGACCGCTTGTGAGAAGCCTGTGAGAGCTTTA
Organism: Streptomyces sp. NPDC012935; assembly: GCF_042900345.1. Lineage (NCBI taxonomy): Bacteria > Bacillati > Actinomycetota > Actinomycetes > Kitasatosporales > Streptomycetaceae > Streptomyces > Streptomyces sp. NPDC012935. The sequence goes on from NZ_JBIBBC010000001.1 coordinate 698,213, forward strand.
GGAGATCTGTCGGTGACGGATGGCATCGAGGGTCCGGGCGTCATACCGACGGCTGAGCTGCCGGCCGTCGTCGCTCGCGTCACCGCGCTCGCCGACAGGCTCGGCGTCCCGCACGCGGAGGTCTTCGACACCGGCCGTCTGTGCGTGGCCTCCGGCGTCACCGAGCCCGTGGTCAAGGCGCTGCTGAGCGGACGCCCGGCGGGTGAGCCCGACGTTCAGGCCCGGTTCCTGCAGCGACTCGACCTCCTGCGCCGCACCCGCGTCAAGCCGAACGGCCGCAGGTACACCCAGCAGGAGATCGCCGACGGCGCGGGCATGTCACGGCAGCAGGCCGGCGCCCTCATCAACGGCGACCGGCGCCCCACCATGGAGCACTGCGACGCCATCCAGCGCTTCTTCCGCGTCCACGCCGGATTTCTCACGGCCGAGGACCCCGAGGCGCTCGCGGGCGCACTCCAGCGCACCGAGCAGGACCTGCTGCAAAAGCTCGCGCAGCGCGAGGCGGCCCAGGCCGCCGAGGACCCGCTGGAGAGGCTGCTGCAGGACCACGGGGTGCGCGGCATCGCCTGGCGGGCCGCCCAACTGCCCACCGACCAGCATCGCGACAAGGTCGCGGAGTGGCTGGACATGCTCTTGGAGAGCGTCAAGCGGCCCGAGTCGTGATCCGGAGGGGAAAGCCGGGGGGAGAACGGGAGAACTGTGGGCATCGGTAAGGAAATGCGCCGCCTGTGCGGCGAGTTGGTCGCGGAGCTGACGCTCCCCGCACCCTCGCCGCCCGAGAAGCTGTACAGCGCCCTGTGCGGCGCGATGAGCAGACGCCGCGGCCGCCCCGTCCACTTCCGTACGGCCGCCTTCCCGCCCGGCACCGCGAGCGGACTGTGGCTCGACATGGCCGACCAGGACCTCGTCGTGATCGAGGAACGCACCGCGCCCGACCACCAGCTGGTGATCCTGGGCCACGAGCTGTGGCACATGAAGGCCGGGCACTGCAGCCACAGCATCGAGGGCGCCAGTGTGGCGGCCCGCCTCCTCGACGACGACGCCGACCTGCACTCGACGATCCTGAAGGTCGCGGCCCGCAGCCACTTCGACCAGGCCGAGGAGAAGGAGGCCGAGACCTTCGGGCTGCTGCTGGCCAGCAAGTGCCGTACGTGGCTGGCGGTTTCCTCGGTGCGCGGGCAGCGGGACCATCTGGCCGGGCGGATCGAGGCGTCACTGGGTTATCTCGGTCCGCAGGGCTGATCGAGGGAACGCCGGGCCCGCGTCCGGGCGGTGGACGAACCCGATTGTCAGTGGTGGACGGCAAGCTGGTGGTGCGCCCTCATGTGCGGGCGTGACGCGATGACGCCGAGCCGGGGAGAGCCGACCGATGCCCACCGCCGTACTGACCGACCGCGAGCGCACCGCCGTACAGGCCTACCTGCGCCTGTTGCACACCGTACGAGCCGCGTTCGACGGTCCTCCCGGCTCCCGCCGACCACCCGTCGTCCCGCCCGCCGTCCTCGCCGAGGCGGAACAGGCCCTGGCGGACGCCGGCCTGACGGGCAACGAGGAGGAGTTCTTCCGGCTGCTGCAGAGCTGGTGCCCGGCGGAGCCGTAGCTGATCCCGCAGCGGGCCCGCCGGGGGTCAGGTGTGCGGCACGCTCACCGCTGTCGCCACCAGCCCCCGCCGCACTGTCCAACGGCCCGCGAACCGGTCGACGCGCCGGTCGCCCACCAGCGGGCCCGGCACGAGGAGCCGGGCGCGGAAGCCGCCGCTGTGCAGCTCACCGGGGTCGGCGAAGAGGTCGATGTCGGCCTCGGTGAAGTCCAGCCACTTCGCGGTGAGCGGGAACCACGCCTTGTAGACGGACTCCTTCGCGCTGAACAGCAGCCGGTCCCAGTGGATGCCGGGAAGGTCACCGGCCAGGCGGCGCAGCCGGTCCGTCTCGGCGGGCAGGGCGACGGCGGGAAGGACACCGTCCGGGAGGGGCTGGTGGGGTTCGGCGTCGATGCCGAGGGAGGCCAGGTCGGCGGCGCGGGCCAGCGCGGCGGCGCCGTAGCCGTCGCAGTGGGTCATGCTGCCGACCAGGCCGGTCGGCCAGCCCGGGGCACCGCGCTCACCGGGCAGGATCGGCTGGGCGGGCACGCCGAGCTTCTCCATGGCGCTGCGCGCGCAGGAGCGTACGACGGCGAACTCCCGGCGGCGCTTGAAGACCGCCTTCGCCACGACCGCCTCCTCCTCGGGGTACAGAACCGTGTGCGCGGGCTCCTCGTCGCCGTACGCCTCGACGGTGGCCACCGAGGCCGGCAGCAGTTCCTCGATCAACGGGCCCGGTCCTCCTTGGGCAGAATCGTGCGCAGCCGTCCCGGCGGGTCCGGTCGCTTGCGCCACTCGCGGGGGTATCCCACCGACACCTCCTCGAAGCGGACGCCCTCGTGCCAGGTGGTCCGCGGGATGTGGAGGTGGCCGTAGACCATCGTCTCGACCCGGAACCTGCGGTGCCAGTCCGCGGTCCGCCGGGTACCGCACCACATGGCGAACTCGGGGTACCACAGCACGTCCGTGGGATGCCGGTCCAGCGGGTAGTGGTTGACGAGGACGGTGGGCAGGTCCTCGGGAAGTGCGGCGAGTCTGCGCTCGGTCTCGGCGACCCTGGCCTCGCACCAGGCCTCGCGTGACGGGTAGGGGTCGGGGTGCAGCAGGTACTCGTCGTTGCACACGACCCCGGTCCCGTGCGCGTACTCCAGCCCCTCCTCCTTGGTCGTGCAGCCGGCGGGCAGGAAGGAGTAGTCGTACAGCAGGAACAGCGGCGCCACGGCCACCGGTCCGCCGGGGCCGTCCCAGACGGGGTACGGGTCCTCGGGAGTCGTCACGCCGATCTCGCGGCACAGGTCGACCAGGTGCTCGTAGCGGGCGACACCGCGCAGGGTGACGGAGTCCTTGGGGTGGGTCCACAGTTCGTGGTTGCCGGGGGCCCAGACGACCTTGCGGAAGCGGCCGGCGAGGGTCTTGAGCGCCCAGCCGATGTCGGCCACGGTCTCCGCCACGTCGCCGGCGACCAGCAGCCAGTCGTCGTCAGAGCCGGGGCGCATCCGCTCGACGAGCGCGCGGTTCTCCTCGTATCCGATGTGCAGGTCGCTGATGGCCAGCAGCTGTCCGGCACTGCCGGCCGTCGACGTCACCCCTCGCCCCTTTCGATCACACGAATGACCTTACGAGAACACAGCCCGCGTTCGGGGCACAAGACGGGATCACGTCGTCGCGTCCCTGGGGCACTGTCCGGGCGGTGAGGGGCGGGGTGACCGGGACGGTCAGGAACCATCCGCAATTCCGTAACACGTACGTTGCACGCGGCACCCCTTGAAAGCCGTATGATCGCCGCAACACCACCGCCATGAACGTCCCTTCGCACGGGGCGGTTTGGTGTCCCTCCAACCACCCTGCCCGGGCACGGGCCCGCTTCGCCCTGCCCGCGAACCCGAAAGGACGGCCCTGCATGGTCTCTCGCGTACGCGTCTGGCTCAACCGCACGTACGCGGAGAACGTGTTCTTCATGGATCAGCTGCGACGAAATCCCAGCGATCGGGCCGTCGAGATCCATGCGACGCACGGGGACGCCGACTCCCCCGTGCTGGCCGCCGCCGACACCGCCGAGCTGGAGCCGGAGGGCCTGTCCCCGGCCGGGTACGTGGAGTACGCCCTCGCCCAGTGCCGGCGACGCGGCATCGACGTGTTCGTGCCCCGGCTGCACCAGTCGGCGATCGTGGCCCACCGGGCGGACTTCGAGGCGGTCGGTACGGCGCTGCTCGCGCCGCCGCCGGAGGCCGTCGCGGTGTTCCACGACAAGGTGATCGCGTACGAGGCCGTGCAGGCGGTCGGGGTGCCGGTGCCGCCGTGGTGGCGGGTGCGCAACGTCGATGAACTGCTCGCCGCCGTCGAGGAGTTGGAGGCGGCCGGTCACAAGGCCTGCTTCAAGCCGGCGTCCGGTGCGGGCGGAGTCGGCTTCCGTGTCATCACGCGTGCCCCCTTCTCACTCATGCACCTCAGCGGGTTCCCGACGCCGTATGTGCAACTGGATCTGGTGCTGGACGCGTTGCGGCGCACCGACGAGCCGGTGGACTGGCTGGTGATGCCGCGCCTCGAGCAGCCGGAGGTGTCGGTGGACTGCCTCACCGGTCCGGACAACCGGGTGCGGCTGGCGATCGGGCGGATCAAGAACGGCCGCCGTCGCGGGTTCACTCTGCAGGAGCCGTGGCTGGAGCCGGCGCGGCTGATCGCGGAGGGGTTCGGGCTGCACTATCTGTCGAACATCCAGTTCCGGATGTTCGGGGACACACCGGTGCTGATGGACGTCAACACCCGGCCGGCCGGCGGGCTGCACCAGCTCTCGCTGTGCGGGGTCAACGTGCCGTGGCTGGCCGTTCAGCTGGCGCTGGGCGACGATCCGGGCGAGGTGGTTCCGCCGTTCCTCGGGCAGGACTACACGGTGGTGTCCGGGCCGCGGCCCCTGCGCCCGGTGTCCATTCCGCAGCAGCGCGCGGTTGAGGAGGCAGAACCCATGCTGCCGGCGGTACCGGCCCCCGCACCGGTCGAACCGGTCGAGAGCGGGGCGGCGCAGGTGCTGCCGCTCTAGTTCGGGTTCGCCAAAAGATCCGCCATATCGGGCGCCCGACAGGCGCGGTCGGGGCGCGTCCAGTCGCTCGACGGGGCGCTTGCCAAGCGGAGCGCCCCCTGCATGCCCCCTCACCACGAGCCGTCGGACAGGCGTCCCTCGAAGCCGCTCGCTCCCTCATTCGTGGCTGCTAGCTTCGCGCCAACACAGCGTGGAGCAACCGGGGGAGACGGCTTCATGGCCGAAGACACGCAGGACGACGGGGCATTCGGAAGGTCCGTGGATCCTGCCGAGGACGCGGCAGAGCATCTCGCCGCGGCGATCGGGACACCGGCCTGGGCCGAGGCCCGGGAAGGGGTCCTCGGCCTCTTACCGGACGACGAGCCACAGGTGAACGAGCGCATCGACGCCTGGGCGGCCGTCGCGGCACGCCGCGAGGGCGAGGGGCTGACCCGTTACCTGACGGAGTCGCTGCCGGAATGGCGGGAGCTGATCGAGAGGGCCGTCGCGGATGATCCCGAACGGGCGGAAGAAGCCCGCCGGTTCGCGGATTCCATTCAATCGCTCCTCCCCTCGCCCGACGCCACGCCCCAGATCGCGGTGGCGACGGGGCACGGCACCGTCAACGCCGTGCAGAACGGCAACATCTACTACGAGGTCGTACTCGGCCTGGCTCCACGGCCGCCCCGGAGGACGAGCCTCGGCAAGACCGCCGTCATCACGGGCGGCGCGGCGGCAACGACCGCTGTCGGCGGCCACGTGGTCGCCGACCATCTCGCCACGGAGGCCGTGAAGGCGGCAGGGACCGGATCGGCGCCGGGGGCGCCGCTCGCCGACCCGACGCAGGCGGCCGGCACGGCCGCGCAGACCGCCGGTTCCACGTCGGCCGCCGGAGTCTCGGCGCCGGGCGCGGCGGCCGCCGCCAAAGGCGGTGCGACCGTCCTCGCCAAGGCCGCAGCCGCCGTCACCAAGGCCCTGACGTTCGCCGGTGCCGGCGTGAGCGTGCCCGTGGTGGCGAGTGTGGTCACGGTCGTGGTGGTCGTGACCGTGACGGTGACCGTCGTCGTGCCGCGCGTCATGGGCGGGGCGTCCTGCGACAAGGCCGCCGAGGGCCGCTCGGCTCCCGCGGTCCTGGCGGAGGCCGCCCGGCGCGTGGAACTGACGAGCTTCCGCTACGACGTCACACGCGGTCGGCACCATGTCGCCGGGGCGGCGGACCCGCATGCGCGCACCGCCTGGTTCCGGCAGGGCCTGACCGGCGGCCCCGTCACGAGCGGCACGATCGACCGGGGCAGGGTCGTGCTCCCCACCGGCACGACCACACCGTCCGGCGTGGACCCGAGGTGGGTGCGGGCCGACGGCGCCTTCATGGACGCCGTCGACCCCGCTGCACCGGCGAGGGAACTGCGAACGGTGACACGGGCGCGGCGCGAGGGCTGCACCTTCACGGGAACTCTCGCTCCCTCGGCCGAACCCAGCGGACCTTCCGGAACCGCCGAACCGGCCGTCGCCAGGTCGAACAGCGGCCCCATCACACTGGCGGCGGCCACCTCCACACCTCGGGCGGACGACACCACCGTCGACTTCACGGCACGCATCGACGACCTCGGTCGGCTCGTCCGCCTCACCACACGGGCGGCCGGCGACCGGTTGCCCGCCTCCGCCCGCTACTGGGACTTCGGATTGACCGTGACCCCGTCCGCGCCGCCCTCCGGCGACGGGTCGAAGCCGTCCGGGACCGCCACCCTGACCGGTGCGTGGACAGGGGACTGGTCCACGGGGTTCGGCACCGGAGGGTTCACGGCCACCCTGTCCCAGGACGGGAACCGACTCACCGGAGAGCTGAAGGTCGACGGGGTGCCCTGCTCCCTGGACGGGGCCCTCAACGGCACGCTCGACGGCGACCGCATCACCTTCGGCAGCGTGAACAGCGCGAAGGAGATCACGTTCACCGGAAGCGTGGACGGCGACACCATGCGCGGCACCTTCGAGACCGACTGCTACGACGCCTCCGGTCCGTGGACCGCGCGGCGCTCCGACTCCTGACCGAGGAAAGGCACCGACGTGATATCCGAATGGCTGACCACACTCGCCGCGGCCGGCTCCGCAGCCCTGGTCAACGCCGCCTCCACCGACGTCTGGCAGGCCGCTCGTGAGCGCTTCGCCCGGCTGCTGGGCCGCGGCGATCCCGACCGTACCGAGACGGCGGCCCGGCGTCTGGACGATCTACGCCGCGTCGTCGAAGAGTCCGGCAGCGAGGGTGAACTGGCCGAGGCCCGCCGTGCCTGGCGGCAGCGCCTCCAGGACCTGCTGGAGGAGAATCCGGACGCCGCCGACGAACTGCGGTCCGCGATCGCCGAGCTGCCCCCGCCCCGCCCCGTCTCCGCCACCCCGATCCGCCAGGACAACCGCGCATACGGCCACGGCACCGTGAACGCCGTCGTGAACGGTGATCTGACGGTCCACTCGACACGGCCGGCAGGGTCGGACGGCTAAGACACGATCATGCCGTTCGACTTCGGCGGCGGCGCCGACATGTACGGCAACACCGTCAACTTCCGGGCGGCGGCGTGACGAGCAACTGCTCCGGGATCAGCCAGAGTAACTGGCAGTTCACTTCGATCAGCGCCGGGTTCACCGGCTGACACCACCTTCACCCTCCCGGGAGGAATTTTTCCGGGAGGGTGTATCAGGGCGCCACCGGCGCGCTCATAAGAGTGAAAGGCAACGGGGGAACCGGGAAACACGGGGGATCCACGGGGGGACGCACCACCACGGGGGAAGTACGGGGGCTTCGGGCCGGCCGGTCGCTGCCACGGGGGCAGCGACCGGCCGGCCCGAAGGCGTTTCCCCGGTCAGAAGCGGCCCGAGCCCCGGTACAGCTCCAACTCCCCGTCCAGCTCCACGGCGAGCACCGTGGCGTGCGGGTCGAGGTCGGCCGCGGTGGGCGGTTCGATCCACAGCACGCCCGGCGTCTCATGGAGGCCGCCGGTGATGCGGTGGGACAGTTCGGTGCCGCTGCCGACGACCGTGACCCGGCGTACCGAACCGAGCAGGCCGCGTACGTTGATCTCGGCACGCGGGGCGTCGAAGAGGATCAGGTACAGGGTGCGGCGGTCCTCGGACAGGGTGCTCGGGCCGTAGTGGTGGCCGGCCGGGAGGCCGCGGCCGGTGCCGTACACCGCCTCGGCGTGCTTGGCGATCCAGTCGCCGAGCCCCTCCAGCCGCTCGGCCTGCTCCGCCGGGATCGTGCCGTCCTCGCGGGGTCCGACGCTCAGGAGGAGATTGCCGCCTGCGCCGATCGTCTCGGCGAAGTAGCGGATCAGCTGGTCGACCGACTTGTGGTTGTGGTCGTGGTGCTGGTGGCCCCAGGAGTCGTTGATCGTCAGGCACAGCTCCCACGGGCCCTCCGGCGGTATCACCGGGGCGCCCTGTTCCGGGGTCGCGTAGTCGCCCTCGCTGAGCATGCGGGCGTTGAAGACGACGTCGGGCACCTCGGAGCGGATCAGCGCGGCGAGTTCGGGGATGCGCCACTGCTCCTCGCTGCGGTCCCACTCGCCGTCGAACCACATCAGGTCCGGCTTGTAGCGGGAGGTCAGCTCGCGGATCTGGCCGTCCCGGTAGGCGAGGAAGCGTTCCCAGGCGTCCAGGTCCTCGAGTTCCGCCGCGACTTCGGAGTACCGGTTGTCCTCCAGCTCCGGCGGGCGGCCGGGCTTGCGCGTGGAGGCGTAGTCGGGGTGGCTCCAGTCCGAGTGCGAGTAGTAGAGCCCGACCTTGAGGCCCTGCTCGCGCAGGGCGTCCGCGTAGCCGCCGATCAGGTCGCGGCCCACGTTCAGGTCGCCGTGGGCCGTGTCCCACAGGGCCACGCCGTCGTGGTGGCGGCTGGTCAGGACGGAGTACTTGGCGCCTGCCCGCGCGAAGAGCTTCGCCCAGTCGCGCGGGTCGTAGCGGGATGCGGTGAAGCGGTCGAACTGGGACATGTACCGGTCGTACGGGACGATGTCGTCGTAGAACGACCAGGACTCCTGGACGCCGTCCACGGCGTAGATGCCCCAGTGGATGAAGATCCCCAACTTGGCGTCGGTGAACCAGGGTTGCATGGGCACCCCGTTCAGCTCCCTTCCGCGCGCCGCAGGCGGAGCGTGAGGACCTGGAAGGGGCGCAGCGCGAGTGCGACCCCGCCGTCGCCGGTGACGTCCGCGTCCTGAAGCGGGCGCTCCAGCAGGTCGGTCACCTGGGCGCCCGCGAGCGGGAAGCCGGTGCGCAGGACGCCGCTCGCCCGGCCGCCCCGCGATTCGTAGAGGCGTACGACGACGTCGCCGGACCGGTCGTCGGCCAGCTTGACCGCCTCGACGGTCACGCCGTCCCCGGCCACCGAGACGACGGGCTCGGGCGCTCCCGCCGCATCCGCAACCCGCAGGGGGAGGTTGAGGGCGTAGCCCTCGGCGACGGCGTCCTCGATGCTCGCGCCGGGGAGCAGGGAGTAGGTGAAGCGGTGCATGCCCTGGTCGGCCTCGGGGTCCGGCACGCGCGGGGCGCGGACCAGGCTGAGGCTGACCCTGGTCGTCGTACCGCCGTCCTCGCGGACCGTGCGGGAGACGTCGTGGCCGTACGTCGAGTCGTTGATGACCGCGACGCCGTAGCCGGGCTCGGCGATGTGCACCCAGCGGTGGCCGGAGACCTCGAAGCGGGCCGCCTCCCAGCTGGTGTTGGTGTGGGTGGGCCGCTGGATGTGGCCGAACTGGATCTCCGCGGAGGAGTGCGGGGCCCGGATGTCCACCGGGAAGCCCGCCTTGAGGATCTTCTCGGCCTCGTGCCAGTCGATCTCGGTCTCGAAGTCGATGCGGGGACTGCCGGCGCGCAGGGTGATCGTCTGGGTGACCTTCGAGCCCTTGCCGAACGACCGCGTGACCCGGATCGCCCCGATCAGGGCGTCCGCCTCGACGACGGTGACCGCGTCCGCGTCGAGCAGATCGGCGTAGCGGTTCCTGTAGTGCTTGTCGATGTCCCAGGCGTCCCAGTAGTTCGGGAGGTCGGTGTGCAGACGCAGCAGGTTGCCCTTGTCGGCGAGGACTTCACGGCCGGCCCGCAGATCCCGCACGGAGGCGAGCGTGCCGTCCTGCGCCACCTCGACACGGACCAGGCCGTTGTCGAGGACCCGGCCCTCCACCTTCACCGGCCGTGCGGGCTCGGCGTCGGTCAGCGGCGCGCTGCCGCTCGCGGGCACCTCGACGTACGCCGGTGCGCCCTCGGGTGTGCGGACGACCTCGGCCCGGTCGAAGGGGCTGGTGTTGAACACCCGCGTGCCGTCGGCGCCCAGCGCGGCCACCGCCTCGGCGGTGAGCGCCTCCAACTCCTCGGCCACCCGCGCGTATTCGGCTTCCGCCTCGCGGTGCACCCACGCGATCGACGACCCCGGCAGGATGTCGTGGAACTGGTGCAGCAGCACCGTCTTCCACAGCCGGTCCAGCTTCTCGTACGGGTACAGGTAGCCCGGCGCGTGCAGCGCGGCCGTCGTCGCCCACAACTCGGCCTCACGGAGGCGGTGTTCACTGCGCCGGTTGCCCTGCTTGGTGCGGGCCTGGGAGGTGTACGTCGCCCTGTGCAGCTCCAGGTAGAGCTCGCCGACCCACACCGGGGCGTCCGGGTACTCCTCGCGCGCCTTGGCGAAGAACTCGTCGGGGTGTTCCACGACGACCTTCGGGGAGCCCTCCAGGTCCGCCAGCCGGCGCGCCCGCTCCATGATCTCGCGGGTGGGGCCGCCACCGCCGTCGCCCCAGCCGAAGGGTGCGAGGGAGCGCGAACCGCCGCCCTTCTCCGAGTAGTTGCGGACCGCGCGGTCCATCTCCTCGCCGCTGAAGCGGGCGTTGTAGGTGTCGACCGGCGGGAAGTGGGTGAAGATGCGGGTGCCGTCGATGCCCTCCCACCAGAAGGTGTGGTGGGGGAACTTGTTGGTCTGGTTCCAGGAGATCTTCTGGGTCAGGAACCAGTCGTTTCCGGCGAGCTTGGCGAGCTGCGGGTAGGCGGCGGTGTAGCCGAAGGAGTCGGGCAGCCAGACGCCCTTGGTCTCGACGCCGAAGTACTCGATGAAGAACCGCTTGCCGTGGATCAGCTGGCGGGCGATCGCCTCGCCGCCGGGCAGGTTGCCGTCGGCCTCGACCCACATGCCGCCGACCGGCGCCCACTGGCCCTTCTTCACGGATTCCTGGATGCGGGCCCACACGTGCGGGTAGTTGTCGCGCACCCACTCGTACTGCTGGGCCTGCGAGCAGGCGAAGATGAAGTCGTCGTACTCGTCGGCCAGGGACGTGACGTTCGAGAAGGTGCGGGACGTCTTGCGCTTGGTCTCTCGGATGGGCCACAGCCACGCGGAGTCGATGTGCGCGTGGCCGACGCCGGAGACGGTGTGCGCGCTGGCGTGAGCGGGGCGGGCCAGGACGGGCGCGAGCACCTCGCGGACGGCCGCCGCGCTCCCGGAGATGTCGTCCAGGTCCAGGACGTCCATCGCCCGGTCGAGGGCGTGCATGATCTCGTGGCGGCGCGGCTCGTGCTCGCCTAGGTGGACCATGAGCTCGCGCAGCACCTGGAGGTCGAGATCGAGGTGCCAGACCTCCTCGTCCAGGACGGCGATGTCGGCCCGCTGGAAGGTGTAGAGCGGCTTGTCCCCCGCCGTGAGGACGTCACCGAGCGGGGTGGGCGCGGCGAAGTCGTTGGCGAGGATGTCCGGGTTGGAGGCGGCTTCGACCAGGTAGTCGATCTCCTCGCCGCCCGAGACCGGGTTGCCGATGGGCACGTACTGGTTGAGCGGGTTGACGGCCTTCAGGGGCCTGCCGTCGGGCAGGTGGACCAGGGCCTCGGCCTGGTTGCCGGGCCAGTCGCCCACGAAGCCGAGGTCGATGACCGCCTCGACGCGCCGCCCGGCCCACTCGGCGGGCACCCTGCCGCGCATCCGGAGCCAGGTCGTGCCCCAGGGCGGGCCCCACGGGGTGTCCATCGCGAAGGGCGTGTAGCGGGCGGCCGCGGCCTCCTCGAAGGAGACCGGCTCCCCCGGCGCGTGCCAGGCCTCGACCTCGAAGGGGACGGTGGCCGAGTAGATCGCGGGCTTGATGCGCTGATTGTGGACGCGCTCGACGCGTTCCTCGATCCGGCGGCGTTCGTCGTGCATCAGGGTCTCCAGGGAGGGAGAGAACGGAGGGGGAAGCGGAGGGAACCGTGTGGAGGCCGGGGCGCGGGATGGAAGCGCTTTCCGAGGCGGGCGCTACTTAAGGTACGCGAGGCCGGGATGCACCCCGGCGTAGCCCTCGACCAGTCTGCGCGCGACGCCCACCGAGTCGACCAGCGGGTGCAGCGCGAAGGCCTTCACCGCCGTCGTACGGGAGCCGGACTCGGCGGCGGCGAGTACCTCCCGCTCGACCGCCTTGACCGAGCAGACGAGGCCGGTGGCGTGGTCGGGCAGCGGGGCGACGGCGACCGGGTGGGCACCGTTGGCGTCGACCAGGCAGGGCACCTCGATGACGGCGTCGGAGTCGAGCACCGACAGGGTGTTCTGGTTGCGGACGTTGAGGATCAGGGTCGTGCGCTCGTCGCGGGCGATGGCCCGCATCAGCGCGAGCGCCACCTTCTCGTACCCGCCGGAGAGGTCGTCGGCGTCGCGCTCGCCGGCGCCGGCCGTCTCCCGGTTCTCGGACATGTAGGTGGCTTCGCGCTCGGCGCGGGTGCGGTCCCATGCCTGAAGCGCGGAGACGTCCGGGTTGCGCACCTGCTCGTAGAAACCGGCCTGCTGGTCGCGCAGGAAGGCGCCGCGGGTCTTGTCGGCCTGCTGGTAGGCGCGGACGGCCTCGCGGTTGAAGTAGTAGTAGTGCAGGTATTCGTTCGGGATGGCGCCGAGCGAGCGGAGCCAGTCGACGCCGAAGAGCTTGCCCTCCTCGAAGGAGCCGAGCAGGTCGGGGTCGGCGAGCAGGCGCGGCAGCTCGTCGCGGCCGGCGACGCGCAGGCCGCGCACCCAGCCGAGGTGGTTGAGGCCGACGTAGTCGATCCACGCCTCGCCGGGGTTCTTCACGCCGAGCACGCGGGCGATACGGCGGCCGAGGCCGACCGGCGAGTCGCAGATGCCGATGACGCGGTCGCCGAGGTGGCGGGACATGGCCTCGGTGACCAGTCCCGCGGGGTTGGTGAAGTTGATGACCCAGGCGTCCGGCGCGAGGCGGGCCACCCGCTGGGCGATGTCGACGGCGACCGGGACGGTCCGCAGGCCGTAGGCGATGCCGCCCGCACCGACCGTCTCCTGGCCGAGGACACCCTCGGCGAGGGCGATCCGCTCGTCGTCCGCCCGGCCTTCGAGGCCGCCGACGCGGATCGCCGAGAAGACGAAGTCGGCGCCGCGCAGGGCCTCGTCGAGGTCGGTGGTGGCGGTTACCTCGGGCGCGTCGGGCACCCCGGCGGCCTGCTCGGCGAGCACGCGGGTCACGGCGTTCAGGCGGGCGGCGTCCAGGTCGTGCAGCACGACCCGGGTGACCCGGCCCTCCGCGCGGTCCGTCAGGAGCGCCCCGTACACGAGCGGCACGCGGAATCCGCCGCCGCCCAGAATCGTCAGCTTCACGCCTGCACCTTTCCTGCCACGAGCACCTTGACGCCGGCCTCCTCCAGGGCGGACCGGGTCGCCGTGTTCACGGGAGCGTTCGTCACCACCATGTCCAGGTCCTCGGGACCGCATACCTTCGCCATGCCGGTCCCCGGGAACTTCGCCGCGTCGGCGAGCAGGACGACCTTGTCGCCGGCCTTGATCATGGCCCGCTTGACCGGCACCTCGACGACCGTGGTGTCCATGACCTGCCCGCCGGGCCGCACCCCGCTGGTGCCGAGGAACAACCAGTCGGCGTGCAGCTGGCGCAGGTTGTCCTCGGTGAGGAAACCGACCAGGGAGCGGTACTCGCGGCGGACCATGCCGCCGAGCAGCACCAGCTCGATGCCCTCGTCGTCGGCGAGCTCCTCGTAGACCACCAGGTTGCTGGTGATCACAGTGAGGCGGCGGCCGTGCAGCTGGCGGGCCAGCCGGAAGGCGGTGGTTCCGATGTCGAGCAGCACCGACTGACCATCTTCGATCATCGCGGCGGCGTGCGCGGCTATGGCGTCCTTCTCGGGTACGCGCATCTCGGCGACCTCGGCGAAGGGCTGGTCGCCCTCCTCCACGACCGCGCCGCCGTGCACCCGCGTGAGCAGGCCGTCCTCCTCGAGTTTGACCAGGTCACGCCGGACCGTGGCGGGGCTCACACCGAGCCGCTCGGAGAGATCGGTCACGGCCGCGGGGCCGCCGGAGCGCAGGGCCCGCAGGATGAGTTGGTGTCGTCGTTCTGCCAGCACGGCGTGAACACTACTCGTCATCTTCAATCATCGCCATGCTCATTTCTGCTCGGGTATTGACCAATCCCGCGGAGCGGCGCACGATTCCGGTCACCGAAATGAAGAGTTTTGACGAGCTCTCCCCTGCGGGGGTCCCCGGACGAGAGCCCGAGCGAGAGGACTTTTCCGTGGACGACGACCGGCCCGATGTGCTGCTGACCGGGCTGCTCTTCTACGACCTCGTCCTCACCGGGCTCGGGAAGCCCCCGACACCGGGCGAGGAGATCTGGACGGGCGGCATGGGCTGCGGCCCCGGCGGCATCGCCAACCTGGCGGCGGCCGCCGCCCGCTTCGGCCTGCGCACCTCGCTGGCCACGGTGTTCGGCGACGACCTCTACGGCCAGTACTGCCGGGACGTCCTGGGCGACCAGGAGGACATCGACCTCTCGCTCTCCCGCACGGCGGACGGCTGGCCCACCCCGGTCACCGTCTCCCTCGCCTACGGCCACGACCGGGCTCTGGTCACCCACGGCCAGGAACCCCCGTACTCGCAGGACGCGCTGATGGGCGACCCGCCCGAGGCACGCACCGCCCTCGTGCACATCGAGGCCGAACCCCGCGAGTGGCTGGCCAAGGCCGCCGCGAACGGCACCCGGATCTACGCCGACGTCGGCTGGGACCCCACCCAGCAGTGGTCCACCGCCCTCCTGGACCAGCTCTCCCTGTGCCACGCCTTCCTCCCCAACGAGACCGAGGCGATGGCCTACACCCGCACCGACACCGCCGTCGCGGCCCTCGGCACCCTCAGTGAACTGGTGCCGGTGGCCGTGGTGACGCGTGGCGGGGACGGCGCCGTCGCCGTCGACCAGACGACCGGCGAGTACGCGGACGTGCCCGCCCTGGACATCGACGTCCTCGACGCGACGGGCGCGGGCGACGTGTTCGGGGCGAGCTTCGTCGCGGCCTCGCTGGGCGGCTGGCCGCTGGCGGAACGGCTGAAGTTCGCCGTCCTGGCCGCCGGTCTTTCGGTCCGGCGGCCCGGCGGGGCGCTGGCGGCCCCCGGCTGGTACGGCGTCGACCGCTGGTGGCGCTCCCTGACCGATCCCGAACTGAAGCGGGCGTACGGCTTCCTGACGGACCGGCTCCCGGACGATCCGGGGCCCCCCGTCGCGTACGCCCCCGTGACCCCTCCCGCACGGCAGAACTGACTTCCCCGAACGAGCTTCCCCCACGTGCTCTCTCCCCCACGTGCCCCTCTCATGCGAAGTCCCGAAAAGATCCGAAAGGCGGTGGGAGCTGTGCGGCTCTCACGAAGAGGCCTGCTCCGCGCGGGCCTGGCCGGCACGGCTGCCTCGGCGCTGGGCGGCCTGGCGTCCGGCTGTGCCGTTCCGACCGGCTCGACCGGCCGGAACATGGTCCTGTGGTACTGGGACGGCGGCCTCGGCGACACGGCCGTCAACAAGGCCAAGGCCCGCTACGCCAGCAGCGTGGACCTCCAGGCCATCAAGATCGGCGGCTACTACCGCTCCAAGCTGATCACCACGATGACCGGCAACGCCCACGTCCCCGACATCGCGGGCCTCAAGGGCGAGGACATGGCGTCCTACCTGCCCAACGCGGACCAGTTCGTGGACCTCAGGACACTGGGCGCGGACAAGTACCGGAGCCAGTACCTGGACTGGAAGTGGGACCAGGGCGTAGCCGACGACGGCACGATGATCGGCTTCCCGATCGACTGCGGCCCGGTCGCGCACTTCTACCAGTACGAGGTGTTCCGCGAGGCGGGGCTGCCGTACGAGCCCGCCGACGTCTCCAAGGCGCTGAACACCTGGGAGAAGTTCTTCGCGGCCGGCGAGCGGCTCAAGCAGCGCATCCCCGGGACCTCGCTGCTCACCGACGTCAACAGCGTCTTCGAGAACGTCGTGCAGCAGGGCAGCAAGCGGTACGTCGACAAGGACCGCCACTTCATCGGCGACCAGGAGCACGTGCGCAACGCCTGGGCGCTCGCGGTGGAGGCCAAGCGGCGCGGCATCGTCTCCAACCTCGTCACCGGCACCCCGGACCAGATATCCGCGGTCGACAGCGGCAAGCTGCCCAGTCAGCTCGGCGCCTCCTGGGCGACGTACGACATCAAGAACGGCAACCCGAAGACCAAGGGCAAGTGGCGGATCGCGGACATGCCGGTCAGGCCGTCCAACAACGGCGGTTCGTTCCTGTCGATCACGAAGGCGTGCCGGGAGCCCGAGCGGGCCTTCGAGATCATCGCCTGGATGCTGAACGCGTCCAATCAGGCCTCCGGTTACATCGACGCGGGCCTGTTCCCCTCCACTCCCGCCGCGTACGAGCTGAAGCAACTGCGCGACCCCGACCCCTTCTTCGGGGGCCAGGTGACCACGGACGTCTTCGGCCCCGCCGCGCAGAAGATCGTGGTCGCCTACAACAGCCCGTTCGACGTGGCGCTCGGGCAGCCGATCAAGGACGAGATCAAGAACGTCGGCGTCCTCGGCAAGGACCCGAAGAAGGCCTGGACTGACGCCATGAGCAAGTGCCGGCGGATCGCGAAGCACCTGGGGGTGAGCTACTGATGGCCACCGCGTTGGACAAGCCGCCCGTCATGGCGGAGCAGACGGCGGCTGCCGCACCCCGCTCGGGCTTCCGTAAGTACTGGCACCTGTACGCCGCGATCTCCCCCTTCTACCTCCTCTTCCTCGCCTTCGGCCTGATCCCCGTCGGCTTCTCGCTCTACCTCTCCTTCCACCGCTGGGACGGCCTCGGCTCGATGGAGTGGGCGGGCTTCTCGCAGTACCAGTACCTGCTGAGCGACAGCGACTTCTGGAGCTCGATCGGGACCACGCTGATCATCTGGGCGCTGGCCACCTTCCCCATGATCTTCCTGGCGATGATCACGGCCGTGATGCTCAACTCGGCGGTCCGCTTCAAGAACGTCTACCGCTTCGCGTACTTCCTGCCGAACGTCACCTCGGTCGTCGCCATCGCGATCGTCTTCGGCTCGGTCTTCTCCACCAACTTCGGCCTGATGAACGCCCTGTTGCAGGCCGTGGGGCTGGATCAGGTGGCGTGGCTGAACACCCCGTGGGGCATCAAGGTCGCCATCGCGACGCTGATGACCTGGCAATGGACCGGCTACAACGCGATCATCTTCCTCGCGGGCCTGCAGACCGTCCCGGGCGAGCTGTACGAGGCGGCCCGGGTCGACGGTGCCGGTCCCGTGCAGACCTTCTTCCGGATCACGCTGCCGATGCTGCGGCCGACGCTGCTGTTCGTGCTGGTGGTCTCGACGGTCACGGGGCTGCAGAGCTTCACCGAGGCGCAGGTGCTGCTGCAGAACACCTCGAACGACTCGACGTTCTCGGGCGGCCCGGACCACGCGGGCCGGACGATGGTCCTCTACTTCTTCCAGCAGACCTTCGACAACAACGACTTCGGCTACGGCGCCGCCGTGGCGTGGGGGATCTTCCTCGTCGTCGTCATCTTCTCGATCATCAACTGGCGGCTGGTGCAGCGCCGGGGCGAAGACTAGGGAGGCCTGACCACCATGGCATCCATTCAAGGAACACGGCGGCCGAAGGCCATCCGGGGAACCCGCGGCCGGGGCATCGCGCTGCACGCCGTACTCGTCATCGGACTGCTGCTGTCGGCCTTCCCGTTCTACTGGGCCGTCATCATGTCGACGCACACGTCGACCGAGATCTTCTCCTACCCGCCGAAGCTGCTGCCCGGCTCGCACTTCCTGCAGAACGCCCGCAGCCTCTTCGACAACATCGACTTCCTGGGCTCGATGCTCAACTCGCTGCTGGTGGCGTCGGCGGTGACCTTCCTGGTCCTGTTCTTCGACTCGCTGGCCGCGTTCGTCTTCGCCAAGTTCGACTTCCCGGGCCGTCGCCTGCTGTTCACTCTGCTGATGATCATCTTCATGGTGCCGACGCAGCTGGCGATCATCCCGCAGTTCGTGATGATGGCGAACATCGGCTGGATCGGCTCGATGACGGCGCTGATCGTGCCGGCGGCGGCCAACGCCTTCGGCATCTTCTGGATGCGCCAGTACATGAAGAGCGCGATCCACGACGAACTGCTGGACGCCTCGAGGATCGACGGGGCGAACTTCCTGCGCCAGTACTGGCACGTGGCCCTCCCGGTCGTCCGGCCGGGCCTGGCCTTCCTCGGCATCTTCACCTTCATGGCCCAGTGGAACGACTACGCCTGGCCCCTGATCGCCCTCACCAACCCGGACAACGTCACCCTCCAGGTCGCGCTGTCCCAGCTCAACGGCGTCCACGGCACCACGGACTACGGCATGGTGATGACCGGCGCGCTGCTCGCCCTCATCCCCCTGCTCATCGTCTTCGCCATCGGCGCCAAGCAGATCATCGGCGACCTCGGCAAGGGGGCCATCCGCTGATGGACCCGCTGCTGGGGCTGCGCCCCTGGGAGGCACCCGAGGTGACCTCCTGGGGGCGAGAGCCCATGAACGCCGTCGACCGGCGCTGCGGAGCACTCCCCCTCGACGGCGACTGGCGCTTCCAGTTGCTGCAGGCTTCCCACGCGCCGGTCGGCGGTGCCTGGTCGACGTCGTCCGTCCCCGGCGTCTGGACCCTGCAGGGCACGGACGACCTGCCGCAGTACACCAACGTCCGCATGCCGTTCCCCGAGTTCCCGCCCCACTCCCCGGCCGCCAACCCGACCGGTGTGTACGAGCGCGAGGTGGACGTCCCCGCCGAGTGGGCCGGACGCCGGATCGTGCTCCAGGTCGGGGCCGCCGAGAGTGTGCTCCTGGTGCATGTGGACGGGCGGCCCGTGGGCATCTCCAAGGACTCCCACCTGGCGGCCGAGTTCGACCTGACGGGTCTGGTGGGCGCCGGGGAGCGGGCCACCGTACGACTGACGGTCGTGAAATGGTCGGACGCCTCGCACATCGAGGACCAGGACCAGTGGTGGCACGGCGGGATCACCCGCTCGGTGCTGCTGTACGCGACCGACCCGCTGTATCTCGCGGACGTGACCGTGCGGGCGGGCCGCAGCGGTGAGCTGCGCGTCGACTGCCGGGTGCGGTGTGCGGGCGGTGCGCTGCCCGCGGGGTGGCACCTCACCGGCGAGCTGGACGGCCGACTCCTCGTGCAGGACCGCGAGTTCGACCGCCTCAACGCCGAGGACGAACGGGTCTCCGACTTCCTCGGCGAGGCACGGCTGCTGACCACCGTGCCCGACGTGCGCACCTGGAACGCGGAGACGCCCGAGCTGTACGGCCTGACCGTGCGGCTGCACCGCGCCGACGGCACGGTCGCCGACACCTCCCGGCACCGGATCGGCTTCCGTGACGTGGAGATCGTCGGCCGGGACCTGCTGGTCAACGGAGAGCGGGTGTTCATCCGGGGCGTGAACCGGCACGACTTCCATCCGCTGACGGGGCGGACGGTGTCGTACGACGACATGCGCGCCGATCTCGTCCTGCTCAAGCGGTTCGGATTCAACGCGATCCGCACCGCCCACTACCCGAACGACCCGGCGCTGTACGACCTCGCCGACGAGCTCGGCTTCTACGTCGTCGACGAGGCGGACATCGAGTCCCACGACCACGCCCACGAGATCGCCGACGACCCGCGCCATCTGAACGCCTTCGTGGACCGCGTCTCGCGCATGGTGCTGCGCGACAAGAACCACCCGTCGGTCATCATCTGGTCGCTGGGCAACGAGTCGGACTACGGCGCGAACCACGACGCGGCGGCGGGCTGGGTGCGCCGGCACGATCCGACGCGGCCCCTCCAGTACGAGGGGGCGGCCAAGCTCGACTGGGCGGCGACTCACGATGCCTCCGACATCGCCTGCCCCATGTACGCGCCGCTGGAGGACTGCGTGGCCCACGCCCTGTCCGGCCGCCAGACCAGGCCGCTCATCCAGTGCGAGTACTCGCACGCGATGGGCAACAGCAACGGCACGCTGGCCGACCACTGGGCTGCCATCGAGGCCACCCCAGGTCTTCAGGGCGGGTTCATCTGGGAGTTCTGGGACCACGGAATTCTGCAACGCGTGAGCGATGGCAGACCTGCCGGGCGCGCGGGCGCCGGGCTCTATGACAACGGTGTCGCCGCGCCCGGGTACCGCTGGGCGTACGGCGGTGACTTCGGCGAGTCCCTCCACGACGGCGCGTTCATCGCGGACGGCATGGTGTTTCCCGACCGCACGCCCAAGCCCGCGATGTTCGAGCACCGGGAGATCGCGGCGCCGGTGCGCATCGAGTGCTACAGGCACGAGGGCATCGTGCTCGGCAACCACCAGCACTTCCGGGGCCTGGACTGGCTGGCCGGCGAGTGGCGGCTGGACCTGGCCGACGGCACGACCCTGGCCGGTCCCGCCGAGCTGCCCGACCTGTGCCCGGGCGAGACGGCCGCCGTGCCGCTGCCCTTCGAGGTGCCGCACGAGGGCGGCGAGGCCTGGCTGACGCTGCGCGTGACGGTGGCCGAGGACCAGCCGTGGGCGCCGCGTGGCACCGAGGTGTGTGTGCCGCAGATCCGGCTGCGCGGACCCGCCGTGGCCCCGGACCTGCCGGTGGACCGGCACGTCGGGGTCGACGGCGAAGGACTCCTCCTGCATCCGCTGCTGACGGCGGCCCCCACGCTCTCCCTGTGGCGGGCACCCACCGACAACGACGAGCTGGGCGGCATGGCCGGACGCTGGCGGAACTGGGGGCTCGACGCGCTGGTGCGCAAGGTCGTGTCCGTCCGAGACGATGCCGGGCAGGTGACGGTGGAGGCCGAGTACGCAGGCACCGCCGGTGTCGTACGGCACCGCCAGGTGCTCACGCCCGTCGAGGGCGGGGTCCGCGTCGACGAGGAGGCAGAGCTGCCGGAGACGTTCGACGACGTGGCAAGGGTCGGAACGGTCTTCGAGACGGCCGCCGGTCTCGACCTGCTGGAGTGGTTCGGGCAGGGCCCGTGGGAGTCGTACCCCGACCGCAGCGCGGGCGCGCCCGTGGGCCATCACCGCGTACCCGTCGACGAGTTGTTCACCCCGTATCTGCGTCCGCAGGAGAGCGGCGGCCGGCACGGCGTACGGCGGTTCACGCTGTCCGCGCCGGACGCCACCGGCCTCTGCGTCGCGCTGGACGAACCCCGCCAGGTCTCCGTGACCCGCTATCGCGCCGAGGATCTCGCCTCCGCACGGCACCACGACGAGCTGGTCCCGCGGCCCGGCTGCGTGGTGCACATCGACGCCGCGCACCGGGGGCTGGGCACCGCCTCTTGCGGCCCCGACACCTCACCGTCGTATCTCGTCGCACCGGGCGTCCATCGCTGGAGCTGGACCCTGCGCGTGCTCTGAACTCCCCCCACGCCCTTCGCTGTCACCCCTCATGGATCCCACGGATCTCACGGATCTTCTTACGGAGCACGCGTGTGTACTTCGCATGACCATGACCATGCCCAGGGCGAGGCCGAGCAGGCCGGTGCCGGAAGACGCGGTTTCCTGCGCGCGACCGCGCTGCTCGGCGCCGCCGCCACGGCGGGGGTCGCACTGCCGGCCGTGGCCGAGGCGTCCCCGGCCACGGCCGGCTGGCGTCCGAACACCGAAAGCCGCCGCTTCACGCTGGCCGTGATGCCCGACACCCAGTACCTCTTCGACGGGCCGAGCATCAACGCGGCGCCCGTCGAGGCGTCCCTGCGCTACCTCCTGGAGCACGGGCGGGAGGAGAACATCGTCTTCCTGTCGCACCTCGGCGACCTCACCGAGAACGGCGCGAAGGACGAATGCGCCGCTATCGGCAAGGCGTTCGAGCTGCTCGACCGGCGGGGCGTCGGCTACAGCATCCTCGCCGGCAACCACGACGTGAAGTCCTCCACGGACGACCAGCGCGGCTCGACGCCGTACCTGGACACGTTCGGGCCGCGGCGCTTCCAGGGCAAGCCCACCTTCGGAGGCGCCTCTTCGGACGGCTACAACACCTACCACCTGTTCCGGGCGGCCGGCCGCGAGTGGATGGTGCTCGCCCTGGACTGGCGGCTGTCGGCGAAGGGCTACACCTGGGCGAAGGACGTGCTCGCCCGGCACCCGAGGACGCCGGTCATCCTCACCACCCACGAACTGGTCGTCCAGGACGACGCGTTGTCGTCGTACGGCCGGCAGCTGTGGGACCAGCTGATAGAGGACCACGACCAGATCTTCCTGACCCTCAACGGGCACTACTGGCCCGCGGGCCGGGTCACCCGCAAGAACGCGGCGGGCAACGACGTCCACCTGCACCTGACGAACTACCAGAACCGCTACTTCGGCGGCGCGGCGATGATCCGCCTCTACCGCTTCGACCTCGACCGGAACGTCATCGACGTCGAGACGGTCTCCCCGTGGATCCTGGGCCGGGCCGCGAAGGGGCTCAACGAGCTGGAGCGGCAGGAGATCGAACTCAGCGGCGACGCCGACCGTTTCTCCGTCGACATCGACTTCGCGGACCGCTTCTCCGGCTTCGCCCCGGTACCCGCCCGCCCGGCGCGCCCCGCGTCGAAGATGCTGATCCGGGACACGGCCGCCTACTGGCGCTTCGAGTCGCCCGTCACCGGCACCGTCCGCGACCTGTCCGGCCACGGCAACGACCTCACCGTGGTCTCCGTGGGCGGCGGCAAGCTCGGCTGGTCCGAGGACCACCACCCCGACCAGCCCGGCCACGGCAGCCTGGAGTTCCAGGGCTACAAGTCCCCCCTGAAGGGGGCGTACCTGCGCACGGTCGACGGCGCCCCGCTCAACGCGGCCACCTTCAGGAACGGTTACACCGTCGAGGCCTTCTACCGGCTCCCCGCCGACTGGGACGCCTCGCACAACGCGTGGGCGGGCCTGGTCAGCCGTACCGGCACGGGCGGGGCGGCAGGCAAGACGGAGGGCGACCCCGACGAGCCGCTCGCCACGCTCTCCCTCTCCGACGGGCCGGGCCCGCAGTGGGCGGTCCGCCCGCTCAACCAGCAGGGCATCGCCACCAACTGGGGCGACGAGACCGCACGCGAGACCTGGTGGCACGTCGCGGTCGTCAACGACGGCAGGCACACCACGCTGTACGTGCAGGGCTGCCCGGTGGCCCGCAACCCGCACGCCACCGCGATCGGCCTCACCTCGGTCGGGCTGCCGTGGCTGCTCGGCGGCTACGAGTACGGCGGCAAGATCGACCAGATCCTGTACGGCCGCCTCGGCGACGTCCGTATCGTCGCGCGGGCGCTGCCCGTCACGTCCTTCATGAACCACTGACGCCCGCCCGAGGATGAACATGACCGATCAGCAGCTGCCCACCTGGGCGGACCCGTCCGTCGCCCCCGCCGACCTCGACCCGCAGGGCGTCTCGCGGCGCGGACTCCTGCGCCGTGCGGGCCTGTTCGGCGCCGCGTTCGCGCTGGGCTCCGCGGCCGTGCCCGCGGCGGCGTCCACACGGGGGTGGGGCGGCGACGACCCGCGCCTCGCCTACCTCGTCGGCGACCACCACATCCACACGGTCTACAGCCACGACGCCAAGTACACCTTCTCCCAACTGGCCGCCGCGGGCGCGAAGTACGGGCTCGACTGGATGGTGTTCACCGAGCACTCGAACTTCGGGCACGCCAAGTACGGGGCCGCGCTGGAGCACGAGGAGATCCTCAAGGCGCGCGCCGAGAACCCGCGCCAGCTCATCTTCCAGGGCCTGGAGTGGTACATCCCGGCCGCCGAGCACTGCACGGTCTTCGCGGCGCCCGGCCGGCACGAGGTCGACCTGCTCACCCAGTTCGAGAGCGCCTACGACGGCAAGCTGCTCGGCTACGACAAGGGCGGCCCCGCCGACGCGGACACCGCCCGCAACGAGGCCCACGCCGTCAAGGCCATCAAGTGGCTGGCGCAGCAGCGCCGCAAGGGCTACGTGGACGACGTCCTCGTCCTCGCCAACCACCCGCTGCGCCTGGGCATCGACTCTCCGCACGAGATGCGGGCCTGGCGGGACGCGGCCCCCGAGATCATGATCGGCATGGAGGGCGCGCCGGGCGCCCAGGGCGCGGCGATCCCCGGCTGGCGCGGCAGTACGTCCATGCGCGGCGAGTACGAGAACAAGCCCTCGGCGCAGTCCTGGCCGGGCTACCCGGCTCAGGCGTATCTGACCTACGGCGGCTTCGACTGGGCGACCGCGACGGTCGGCGGGTTGTGGGACTCGATGCTGGCGGAGGGCCGTCTGTTCTCGATCACCACGAACTCCGACGCCCACCGCATCGTCTTCGACACCTGGCGCAACGGCGACTGGCCCGCGGGCCAGAACTTCGACAACACCGGCAAGCTGCCCGACCCGGTGAACACCGACGCCCCGCAGCCGGGCAGCGACTTCTGGCCGGGCCAGTTCAGCCGCACCCACGTCGGCGTGACCCGCTACGGCTACCGCGCGGTGATGGCGGGCCTGCGCGCGGGCCGGGTCTGGCTCGACCACGGGCATCTCCTCGACGGCCTCGACGTCCGCGTCAAGCGGGACTGCGACCACGGCCGCGGCGTCACCCTGGGCGGCCGGCTTCGGGCACGCGAGGGCGAGAAGCTCACGCTGCATGTCACGGTCACGACGGCCTCCCGGCCCAACCCGGAGGGAATCCTGCCCGAGTTGGCGCACGTGGACGTCATCCGTGGCGCGGTGCGCGGCCCGGTGGCCGACCGGGACGCCTGGAAGGCGGCGGACACCAAGGTCGTGACGACGAAGGACGTGAGCGGCCGCAAGGGGACGTACACCCTGCGCATCCCGCTCACCGCCGGGCACGAGTCCTTCTACGTCCGCCTGCGCGGCAGCGACGGCAACCGCAACGGCACGGGCTACCTCGGCGCCTCGGTCGACCCGCACGGCCCGATCCCGCACGCGCCCGGAGACGGTGACCCGTGGGCGGATACGTGGTTCTATTCGAATCCCGTATTCGTCGACGTGGCAGGAGCCTGACAAACTGATGAAGCGTCACTTCCTCACTCCCGTCTGCTTATTGGCCGCCCTGGGGCTCGGCGCGGGCACCGCATCCGCCGCCGGTGACCCGCAATGGGCCGAGTCGGGCACGGCGTACACCGACACGCTGGGCGGCGGCCAGGGTCTCGCCGCCCGGGCGGACGGCTCGCTCCTCTACCGGGGCCTGGCCGACATCCCGCTGAGCCTGCGGATCAAGGGCTGGAACCACGTCGGCGACCCGGACATCGCCCAGGGCCACGTCTTCGACGCCTATCAGGGCCCGGACACGGCCACGTCCAAGATGTTCGCGGTGACGACCCCGGCGGGGAAGCGCTACGAGTACGTCCACCAGCTCAACCCGGGCGAGAAGCTCAACAACTCCTTCGCCGCGGTCTCGCCCGACGGACAGTGGCTGGTGTCGGGCGAGTGGAGCGAGCAGCGAAGACTCCAGGTCTTCCCCGCTCCCCTGCTCAACCCCGCGACCCCACCGACCGGCGGAGACCTCAAGGAGGCCTGGCAGATCACCCTCGACAAGCCCGTACGCGACATCCAGGGCTGCGACTTCGTGACGGACACCCGCCTGATCTGCGCCTCCAACGACGCCTCGGGCACCCTCTTCCCGGAGATCCGCCCCCTTCTCCAGGTCGACCTGCCCCGCAAGGTGGACGGCCAGCCGGTGACGGGCGCGGTGCAGAGCCTGCTCGCCCTGCCGCAGCGCAGCCTGTGCACGGGTTCGTTCGAGACGGAGGGCGTCGACTACGACGTGAACAGCGGCACGTTGCGGGCGCAGATGATTCCGCCCGGGGTGTGTGCGGTGGCTACTGCCGTGTACGCCTACAAGTAAGGGGTCTGAACGACAAGTCCGCGACACCTCTCGGTCATTGACCCGCCGGCCGCCGGAAACACCCCCACACCGGGATGATCTGGGGCACGATGGGGAATGGCCGTTGCACGACCACACAGCATGCCGCAGCGGACGGGGGCTTCGAGAGGGGGCCGCGCATGCTCAAAGACGTGTTCACGGGGGACGGACGCCGATTAGCCGTCGAGATCAGCGGAGATCCCGGCGGCTCACCGGTGTTCCTGCTGCACGGCACGCCCGGCAGCCGGCTCGGCCCGGCTCCCCGCCCGATGCTCCTGTACCACCAGCGGGTTCGGCTCATCACCTACGACCGCCCCGGCTACGGTCCCTCCGACCGCCTCCCCGGTCGCCGGGTCGCCCATGTCTCCGCCGACGTCGCCGCCATCGCGGACGCCCTCGGCGTCGAGCGCTTCGCCGTCGTCGGCCGCTCCGGCGGCGGGCCACACGCCCTCGCCTGCGCCGCGCTGCTGCCGGACCGGGTGACCCGGGCCGCCGTCCTGGTCAGCCTCGCCCCGCGGGACGCGGACGGGCTGGACTGGTTCGCGGGCATGACGGCGTCCAACGTCAACGAGTACACCAAGGCCCTGGATGGGCCCGGCCAGCTCGAGGACAGCCTGCGCAAGCGGTCCGTGGACATCCGGTCGGACCCTCGCAAGCTGCTGGCGCAACTGCGGTGGGAACTGACCGAGTCCGATCTGCGGGTGGTCTCGGACGCGGGGATCCGGGCGATGCTGCTGCGCAACTACCGTGAGGCGCTCAGCGTGTCCGCCGACGGCTGGGTGGACGACGCCCTGTCGTTCTGCAGCCCGTGGGGCTTCTCGCCGGCGGACATCTCCGTACCCGTCCTGCTGTGGCACGGCGAACGGGACGGGTTCTCGCCGGCCAGCCACACCCGGTGGCTGGCCGAACGCATTCCGGGGGGCCGGGCCGTCCTGCACCCCGAGGAGGCGCACTTCGCGTCGCTGCGGGTGCTGCCCGACGTGTTCACCTGGCTGCTGGGCGGACGCTCGCGCCTTTCGGCCGAGCCCGCCTGAGTCCCGTACCCGATCACACGGCCGGCGGCTCCAGGTCCCGGTGGATGCGCTTGCCCTCGCGGACGCTCACCGTGTGCGGATGGTTCTCGCCGAGCAGCCGTACGAACTCGGCGTGCGTGCTCTCCTGGAGCTGGTCGGACTCGGGGATGCGGCCCAGCGCGCGCAGCGTCACGCCCAGGTTGGCGCGCGAGACGATGGTGTCCGGGTGCTCGTGGCCGAGGGTGGGCTGGAAGCCGGCGACCGCCATCCGCTCCAGGTCCTCAGCCTGGCGCAGCTCGTTCAGCTCCGCCAGTACGTTGGCGAGGTTGACGGCACAGGCGAGCGTGTAGGGGTGACGCTCGCCGAGCGCCTCCCGCAGGGTGTCGAGGTTCTTCTCCAGCAGCGTCCTCGCCCTGTTCGCCTCGCCGGAACCGCGCAGGAAGATCCCGAGGTTGTTGACGGCGGCGAGCGTCGCCGGATGACGCTCGCCGGGTGCCGTGCGGTACTGCCGCACGATGTCCTGCGCCAGTGCCAGGGCCTCCTCGCGCGCCCCGGTGGCGTACAGGTCGGTCGCGTAGTTCAGGGTGCAGTCCAGCACGTCGGGGGTGGACGCGGGTGTGTCCCGCAGCCGGTAGTGCTCGCGGGTCTGCTGGGTGAGCGCCCGCGCCTCGTCCACCCGGCCGGCCTTGCGCAAGGACACGGCGAGGCTCTTCGCGTTGCGCAGAGTCTCCGGGTAGGTGTCGCCGAACAGGCGCTTGTACGACTCGTAGCTGCTGCTCAGCAGGGAGATGGACGGCTCGTACTCGCCCGTCTCGCGCAGGTCGCGGCCCAGGTTGGTGATGCTGATCAACGTGTGCGGATGCGAGGCACCGAGGTCGTTGCGCCGCAGGTCGTAGATCTCCTGGTCGACGTCGCGTGCCTTGGTGTAGTGGCCGAGCAGTCTCAGGCACACCGCGCGGTTGTTGTTGGCGCTCAGGGTGCGCGGGTGGTCCTCGCCGAAGTTCTCCTTGAAGCCGTTGTAGGCCTCCTTCGCGAGCTCCAGGGCCTCCTCGAACCGGCCGATGCTGCCCAGGTCGGTGGCGAGGCCGCTGGCCGTCATCAGGATGTGCGGATGGCCCGGCGTCAGCAAGGCGCGCTGCTGGGCGAGGGTGTCGGAGCCCAGTTCCTCCGCCTCCACGTACTTGCCCAGCGAGCGCAGCACATTGGCGATGTGGAAGCGCAGGTGCAGCAGCTGGGTCCGGAGTTCCGTCGCGTACCGCCGCTCCTCGGCGAGGGTGCGCGGGGCCCGCGGGTCCCGTAAGCCGGCCGGCTGGGGCGCGGGTACCCGCTCGGGCGGCTGCCGCTTCTCGAGGTCGGCGATCCGGGCGCGGCTGACCGTCAACTGGCGTTCCCACAGCTGCCGCAGGCCTTCGGCGAAGGAGAGCGCGGCATTCAGGTCGCCGCGCTTCCACAGGTAGCGGACGCGGTCGATGAGCAGCTGCCGGGTCTTCGGCTCGTCGCAGGTGCTGGCCTCGGAAGCCTCAAGGTGCGGCCAGATCGCGGCGAAGATGGGCTGGTTCTTCGGGTCGTCGATCGGCTCCTCGCCGGACGGGCGGGCACCGGCCAGTATGCGGTGCACGACGTGCTGGGCGTCCTCCTGTTCCCGGGGCGTGAGCTGGGAGCGGATCACCGCCTGCACCAGCCGGTGCACCTGGATCGACTCGGTGGCCCGGTCCACCTTGGCGAGGGCGAACCGGCCTATCTCCCGGATCACCCGGCCGAGCACCATCCTCTCCTGGAGCGACGGGTCGAGCTCGGCCAGGACGCTCGTCATCTCGTCGCCGTACAACAGCTCCATCGAGATGGGTTCGGCGGCGAAGAAGGCGCACAGCTGGAGCAGGCGCACTGCCGCCGGGGAACGTTCCTTCAGGCGATCGATGGAGACGTTCCAGGTGGCGCCGACCGGTTCGGGGTAGTTCGCGGGCTGGCTGAGTGACAGCACCCGCTCCGCCTGGTGCTCCAGTTCGGTGAGGTAGGTGTCGACGGGCGTGCCGGTCTCGGCCAGCCAGGCGCCGGCCTGGTCGAGGGCCAGGGGCAGGTCGCCCACGGCGGCGGCGACCCGGTCGGCGTCCTCCGTGGTGAGGTCGGCGGCCCGGCGCAGCAGGTGCTCGATGCTCTCCTCGCGCAGGAACGGATCGATCTCCAGGGCCTCGCCGAACTGCAGCCAGGTCTGGTTGCGGGAGGTGACGAGCACATGGCCGGCACCACCGGGAAAGTGCTTGCTCACCTCCTGCGGCTCGTCGGCGTTGTCGAACACCAGCAGCCAGCGCAGCGTCGAGGACGACTGGCGCAGATGGTCGCAGACCTCCTGGGCGGCCTGCGCGGCGTCGTCGCCGACCCGCAGCCCCAGCCGGCGCGCGAGATCGGTGAGGGCGGAGACCACGAGCTCGTTCTGCTCGGAGGGGATCCACCACACAAGGTCGTAGTCGGCGGCGAACCGGTGCACGTACTCCAGCGCGATCTGGGTCTTGCCGACACCGCCCAGCCCGTAGAGGGCGTACGGCGCCGGCGATCCGCCCGTATTGCTGCTGCCGAGCCCGTCGCGGAGCCTTTCCAGCAGTGCGCTGCGGCCGGTGAAGGAGGAGTTGCGCGGCGAGACGTTCCAGAACTTCGGCACCGTGTCCGGGAACCGGGCGTCCCGGTACGCCGACTCGTCGGTCAGCTCGGCCGGCAGCGGCGGCTTGCCGAGGGCCCGCAGCAGGGCGGAGGCGGCGTTCCGCTCACTGGTGCGCACCAGGTCGACGGAGGGGCGCTCGCTGAACGTGGGCGCCGGGCGCAGGTCGCCGACCCGGACGGCGACCACCTGCCGGCGGCCCGAGAGATCACCGCCGGCGGCCGCGTCCCACACCTGGCGGGCCCGCGCGGAGCGCTGGAACGCCGGGGAGAGCACGAACACGGTGCGGTCGGCGGGCTTCTCGGCACCGTCTCCCTCGCAGCCGACATACCTGCGGGACACCTTGAAGCCGGCCCTCGACAGCTGGGAGGCGATCCAGTCGGCCCACATACGGTCCTCGGACACATAGCTGAGGTGCAGGTCGGCGGGGAGCGCGAGCCGGGGGCGGGTGAACTTCGCCGCCACGGCCTCGCGCACCTCCTCGGCCATGCGGGGCAGCGCTATGACGGCCTGATCGCTGATCACGCCGGTGAGCCGCTCGAAGGCGGCCAGCAGGGACGTCGCGTTGCCGGCCTCGTCGCCGAACGTGGCCAGCGTCTCCTCATAGGCGTAGTAGGGCCGGTACGGGACCTCCACCGAACCCCAGTAGCCGGTGAGTTCCTCCTCGGTCATGCCGGTGGGGAACCCGTCGAACTTGGCGCGGGCAAAAGCGCGCCCGGCATCCGCCTTCTCCTTCTCGCCCTCGTCGATGCGCATGGGTACGGGCAGGATGCGGATACGGCGGCGGCGGTACCGGTCGCGGATGTCGTGGGCGACCGCCGCGGCGCCGTCGATGCTCTGGTCGCTGAGGGTGAAGCAGTCGACCAGGGTGTCGGGCAGGTGGGCGGTGCAGACGTCGGCGATGTCGGACAGTCCGGTGCGGCTGTCGACGAGGACGTAGTCATAGTTGTGGCGCATGTCCTCGCGCAGCGCGTCGAAGAAGAGTCCGCCGCCGAGGTCGTCGTAGAAGTGGTCCCAGTCGAAGGTGCTCACGAGCGCCGAGTAGTCGCGGTCCTGCCGTCCCGCCGACACCAGGTCCAGGGTGCCGGGTTCGGGGAAGGGCCAGTCCAGGGAGACGGCGTGGCGCTGGATGCGGGCGTAGTCCAGATGCCAGTCCGGCGGCCGCTCGTCGCTGTCGTCGTCGTCGCCGTCGCCGGTGGCCGCCCAGGCGTACTCCTTGAGCATGTCGATGACGCCGGTGGTGGCGCCGATGGTGGCAGGGTCGAGGAACGGGTGGAAGAAGCGGTGCAGGCCCGGTGCCTCCAGGTCCCAGTCCACGGCGAGGACACGCTTGCCGTTGGCGGCCAGGATCCAGGCCGCGTTGGCGAGGGCCATGGTCCGGCCGGTGCCGCCCTTGTACGAATAGAACGTGACGATGCGGCCGGCCCGGCCGTCCTGTTCGTCAAGGCTGCTCATCGCGGTCTTCCTCCTCGGCGTTCCGGCGGTGTCCCTGGGGTCGGCTGTCCTGGCTGTCCTTCCCGCACAGCCGGAATCGCTCGGTGCCCTGTCCGGCCGGTGGCCGGGGCTGGGCCCGCTTGCGGTACTCGCCCTCCGCCCACTGCACGACGTCGGGGAGGACCTGGTCGAAGGTCTTGTGGTCCGGCACCCCCCGGACCGCGGGTCTGCACGCCTGCCGGCCCAGCCGGATGCGGCGCGGCAGGGTGGCCTCGGCCTGGGCGGCGAGTTCGTACTCGGCCTCGTCGCTGTCGGGGTCGTTCTCGTTCCACGGCACCACAAGGCCGGTGGGCGGAAGATCACTGCTGTCGAACTCGCCGAGGGCGGCGCGGTGTTCGGGATCGCGCAGCACCCAGCGGTCGAGGAGCACGACCTCCGGCCCTTCGGCGGGATGCGCGGTGTGGTCGAACTCGCGGACGTCGGGGCGGAAGGCGAGTCCCTCGGCGATGTCGGCGGCGATCCGGGCGAGGGGCCGGCCGGACGCGGGGTGGTAGGGGTTCCAGTCAACGGCCGAGGGGCCGTAGTAGTCGGGTGTGCGGCCCTCGGGGAGCCGGTTCAGGGAGGCCGCCGCCACGCTGATGCGCAGGGTGCGCCCGGTGGTCGAGGCCTTCGTCGGGGTGGCAGCGAAGGCGTCGGATGCCGTGCTCAGTGCGGCGCGGTCGCCGTGCTCGACGACGACGCTGTCGCCCACGTCGACGATGCGCCGGGCCAGATGCAGGACCGCCTTCTCGTAGTCGCTGCGAAAGGCTCTCAGCTTGGCCAGTCCGTACAGGCCCAACGTGCGGTAGCGCTGGCCGAGTTCGGGGTGGATGTACTGCACTTCCTTCACGCATTCGGGGAGCCGGCGGTCGGGCACGGGCGACCACAGAGCGGGCACCACCCCGCTGGGATCGCCGGGTTGCTCGGCGTCGACGTGGCGCGCCGGGCGGCTGCCGAAGGCCGCCCACTCCTTGCCGCACCACGAACTGATGAAGTAGCGCGGCGAGTACAGCGGCACGAACACCCGGCAGCGGGCGAGCGAGTCGCCGA
Source organism: Streptomyces sp. NPDC012935 (assembly GCF_042900345.1). Taxonomy (NCBI): domain Bacteria; kingdom Bacillati; phylum Actinomycetota; class Actinomycetes; order Kitasatosporales; family Streptomycetaceae; genus Streptomyces; species Streptomyces sp. NPDC012935. The sequence goes on from NZ_JBIBBC010000001.1 coordinate 730,128, forward strand.
GTTCACTGCTCCAGATCTGCCCTGTCCGAATCGACCCGTCCATGAATCCCGGCGCACCCGGATGGGCCGTCATGTGCTGGATGTGTTCGCACAGTTCCTGGAAGAGACGGTGGACCCACAGATCCGGGTTCGCCGATCCCGAGCCGTCCTGCGGCATGCGGGCGTAACTGAGAAAGAAATAGGGGGCGGTGGCATCCCCCATTGGTCCCGTCGGCTCCACGCGATCCCCCGATCCCGTCCCCCGTTCCCCCGCCCCGGCGGGGGTGGACACTCAGTGTAGGAACCTCGCAGCGATTTGTGACGGGTCTGTGAAAACGTGGAGGGATCGTTTTCCGGCCAGCCAGGCAGTGGCGAAGTCCACCGCCGCGCCGAGCGGGAACAGCCGGGCGTGCGCGGCCCCGACGCGACCGCCGCGCACGACCGGGTGGGACCGTGCTGCGTCCTGCTTCTCGAAGTCGGCACCCAGCGCACCGAAGTCACTGTCGTCCAGAGCGACGTCCTCGTACTCGATCCAGCTGCGCTCCCCGTCGCGCCGGACCACGCAGCGATAGGTCCGCCGGGGCGCCCCGGGGACCCGGTACTCGCCGAGGTGGAAGGCGCTGCACACCTCGAACCCGACACCCAGCAGCAGCACCAGCGCGCCGGCCGCGTACAGCGGGCCCAGCGGTGAGCGTTCGCCCAGGTGACAGTTCTCGTCATGCACGGCCAGCAGTTCGCCGGCCCGGGCGCCCACGGCGGCGAACGACGTCTGCGGATGCGCACTGCGCACCCGTCCCCCGGCGCACCGCACGGCCTCGGCCAGCCGCCCCATGCCCTCGGAGGGCGTCTCGTCCGGATCGAACGCGGGCATCTGCTCGCGCATTGCCCGGATTTGATCGGTCGTCATGTTCCGGGTGCGGTCCCGGTACGCCGGTGAGGTGTCGGAGTTTCCTGCGGTGAACGTCGGCACGACGAGCGTGCCCTCGGGGCCGAGGGCGGTACGAAGCGCGGCCAGGACGGCGTCGGGTCCGGCGGCGACCCGGCGAAGGGAGGCGTGGACCAGCAGGGTGGCCCCGGGCCGGACGCCCAGTACCGCGAGTTCCTCGCCGAGCGACGCGATCACGTCGGCGTCGGCGTCGGCGTCGGCGTCGGCCTCGGCGTCGGCGTTCACAGGCTTCGTCCGATACCGTCGACGAACCTCCGGCCGAGCCCGGTCAGCGATTCGGCGGCCGTCAACTCCGCCCACTGGGCCCGCGTGCGGCGCGCGCTCTCGGCGTCCTGCCTCAGTGCGTCGGTCGCGGCGCGCGCGTAGGTGTCGGCGAGCATCGTGCCGGTGCGGGCGTCGGACTCGTCGTACAGGTCGCACGCGTCGAGCAGCGCGTCCAGCACGCCGAGCCTGAATCCGCGCACCAGGTCCATGGCGACGCGCTCCGGGTCTGAGTCGAGATGGACGCCCAGCGCGCTGAACCCTCCGCCGGGCACGAAGTGTTCGGGATCGGGCGAGGCGGCGAGCGGGGTGATCACGCGGACGCCCTCGGCCAAGCCGGCGGCGACGGCCGGCACGGCCTTGCGGATCAACGCCCAGGCCTGCGGCAGCACATGACGCCACAGCTCGGTCTCCGCGTCTGTCAGCCGTCCGCCGACCGGAGTGCCGTAGCAATCGCGATGTGGATCAACGTCGTCCAGGGCGACGTCGAGCCCGTCGGCCCGGACCCGAGGCAGCGGCTCCCAAGCCGGACCAGTGAGGTGCCGCTGCGTCAACTCCGCGAATTCACAGGCGAGTTGGTCGCACGCACTGCCCAAGCCGGGAAGATGGGCGAAGCCGTCGTGCACCGGTACCCTCACCCGCTCGACGGCCTGCGCGGGCAGCGCCACGGCGGCCACGAGCGAGGCCAGGTGGTCGGGCGATGCGGCCTCGTCGAGGCAGCGCACGGCCCAGGTGCGGGTGTACGGATGGGCTAGGAGCGGCTCCAGCAGAGCGCCATCACGCCGCCCCAGACCGAGGGCGAGCTGCCAGGAGCGGGCCCACAGTTCGCCTGCCCGCGGCCCGACCTCCTCATGCAGGGCGGTCAGCAGCCCGCGGGTGACGTCCTGCCGGACCCGTGCCAACTCCCGTACACCTGCGCCCTCGTCGCTGCCGTCGGCCAGGGCGTCGAGGCCTGCGATCGGACGGGTCGCGCTCGCTCCGGTCCGGGCGTCGATGGAGAGGATCAGTTCCTTCAGGTCCGCGCAGAACACTGACGGGTTGCCGAATCCGGTGCCGTCGGAGCGGTAGCGGTGGGCGAACAGCCCGCCGCCGCAGGAGCGCACCACGGGGCAGGCGCGGCACTGGGCGCACAGGTCGTCCAGACCGTGCTGCCGGGCGGCGATGCCGGGATGGCCGGCCACGGCGTCGAGGGTGTGGCGGAAGACGTCCTTGCCGGTGACCGGCGCCCCGTCGTACGCGGTCTTCAGCGAGTCCGCCTGCTCGTAGGTGCCGTCGGTCTCGACCACGACGACATCGGCGGCCTCCAGGCCCATCGCCTCGGTCAGGCTGGGGCCGCCGCCGAGGGTGCTGACGACCGAGTCGAACAGCCGCACCGGCATCGGACGTCCCCGCTCGCTCCAACGGTCATGGATGGTGAGGAGCCAGTCGGCGTACGGGGTGCCTGCGCCGTCGGGTCGCAGGGGAGGTTCGTCCCAGGTGGCGTGCGGCAGGAGGAAGTCGATGCGCGGGGGCCGCAGAGCGGCCAGGGCGTCATAGACGGCGACGGGGTCGTTGCGCACGTCGATGGTGCACAGGATGCCGGCGTAGAGGTGGCGATAGCGGTCCTGGTCGAGCAGGGCGAGCGCCCGGAGGACCTTGTCGTGGCTGCTGCGGCCGTTGGCGAAGAGCCGGTGACGGTCGTTTGCGGCCCGGTCGCCGTCGAGGGAGACACCGACCCGGACGCCGTACTCGGCGAAGAGATCCAGGTGGCGCTCGCCCAGCTGAACGGCGTTGGTGTGGATGCGCAGGTCGAGGGCGCAGATGCCGTGCAGCGCGGTGGTCAGCGCCTCACAGACGGCCCGTAAGCGTGCCGGGCCCGCGAGCAGCGGTTCGCCTCCGTGCAGAATGACCTGCACGGAGGCGAGCTGGTGTTTCTTGGCATGCTCCGCCAGCCGAAGGGCGGTCCAGGAGATCGTTTCCTGTGAGATCACCCTGGGTCGCGAACTCCAGCTCTGGTCGGCGTGCTCGTAGATGTAGCAGTGCCGGCAGGCGAGATCGCATCTGCTGTGCACTTTCAGCACGAGCTGCCGCAGCGGGACGGTCGGACCGGTCATGACGGAGTATGCGGTGTCCTCAGATGGACGACTGGAAGGTGACCGTTCCCCCCCTGCGCGTCTGCTCGGACGAGCGAGCGCGACGTACGCCTCGGACGCTCTTCGGGTCGTGCGGAGCGTCGAGACCCGGCGCGGTGGTGTGAGCTTCGGCAGCCGACGGACGAACCCTGGTGCCGGCAGTGGCTCTGGTTGGAACGGTCACGGTATTCCCTGATCAGGAGGGGAAGGTGGGTGAGTGAATGGACACTCTGGCAGCACGTTACAGCCGCGGGGTCGCTAGTACCCCGCTGATGACCAAACTATGCACCCGACTGGGGGATATCGGTACCGCTTCGGGGTAATGAAACACCTCAGCTGTAGAACCGGGACAGACTTGTCAGTACCGCCGCCGGCTTGGCCCCGCCCTCGATCTCTATCGTGCCGTCCACGGCGATCTGTACACCGCCCGGTACCTCCTGCACCTCGGCCAGTTTACCGATGAGCCGGATCCGCGACCCGACTTTCACCGGAGACGGGAAACGCACCTTGTTCAGCCCGTAGTTGACCTTCGTCGTCACTCCTTGGACATCCAACAGCTCGGTGAACAAAGGGATGAAGAGGGAGAGCGTCAGATATCCGTGCGCGATGGGCGCGCCGAAGGGCCCCTCCGCCGCCCGCTCCGGGTCGACGTGAATCCACTGATGGTCGCCCGTGGCGTCGGCGAACGTGTTGATGCGGTCCTGGGTGATCTCGATCCACTCGCTGGTGCCGAGGTCGCTGCCGGCCAGCTTCTTCAGTTCGTCGAGGCCGTTCACGGTGATGGTCATGCGGTTCCTTCACTCTTGCCGTACCGGGTACGGACACGGGATTTGAGGAGCTTTCCGGAGGCGGTGCGCGGGAGTTCGTCCGCGAGGACGACCGACTTCGGGATCTTGTACTTGGCGAGCCGTCCGGACAGGGAGGCCAGCACCTCGTCGGGGTCGACGGTGGCGCCCTCGCGGGGCACGACGACCGCGCGCGGTACCTCGCCCCACTTGTCGTCCGGCACCCCGATCACCGCGCATTCGACGATGTCGGGGTGGGCGAGGAGCAGGTCCTCGATCTCGGCGGGGTAGATGTTCTCGCCGCCGGAGATGATCAGATCCTTCATGCGGTCGACGATGAAGACGTAGCCGTCCTCGTCGGTTCGGGCCGCGTCCCCGCTGCGGAACCAGCCGTCCGCGAAGGAGGCGGCCGTCTCCTCGGGCAACCCCCAGTAGCCGGGCATGACATGGGGGCCGCGGACCACGACCTCGCCGGTCTCGCCGACGTCGACGGGGGCGAGGTCCGGCCCCACGACGCGTACATCGCTGAAGAAGTGCGGCACGCCGGCCGAGCCGGCCTTGGTGACAGCGTGTTCCGCGTCCAGGAACAGGGTTCCGGGCGCGGCCTCCGTCATGCCGTAGCCCTGGAGGAAGGTCAGGCCGCGTTCCTGGTACGCGGCGATGAGCGGGGTCGGTACGGGGGAGCCGCCGCACGTCAGGATGCGCAGGGACGACAGGTCCGCTTCGGGCCAGCGCGGGTGCCTGGCGACCTGGTCGAACATGGTCGGCACGCCGAACATGAAGGTGATCCGGTGCCGTTCGATCAGGTCGAAGGTGGCTTCCGGGTCGAAGGCCTCGACCAGGACGCAGGCGCCGCCCTTGAGGAGCACGGGCAGGGTCAGCATGTTCAGGCCCGCCGTGTGGAACAACGGGGCACTGACCAGGGCGCGTTCGTCGGCGATCAGGTCGGTGTCGACGAGGACGTTCAGCGCGTTCCAGGTGATGTTGCCGTGGGTGAGCATCGCGCCCTTGGGGCGCCCGGTGGTGCCCGAGGTGTACATGATGATGCAGGTGTCCTCGGGGGTGACCGGTGTGTCGATCGGCTCCTCGGACGCCGACGCGAGCGCCTCCTCGTATTCGGGTCCCAGCTCGACGTAGGTGCGGACATCGGTGCTGCCGGGGAGTCCTGCGACCAGACCGGTGTGTGACGGGCCGTAGAGCAGGGCCTTGGCGCCGGAGTCGGCGAGCTGGTACGCGATCTCGGGGCCGGCCAGGCGGGTGTTGAGGGGGACGAAGACCGCGCCCAGCGTGCCCGCCGCGAACAGGGTCTCCAGGTAGGAGGGGTGGTTCGGGCCGAGGTAGGCGATGCGGTCGCCGCGGCGGATGCCGCGGGCGCGCAGTGCGTGGGCGAGGCGGGTCGTGCGCGTGTGCAGGGTGCGGTAGTCCGTGGACGTCCCGCCGTGGATCAGGGCGGTGCGGTGCGGGGTCTTGCGGGCCCGGCGTGCGGGCCATGACCCCAGTCCCTCGTTGCGCATGTCACGCCCCTTACGGTGTCGTCAGCCCGAGCAGCCGGGCGGCGTTCTCCTTGAGGATCTTCGGCTTGACCTCGTCCTTGATCGACAGCTTCCCGAAGTCGGCGAGCCAGCGGTCGGGGGTGAGGACGGGGAAGTCGGAGCCGAAGAGCACCTTGTCCCTGAGCAGGGTGTTCGCGTACTGAACCAGCTGCGGCGGGAAGTACTTCGGCGACCAGCCGGACAGGTCGATGTGCACCCCCGGCTTGTGCGTGGCGACGGCGAGGGCCTCGTCCTGCCAGGGGAACGACGGGTGGGCGAGGATGATCTTCAGGTGGGGGAAGTCGGCCGCCACGTCGTCCACGTGGAGGGGGTTGGAGTACTTGAGGCGGATGCCGCCCCCGCCGGGGACTCCGGCGCCGATACCCGTCTGACCGGTGTGGAAGAGGGCGATCGTGCCGGTCTCCTCGATCACCTCGTAGAGGTCGTACGCCACCGAGCGGTCGTTGGGGAAGAACCCCTGGATGCTGGGGTGGAACTTGAAGCCCTTCACCCCGTACTCCTCGACCAGGCGGCGGGCCTGCTTGACGCCCGCCTTGCCGCGGAAGGGGTCGATGGAGGCGAAGGGGATCAGGACGTCGGCGTTGGCGGCGGCCGCGTCGGCCACCTCCTCGTTCGGGACGGGTGGCGTGCCCGTCGCGGACTCGGCGTCGACCGTGAAGATCACGGCGGCCATCTTCCGCTCGCGGTAGTAGGCGGCCGTCTCCTCCAGGGTCGGCTTCCGCTTGCCCTCGACCTTGAAGTAGGCCGAGGAGGCGTCGTGCAGGTCGTCGTCCAGGGAGGAGTGGCCCTTGGAGGAGACCTCCGCGTGGGTGTGGACGTCGATCGCGACCAGCTCGTCGGGATTCATGGAGGGGGCCATCACGCCTCCGGGAACTTGGGCGCCGGAATGCCGACCGACTGGAGCTCGGCGCCGACCGAGGAGGACCAGACGTCGGCCAGGGTGTCGGGGGTCCAGCCGCCGTCCGCGAACGCCGCCGCGATCTCCTGCGGATGGGACCAGAGTGCCACCTTGTCACCGCCGATGCCGATGGCCTGGCCCGTGATGCCGCGGGCGGCCTCGGAGGCGAGGAACGGGACGAGGGCGGCGCAGTCCTCGGGGGTGCCGAAGCCCTCGCCCTTGCGCAGGAAGTCGGGCAGTGGCTCGCCGCTCTTCATCGCCTCCACATACGGGGCGAACGCGGGGATCGTCTCGGTCATGGCGGTCGCGGCGACCGGCACGATCGCGTTGACGGTGATGTTCGCGCGGCCCAGCTCCATCGACCAGGTACGGGCCATGGCGGCGATGCCGGCCTTGGCGGCGGCGTAGTTCGTCTGCCCGAAGTTGCCGCGCTGCCCGGCCGGGGAGCCGACCAGGATCAGGGTGCCTCCCTCGCCCTGCTCGCGCATGCGGACGGCGGCGGCGCGGGCGCAGGTGAAGGTGCCCTTGAGGTGGGTGGTGAGCACCGCGTCGAAGTCGTCGTCGGTCATCTTCCACAGGACCTTGTCGCGCAGGATGCCCGCGTTGGTCACCAGGACGTCGAGCCGGCCGAACTCCTCGACCGCGCGGCCGACCAGCCGGTCCGCGGCCTCGGCCGTGCCGACCGGGACGACCTCGGCGACGGCGGTGCCGCCCGCTTCGGTGATGGACTTCACGGCCGCCTCGGCAACGGCCTCGTCGACGTCGTTGACGACCACGGAGGCGCCGTGGGCGGCCAGGGCGTGGGCGTAGGCCAGGCCTAGGCCCCGGCCGCTGCCGGTGATGACGGCGGCCTTGCCGGTGAGATCGATGCTGGGCACGGGCGGGTCCCTTCGGGTGGGGGTGCGGGTGGTGCGACTTCGATGTCGAAGGCGGTGCGAGATCGAAGGTAGGAACAATAATTGGTGACGTCAATAGTTGTTGGTGACCCGTCCTTGCGTCATGCTGGGGGCAGTACGTACGCACGCCCCCTCACCCGGGGCCTCGACCAGGGAGCCCGCCATCGCCAGCCGGCCGACCACGAACCCCGCACCGATCGACGCCGACGAGCCGTGGATGCGGGGACTGCACTCCGACACGGGCTATCTGCTGTACCGCCTCGGCCTGCGCTCCGGTCAGCTCTTCAACGCCTCCCTCCAGGAGTCGGGACTGCGCCTGCGCCACTACGCGGTCCTGCGGTTCCTCGCCACCACGCCGGGCGCGCTCCAGCGCGAGCTGAGCACGTCGCTCGGCTACGACCCGAGCGCGATCGTCGGCCTGGTCGACGACCTGGAGAAGCAGGGCTTCGCCGAGCGGCGCCCTTCCCCCGACGACCGCCGTAGCCGGATCATCGTGCTGACCGAGGGCGGCCGTGCGTTCCTGCGCGACACCGACGAGGCCGGGCAGCGCGTCACCAACGAGCTGCTCCAGCCTCTCGACCCCGCCGAGCGCGAGCAGCTGCACGCATTGCTGCAGAGGGTCAGCGAGTCCGGCCTGGCGTGACGGGTTTGACGGGTCGCACAGTTTTCACAGGGTGATGGGGGTGCCGATGACCGCCGACGCCGAGCCGACCGCGCCGGCCAAAGGGACGCGTTCCGCGCCCGACCGTCTGCTGTCCGTGCTCGGAGCCTTCGACCTCGAGCATCCGGCGCTGTGCCTGACGGACATCAGCCGACGGGCCGGACTCAGTCTGACCACCGCGCACCGGCTCGTGACCGCGCTCAGCGAGTGGGGCGCCCTGGAGCGGGACGAATCCGGTCTCTACCACGTCGGCCTGCGGCTGTGGGAGCTCGCGGCACTCGCGCCGCGCGGGCCGGCGCTGCGGCAGATCGCGCTGCCGTACCTGGAGGACCTGTATGAAGCGACGCACGAGAACGTGCAGTTGGCGGTCCAGGACGGTCCCGAGGTCGTGTACATCGAGTGGCTGTCGGGACGCTCCGCGGTCGGCGTCCACATCCGCGTCGGGGCCCGCTGGCCGCTGCACGCCACCGGGGTCGGCCTCGCGCTGCTCGCCCACAGCGACGCGGAGTTCCAGGACCAGTATCTCGCCGGGCCGCTCTCCTCCTTCACTCCGTACACCATCACCGACCCCGCCCGGCTGCGCCGCGTGCTGGCCGACGTACGCCGCACCGGAGTGGCCGTGAGCAGCCGCCAGGTCACCGACGACGCCCTGTCGGTCGCCGCTCCGATCCGCAGCCCGGACGGCACGATCGCCGCCGCCGTGTCCGTGGTCGTACCCCAAGCCGACGCACAGGTTCCGGTGTTGGTGCCGGCCGTACGGCTGGCGGCGCGGGGGATCTCGCGGGCGCTGGGGTGGCAGCCCGAGACAGCGGCCTAGGCTCTGCCGTTTGGATCATCCCGGCGCTGCGGGGCCTGGCACGCGCATCTGCTGCCTGTCGCCGGTCGCCGACTCCCCCACTCTCGACTTCGCTCGAGCGGGAGGGGTACCTCCCTCGCGTCGACTCCCTCCTCGCGCCTTGCAGCTGCACGCCCCAAACGCTCGGGTCCGCCCAGACGAACCGACCCTCACAGCCGAGCTGATCCGCACGACGGGTCCCAGGGGTCACAGGCCACGGCGGCGGATACCGTCGCGGCGGCCGCGTCGATCAGCACCGCGGGGGTGAGCCCGAGGCCGATCTGCAAGGTCGGCGCGAAGGCGCCCGTCATGAAGGCGCCGTCGTGCGGATACTGCCGGTCCCGGCCACGATGGCGCTGTTCGGCACCTGGCATGGGGCACCGAAGCCGCTGCGACGGCACCACGACCGGTTCGGCCCGCAAGTGCAGCCACCGGCATGCCCGGACCGGCCCTACAGGCGGACGGTCATCTCGACGCTCACCTTTTCACCGGCCTCGATCCCCTGCGGCTTGCGTACCGCGTTCTTGAGCGGCAGCAGATAGCCGCCGTCCTTGGGGAAGAGGGACGTCTCGAAGGCGACCTCGCCGATCCGCGCCTCGACGGGGATGACGCCCCAGCCGTACGTGGCCATCGCGGCCACCTCGCGGATGTCGGCGGCCTCCTCGTCCGGCACCCTGACGAAGTAGTACGGCGCCGGCCCACGCCATTCGATGACCGGACCGGTGAAGGCGAGTTCCATGCGTTCAGGGCCTTCTCTCTCCAGGGCGACGCACTCCGGCCGTGCTGGTACGCATTCACAGAATGAACTTACCTGTGGCGCAAGGGATTTATCTGTTTCACCTCTTGACGACCCGAGAGTCGAGGAGCACATTGACGACACTCTGAGAGCGCTCTCAAGCCTGTACCCCAAGCCGCTCTCCGGAGCACCCGCGCACCCCACACCCCGTACCCGAGAGGCAGCACCTCACATGAGTGGAACCTCCGGCACACCCCACAGACGACGGCGTCCGCTGCGGCGCGGCCTCGTCGCCGTCCTGAGCACCCTGGGTCTGGCGGCGGCCGTCGCCACGGTCGCCACCCCGTCCGCGAACGCCGACGCTCCCGCGCCCCCGTCGGGCTGGACGCAGGTCTTCGTGGACGACTTCACCGGTGCCGCCGGCACCGGCGTCAACACCGCGAACTGGCAGTACGCCACCGGCACCGGCTACCCCGGCGGTCCCGCCAACTGGGGGACCGGCGAGATCGAGACCATGACGTCCAGCACGAACAACGTGGCCCTGGACGGCAGCGGCAACCTGCGCATCACCCCGCGCCGCGACGCCTCCGGCAATTGGACGTCCGGCCGTATCGAGACCAACCGCACCGACTTCCAGCCGCCGGCGGGCGGCAAGCTGCGGGTGCAGTCCCGAATCCAGATGCCGAACGTCACGGGCGCGGCCGCCCGCGGCTACTGGCCGGCGTTCTGGATGCTGGGCGCGCCCTACCGCGGCAACTACTGGAACTGGCCGAGCGTCGGCGAGCTGGACATCATGGAGAACGTCCAGGGCCTCAACACCGTGTGGTCGACGATGCACTGCGGCACGAGCCCCGGCGGGCCGTGCAACGAGACGACGGGCATCGGCGGTTCCCGGGCCTGCCCCGGCGCGACCTGCCAGGCGGGCTTCCACACGTACGCGGTGGAATGGGACCGCTCGACCAGCCCGGAGCAGATCCGCTTCTATGTCGACGACATCAATTACCACACCGTACGGGCCGATCAGGTGGATGCGACGACCTGGAGCAACGCCACCAACCACGGCTTCTACATCATCCTGAACGTGGCGATGGGCGGCGGCTTCGTCGACGCCTTCGGCGGCGGCCCGGACGGCGCGACCGTGCCCGGCCACTCGATGGTCGTCGACTACGTCCAGGTGCTGTCCAGTGGGAGCGGTACCACTCCCCCGCCGACAGGCAACCGTGACGCCTACAGCGCCATCCAGGCCGAGTCGTACGACAGCCAGGGCGGGGTCATCGCCGAGACCACGGCCGACTCGGGCGGCGGCCAGAACATCGGCTCTCTCGCGGGCGGCGACTGGGCTCTGTACCGGGGCGTCAACTTCGGCTCCACAGCGGCCACTCAGTTCGTCGGCCGGGTGGCGAGTGGGGCGGCGAGCGGCGTCAGCGGTCTGGTCGAGGTGCGCCTGGACAGCCGCAGCAACGCGCCGGTCGGGAGTTTCGCGGTGGGCAACACCGGTGGGTGGCAGTCGTGGCGGACGATCCCCGCGAACATCAGCGGGGTGACCGGCACGCACGACGTCTACCTCACCTTCACCAGCGGCCAGCCGTCGGACTTCGTGAACGTGAACTGGTTCAACTTCGGCCGCTGAGCGGCGACTTGACGAGGCATGCCGAGTCGCCTGCCGACCAGTCGTGCCGAGTCATGCGCCGCCCGTTGCCCCGCGAGAACGCGCCGGTCCCAGCCGGTCCTCGCGGGGCATGGCTGCGGGACGACGGTGGCGACGTCGGCGGTCGGCCGCACCATGGCCGGGAGGGGAAATCACCGGTTCCGGGTCAGAGTGCGTGTACGGGGCACTCGACGCGTACCGTGGCAGATGGAGGACCCCATGGGATTCGCCGACGATCATCTGATTGCGCTGGTCGACGAAGGCCTCGGCAACAGCGCCTATCTCGTCGACCTCGGCGACGGGCGTGCCCTGGCCGTGGACGTGAGCCGGGATCTGCGCGCCGTGCGTGCCGAGTCGCAGCGGCGTGGGCTGGCGATCGCCTTCGCCGCCGACACCCACCTGCACGCGGACTTCCTGACCGGAGCGCTTCAGCTGGCGGCCGACGACGGGGCGAGGGTGCTGGCGTCCGCCGCCGGGCAGCGCGACTTCGGACATCGGGGCCTGACCGACGGCGACGAGGTGGACCTGGGCGGGCTGACCCTGCGTGCGCTGGCCACCCCCGGTCACACGGACGAGCACCTTGCCTTCCTGCTCCTCGACGGCGAACGGGAGTTGGGGGTCTTCAGCGGCGGTTCGCTGATCGTCGGCTCGGTCGCCCGCACGGACCTGCTCGGGGCGGACCGCGCCGAGGAACTCGCCCGCGCCCAGTACCGCTCCCTCCACCGTCTGGCCCGGCTGCCCGACGCGACGGCGGTGTGGCCGACCCACGGCGCCGGTTCCTTCTGCTCGGCTCCGCAGGGCGCCGAGCGCACCACCACCATCGGCGCCGAGAGGCGGTCCAACGACCTGCTCACCGCGCCGGACGAGGACAGCTTCGTGCGGCAGTTGCTCGGCGGCCTCGGGTCCTACCCCGCCTACTTCGACCGGCTGGCCGAGGTCAACCGGCGGGGCCCTGAGGTCCTCGCCGCGGCGCCCTCGCTGCCGGGACTCTCCGCGTCCGACGTACGCCAACTGCTCGGCCTGGGCGCGCAGATCGTCGACGTACGACCGGTCGAGGACTTCGCCGCCGGCCACGTCCCCGGCGCCCTCTCCATCCATCTGCGTGACCAGTTCGCCGTCTGGCTCGGCTGGCTGCTGCCCGAGGGCGCGCCGCTCGTCTTCGTCACCGCGCCCGGCCAGGATCTGGCCGGGCTCACCTGGCAGGCCCTGAAGATCGGGCACGACCGGCTGCACGGGCACCTGACCATGGACGCCTGGACGGCCGACGGGGGCGAGCGGGAGAGCGTGGAGTTCGTGGCGGCCGACGGCGTAGGCGGCCGTCCCGTCCTGGACGTCCGCCAGCAGTCCGAGTGGGACGCCGGGCACATTCCCGACGCCGTCGGCATCGAACTCGGCGCCCTGCCCACCCGTACGGACGAGGCACCGAGGAGCCCGGTGGTGCACTGCACCCGCGGCGAACGCGCGATGACCGCCGCCAGCGTCCTCCAACGCGAGGGCCACACGAACGTGTCGGTCCTCAAGGGCGGCCCGACCGACTGGTCGAGGGCCACAGACCGCCCGTTGCAGACCAGCGCATGACGACACCCGTCACCACCACCCCACCTCCTAGGGGCGCGGGGAACTGCGCGACCAGCCACGACGCACCCGCAGGCGCCCGGCAACCCGGTGCGGCACCACCGCGTGGCGACCCCGGCGGAGCGTCACAGCTCCGCCCGAAACGCCGCCGGCGTCGTCTCCGTGTGCTGATGGAAGAACTTGGAGAAGTTCGCGGCGTCCGGAAAGCCGACCGCCGCCCCGACCCGGCCGATCGGCATCTCCGTATGGGCCAGCAGCCGCTTCGCCTCCAGGATCACGCGCTTGTCGATGAAGCCCTTGGGCGTCTCTCCGGTTGCGGCCCGGACTGCGCGCACGAGGGTGCGGCGCGAGTAGCCGAGCTGGTCGGCATAGGCACTGACGCTGTGGTTGGTGGCGAAACCCCGCTCCACCGCGTCGCGGAAGAGGGTGAACGTCGTGCCGCCCTGCCGCCGCTCGGCCTCGGCCGAGCTCGCCGCGAGGTGGGCGAGGCGCAGGAGGAATGCCGTGAGGGAGTGACGCAGCACTGACGTGTGCAGGCTCAGGGGGAGGGTCGTCGTGTCCTGGTACTCGCGCCGCAGGTGGGCGAGGGCCGAACGCAGGGCACCGAGTTGGGCCTCGTCGGGGTGGAGCAGGGGCGGGAGGTCGTAGCGGTACAGGCCGGTGGCCTCGACCGTGGCGCGGGGCAGGAAGCCCGGTTGCATGGTCAGGACGGTGCCCCGGTAGGCGCCGGTCGTCGCGAAGCGGTGGACCTGGCCGGGGCGGATCCACAGCAGATCGCCGGCCTGCGCCTCGTACTCGGCGAAGTCGATCATGTGGCGAACGGGGCCCTCGTCGAAGAGCATCACGACGTGGAAGTCGATGCGATGCACCCGCTCCAGCGGTGTGTCGGCGGCGTGCCAGGTACGGCCGGCGCCCATCGGGCCGACCTGCATGCCGACTCCGAGGACGCTCAGATCGACCGGGAACGGAAACGTCCGTATCGCCTGGCCGCCTTGGGCCCTTGTGTCCACCATGTCCGTCTCGTGCCGTCTCAGTCGTGCGAGGGGCGCGCTCAGCCGTGCGCGGCGCTCGTCGCGGTGTCCCACTTTCACCACAGCCTGGCACACCCCGACCTTCCCTAGTAAAAGTCAGACTTTTAGTTTTGAACGCGTTGGACCAGCCACTTCGCTCCGATCGAGGACTTTTTGAAGATGAGCACGCAGACACCGGACAGCTTCGAATGGACCGAACTCGACCGGCGTGCCGTCGACACCGCCCGCCTTTTGGCGGCGGATGCCGTGCAGCGAGTCGGTAACGGCCACCCGGGCACCGCCATGAGCCTCGCCCCGGCCGCGTACACGATCTTTCAGAAGGTGATGCGTCACGACCCCGCCGACCCCGAGTGGACCGGCCGGGACCGTTTCGTCCTCTCCCCCGGCCACACCTCGCTGACCCTCTACACCCAGCTGTTCCTCGCCGGCTACGAGCTGGAGCTCGACGACCTCAAGTCCTTCCGGACCCAGGGTTCGAAGACACCGGGTCACCCCGAGTACGGCCACACTGCGGGCGTCGAGACGACGACCGGCCCACTGGGCCAGGGGGCCGCCAACGCGGTCGGCATGGCGATGGCCGCCCGTTACGAGCGCGGTCTGTTCGACCCGGACGCGCCAAAGGGCGAGTCCCCGTTCGACCACACCATCTGGGCGATCGTCTCCGACGGCGACCTGGAGGAGGGCGTGGCCGCCGAGGCCTCCTCCCTCGCCGGCCACCAGAAGCTCGGCAACCTGGTCTTCCTGTACGACGACAACCACATCTCCATCGAGGGCGACACCGCGACCGCCTTCTCCGAGGACGTGCTGAAGCGCTACGAGGCCTACGGCTGGCACGTGCAGCGGATCGAGCCCTCGCTGGGCGGTGACATCGACGTCCACGCGCTGTACGCGGCGCTGAGGGCCGCGCAGGCCGAGACCGAGCGCCCCTCGATCATCGCGATGCGCACGATCATCGCCTGGCCCGCCCCGAACGCGCAGAACACCGAGGCCTCCCACGGCTCCGCCCTCGGCCCCGACGAGATCGCCGCCACCAAGCGCATCCTCGGCTTCGACCCCGAGCAGTCCTTCCAGGTCCCGGCCGAAGTCCTCGCCCACGCCCGCCGCGCCCTGGACCGGGGCGCCGAGGCCCATGCCGCCTGGGACAAGCAGCTCGGCACGTGGCGCGCGGCCAGCCCCGAGCGTGCCCGGCTCTTCGACCGGATCGTCGCCGGGCAGCTGCCCGAGGGCTGGGAGTCAACGGTCCCGGTCTTCGAGGAGGGCAAGTCGGTCGCCACCCGGGCCGCCTCCGGCAAGGTGCTCCAGGCCCTCGGCACGGTCGTCCCCGAGCTGTGGGGCGGCTCGGCCGACCTGGCCGGCTCCAACAACACCACCATCGACAAGGCGAGTTCCTTCCTGCCGAAGGGCAACCCGCTGCCCGAGGCCGACCCCTACGGCCGTACGGTCCACTTCGGCATCCGCGAGTTCTCGATGGCCGCGGAGATGAACGGCATCGCCCTGCACGGCAACACCCGTATCTACGGCGGCACCTTCCTGGTGTTCTCGGACTACATGCGCAACGCCGTCCGTATGTCGGCCCTGATGCAGCTGCCGGTGACGTACGTCTGGACGCACGACTCGATCGGCCTCGGCGAGGACGGCCCCACCCACCAGCCGGTCGAGCACCTTGCCTCGCTGCGCGCGATCCCGGGCCTGAACGTCGTGCGCCCCGCCGACGCCAACGAGACCGCCATCGCCTGGGCCGAGATCCTCGAGCGGCACTCCACCAACCCCGCCCCGCACGGACTTGCGCTCACCCGCCAGGGCGTGCCGACGTACGCTCCCAACGCCGATGCGGCGAAGGGTGGTTACGTCCTGCGGGAGTCCTCCACCCAGACGCCCGAGGTGATCCTCATCGCCACCGGTTCCGAGGTCCAGCTCGCCGTCGCCGCGCGGGAGCGGTTGGAGGCCGACGGGATCGGTACCCGTGTCGTCTCGATGCCGTCCGTGGAGTGGTTCGAGGAGCAGCCCCGTGAGTACCGCGAGAGCGTCCTGCCGCCGGCCGTGAAGGCGCGGGTCGCCGTCGAGGCCGGGATCGGGCTGACCTGGTACCGGTTCGTGGGCGACGCCGGACGCATCGTCTCCCTGGAGCACTTCGGGGCCTCCGCCGACGCGAAGACCCTGTTCGCCGAGTACGGCTTCACCCCCGAGAACGTCGCCGCCGCAGCCAGGGAATCGCTGGCCGCCGCGCGTGGTTGATCCGACCGCCAGAAAGAAGATGAACACTGTGAGCACCGAAGCCACCGCTACCGCGGGAGCCCTCGAGCGCCTCTCCGACGAAGGCGTCTCGATCTGGCTGGACGACCTGTCGCGCAAGCGGATCGAGTCGGGCAACCTGGCCGAACTGATCGCGGACAAGAACGTCGTGGGCGTCACCACCAACCCCTCCATCTTCCAGGCCGCCATCGGCTCCGGTGAGGGCTACGAGGAGCAGCTCGCCGATCTGGCGGTGCGGGGCGTGACGGTCGACGAGGCCGTGCGCATGATGACCACCGCTGACGTGCGGGCCGCCGCCGACATCCTGCGGCCCGTGTTCGACGCCACCGAGGGCCGGGACGGCCGGGTCTCCATCGAGGTCGACCCGCGGCTCGCCCACGACACGGCGGCCACGATCGCCGAGGCCCGGCAGCTGGCCTGGCTGGTCGACCGGCCAGGCGTCATGATCAAGATCCCGGCGACCAAGGCCGGGCTCCCCGCCATCACCGACGTCATCGGCCAGGGCATCAGCGTCAATGTCACGCTGATCTTCTCCCTGGAGCGCTACCGCGAGGTCATGGACGCCTACCTGGCCGGTCTGGAGAAGGCCGCAGCGAAGGGCCTGGACCTGTCCGCCATCCATTCCGTGGCGTCCTTCTTCGTGTCCCGCGTCGACAGCGAGATCGACAAGCGGCTGACGGCGATCGGCACGGACACGGCCCTCTCCCTCAAGGGCCGCGCGGCGCTCGCCAACGCGCGGCTCGCCTACGAGGCCTACGAGCATGTCTTCTCCGGTGACCGCTGGACCGCCCTCGGCGGTGCCCGGGCCAACAAGCAGCGTCCGCTGTGGGCCTCGACCGGTGTGAAGGACCCGGCGTACAAGGACACCCTGTACGTGGACGAGCTGGTCGCGCCCGGCACCGTCAACACCATGCCCGAGGCCACCTTGAACGCCACCGCCGACCACGGCCAGATCACCGGCGACACGGTGAGCGGCGGCTACGCGCAGGCCCGTGCCGACCTCGCCGCCGTGGAGGCACTCGGCATCTCCTACGACGAGGTGGTCACCCGGTTGGAGGACGAAGGCGTCGCCAAGTTCGAGGTGGCGTGGCAGGACCTGTTGGACGCCGTGCACAAGTCGCTCGGCAGCAAGGGAGCTGACGCAGAATGACCGCCGACTGGGACTGGGACTGGGACAACCCCCTGCGCGACCCGCGCGACCGCCGTCTGCCCCGTATCGCGGGCCCGTCCGGGCTCGTCATCTTCGGTGTGACCGGCGACCTGTCCCGCAAGAAGCTGATGCCGGCCGTGTACGACCTCGCCAACCGCGGCATGCTGCCGCCGGGCTTCTCACTCGTCGGGTTCGCCCGCCGGGACTGGGAGGACCAGGACTTCGCGCAGGTCGTGCACGACTCGGTGCGCGAGCACGCCCGTACGGAGTTCCGCGAGGAGGTCTGGCAGCAGCTCGCCGAGGGCATGCGGTTCATCCCGGGTGACTTCGACGACGACGAGGCGTTCAAGCAGCTGCGCCAGACGGTCGACGAGCTGGACACGGCCCGCGGTACGAGCGGCAACTACGCCTTCTACCTCTCCGTACCGCCGAAGTTCTTCCCGAAGGTCGTGCAGCAGCTGAAGAAGCACGGCCTGGCGGACGCCCCGGAGGGGTCCTGGCGGCGGGCGGTCATCGAGAAGCCGTTCGGGTCCGACCTCGCGAGCGCCCGGGAGCTGAACGCGATCGTGCACGACGTGTTCGACCCGGAGCAGGTCTTCCGGATCGACCACTACCTGGGCAAGGAGACCGTCCAGAACATCCTGGCGCTGCGGTTCGCCAACCAGATGTTCGAGCCGATCTGGAACCGGTCGTATGTCGACCATGTGCAGATCACGATGGCCGAGGACATCGGCATCGGCGGCCGGGCGGGCTACTACGACGGCATCGGCTCGGCGCGTGACGTCATCCAGAACCACCTGCTGCAGCTGATGGCGCTGACCGCCATGGAGGAGCCGGCCGCCTTCGACGCCGGGTCGCTGCTCACCGAGAAGCTGAAGGTGCTCAAGGCGGTCAAGCTGCCGGAGGACCTGGGCAGGCACACCGTGCGCGGGCAGTACGCGGCAAGCTGGCAGGGCGGCGAGCAGGTCGTCGGGTACCTCCAGGAGGACGGCATCGACGCGCGGTCGAAGACCGACACGTACGCCGCCGTCAGGCTGAACGTCGACAACCGGCGCTGGGCGGGCGTGCCGTTCTACCTGCGCACCGGAAAGCGGCTCGGGCGGCGGGTCACCGAGATCGCGGTCGTCTTCCAGCGGGCGCCGCACTCCCCGTTCGACTCGACCGCCACCGAGGAGCTCGGCCAGAACGCCATCGTCATCCGCGTCCAGCCGGACGAGGGCGTGACGGTGCGGTTCGGCTCCAAGGTGCCGGGCACGTCGATGGAGATCCGGGACGTGACGATGGACTTCGCGTACGGCGAGTCGTTCACGGAGTCCAGCCCGGAGGCCTACGAGCGGCTCATCCTGGATGTCCTCCTCGGTGACGCCAATTTGTTCCCCCGTCACCAGGAAGTGGAAGAGTCCTGGAAGATCCTCGACCCGATCGAGGAGTACTGGGACACGCACGGCAAGCCGGCGCAGTACGCGTCCGGGAGCTGGGGACCCGAGGAAGCCGACGAGATGCTCGCACGAGACGGACGGAGCTGGCGCAGGCCATGAAGATCGACCTGAGCGACACCACGGCAAGCAAGATCAACAAGGCTCTGGTGAAGGGCCGCCGCGCGATCGGCACGCCGGCCGTGGGCATGGTCCTGACGATGGTCATCGTCACGGACGAGGAGAACGCCTACGACTCGATCAAGGCGGCCGAGGAGGCCTCCCACGAGCACCCGGCGCGCACCCTGGTGGTCATCAAGCGGCACGCCCGCACCCCGCGCGACCGCACCCGCTCGCACCTGGACGCCGAGGTCCGGGTGGGCGCCGACGCCGGCACCGGTGAGACGGTCGTGCTGCGCATGTACGGCGAGGTGTCCGACCACGCCGACTCGGTGGTGCTGCCGCTGCTGCTGCCGGACGCGCCGGTCGTGGTGTGGTGGCCGGTGGAGGCGCCGGAGAACCCGGCGAAGGATCCGCTGGGGGCGCTGGCACAGCGCCGGATCACCGATCTCTACACCACCGAGAACCCGCAGGCCGAGCTGGAGGCCCGCGCGCGCTCCTACGCGCCCGGCGACACCGACCTCGCCTGGACCCGGCTCACCCCGTGGCGCTCCATGCTCGCCGCGGCCCTGGACCAGGCCCGGATGCCGATCATCTCGGCGGCCGTGGAGGCCGAGGCCGACAACCCCGCCGCCGAACTGCTGGCCCGCTGGCTGGAGGCCCGCCTCCACGTCACCGCCGACCGGGTCGTCACCGCCGGTCCGGTCGTCACCGGCGTGCGCCTGGGCACCGAGAACGGCGAGATCGTCATCGACCGCCCCGAGGGCCCGCTGGCCACCCTGACCCTGCCGGACCAGCCGCCGCGCACCCTCGCGCTGAAGGTCCGCACCACCTCCGAACTCATCGCCGAGGAGCTCAGGCGCCTCGACGCGGACGAGATGTACGCCGTCGCCCTGCGGGGCGAGGCCACCAAGGAGACCCCTGACCATGTCTGACCCGCTGTCCGACACACCCCGGCTCACCCAGCGCCCCGAATGGACGGCTCTGGAGGACCACCGCGAGGACGCGCTGCAGCGCCCGCGGCTGCGTGAGCTGTTCGCGGCCGACCCGTCCCGCGCCGAGCGGTACGTGGTTCGCGTCGGTGATCTGCGCATCGACTACTCCAAGCACCTGATCAACGACGAGACGCTCGCCCTGCTCCAGGAACTGGCTGCCGCCACCGAGGTGTTCGGGCTGCGCGACGCGATGTTCCGCGGCGAGAGGATCAACGTCACCGAGGACCGGGCGGTGCTGCACACCGCGCTGCGGGCGCCGCGGGACGCGGTGATCGAGGTGGACGGCGACAACGTCGTGCCCAAGGTGCACGCGGTGCTCGACAAGATGAGCGACTTCGCCGAGCGCGTCCGCTCCGGCGCCTGGACCGGCCACACCGGGCGCCGGATCCGCAACGTCGTCAACATCGGCATCGGGGGCTCCGACCTCGGTCCGGCGATGGCGTACGACGCTCTTCGCCCGTTCACCGCACGGGAGTTGACGTTCCGGTTCGTGTCGAACGTCGACGGCGCCGACCTGCACGAGGCGGTGCGGGACCTGGACCCCGCGGAGACCCTGTTCATCGTCGCGTCCAAGACGTTCACCACGATCGAGACGATCACCAACGCCACGTCGGCCCGTTCCTGGCTGCTGGCCGGGCTCGGCGGCGAGGACAAGGCGGTCGCCAAGCACTTCGTCGCGCTGTCGACCAACGCCGAGAAGGTCACGGACTTCGGCATCGACCCGGACAACATGTTCGAGTTCTGGGACTGGGTCGGCGGCCGCTACTCCTACGACTCGGCGATCGGCCTGTCCCTGATGATCGCCATCGGGCCGGACCGCTTCCGGGAGATGCTCGACGGCTTCCACACCGTCGACGAGCACTTCCGCACCGCACCCGCCGAGGCCAACGCCCCGTTGATCATGGGTCTGTTGGGCATCTGGTACGGGAACTTCTGCGCCGCCGAGTCCCATGCGGTGCTGCCGTACTCGCACTACCTGTCGAAGTTCACGGCCTATCTCCAGCAGCTGGACATGGAGTCCAACGGCAAGTCGGTGGACCGGGACGGCGAGGTCGTGGGCTGGACGACCGGACCGGTGGTCTGGGGCACACCCGGCACCAACGGGCAGCACGCCTACTACCAGCTGATCCACCAGGGCACCCGCCTGATCCCGGCCGACCTGATCGGCTTCGCCCGGCCCGTCGCCGAACTGAGCGACGAGCTCAAGGCGCAGCACGACCTGTTGATGGCGAACCTCTTCGCCCAGGGCCAGGCGCTCGCCTTCGGCAAGACCGCGGACGAGGTGCGCGCCGAGGGCGTGCCCGAGGAGCAGGTCCCGCACCGCACCTTCCTCGGCAACCACCCCACCACCACGATCCTCGCCCCCGAGCTGACCCCCTCGGTCCTCGGCCAGCTGGTCGCCCTCTACGAGCACAAGGTGTTCGTCCAGGGCGCCGTCTGGAACATCGACTCCTTCGACCAGTGGGGCGTCGAGCTGGGCAAGGTCCTCGCCAAGCGCGTCGAGCCCGCCCTCACCGAAGGGGCCGAGGTCCCGGGTCTCGATCCCTCCACGGCCGCCCTCGTGGCCGCGTACCGCTCGCTCAAGAACGCATCGGACGCGCAGGGCGTCCAGGAGGAAGTGAACTGACATGCAGATCGGTCTTGTGGGTCTCGGCAAGATGGGCGGCAACATGCGCGAGCGCCTGCGCAACGCCGGCCACACCGTCGTCGGCTACGACACCAATCCCGAACTGTCCGACGTCGCGAGCCTGGCCGACCTCGTCGACCAGCTCGACGCGCCACGCACGGTCTGGGTCATGGTCCCGGCCGGCCACGTCACCCAGCTCGTGATCGACCAGCTGGGGAGCCTCCTCAAGCCGTACGACACGGTGGTCGACGGGGGCAACTCCCGCTGGACGGACGACGAGAAGCACGCCAAGGAACTGGGCGCGCACGGCATCGGCTTCGTCGACGCGGGCGTCTCCGGCGGCGTGTGGGGTCTGAAGAACGGCTACGCCCTGATGGTCGGCGGCGAGAAGGAGTACGTCGACCGGCTCAAGCCGATCTTCGAGGCGCTCAAGCCGGAGGGGCCGTACGGCTACGTCCACGCGGGCAAGGTGGGCGCCGGGCACTTCGCGAAGATGGTCCACAACGGCATCGAGTACGCCATGATGCAGGCCTATGCCGAGGGCTGGGAGCTGCTGGAGAAGGTCGAGTCGGTGGACAACGTCCGGGAGGTCTTCCGCTCCTGGCAGGACGGCACGGTCATCCGCTCCTGGCTGCTGGACCTTGCGGTGAACGCCCTCGACGAGGACGAGCACCTGGAGAAGCTGAAGGGCTTCGCGCAGGACTCCGGCGAGGGCCGCTGGACCGTCGAGGCGGCCCTCGACCACGCCGTGCCGCTGCCGGCGATCACCACCTCGCTGTTCGCGCGGTTCGCGTCCCGCCAGGACGACTCCCCGCAGATGAAGATGATCGCGGCGCTGCGCAACCAGTTCGGCGGCCACGCCGTCGAGCCGAAGGAGTAGTCAGCCGTGGGGGATCTCCTACTGGTCCGCCACGGTGAGACGGAGTGGAGCAGGTCGGGACAGCACACCAGCTGGACCGACCTGCCCCTCACCCAGGACGGCGAGGAACAGGCCAAGTCCCTGGCTCCGCTGCTGTCCGGCCGGACCTTCTCACTCGCGCTGACCAGCCCGCTGCGCCGGGCGGTCCGCACGGCCGAACTGGCGGGCGTGACGGGGGCCGTACCGGAACCCGATCTGCGTGAGTGGGACTACGGCGGCTACGAGGGCGTCACCACCGTGGACATCCACCGCGCCCGCCCCGACTGGTACCTGTGGACCGACGGAGTGCCGCCCGGACCGGACGGTCACCCCGGGGAGTCACCGGCGCAGGTGGGGGCACGCGCCGACCGGGTGCTGGCCCGGGCGGACGTGGCGCTGCTGGACGGCGATGTCATCCTCGTGGCGCACGGTCACTTCCTGCGTGTCGTCACGGCCCGGCGACTGGGCCTCGCACCGGCGGACGGGCGGCTGTTCCAGCTGGCGACGGGCACGGTGAGCCGCCTGTCGACGGAGCACGGCCGGCCCGTGATCGCGGAGTGGAACACCCGGCCCTAGGCCGACGCAGGGTCCGGGCCGCGTCCGCGACGGGCGTCAACCCCGCGTCAACTGCGGATGCGGCCCGGTGGGGTAACTGGGATGCTGGGGTCCCCGTACGCAGTCGTACGAAGGAAGACCTCCGATGGCCGAGTCCGGGCAGCACGAGCAGCGCTACGAACGGTACGAGGGCGGCAGCCCCGAGGCGGAACGCCTGATGTTCGAGCGGCTGGCGCGTGAGCTGATGGACGTGCAGGTCAAGAACCGGCGGGCCGGGGGCGGCG
This sequence comes from Streptomyces sp. NPDC012935, assembly GCF_042900345.1. Lineage (NCBI taxonomy): Bacteria > Bacillati > Actinomycetota > Actinomycetes > Kitasatosporales > Streptomycetaceae > Streptomyces > Streptomyces sp. NPDC012935. The sequence goes on from NZ_JBIBBC010000001.1 coordinate 753,340, forward strand.
ACGTCACCCGCACCTTCCACGCCAAGGCGCCGGTGGCCGTGGAGAACGCGCGGCTGCGCTTCCACGACGACCTCCCGGCAGCGCTGCGCGTGGGCTTCGCCCAGCCCGGCGCCGAGTATCAGGCGACCGTACGGCTGTCCAACGCGAGCGGCATCCGGCAGGGCGACGGCTCGCCGGATCTGCGGGGGGCGGCCGTGCGGGTGCGGGTGTCGGAGGAGGAGAGCCACGATCTGCTGGCGACCAGCCATCCCGTCTCGCACGCCCGCAATGCCCGGGAGTTCGTGGCCTTCGCCAAGGCGATGGCCGGCGCCCGCGGTCCGGTGCGGAAGGCGTTCGGGCTGTTCGTGAAGCTGCCGCTCGCCGTGGGGCTCGGCACCGCCAGCCGGATGCGGCGCAATGTGCAGACGGCTGCCCGGCGCACCGTCGACTCGCTGGCCTACGAGACGTACTGGAGCCGGGGCGCGATGCTGTGGGGCGACGCGGGGCCGGTGCGGTTCCTGTTCCGGCCCGCGCCCGGCACCCCGCCGGGGCCCGCGCCGGACCGCCGCGACCCGGACTTCCTGCACCGTGAGTTCGCGCGCCGGCTGGCGCTGGGCTCCGTCGAGTACGACCTGTGCGTACAGCGGTTCGTGGACGAGCGGCACACGCCGGTCGAGGACGCCTCGGTGGAGTGGGCGGACGGGGTGGCGCCCGCGCTTCCCGTCGCCCGGCTCACGATCCCGGGCCAGGACCTGGACTCCGCCGAGGCGCGTGCGATCGCCCGCCGCGTCGAGGACCTGAGCTTCAACCCCTGGTACACCACCGAGGAGTTCAGGCCGCTCGGCAACATCAACCGGGCCCGCAAGGCCGCGTACCAGGCGTCGAGCGCGCACCGGCTCGGACTGCGGTTCGTCACCGAGGAGCCGGCCCGCAACAAGGTCCTCGGCCGTCCCGTCGAAGCGGCTTTCGCGCTGCTCAACCGGTATGTGCCCTGGCACCGGCTGCCGACGCGGCTGAGCCTGCTGAACCTGGTGTTCCTGCGCAAGGTGCTGCGCCGGCTGAACCTGATCGACACCGAGCCGCGCGAGGCGCCGCCCGCCGCCCAGCCGGTGCCCCCGCCGATCCCGGAGCGGCTGCGCGGCGAGCGGTCGTACGACGGGACGTACAACGATCTGTCGGCCCCGGGCATGGGCGCCGTCGGCGCGGCCTTCGGCCGCAATCTGGAGCCCGTCTTCCGTCCCGACCTCTTCGACACGCCGAACCCGGTCACGGTCAGCCGCCAACTCCTTTACCGCGAGGAATTCCTGCCCGCGACCTCGCTGAACGTGCTGGCCGCGGCATGGATCCAGTTCCAGGTGCACGACTGGGTCAACCACCGCCGCCACAGGCCTTCGCAGCGCAGTGTCGAGGTCCCGTTGCCGCCCGGCAGCGGACCGTGGCACAACACGCCCGGCGGACCCGGCGAGAACGTGATGCGGTTCGCGGAGAACCAGGGCGTCGAGGTGCCGGGCAGCCCGCCGGTCCTGTTCGCCAACACCGCCTCGCACTGGTGGGACGGCTCCGAGGTGTACGGCGCCGACGAGCACACCGCCCGCTTCCTGCGCGAGGCCGAGGGCCGCGCCGAACTCCGCCTGGAGGACGGCTACTTGCCGAACAGCGGCAACGGCGGGATTCCGTTGACGGGCTTCAACGACAGCTGGTGGATGGGCCTCAGCGCCATGCACACGTTGTTCGCCCGCGAGCACAACGCGGTGTGCGCCGCGCTGCGGGCCGAGTATCCGACCATGAGCGAGGAGCGGATCTACCAGCGGGCCCGCCTGGTGGTCTCGGCGCTGATCGCGAAGATCCACACGGTGGAGTGGACGCCGGCGATCCTCGCCACCGAGGCGATCGACATCGCCCTGCACACCAACTGGCAGGGCCCGCCCAGGAAGTGGCTGGACCAGCTCGGGCTGTGGCTGTTCGAGTCGCACTCGCTGACCGGTATCCCCAAGACCCTGCCGGACCACCACACCGCGCCGTACTCCCTCACCGAGGACTTCGTCACCGTCTACCGCATGCACCCGCTGATCCCGGACGACTTCGAGCTGCGTGAGCACCAACTCGGGGAGCGTCTGGAGACGGTGGGCTTCCTGGACATCCAGGGCGGCGCGGCCGAGGCGCGGATCCGCAAGACGGGGCTGGCGAACACCTTGTACTCGTTCGGCATCGCCCACCCCGGTGCGATCACTCTCCACAACTTCCCGCGCTCGTTGCAGCGGTTCGAGCGTGAGGGCGAGATCATCGACCTGTCGGTGGTGGACCTGGTCCGGACCCGGCGGCGTGGTGTTCCGCGCTACAACGACTTCCGCGAAGGGCTGCACAAGCCGCGCCTGCGTTCCTTCGAGGAGCTGACGGAGAACGCCGAGACCCTGGCGCGGCTGAAGGACGTGTACCGCTCGGTCGACGAGATCGACACCGTCGTAGGGCTGTTCGGGGAGAACCCGCCGACCGGGTTCGGCTTCAGCGACACCGCGTTCCGGGTGTTCATCCTCATGGCGAGCCGGCGTCTGCAATCAGACCGCTTCCTCACCGTCGACTACCGGCCGGAGGTCTACACGCCTCTGGGCATCGACTGGGTCGAGCGGGGCGGCCTGAACTCCGTGATCTCCCGGCACTGCCCGGAACTGGCGGCGCTGCTGCCACGCGGGGCGAGCGCGTTCGCGCCTTGGCGGACGGTGCGGCCGACGAGTGGCTCTTCCTGAACAAGCCAGGCTGAGACAGCGGCGAGTTGACAGGTTCGGCGGCCGGCGTCAGAGTCCCGGCTGATGGAGATCAACGATCTGACGCCGGCCGAGCGCGCGGTATGGGAGGCCTTTCCCAAGGGCGCGGCTGTGGACTTCCGCGACGGAGAGGGGGAGAGTCCGGCCGGGGGCGCCGACTGGGGGCCTCAACGGACCGTCCGCGCCACGGTGTTGCGCGCGCTTCTGCTCGACGGCCCGACGCGGAGCGGTGAGGTCGCCGCCCTCAAGGTGGCGGGTGCGCGGATCACCGGTGTGCTGGACCTGCGGTACGCGACGGTGGACAGCATCGTGCGTCTCAGTCACTGCCACTTCGAGGACGTACCCGATCTGTCCGGCGCCCAGCTGAAATACCTGAACCTGACCGGGTCCCAGCTGCCGGGTCTGGCGTCCGCCCGGGTCCGGGTCGACGGTGGGCTGCGGCTGATGGGCTGCCGGTTCCGGGGACCGGTACGGCTCGGCGGGGCACAGATCGCCGGGGCGCTGTATCTGGAGGGGACCGAGGTCATCGCGCCCGAGGGGACCGAGGGTCCGGTCCTCCAGCTCCACCAGGTGACCGTCGGGGAGGACCTGTGCGCGACACGGCTGCGCACGCGCGGTGAGATCCGGCTGAACGGCGCCACGATCCACGGCTCGCTCCGGCTGGAGAACGCCGAGCTCCGTCACCCCGAGGGCTTCGTCCTCAACGCCGAGGCCCTCGAAGTGGGCGCCAACGTCCTCGGCAGGCGCCTGAGCGCGCACGGCCGCATCGACCTGCGCGGCGCACGCATTCCGGGCCGGCTCGACCTGCTGTACAGCCGGCTGTCCAACCCCGGCGGCACGGCGATGCGGGCGAGCAGCTGTGTCATCGGCGAGGTCTGGATGCGCCAGGGCCCCCCGATCGAGGGCAGGCTCAACCTGCGTCGCTCCCAGATAGAACACCTCAACCTGGAGCCGGAGATGCTGCCGGACCAGGTCCGCCTCCTCGACCTCACCTACGTCTCCCTGACCCCGCACGTGCCGCCCGAGCGCCGGCTGCCCATGCTGACGCGGGACGAGGACACGTTCGACCCGCACGGGTACGAGCAGTTGACCGCCGCCTACCGCCGGATCGGCGACGACGACGGCGCCCGCCTCGTCCAGCTGGCCAAACAGCGCCGCCACCGCACCACACTCCCCTGGTACGGCCGCCTGTGGGGCCACGTCCAGGAGGCCACCGTCGGATACGGGTTCCGGCCGATGCGTGCCCTGGGCTGGCTGCTGTCGCTGCTCGCCGGGGGCTCCGTGGCCTTCGCGGTGGACACGCCGCCGCCTCTGAAGGCGGACGAGGCACCGCAGTTCAACCCGGTCTTCTACACCCTCGACCTGCTGCTGCCGGTGATCTCCTTCGGGCAGGAACCGGCCTTCGCCCCGGAGGGCGGGCAGCAGGCCCTGGCGTACGTCCTCGTCCTCACCGGCTGGATCCTCGCCACGACGGTCATCGCCGGCGTGACGCGGACCGTCAGTCGTCAGTAGGCCACCGCGGTCACTGCGCGAGGTGCTGCGCAGCCAGCCGCACGGGCGCGTTCTGGGCGCCGTAACCCCGGTAGCCGTCCCGCTGGGCCAGCTCGAAGAAGACGCGGCCGACCGTCACGGTGTAGCAGTGCCGGAACTCCCCGTACGCGTCACGGTCGTAGAGGATGCCCAGCTCGCGATACCTCTCCAGCTCACCGTCCGCGAACTCGTACCGTGCCGCCAGGTCGTCGTAGTAGTTGGCGGGGATCGGCAGCAGCCGACCGCCGTGCTCCCGGAAGCGGCGGGCAACGGCGACCACGTCGTCCGTGGCCAGTGCGATGTGCTGGGCGTGCACGGTGTCGTCCGTGGGGGCCGCGCCGACGCTCAGGGCGATACGGACGCTGCCGTCGGCGTTGGTGACGGCGCGGCTGCGCATCAGGCCGTACGGGTCGGCGACGTCGACGCTCTCCTGCGGGCGCAGGCCGAGGACGCCGCGGTGGAAGAGGGTCGCCTCGTCGAAGTGGTGCCAGGGCTGGACGAGGGCGAGGTGGTCGATGCGGGTCACGCCCGGATCCCCCGACGCGTGCTCACCGCGCCTTGAACCCTGCTGGACGTCCTGCGTGCCCTGCTCGGCATGCCCGGTGTCCGCGAAGTCCGCGCGCCAGTTCGGCAGTTCGGGCCGGTTGGTCGCGCAGAAGAAGACTTCCGTGCCGTCGGGAGCAGCGACGGCGTCGAGCGGGGCGTCCTGCGGAGCGCGGCGGCGGGGCAGGACCGGGGCCAGCAGCGCCTCGGCGCGGTGGGCGGCGCCCGTCGGGTCCGGGGATTCCAGGCCGATCGCGGCGAGACCGGTGCCCTCCCGGCGTGCCGAGCCCTGGGTGTTGACCAGGACGCGGGCCCCGCCCTGCTGCCAGAGGTCGACCGGCTTGCTGCGGTGCCGTGCCGTGCGGGTGAAGCCGAGGGCGCCGAGTACGGCCGAGACCGGGCCGGCGTCCGGCGTGACGAGTTCGGCGAAGGCGACGCCGGTGGGGGCCACGGGAACGGGCGGGGTGCTCCGGCCGACCTCCTCCTGGAGAACCAGCAGCGAACGCAGGGCGTCCACGGCGGTCGGGCCGGCCTCGGCCTGGCGGAAGACGTCGTTGAAGACCTCCAGGGAGAGCGGGCCGTCGTATCCCGTGCGCAGGACGTGGCGTACCAGCGCGGCGACGTCGAAGCCGCCCTGGCCGGGGAAGCAGCGGTAGTGGCGGCTCCACTGCAGGACGTCCATGGCGAGCAGCGGGGCATCGGCCAGCTGGAGGAAGAAGATCTTCTCGCCGGGGATGTCCGCGATCCCTTCGAGGTCCTTGGGGTCGGAGCTGCGCGAGAGGATGTGGAAGCTGTCCAGGCAGGTGCCGAGCGCGGGGTGGTCGGCGGCCTCGACGATGCGCCAGGCGTGGTCGTACGTGCTGACGTGCCGTCCCCAGGCGAGCGCCTCGTAGGCGACGCGGATGCCGAAGTCCTGGGCGGCTTCGGAGAGTTGACCCAGCTGCTCGGCGGCGAGCGCGTCGTCGTCCACCGCGCGCGGGTGCACGCTGGAGCAGACGAGGACGGTGTCGGCGCCGAGCCGCCGCATCACCTCGAACTTGTGCCGGGCGCGACGCAGGTTGCGGGCGAACTCGTCGGCGGGCACGGCCTCGATGTCGCGCATCGGCTGGTAGAGGTCGACGGTGAGACCGAGGTCGGCGCAGCGGGCGCGGATCTCCTCGGGGGTGAGGGGGCTGGCCAGCAGGTCGTTCTCGAAGATCTCCACTCCGTCGAAGCCGGCCCGGGAGGCGGCCGTGAGCTTCTCGGTGAGGGATCCGCTGAGGGAGACGGTGGCGATGGACGTACGCATGCCGGTACCTCTTCTCCTGGCTCTTCCTGTTCTTCTGGCTCTTCCTGTTCTCCTGGCTCTTACGGGCTCGTGGTTCCCACGGCGTCCGCCAGCTCGGCGATGTCCGCGAGCATCCGCGCGCTGTCGGGCTCGCGTCCGGTGAACAGGCGGAAGGCATCCGCGGCCTGGAAGACGGCCATGCCGCCGCCGTCGAGGGTGGCGCACCCGAGCGAGCGTGCCGTGCGCAGCAGTTCCGTCTCCAGCGGGCGGTAGACCACCTCGGCGACCCACAGTCCCGGGTGGAGCAGCTGCGCGGGCAGGGGCAGTCCGGGGTGGGCGGCCATGCCGGTGGGGGTGGCGTGCACCAGGCCGTCGGCGCCGGTCAGCAGTGCGGGCAACGCGTCGAGGGCGGCGCCGGCCGCGCGACCCGCGCCGAAGTGCCGGTTCAGGGAGGCGGCGAGATCGGCGGCACGGTCTGCCAGCGCATCGGCCACGGTGACCCGCTCGGCCCCGAGGGTCAGCATGGCGTGCGCGACGGCCGCGCCCGCGCCCCCGGCACCGAGCTGCACGACCCGCTCCAGCGGCACGTCGGGCAGGCCCCGCGCGAAGGAGGCGGCGAAGCCGGTGACGTCCGTGTTGTGGCCGACGGACCGGCCGTCCTCGAAGACGACGGTGTTGACCGCGCCGAGCGCCTCGGCCTGCGGGGCGAGCGCGTCCAGGTGGTCGATGGCGAGCTGCTTGCACGGGTGCGTGATGTTGAGTCCGTCGAAGCCCAGGTCGCGCGCCGCACGCAGCAGATCGCCCACCGCCTCCGGCGGGACACCGAGCACGTCGATGTCGATGAGCCGGTACAGACAGCGCAGGCCCTGCCGGTCGGCCTCCCTCTCGTGCAGCGCCGGGCTGAGCGACGGACCGATGCCGGAACCGATCAGCCCGACGAGATACGAGTCCTTGGCGTCCTTGGCCACCGGGGGACCTCCTGAGCGGCTCACTAATGTACGAACTGGTGAGTTAGTAATAGCAGGCGAACCGGAGCTTGGGAAGGGCCGACCCGGCACGCGAAGCGTGAGGGCTTCTACAATCACCGGCACGCGGGTGGGCCAACGGGGCGCGCTCACCCCTCGCCAAAGGAAGCCGATGACCAGCGTCGAAGAGCCGGCACGCAGCAACGGGCGAATCCGTGACGCCGCCCGCACCCGGGCCGAGATCCTCGACGTCGCGACGCAGGAATTCGCCCGCGCCGGCTACGACGGCGCCCGCGTGGACGAGATCGCCGCCCGCACCCGGACCACGAAGCGGATGATCTACTACTACTTCGGCGGCAAGGAACAGCTGTTCACGGCCGTGCTGGAGCGGGCGTACGGCGTGATCCGGGAGGCCGAGCAGGGGCTCGACGTCGAGCATCTGGACCCGGTGGCGGCCATCCGCCGACTGGCCGAGGTCACCTTCGACCACCACGAGCAGCACCCGGACTTCATCCGCCTGGTCAGCATCGAGAACATCCACGGGGCCGAGCACATCGCCGCCTCCGAGAAGCTCGGCAAGATCGGCTCACCGGCCCTGGACGTGATCCGCCGGATCCTGGAGTCGGGACAGCGCTCCGGCCTGTTCACAGCCGACGTCGACGCGGTCGACCTGCACGCGATGATCAGCTCCTTCTGCTTCTTCCGCGTCTCCAACCGGCACACCTTCGGCGCCCTGTTCGGCCGTGACCTGGTGGATCCGGCCCAGCGCGAGCACTACCGGGCGATGCTCGGCGACATGGTGATCGCCTATCTGACGGCGGAGCGCGCGACCGGCTGAGGGGACGGGCCGAGCAGCGGACCGAGGTTCGTACGGCAGCACCTCTTGACACCCGGGAAACGTCGGCGCAACATCCGTAGCCACCGCTACTAACTACCCAGTGGGTTAATTAGCCGGGATCCGGCACTTCTCCCCCTTCCCTGGTAGTCCCTGGTTTCCGCTCACTCCGCCTACGTTGGAGTCCCCTCGAAGGAGCACGCCGTGTCCGTCCCCGTCCCCCAGGCCCCGCCCGGGCAACCGAAGAAAGCCGCGACCGCCGCGTGGATCGGCAGCGCCCTCGAGTACTACGACTTCTTCATCTACGGCAGCGCCGCCGCGCTGATCTTCCCCGAGGTCTTCTTCGACGAGTCCGACCCGGCGACCGCGACCCTGCTGTCGCTGGCCACGTTCGGTGTGGCGTACGCGGCCCGGCCGATCGGCGCCCTGTTCCTCGGTCACTTCGGCGACCGGCTGGGGCGTAAGAAGATCATGGTCTTCACGCTGATCCTGATGGGCGTGTCCACGTTCCTCATCGGCTGTCTGCCCACCCGCGACCAGGTGGGCACCCTCGCGCCGGTCCTGCTGGTGCTGTGCCGGGTGCTCCAGGGCATCTCGGCGGCGGGCGAGCAGGCCAGCGCCAACTCGATGACCCTGGAACACGCGCCACCGCACCGGCGCGGCTTCTTCACGAGTTTCACGCTGAGCGGCACACAGGGCGGGCAGTTGCTGGCCACCCTGGTCTTCATCCCGATCGCCGCGCTGCCGGAGGAGCAGCTGCTGTCGTGGGGCTGGCGGGTGCCGTTCTGGATGAGCATCGCGGTCGCCGTCGTCGGCTACGTCATCCGCCGCAAGCTGGAGGAGACGCCCGCCTTCGAGCAGCAGGCCGCCGCCGAGGGCGTCGTGAAGCTGCCGCTCGCGGTGCTGATGCGGGAGCACTGGGCGGATGTGCTGCGGGTGATCGCGGGTGCCCTGGTCGCCTCGGTCAGCACGATCTTCACGGTGTGGGCGCTGTCGTACGCCACCAGCGACTCGGTGGGAATGAGCAGGTCCTCCATGCTGTGGGTGGGGGCACTCGCCAACCTGGTCGCGCTCGCCGCGATCCCGCTGTGGGCCACGCTGTCGGACCGTATCGGCCGCCGACCGGTGTATCTGATCGGGGCGGCGGGCAGCGCGGTGACGATGTTCCTCTACCTGTGGGCGATCTCGACCGGCTCCTACCCGCTGACCCTGCTGCTCGGCATCGTCGCCTTCGGAGTGGTCTACAGCGCCGCGAACGGCGTGTGGCCCTCCTTCTACGGCGAGATGTTCTCGACCCGGGTCCGCCTGTCCGGCATGGCCATCGGCACCCAGATCGGCTTCGCGGTCGCCGGTTTCGCGGTCACCTTCGCCGCGCAGATCGCCGGCCCGGACGGCGACGACTGGTCCGCGGTGGCCCTCTTCACGGCGGCCCTGTGCGTCCCGCCGGTCGTGGCCGCGCTGACCGCCCGCGAGACCGCGAAGGTTCCGACGGAGCAGTTGGGTGAGCGGGCGGCCGGGCAGGCCCCGCAGCCGGCGAAGATGGCGGCCTGACTCTCGCGACCACCGGGTCCCCGGACGCCGTGACGGCTCCGGGGACTCGGGCGCGGCGAAGTCCGCCAAGGTGTCGCGCCCCTCAGGGGCGCGGGGAACTGCGCGATCAGCCCCCACCGGCCTGCGGGTGCGTCACTGCGCCCCCAGCGGAGCACTCAGCAGCTCCGTCCAGGTCTCGGCGACCCGGTCCAGGGAGAAGCCCTCCCGCACCTGCGTGCGGGCCAGCTCGCCCGCGGACCGCCAGCCCTCCTCCCCGAGCGCGGCGATCGCCTCCGCCATCGCCTCGGGGTTGTCGTGGATCCAGCGCCGGTCGTAGATCTCGTCCGCGCCGGGCCACGGCAGCAGCGACGGTACGGCGCCGGAGGCCATTCCCTCGGCGGGCGCGAGGTGGAAGCTCTCGTCGTCACTGGTGGACAGCACATGTCCGACCCGCCGCAGCCAGCCCGCCACATCCGGGCCGAACGCGTCGAAGACGACGGCACCCTCCAGCAGCGGCGAGGTCTGCATGCGGCGCAGTACGGCGTCGTAGTGCTCACGTTCCTCGGGCTTGTTCCAGATCCACCAGTACTCCCAGGGCGGCTTGGACTTGACCGACAGATGCCAGCGCCGGTCGCGGGCACGCAAGGCCTCCAGCACGTCGAGGCCCAGGTCGAGGCGCTTGCGGCTGGGCGCGATGCCGATCATGCCGAGGCGGTGGTGGGCGCCCGGTGCCTTGGGACGGTCGAGCTGCTCGGTGTCCACCCAGTTGGGGACGACCACGACCTTGGAGGCGGGCCAGCCGGTGTGCTCGCGGGTGCGGCGGGCGTAGTACGGGCTGACGCACACCACCCGGTCGACGGCGTCGATGTCGACCTGCCGGGGCCACCCGGCGTCCAGCTCGAAGCGGTGCAGCCGTACGACGAGGCGGCTGCCGCGCCGCTTGTGGCGGCTGTACCAGACGGCGGCCGGACCGCACCACTCGACGATCACCACGTCCGCCCAGTCCGCCAGTTCACGGCTGGCGTCCGGGTCGTGGCGGGACAGCGCCGGCCAGGCGTCGACCCGTACCTCCAGGCCGGGCAGCGAGCGGAAGTGGTCGAGCAGCCGGGTGAGGAACTTCAGGTCGTGCCCGGCGACTCCCACCCGCAGGGGCCGCTGACGGGCCGTCACCGCGGTGGGCGGGGCAGGGAAGGCGCGGTCGAGGTGGGACCGCCAGCGGTCGGCCGCGCCGTCCAGGGTGTGGTGGCGGGCGGCCTCGCGGCAGCGGTCGGCCGCCAGGCGCCGGGCTTCCGGCTCGCGCGCGACCCTCGCGACGGCGTCGGCGGCGTCGTCGAGTCCGGCGCGTCCGGGCACGAACAGCGGATAGTCGGTGCCGAGCAGCGCCTCGTGCGCCGGGGTGCGGTTGAGGACCACGGGCAGGCCGAGGGCGCCGAACTCCAGGACCTTGGTGGACAGTTCGAGGCTGGAGTCGAGCACCGGGTCCCGCCAGCCGAGGCCCACGTCGCAGTCCGCGGCGATGCGCATGGCCTCCTCGCGGGGCTGTCCACCGTGATGCAGGACGCCGGTGGTGCCGGCCAGCGCACGTGCCATCTCGGCCTGGAAGCCGGGGTGGCCCGGGTCGTCGTGGATCTTGTCGCCGACGGTGTGCAGCTCGGCGGGGACGCCTCGCCGGGCGAGCAGCTCCGGCAGCCGGGTCATGGGCAGGGTGTTCCAGCGGGGCGCGAACTTGCCGGTGTAGACGAGCCGCAGAGGATCGTGCGGGGCGTCCCGTTCCGGCATCGGGAAGTCCGGCTCGGGCACGGCGGGCGGGCTCAGCACGCACTTGCCGTACGCCTCGGGCACCCACGTCTCCAGCAAGCAGCGCAGCTCCTCGGTCTGGCACAGGAGCCGCTGCGAGGCCTCGGCGATACGGCCGAGTTCCGCGCGGGCCGTCTCGGTCATCTCGGCGGCGGACTGCGGGATGTCGGTGAGATAGGCCCAGATCCGCCCGTCGAACACGCCGTCGGCCACGACCCGTGTGACCAGCCGCCGGCCGCGCAGCACCAGCAGGTCGCAGGGGTCCTCCTCGTCGAGGCGGGTGAGCACCTGCGAGGCCTGCACCGGCGACATGGGCCGGTCGGCCGGTCCCGGCAGCAGCCGCTCCTCGTGCGGGCGCACCAGGGTGACCCGGGGCAGCTCGGCCAGCGGATCGGTCAACCGGCCGGTGCGGACGGGGGACTTGAGGAGCAGCTTGGCCTCGCAGCCCGCCCGGGAGAGCGCCTGCACCGTCGACTGGGCCCACACGGCGGAGCCGTCGATGAGGTTGAGGTCGACGTCGCCGTAGACGAGCGCCCGCAGCGTACGGCTCATGACGGCTCCTTCCCGCGCACGGCGAACAGACGGTGTCCTTGCCCCGCCCAACTGCCGGGATCAGCACCGGACATGTGCAGCGACCGGCGTACCAGCAGCGGACGCAGCGACGGTACGAAGACGTAGTCGTCGGCGGTCGGCGTGTGGCCCACCGCGTCGGCGCCGGAGTACTCCTGGGCGCACATCAGGTCGAGCAGCAGGGTGTCCGGCCGGTCCTCGGTCAGGTCCGTCCAGTCGGCGACCCAGGACGCCCGGGGCTGCCCCCGGCGTACGGTCACTCCGGCGGCGGTGAGTTCGTCCAGCCCCGCATCGTCGGGTACGACGACCTCGACCGGGCGGTGCAACTGGCCGAGCACCTGCCCGACGAGCCGGGCGACATCGGTGCGGTCCCTGGGCGCGGCCAGCACGGCGACGCGCCGCTCGTCCAGCGGATCGGGGGCTCCGGCGAGCCGCGCCAGCTGCGACAGCCGTACCCGCGTGGCGTCCTCCCGGAACACCTCGCGCAGCCGTTCCCTGCCCTCCGTGGCCGGGTCCAGCCGGGCGAGGCGTACGCCGGTGTCGGTGTCGATCACCGCGTCCCAGGCGAGCCGGGCGAGGCCGGGCGCGGTGGAGGCGGGACCGTCCCGCCACAGTACGGCCCGTCGCCCCAGCACCCGTTGCTCGGCGAGGAGTTCGGCGAGTGTGCGATCCAGGTCGGGGGCGAGGCCGGTGCCGGTGAGCCACCAGGGCCCGTCGCCCGTGCAGGCGCTCAGCTGCACGACGAGCACATCGGGGTCGGTGCGCTGCACGAGAAGCCGTCCGTCATGGGGCAGCAGCCGGTTGACGACCGCGTCCGCCGCGAAGTCCTCGGCGGTGGTTGGCGTGAGGATCCCGGCGACCACGAGGCGGTCGCGGGGCGCCGAGGTCAGGGCGCGGTACGCGAGGTGGAACCGGTCGTCGACAGGCGCGTCCGGCTCGGGCCGGGCCTGCGGAGCGTTCGCGGGCGCCTGCCCGGCGGTGCGCCGCCGTCCGCGCCACAGTCCGTACAGCTCCCCAGGCAGCCGGGCGGCGCCCCGCTTCGGCGACCGCGCGGCCGACACCAGCGCCTTTCCGACCCGCAGCGAGGTCGAGCCCTCCAGCATCGCCACGCGCGCCTGCAGTACGTCGACCCGGTCCCGGGCGGCGCGCAGTGCGGCGGCCAGCTGCTCCTTCTCCCGTACGGCGGCGGCGAGCCGCTCGGCGAGCCCGTCCTGCCCGGCGGCGGCCCGTGTGTGCTCCGCCTCCTCCGCGGTCCGCTCCAGGTCCAGCACCCGGGCGCGCAGGGACCGGGAGGCGAGGTCGGCGAAGACGTACTCGTCGGCGATCCGCAGGGCCGTGGCATAGCCGTCGGACGGCACGGGCCGGCCGAAGAAGTCGTGCGGCGGCAGGAGCTCGTCGGTACGGGCGATGACCGCGCCGGCGTGCAGATGGACGTAGTCGAGGGGTGCCGCGCGCAGGACCTGGCAGTGGTGGGCCACCAGATGGTCGAGGAGCCGGTGGTAGGGAAGTTCCGAGCCGCCGTGGCCGAACACGATCAGCCCGCGCGCTCCGGGCCGCATCCGTGCCAGCACCGCATGAACGGCGTCCTCGCCGCCGTGCAGCTCGGCTCGGGGTCCGTACGAGAGAAGGGCCAACTCCCCCTCGGCGACAGGCCGTTCGTCGTCCGCACGCAAGGCGACGCCGGGGGGCAGGTGCAGGTACGGCTCCAGACTCAGCGTGCCTCGGGTCGCGTCCACCACCGTCGTGACGCCGTCGAGGTGCGGATGGAGCAGGTCGGTCAGGCGCATCAGCGGGTCCTCGTGAAGACGTGGAAGCCGACCCGGTTCTCCCGGAAGCCGTACGGCCTGAAGAGGGTGTGCCGCAGGCCGAGCGGCTCGAGTTCGGCGCGGTAGGCGGCGGTCGGGCGGTGCACGATGTAGTCGCCGCGGGTCGTGCGATCGGCGGTGTCCTCTTCGGTGACGATCAGGCGGCCGGCAACGCGGATGAGGGAGGCCATGTTGCGCAGACCGGCCGCCCACGCCTGGTCGTCCAGTACATGGAACAGGACGTCCACGCAGACAACGATGTCGTACGGCCACGGACTGCGCCACTCGTCGAGCGCGGCGACGGCGTAGCGGGGGCCGCCGCCGGCGGCTCGGGCGTGCTCCACCGCGGTCGGACTCGTGTCGAAGGCGTCCACCCGATGGCCGCAGCGGGCCAGGGCGCGGGCGAAGTACCCCTTGCCGCAGCCGGCGTCGAGCACGAAGAGCGGGGCGGCTGGGCTGGACTGGTCGCCGACGAGGGTGAGCAGGGTGCCGAGCCGCTGGGCGTAGAAGATCTCGTTGCCCGAACGGTCCAGGCCGATGTGCCCGCCGGAGGCGAGCTCGTCGTGGTCGGCGTGCCGGGCGTCCCAGTACGTACGCATGTCGTCGTGCGGACGTGTTGCGTCGTGCTGGCTCGTGTCGTCGTGCTGGCTCGTGTCGTCGTGCGGGCGCGTGTCGTCGTGCGGGCGCGTGTCGTCGTGCGGGCGCGTGTCGTCAGCCATGGCGCTCCAGCCACGTCGTGAGGATGCCGGCGATGCGGGTGCCCGCCCGGCCGTCCCAGAGCGGTGGCCCCTCACTCGCCGCCGCTCCCCCGCCGTCCAGCACCTTGCGCAGCGCGGGCACCAACTCCCCGTGTGTGACGAGGCGGTTGGTGCCGTGGGTGACGGTGACGGGGCGTTCGGTCGTCGTGCGCAGGGTCAGGCAGGGGACACCCAGGACGGTCGTCTCCTCCTGCACGCCGCCCGAGTCGGTGATCACGGCGGCGGCTCCCCGCACGAGGCTCATGAACTCGACGTAGCCGAGCGGGTCGAGGAGGTGGATGCCCGGGGTGTCCGCGAGGCCCGCCGCGCTCAGTGCCGCCCGGCCCCGCGGGTGCAGCGGTACGGCCAGGTCCAGGTGGCGGGCGGCCTCCGACAGGACGCGGCCGGCTGCAGCGGCGGCCTGCGGGTCGTCGACGTTGGCGGGCCGGTGCAGGGTGACTACGCCGTAGCGCTCGGGCAGCCGATGGGCCGTTCGGGCGGCCGTCGGGTCGAAATGGTCCAGATGGGTGAGCAGGGTGTCGATCATCGGGTTGCCGACGAAGTGCACGCGCTCTGCGGCGATCCCCTCGCGGGCGAGGTGACCGACGGCTTCGGGGCTCGTGACGAACAACAGCTCCGCGAGCTGGTCGACCAGCCGCCGGTTGGTCTCCTCCGGCATCGCCATGTCGAAGCTGCGCAGCCCGGCCTCGACGTGCGCCACGGGGACGCCCAGCCGGGAGGCGACGAGCGCGGCGGCCAGCGTCGAGTTCACGTCGCCGTACACCGTGACCAGCGCGGGTGAGCGGGCGGTCAGTTCGGCCTCCAGGGCCATCAGCAGGTCGGCGATCTGGCGGGCGTGGCTGCCGGAGCCGACGCCGAGGTCGGTGTCGGGTTGGGGCAGGCCGAGCTGCCGGAAGAAGATGTCGGACATCCGCTCGTCGTAGTGCTGGCCGGTGTGCACGAGCACCTGGTCGCAGCCCGCCGCGCCGAGAGCGGCGACGACCGGCGCGGCCTTGACGAAGTTCGGCCGGGTGCCGACCACGTGCAGTACGCAGCCGTTCAATGGTTTGCCTCCGTAGTGATGGCTCGGTCGCCTCCGGGGTGCTTCAGCCGGTGCCACCCCTTCGGCTCCCTCGCGGCCGGTGTCGTCGGCCCGGTACGGGTTGGTGGGCCGTGGCCGGCGTTGCGGCCTACCTTTGCGATATGTCCAGTTATGTTCGTTATGTTCCTCGAGCCCTCAGTCTGGCCGCTTCCGTGGCGCTCGGCGAGCTGCGCCAGGACCCGGCGCGGGCGGCGCTGCTCGCCGTGCGCCTGCTGCCGGGGCGGGCCCGGCGCGGGCTGCGGCCGTTCGAACGGCGGTTGGCCGGGCGTGCCCTGGCCGCGGGGCCGGCCGCGGCGCCCGCCGCCGTGCGGGTGCCCGCGCCGAGTGGGCGTCCGTTTCGTCCTCTGCCGGGCCGGGTGCTCCATCTGGTCACCAACGGGCTGCCGTTCCGGCACGCCGGCTATACCGTGCGCACGCAGAAGCTCGCCGAGGCCCAGCTGGCGGCCGGCCTCGACCCGCACGTCGTGACCCGGATCGGCTTCCCCGTGACCCAGGGGACGCTGGACGCCCGCCCGTCACAGCACGTGAACGGCGTCCCGCAGCACCGGCTGCTGCCGCTGCGGCTGCCGTACGGGCAGGCCGCATCACTGGCCCGCAACGCCGATCTGGCGGCCCGGCTGGTGCAGTGGCTGCGGCCCGCGGTGCTGCATGCGGCGTCCGACCACGGCAACGGGCGCGTGGCGCTCGCCCTGCGGGAGACGTTCGGACTGCCGGTGGTCTACGAGGTACGGGGCTTCCTGGAGGAGACGTGGCTGACGCAGGCGCCGGGTCGCAGCCGGGACGACGAGACGTACCGGACGCGACGCGCCCTGGAGACGACCTGCATGCGCGAGGCCGACCTGGTGCTGACGCTGGGTGAGGCGATGAAGGCCGAGATCGTGGACCGCGGAGTGCCCGAGGAGCGGGTCCTGATCGCACCCAACGCCGTCGATGACGAATTCCTGACTCCGCTGCCGGACGGGGCCCCCGTGCGCGCCCGGCTCGGCATCGCGCCGGACGAGTTCGTCGTGGGCACGGTCAGCAGCCTCACCCCGCTCGAGGGCATCGGCACATTGCTCCATGCGGGTGAAGAGCTGATCCGGCGTGGAGTCCCGCTGCGGCTGCTGATCGTCGGCGACGGTCCGGAGCGCCCCGCGCTGGAGCGGCTGGCCGCCCGGCTGGGCCTCGCCGACGGGGTCGTCCTGTTCACCGGCCGGGTGCCGCACGCCCAAGTGCGGCAATTCCACGCGGTGTTGGACGTGTTCGCGGTGCCGCGTACGGACGAGCGCGTCTGCCATCTGGTGACTCCGCTCAAGCCGGTCGAGGCGATGGCGAGCGGTGTTCCGGTGGCCGCGAGTGATGTCACCGCGCTGCGAGAACTGGTCGAACCGGAGGTGAACGGAAGGCTAATCAAGCCTGAATCACCATATTCCTGGGCTGATGAGATCGAAATACTCCTTTACAGTCGAAAACGGCGCACTGAGTGGGGAGCAGCCGCCCGCGCGACAGTCGCGCGTGACCGCACCTGGAAGCGGGTCGCCGCCACAACCCGTGAGGCGTACCGCGCTCTGGGCAGCCTTGACGCAAGACCTTGATGCGGGGTGAGTCCCATGCAGGTCGAACAGACCGGACCGCTCGGGGAAGAGAGCGAACCGCTCGGGGAAGCAGAACGGCCCGATCACGTGGATCTGGCGGTGATCGGGCTCGGCTACGTCGGACTGCCGCTTGCACGTGAGGCGGCGTCGGTCGGCCTGAGAGTCGTCGGACTGGACCGCGACCCCCGGGTCGTGGAAGCGCTCAACACCGGGCACTCCCACGTCGACGACGTCTCCGACGACGACGTCCGCCGGATGCGGGCGGCCGGGTTCAACGCGTTCACGGACGAGGACTGCCTGGCCTGTGCGCAGACCGTGGTGATCTGCGTACCCACGCCGCTCGGCAAGGACGGCGGGCCCGACCTGGCCGCGGTCACCTCCGCCGTGCGGACGGTGGCGGGCCGGCTGCGGCCCGGACAGCTGATCGTGCTGGAGTCGACCACCTATCCGGGCACCACCGAGGAGGTCGTTCGGCCGCTCCTGGAGGAGTCCGGGCTGCGCGTCGGCATCGACGTCGCGCTGGCGTTCTCGCCCGAGCGCATCGACCCCGGCAACACCGCGCACGGGCTGCGCACCACGCCGAAGGTGGTCGGCGGCTGCACGCCGTCCTGTGCAGCGCGCGCGGTCGCCTTCTACGGCAAGCTCGTCGACACCGTCGTCCAGGCGAAGGGCACCCGCGAGGCCGAGATGGCCAAGCTGCTGGAGAACACCTACCGGCATGTGAACATCGCCCTGGTCAACGAACTCGCGGTGATCAGCCACGAGTTGCACGTCGACCTGTGGGACGCGATCCGCTGCGCCGGCACGAAGCCGTTCGGCTTCCAGGCGTTCCGCCCCAGTCCCGGGGTCGGCGGACACTGCATTCCCATCGACCCCAACTACCTGTCGTACAAGGTGCGTTCCTCGCTCGGCTACGAGTTCCGTTTCGTGGAGCTCGCCCAGGAGATCAACCGGCGCATGCCGGAGTACGTGGTGCGCCGCGCCCAGGACCTCCTCAACACCGCCGGCCGTCCGCTGCACGGCTCCCGGGTGCTGCTGCTCGGCGTCACCTACAAGCCGGACGTGGCCGACCAACGGGAGTCGCCGGCGGTGCCGGTGGCGCGGCTGCTGCGGGAGCGGCAGGCCGAGGTCTCGTTCCACGACCCGCATGTGCGGGCGTGGTCCGTGGACGGGGCGAGCGTCCCGCGCGTGGACGACGTCATGGCGGCGGTGCGCGAGCACGACCTGACGATCCTGCTCCAGGACCACTCGGCCTACGACCTTCCGGCGCTGGGCGACACGGCCCGGATGCTGTTCGACACACGGGGACGGATCTTCCGGCCCGACGTCGAGGTGCTGTGACCGTCGCCTGACGCTCGGGCTGTCGTTCGCAGATGGCTGTCCGCTGTCGTGCGCGGGTGGCTGTTTGCCGTCGAAGGCTGTCGTCCGGTGCCGGTCGTGGCCGCTGACCGTCGTTCTCGGGACCGTCGAAAGGTGCTCTGATGCGGATACTCGTCGTCACCGTCGTCCACCACCCCGAGGACGCCCGGATCCTGCACCGGGAGATCGCCGCCCTGCGACAGCGCGGCCATCAGGTCGTGTACGCCGCGCCGTTCGCCGCCCGGGAGATGACACCGCGACCGCACGTCGAGGGCGTGGACCTGCCCCGGGCCGCGGGCCGGGACCGCCGTGCGGCCCTGCGCGCGGCCCGCACCCTGCTCGCCGAGCGTGGGCCCAAGGCGGACGTCGTGCTGTTGCACGACCCGGAGTTGCTGCTCGCACTGCCCGGCACCCTGCGTCGTTGGCGACGCGGGGGACGCGTCCCCGTCACCGTGTGGGACGTGCACGAGGACACGGCGGCGGCGCTGGTGATGAAACGCTGGGTGCCACTGCCCCTGCGGCCACCGCTGCGACTGGCCGTACGGGCCGTGGAACGGCTGGCGGAAAGGCATCTGCGGCTGCTGCTCGCCGAGGACGCCTACCAGCAGCGCTTCCGCCGCCCCCACCCCGTGGTGCGCAACCTCGCGACGGTGCCGCCCGAACCACCCGAGCCGCCGGGCGACGACCGGGTCGTCTACCTCGGGCACCTGTCGCGGGCTCGTGGCGCCGCGGAACTCATCGAAACGGCACGGCTGCTGGGGCCGGACGTCCACGTCGAGGCGATCGGCGCGGCGGACCCCGAGGTGCGGGGCGCGCTCACCGAGGCCGACCGGGACGGCGTGCTGCGCTGGCACGGCTATCTGCCCAACGACCGCGCACTCGGCCGGCTCTCCGGCGCACTGGCCGGCCTCTCCCTTCTGCACGACCAGCCCAACTACCGCCACTCACGGCCCACCAAGGTCGTGGAGTACATGGCCCACGGCGTCCCCGTCGTCACCACACCCACCCCCCTCGCGACCGACCTGGTCGAACGCTACGGCTGCGGCCTCGTCGTCCCCCACGGCGATCCCGCCTCGGCGGCAGAGGCCGTACGACGCCTGCGCACCGACCCGGAACTGCGCCTGCGCGCAGCCACGCAGGGATGGGAGGCGGCCCTGTCGGACCTCAACTGGGCCGACCACGCCACCGAGTTCGTGATGTGCCTGGAGTCCTGGGTGAAGGAGGCGTCCGCGCCCCCGACACCGGCTGTGCACTGACGGGCCTCAGTCCCGGTTGGCCCCCTTGGGGATGCCGTACACCCGCTCCACCCGCAACCGCAGAACGAGCCTCCCGTCCCGGACCATCGCTGCCCGGAAGTCGTCCCAGTCGGGGTGCTCGCCCAGGACGTCCCGGTAGAGGCGGACGAGTTCCTCGACGGTGGCGTCGTACGGCTCCTTCGCGACGGGCGCCAGGTCGGCCGTGCCCTCGGCGACCACGTAGGCCCGCCGGTCGGGGCTCGTGACGTGGTATGAGGCCCGGGGGTCCCGGCGCAGATTGCGGGTCTTGGCGCGGTCGTCGGTGATCGAGACGCGGAGGAGCTGCTCGTCGGGGTAGTAGGCGTGGCTCACGTTCGACAGCTGGGGCCGGCCGTCGCGCTTGAGTGTGACCAGCACCCCGTCATGGCCCTCGGAGAGCAGCGTGAACAGTGCGTTGTGAGTGGCGTTCGAGGTGGCGTCCTGAGTCATGCCTCCATCAACCCTGTCGGGTGGCCCGGCCATTCCGGCATGCTCCGTAGACACTGTCTACGCGACATGGTAGACACCGTCTATGCCTATGGCTGAGCAGGAATCCGAAACGGGTCTGCGGACCCGGCTGGTCGACGTCGGTGTGGAACTCGTGGCGCGGGAGGGCGTGCAGGCGCTCACCCTTCGGGAGATCGCCCGCCGGGCGGGCGTCTCGCACGGTGCGCCGCGCCGCTACTTCCCCACCCACCTGGAGCTGCTCTCGGCGATCGCCCGCCGCGGCTTCGGCGAGCTGGCGGAGCGGGCGACGGCTACGGCTACGGCTACGGACCACGGCGGTCCGACGCCGAGGGAGCAGCTGACCGCACTGGGGCGCGTCTACCTGGAGTTCGCGCTGAGCAATCGCGGAATGTACGAACTGATGTTCCGTCACGATCTGCTGGAGAGTGGCCACTTGGGGTTGAGGGACACCAGCCTCCCGCTCTTCGGACGACTCGTGGATCTCGTCGGCCAGGTGCGCCCCGACGCCGACTCCCGGCTTCTCGCGGGGGCGTTGTGGGCCAACCTGCACGGCATCGCCCAGCTGTGGGGCTGGGGCAGCCTCCAACTCGCCACGGGAGCCGACGACTTCGTACCCCTGCTGCGGTCGGCCCTGGACGCCCACCTCGGGGCGGAGGGCGAGTGAACCCGCGTCTCACCCTCGCCGGCAGCATCGCCGGAGCCGTGATCGTCGCGCTCGACGGCACCGTCCTGACCGTCGCCCAGCCCATGCTGCAACGCGACCTGGGCGCCTCCTTCGCACAGGTCCAGTGGACCAGCACCGGCTATCTCATCGCGGTGGCAAGCCTGTTGGTGTTCGCCGGTCGGCTCGGTGACCGCTACGGCCACCACCGGCTCTTCGGTATCGGCATGCTCGGCTTCGGGGCCGCGTCGGCCGGCATCGCGCTGGCGCCCGGCGTCGGATGGGTGATCGGGCTGCGTGTCGTGCAGGGCGTGTTCGGGGCGCTGCTCCAACCGGCCACGCTGGGGATGCTGCGCGCCGCCTTCCCGCCCGACCGCCTGCGGACGCCGATCGCTGTGCGGACCGCCGCGATCGGGGTGGCTGCCGCTGCCGGGCCGGTGGTGGGCGGTGCGCTGGTGGCGGGGCCGGGCTGGCGGGCCGTGTTCCTGCTGAATGTCGCGCCCGCCGTCGTCTTCGGCGTGCTCGCCCTCGCCGTCCCGCCGCCCCCGCGCCCCGCCTCCCCCGCCCGGCTCGACCTGTCCGGCGCCCTGCTGCTCGCGGTGACCCTGGCCTGCCTGGTCCACGCCCTCGTCGGGCTGCCGGGACGGGGCTGGACCGCCTCGGCCGCAGCCGTCACGGGCGCCCTCTTCGTCCGGCACGAGCGCCGCGCCGTGAGCCCGCTGCTGCCGCCGGACGTCATCGGGTCGACGGTGGTCGGCTCGGCGCTCGGCATGCTGGTCGCCGCGTCGGCGGCGCTGTCCGGCGCGCTGTTCGTGGGCACGTTCCTGTTGCAGGACACGCTCGGCATGGACGCCTTCCACAGCGCCCTGGTCAGCCTGCCGCTGGCCCTGCTGATGGTCGCCGCGGCGGCCACCTGCGCGGTGCTGCTGCGCCGGGCCGGGGCACGGCGTACGACCGTGGCCGCGATGGTGCTGCTCGCGCTCGGAATCCTCGCGCTCTCCGGCACGGGCGCCGTCCCCGCTCTGGGCGCCGGGTTCGCGCTGGTGGGAGCCGGGTTCGGCACGGTGATGGTGGCGGCGACGCATGTCGTCGTACGCGAGGCGGCCGTAGAGTCGGCCGGTGTCGCGGGCGGGCTGCAGCAGACCGCGATGAACGTCGGACCGGTGCTGGGCGTGGCAGCCGCCACCGCTCTGATGGGGTCCGGCGATGCCCCTGAGCTGCCGCTGGGCGTCCTCGCGGCCCTCGCCCTGGCCGGTGCGGCGCTGGGCCGGGGGCTGCCTGGGCGGCAGGCCACGACGATCGACGATCATGGTCAATCGCGGGACCGTACACGCGTTCCTGCGCGACGATGAGTCTGAGGCCGTTCCGGCTGGGTATGCCGGACCGCACCTCGTCGTTCGTATTCGGAGGAGAGCGATGGCACTGCTGAGACAAGAGGTCGACCCGGGTGAGGTCGGACTGGACGCGAAGGCGCTGGACCGCCTCGACCAGTGCTTCGCCCACTACGTCGACGAGGGGCGGATACCCGGCTACCTGGTGGCTGTCGCCCGCCGCGGACGCGTCGCCCACCTCACCACGCACGGCCACCGGGACGTCGCCGCCGGGCTCCCCGTCGAGGCGGACACGCTGTGGCGGATCTACTCCATGACCAAGCCGGTCACCTCGGTCGCCGCGCTGCTGCTGGTCGAGGAGGGCAAGCTGTCGCTCGACGACCCGGTCGGGCGCCATCTGCCCGCCTTCGCCGAGCCCCGGGTGTACGTGAGCGGATCGGGCACCGACACGGTGACCCGGCCGGCCAGCGGGCCGCTGACCGTCCGGCATCTGATGACCCACACCGCCGGGCTGACCTTCGCCTTCTACCACACACATCCCGTCGACGCCCTCTACCGCGACGCCAACCTGGAGTCGGCGGTGCTGCCCGGCTCCGACCTGGCCAGGACGGTCGACGTGTACGCGAGCCTGCCGCTGCAGTTCGAGCCGGGGACGCAGTGGAACTACTCGGTCGCCTCCAACGTCCTGGGCCGGGTCATCGAGGTGGTGTCCGGGCAGCCGCTCGACGCGTTCTTCGCCGAGCGGATCTTCCGGCCGCTCGGGATGACCGACGCGGGGTTCTGTGTGAGCGGCGAACAGGCTGACCGGCTCTCCGAGTTGTACGGCGAGACCGAGACCGGCGGCATCGAGCCGATCCCCGGCCTCCCGCTGCACGGCCGGCCCCGCTTCCTGTCCGGCAGCGGCGGGATGGCGGCCTCCGCGCACGACGTCCACCGGTTCATGGAGCTGCTGCGCCGCCGTGGCGAACTGGACGGCGTCCGTCTGCTGCGCCCCGAGACCGTGGACCTGATGACGTCCAACCACCTTCCGGGCGGAGCCGACCTGCGGTCCTTCGGCAGCCGCCCCGCCCATGACGAGCCCGGCAACGACGGTCTCGGCTTCGGCCTCGGCGTCTCCGTGGTGATCGACCCGAGCCGCACCAAGGCTCCGGCCGGCCTCGGCACGTACGGCTGGAGCGGCGTGGCGACCACCACGTTCTGGGTCGACCCGGGCCGCGATCTGACGGTGCAGTTCATGACCCAGGTGCGGCCGAAGACCTCGCACACGATGTTCCAGGACCTCAAGCGACTCGTGCACGAGGCCGTCACGGAAGGCTGAGCCGCCGCCCGTCACAGGTCCACGCGCAGGGTGAACTCCACTCCCTCCAGGGCCAGTTCACGCAGCCACTCCTCCGAGCGGGCCGCCGTCTCGGCGGCGCGGTTCAGGCCCGCCGGCAGGGAGCCGTCCAGGATGTGCCGGACGCCGAGGGCGAGGGGACGGGACACGCAGCGGGCCATGGCACTCTCCTCCGCGTCTCCCACGAGGTCCAGGAGGTAACTGCCGGACCAGGTCTGCCCGCCCTCGCCGCGCACATCGAGCGACACCGCGAGGACGACCCGGTCCCGGTCGGCGTCCGTGGTGGGGTGGGCCGCCGCCAACTCCTTTGCCAGGGCCGCGATCCGGGAGTCGTCGCCGGTCCTCAGCTCCTCGAAGACGGCGTCCCAGGCCTGCAGCCAGCCCTCCAGGCGCAATGTGCCTCGCACGAAGGTCTGCGGTTTCCACGCCGGCGGCAGCCCGTACTGCTCGACGAACGGAACGCTGTCACGGTTGGGGTAGACCTCGAACGCCTCCCCGTCGACGACATGCTGCCGCGTCACCTCCCACGGCCGCTCGGCGACGGTCTCGGCACCGTCCTTGAGGTAACGGGCCGGTGCGCGCAGGGCGTTGAGAACTCCGGCGGGCGCCCAGCTGAAGCGGTACCTGAAGTCGTTCGGGACGGCGGGGACACCGCCGCAGTAGGAGGTGAGGCTGTACGTGGCTGCCGTGCCGTCACCGATGGCCGCCCTGGCGCGGCCGACCAGGCCGTGGGCGAACAGGTGGTCGATGCCGGGGTCGAGGCCGGCCTCGGTGAGGACGACGAGCCCGGCCGCCTCGGCCGCGGGCACCTGTTCGAGGACGGCGTCCGACACATAGCTGGAGCAGGCGAAGTGGGCCTGCTCCTGGATGCAGGCCGCCAGCAGCCCGGCGTGCTCGGGTGCCGGCAGCATCGACACGACCACGTCGCCCGGCGCCAGTTCGGCCGTGAGCGCGGGAAGCGTGTACGCGCGGGGCTCGGCGCGTCCGGTGAGGCCCAGCCCGGCCAGGGCGTCGGCGGCGCGGTCCGCGGTGCGGTGCCACAGCCGTACGCGGTCGGCCGTGTCGCACAGCCGGGCCAGACCGCTGCCGGTGGACAGCCCGGCGCCGACCCAGTGGACGGTGCCGTTCGCGGGCACCCGTGCGGAGCTGTCAGCCATGGCGGTACTCCCCTTCTGCTTCTGCGATGCCGAGTTCGCGGCCCGCCAGGTGGAACCGGTCCCGACAGCGCCCCCAGGGCCCGCCCGTCCCGAAGTCCAGCAGCTGGGGCAGCAGCGCCGCCGAGAAGTCGGTGCTGGACTCGCGCGGCAGCAGGGAGGGCAGGTTGTCGATGGCGATCAGGTCGAGCGGGGGTTCCTTGCGCAGCCGGCGCACGGGGTCGGTCCAGTCGGTGGTGCGGTCGTAGATCGGCAGGACGTTCAGGGGGGAGCCGACGTCGACGGTGACGTCGCACAGGGTGCGCAGCCGGCGTGCCGGGTCGTCGAGGTCCTGCTCACGCAGGAAGGGCGGGATCGGGGTGGTGGCGAGGACGGCGTTGACCAGCACGTCGTGTGCGAGCAGGGCAGGGCGGTCCAGGTCGCGGGTCTCGGCGAGGTCCCAGGGCGTGGCCGCCTCGACGCCTGCGGTCATCAGCGCGAGGCGTGCTCCGCGGCCGCTGCGGCCCAGGGCGCCGATCACGAGGGCCGTGAACTCCACGTCGTCGGGGGTGGGTTGCAGGGTCGCGTCCAGCTCCTCCTTCGACGTCGGGGTGAGCGGCGCGACGAGCCTCCCGCGGTGCTGGAGGACGGCGAGGGCAGCACCGAGATAGCCGGCCCAGAAGCCGAACGCGGCGAGGCGGCGGCCGTCGTCGTCCACCAGGTACTCCAGGTCGAGCAGGACGCCGCCGCCCTGGGCGAACCGGCGGAGCAGGTCTCGGGCGCCGGGCTGCTGCTTGTAGGCGTGGCCGAAGTAGATGTGCCGGTGGGTGAGCTCGCCGGGCCGGTCCGGGAGTTCCTTGAGCCCGATGACCACGGTCTGATCGGGCGCCGAGACCCAGGAGCCCGCGGGCGCGACCCGGCAGCCGGCCGCCGCGTACTCGTCGACGGGAAAGATCCGCTGCGGGGACTCCTCGACCGTCAGCGTCACCCCGCTCTCGACAAGCCGGCGTGCGTCGGCCGGCACGATCGGAGTGCGTCGCTCGGTGGAACGGACCTCGTGGCGAAGCCACAGATGGAGATCGGTCATACGCGGTTGGCCTCCGGGCGCGGAGCGTCGGCCATGAACCGGTCGGCGCTCAAGGGGCTGACGTCCACGAAGGGTACGCGGCCGAGGTACAGGTCACGGATGACCTCGCCGACGGCCGGTCCCTGCAGAAAGCCATGGCCGGAGAACCCGGTCGCATACAGAAAACGGGATACGGAAGGCGCCTCGCCGATCAGCGCGTTGTGGTCCGGCGTGACCTCGTACAAACCCGCCCAGCCGCCCGTGCGGCGCAGGTCCAGCAGGGCGGCGGCGCGGTGCTCCATGGCCTCGGTCAGGCGGGGGATCCAGCGGTCGTGGGTGTCGGTGGCGAAGCCGGGCCGCTCGTCGGGGTCGGACATGCCGAGGAGGAGGCCGGGGCCCTCGGTGTGGAAGTAGAGGCTGGTGGTGAAGTCGATCGTCATGGGCAGCTGCGGCGGCAGTCCGGTGACCGGTTCGGTGACCGCGATCTGGCGGCGCAGCGGCACCACGGGCAGGTCCACGCCGGCCATCGCCCCGATCGTGCGCGACCAGGGGCCGGCCGCGCAGATCACCGTGTCGGTGGCGATGCGTGCGAGGGTCGTCGTCACGGCGGTGATCCGGTCGCCGTGCAGTTCGATGCCGGTGACGTCGTTGTGGCGTAAGAGCCGCGCCCCGTACTCACGGGCGGCGGACGCATAGCCGTGGACGACGGACTCGGGGGTGCAGTGACCGTCGTCCGGCGAGAACGCGGCCGCCAGCAGTCCGTCGGTGGTGATCAGCGGGGAGAGCCGCTGTGCCTCGGCGGGGTCGATCATGCGGCTCGGCACGCCGAGGGCGTTCTGCAGCCGGACGCCCTCTTCGAAGCCGGCGACCTCCTCCGGCGTGGAGAGCAGGAACAGATAGCCGACCCGGTGCAGCCCGATGTCGTGCCCGGTCTCGTCCTGGAACCGGCCGAACGCCTCCAGGCTGCGCGCCCCGAGCTGGATGTTCAGTTCGTCGGAGAACTGCGCCCGCACGCCCCCGGCCGCCTTGGAGGTGGACCCGGACGCCAGTTCGTCCCGCTCGACGAGGACGACGTCCCGGACCCCCGCACGGGCGAGGTGATAGGCGATGCTGGTCCCCATCACACCGCCGCCGATGACGACGACGCTCGCATGCATGTTCACGGGCCCACCTTCCTGGAAGTCGCCGGTCGTTCCCTCTTCCTGTCCGGATGGGCCGCGCGGCAATCAGGACAGGTGCGCGACCGCGTCCAGATGGGGCAGGTGGTGGTCGAGGCGCTCACGCTTGGTGCGCAGGTAGGTGATGTTGTTCTCGCACGGCGGGATCAGCAGCGGGACCTGCTCGGCGATCTCGATGCCGTGCTGCAGCAACGCGTCGCGCTTGCGCGGGTTGTTCGACATGAGGCGGACGCTGTTCACGCCCAGGTCGTGCAGGATCCCGGCGGCGACGCCGTAGTCGCGGGCGTCCACGGGCAGGCCGAGGGCGAGGTTGGCCTCGACGGTGTCCAGGCCCTCCGCCTGCAGGGCCATCGCCCGGAGCTTGCCGAGCAGGCCGATGCCGCGGCCCTCGTGGCCCCGCAGGTAGACGACGATGCCGCTCCCCTCGGCGACGACGGCACGCAGCGCGGAGGCCAACTGGTCGCCGCATTCGCAGTGCTGGGAGCCGAAAGCGTCACCGGTCAGGCACTCGGAGTGCAGTCGGGTGAGGACGTTCTCCGAGCCTATCTCGCCGTAAACCAGGGCCACTTGCTCGTCACCGCGGTCGTGGTCCATGTAGCCGATCGCACGGAATTCCCCGTACACGGTGGGCAAGGGGGCATTCACCACGCGTTCCACGCCGGAACGCTGCGTCCGCTGCGCGGACTTCTTGCCGAGGACGCCAATTTTATCTGTCATGATTCTTCAGTTCCTAAGCAGAGACGAAAGGCCGGAAAAGATGAGTGATTCGCAGACGTGGCCGGCGGCACACTCGCTGGTGCCGGCGGACACCACCGAGGACGTACGGACGCGGGGCGCGGGACTCGCGCGACAGGTCGCGGTCCTGCCCGTCGGAAGCTTCGAGCAGCACGGCCCGTACCTTCCGCTGGCGACCGACACGCTCGTGGCCTGCGCCATCGCGCGCGAGATCGCCGCCGTACATCCGGTGCACCTCCTTCCGCCGGTGACGATCTCCTGCTCGCACGAACACGCGGCCTGGCCGGGGACCGTCAGCATCTCCTCCGTGACCCTTCATGCGGTGATACGGGACATAGCGGCTTCGCTCCGCCGGTCCGGTGTCGACGCTCTGGTGCTGGTCAACGGGCACGGCGGAAACTACGTACTGGGCAATGTCGTTCAGGAGTCCTCCGCGCGCGGTGAGCGAATGGCACTGTTCCCGGCCCCGGAGGACTGGGAGGCGGCACGGGAGGGGGCGGGGGTGGAGACCTCGCTGCTCACCGACATGCACGC
Source organism: Streptomyces sp. NPDC012935 (assembly GCF_042900345.1). Classification (NCBI taxonomy): domain Bacteria; kingdom Bacillati; phylum Actinomycetota; class Actinomycetes; order Kitasatosporales; family Streptomycetaceae; genus Streptomyces; species Streptomyces sp. NPDC012935. The sequence continues at coordinate 781,411 of NZ_JBIBBC010000001.1, forward strand.
GGGGGAAATTGAGACCTCCATCCTTCTGCACACTCATCCCGAATTGATCCGACCCGGTTATGAGAGTTCCGATTTCGTGGCGGACGACCGCCGTCAGCTACTCACCCTCGGTATGTCCGCCTATACCGATTCGGGTGTCATAGGCCGCCCTTCGCTGGGTTCCGCGGAAAAGGGGAAGCGCCTGCTGGCGAGCCTCGCGGATTCCTTCGGCGCGTATGTGTCACTGCTGACCTCCGCGGACGATTCCGTACGGGACACGGGAGACGCACGAAAATAGCGGCTGGGCTCCGGGTCCGCTACGGCTACGGCTGCGGACCCGAAGCCCGTGCGCAGGCCGGTGTACCAGCGGGCGACGAGGACGAGGACGCCGGGCAGGGCGGCCACGAAACTGAGGACGCCGTACACGACGGCGACGGCCAGTCCGGTGTCGGCACCGAGCCCCGCGGCGCCGAACGCCCAGGCGGTGGCGCCCTCCCGGGGACCGAACCCGCCGACGTTCAGGGGCACGCCCATGGCGAGCAGCGCCAGGACGGCGAGCGGCAGCAGGGCGGCCACGGAGGCGGTGGAGCCGGCGATCCTCGCGGCGAGCACGAACATCGCGATGTGGCCGGCGAGGACGACGACGGAAGACACGGCGACGCCGGGACCGTTGCGGCGGGACAGCAGGGCCTCGCGGGCCTCGCCGAGAGTCGTGCGCACGGCCGTCGGCTCGGTCCGGTCACGGCGGGACGGTGCACGGTTCATGCGCAGCGCGACCACGACGGCCAGGGTCCCCACAGCGGCGAACAGGATGAGCGGCGTCAGGTCGCGTGCCTCGTTCAGCACCGGGGACGGCATGGTCAGCAGCACGACGGCGCCGACGACGGCCAGGACGACTTGGCCGGCCGTCCGTTCGAGCACGACCGCACGGACGCCGCGGCCCATGTCACCGGCGCTCTGCCCGTGCCGCACCGCCCGGTGCACATCGCCGAGGACTCCGCCCGGGAGGGCGGCGTTGAGGAACAGGGCACGGTAGTAGTCGGCGACGGCCGGCCCGAGCGGTAGCCGGATCCGCAGCCCGCGTGCCACCAACTGCCAGCGCCACGCGCTCAAAGCGGTGGTGACGAGCCCGATCCCGAGCGCCGCGGCCAGCGCCGTCGCGTCGATCCGCCGCAGCCCGTCGAGGAAGACGCCCGTACCGAGCCGCCAGAACAGCGCGACGAGGATGGCGACGCCGACGACCGTGCCCAGGTGGGTGCGGACAGCGGGGGTGTTGAGACGGGCCAGGCGGGTGCGCAGGGGAGGCCGGCCCGGCTGGGGAGCAGCCGTTTCCGGGCGGGGCTCGTCGACGATGACGTCGACGCGGGAGGGGGCGAGGGCAACGGGGGCGGTCGCGCGGCGGGCGGCGGGCTCGGCGCCGAGCCGGGTGGCAGGGCCCGCCTCCGTCACCCCGACGGCCCGGCTCACTGCCAAGGACTTCACTCGCCGTTCTCGCGCCTTGGCGCCCCTTCGCGTGACGCGCGCCCCCGCCACCGTCTCCACGCTCATGACGCTCCGCCTGTCGGTCGCACCAGTGCCAGCAGGTCGCTGTGGTGGACCACGACATGCAACTCGCCCGCCTGGCAGGCGGCGAGGCGGTCCCGCAGATAGCGGTCGGCGCGCTCGCGCAGTTCGGGGCGCTGCTCTACGGCAGCCCCGACCCAGCCGCGCAGCCAGTGGGCGGTGAGCGCGGACTCGCCGGGGCCGAGCCGCCAGGGGCTCGGGTGCACCTGGACGGTCGCGCCCTGCCCGGAGAAGGCCTCCGCCGCCGCGGTGATCGCGTCCGGGCCCAGCATCCCCGAGCGCCGCTGGTGGGCGTTGAACGCCTCGGCGATCTCCTGGTCCAGCGGGTCGGGCGGGGTGAGTTCGACGCGTCCGGCGACGGAGAGCGTCAGCAGCGCCGGGCAGCCCGCGCCCGCGCAGGCGGCGGCGAGGGCGTCGACCTCCTCGCGGGTGAGGACGTCGAGCAGCGCGGAGGCGGTCACGAGCGAGGCACCGGCGAGGGCGTCCGGGGTGAGGCGGCCGACGTCGCCGCGCCGCGTCTCGACGGTGACGCGGCTGCCGTCCGCGGAGGAGCGCGGGGAGGCCACGGCGGCGAAGTGCAGGAGGTAGGGGTCGCGGTCGTGCAGGACCCAGTGCTGGGCACCGTCCAGGTGGGGAGCCAGCCAGCGGCCCATGGAGCCGGTGCCGCAGCCCACGTCGTGAATTACCAGTCCGGCCCGTCCGGGCAGGTTGGCGAGCCGGATCCGCAGCGGGTCGAGCAGGTCGTGCGCCCGCGCGGCGGCGTCGGCGCCTTCCCGCAGCTCCAGCCACTCGGGGGCGTAACGGGGCGGGTCGTCCGCCCCGGCGTCCCTGAGCCGCACGGTCGCCCGCTCGCCGGGACCGAGGCTGGGCCCGGCCCCGAGGATCACGGCGTCCGCGTCAGGCGCCGCCGGTACGGATACGTCGCCCATGGCTCCCTCCGCCGCGGCGATCCCGCTCCGCGGTGCGGGATCGCGCGGTCCCGGCTGGGCCGGAATCGCCCCTTCGCTCTGTGCCGTTGCCGTGTCCCTCATGCGACCCTCCGGGGTTCGTTCGGCAGTCGGCCCAGTACGGAGGCCAGGCTGCGGGCCGTGCCGGCCCAGCCGTTCAGGGCGGCCCGGCGTCCCCGGGCAGCCGCCTTCAGTCGGCGTCGTACGTCCGCCTCCCCGAACCAGCCGCGCAGCTCGGCCGCGATCGCGGCGGGGTTCTCCGGCGGAACGAGGATGCCGGGAACACCGCCGTCGGGGGCCCGGCCGACCGCCTCCGGCAGTCCGCCGACGTCCGTCGCGAGCACCGGGATGCCGCGCGCGAGCGCTTCCGTCACCGCCATGCCGTACGTCTCGGCGTAGGAGGTGAGCACCATCAGGTCGGCGGCGTTGTAGCTGGCGTCGAGTTCGGCACCGGTCTGCGGGCCCGCAAGGACCAGCCGGTCCTCGAGCCCGTGCTTCGCGATCAGGGACCGCAGTTCGGCCACGTACTCGGGGTCCTGGTTCAGCCCGCCCACGCACACGCAGCTCCACGGCAGGTCGGTCACCGACGCCAGCGCCTCGACCAGCCGGTGCTGTCCCTTGCGGGGTGTCACGGCGGCCACGCACAGCAGGCGGGAGACGCCGTCCGTGCCGGGGGCCAGCGGCGCGATGTCGGCGCCGGGGGCGGCGACATGGACCCGGTCGGGCGCGAGGCCGTGGTGGGAGACGAGGCGGCGGACGGCCCAGTCGCTGGTGGCGATCACCGCGGGAACGGCCCGCAGCACCGTGCGTTCTCGGGCGTCCAGCTCCGCGGCGACGGCGGGCTCCAGTCCCGTCTCGTCGCCGAGCGGCAGATGGACGAGGACCGCGAGGTTCAGCCGCTCCGCCTCCGGGACGATGATCTCGGGCACCCCACAGGCGACCAGTCCGTCCAGCAGGACGACGGTCCCGTCGGGGAACTCGCGCAGTGTGCGGGAGAGTTCGGCCCGGTCCGCCGCACCGGGGAGCGGCCAGCTGCCGTCCACCGCGTGCTTGTGCACCTGCCACCCGAAGCCGGGCAGATCCAGACTCACCCGCCGGTCATAGGCGTTGCCGCCGCTCGGCGCGGACGCGTCGTCGACGCCGCCCGGCATCACGAAGTGCACGGAGCGCAGGGACATGGGGATGATCTCGGCGTTCTTCAGGACGGAGTGCTGCACGGGCACATAGCCGAGCGCAACCTTCTCCGACTTCTCCGGAGCCTCTTCCACGGCGACGGCCTTCTCCAGGGTCACGTCGGTCACAGCGCACGCTCATAACTCGCCCATGCGACATGCGACTCGTGCAGCGTGACGGTGAGGCCCGCGAGGCCCTTGGCGCCCTCGCCCAGCGCACCCTTCTCGATCCGCTCGGCGAGCCGGTCGGCGATGACCTTGGCCAGGAACTCGGTGGAGGTGTTGATCCCGGCGAAGTCGGGTTCGTTGTCGAGGTTTCTGTAGTTCAGCTCACCTACGACGGCCCCCAGTTCCCGAGTGGCCAGACCGATGTCGACGACGATGTTGTCGTCGTCCAGCTGCTCGCGCCGGAATGTGGCGTCCACCAGGAACGTCGCTCCATGCAGGCGCTGCGCGGGTCCGAAGACGTCGCCGCGGAAGCTGTGGGCGATCATGATGTGATCGCGGACGGTGATGCTGAACAACGGACGACCCTCCAGGTGCGGTGCGCTCCTCATCCCCGCCGATCGGCTGCCGGGGATGCCGTGTAGTACGGCTCTTCGCTTCCCGTTGTTCAGCCGTCTCTCACTCTTTTCTCAGGTCAGGCGCTCTTGTCGTCCCGACTTGAACGAGTCCGTCAGGGCGTGTCCGAGTCCTGTCACGGCGTGGCGGGGTACCTGACGCGATGACAGAGCGCCTGGATCTCCCCGGAAGCGAGCTTCGGCAGCACCTCGGGCAGCTCCGCGAAAGCGCTCTCCCCGGTGACCAGCGCATCCAGGGCGGGGTCGGCGAGCAGGTCGAGGGCGAGGGCGAGCCGGTCGGCGTACGTACGGCTGGCGCTGCGGGCCGGGGAGACGGTGCCGACCTGGCTGCTGCGGATGACGAGCCGCCTGGAGTGGAAGGCCTCGCCGAGCGGCAGGGCGACACTCCGGTCGCCGTACCAGCTGAGTTCGACGACCGTGCCCTCGGGGCGGAGCAGTTCGAGCGACCGGGCGAGGCCCTGCTCGGTGGCGCTGGCGTGGACGACCAGGTCGCGGTCGCCGAGCGCCTCGTCGGGCGTGGCGAAGGCGATGCCGAGGGCCGCGGCGACCTCGGCACGGCGCGGATCGGCGTCGACCAACTGCAGCCGCACGCCCGGGAAGCGGGCCAGCAGGGCGGCCACGGAGCAGCCGACCATGCCGCCGCCGACCACGGCGATCCGGTCGCCGACCAGGGGCGCGGCGTCCCAGAGCGCGTTGACGGCGGTCTCGACGGTGCCGGCGAGGACGGCCCGCGCGGCGGGCACGGTGTCGGGTACGACGGTGACGGCGCTCGCGGGGACGACGTACCGCGTCTGATGCGGGTACAGGCAGAAGACAGTACGGCCGACCAGTGCCGTCGGCCCCTCCTCGACCATCCCGACGCTGAGATAGCCGTACTTCACCGGTGCGGGGAAATCGCCCTCCTGGAACGGCGCCCGCATGGCCGCGTGCTGGCTCTGCGGGACCCCGCCACGGAACACGAGGGTCTCCGTGCCCCGGCTGACTCCGGAGTACAGCGACCGCACCAGCACATCGCCCTCGCCCGGCTCCGGAAGGGTGACCTCCCGGATCTCTCCCGCACCCGGGGAGCTGAGCCAGAACGCACGTGCGGTGCGGTTCATCGGAATCCTCCTGAACGATCTGCAAGCTGCCCACGTACCGAGGTGTGCACAGGTCGCGCACAGTACGCGGCCTTGATCGACTCTGTCATCTGGCCGGAGGAATGTGCGGTGGCCCTGAACAACACTTACGACGCGAGGCTGGTCCAGCAGGAGACCGCTGTGGGAGCGGGCGTGCAGATCCTGTTGCTGGCCCTGCTCGGTTCGGCGATCGGCATGGGGCCGGCGGGCTGGCTGACCGGCCTCGTCTTCGCCGTCGCCACCTGGGCGCTGCTCTCGCTGGCCCTGCACCGATCCAGGCTGCGGTCCTTCGGCCCGGCGAACCGGGTCACCCTGGGCCGCGCCACGCTGGTGGGCGGCGTCACGGCACTGGTCGCGGACTCCTTCCAGAGTTCACCGCCGGTGACGTTGTTCGTCGGCCTGACTGCGGTCGCCCTGATCCTCGACGGCGTGGACGGCAAGGTGGCCCGCCGTACGGGCACGTCGACCGCCCTGGGCGCACGCTTCGACATGGAGGTGGACGCGTTCCTGATCCTGGTGTTGAGCGTGTATGTCTCGATGTCGATGGGTCCGTGGGTGCTCCTCATCGGCGCCATGCGCTACGGCTTCGTCGCCGCCGCCCGCGTCTGGCCGTGGCTGAACGCCGCGCTCCCGCCGAGCACGGCCCGCAAGACGGTCGCCGCGATGCAGGGCGTGTTCCTGCTCATGGCCGCGTCCGGCCTCTTCCCGTACCTGGCGACGTTCGCGGTCACGGCTACGGCACTGGCGGCGCTGGTCTGGTCGTTCGGCCGGGACATCCTGTGGCTGTTCCGGAACCGGCCGTCGCGCGTGCGGCGGGCGCCGGTGGCGGAGGTACGGGAGCTGGTGGCGTCCTGACGGGTCGGCCTTCGGGCGGCACCGGGTACACCGTGGACGGCAGTCAGCCGTCGAGCAGCATCCGGTACACCGCCGAGCCCCTCGCCCCGAACCCCAGACCCTCATACAGCCTGTTCGCCGAAACCCGGCCCGGCCGCGACGTGAGATCCACGCTCCGCGCCCCGGACTCCCGAGCGAGCCGCACCGCCCCATACATCAGCAGCCCCCCGACACCATGAGCGACAGTCAGCCGTCCAGGTACATCCGGTACACGGTCGACTCCCTCGGCCCGAACCCCAGACCCTCATACAGCCTGTTCGCCGAAACCCGGTCCGGCCGCGACGTGAGATCCACGGTCCGCGCCCCGGACTCCCGGGCGAGCCGTACCGCCTCACCCATCAGCAGCCCCGCGACACCGTGACCGCGCGCGGCCCCGTCGACGACCACGTCTTCGATCCGGGCGCGCAGCCCGGAAGGCACGGGAATTTGTACGAGGGTGAGCGTGCCGACGATCTCGCCGTCCGCCCGAGCGACGAGGACGGTGTTCGTGCCGCACCTCACGATGCGGTCGACCGCCGCGAGGTCGAGGGGCTTGGCGCTCCCGGACAGCTGCGGCAGCAGCCGGGCGAAGCCGGCCACGAGTTCCGCGCTCGCCTCCCGGACGATCTCCACCTGAACATCCATGCCGGGGACCTTACCGGCGCGGCAGCACCCCGATCGCCGCCACCGGTACGGCCGCCAGCACCAGCCAGGGCACGGCGGCGGGCAGGCCGGTGTCCAGGAGACTTCCCGTGGCCGAGCTGCCGAGCAGGACGATCAGGCCGGAGACCGAGGACAACGCGCCGGTGTAGAGGCCGAGTCGGCCCTCCTCCGCGAGGTCGGGCACCCAGGCGCGGGCGACGGGGGCGACGAGCATCTGGCCGAGGGTGAGCAGGACGACGAATCCGGCCGCGGGCAGCAGACCCGCAGTACCGGTCCACTCGGCGGGCCGGGCCGCGGCCACGACCGCGAACCCCGCCGCGATCAGCAGCAGTCCGGCGACCATGGACCGGCGCAGGGTGAACCGCTCCCCCACCCACCGGGTGACGGGCAGCTGGGCGACCACCACCAGCAGTGAGGACAGGGCGAACAGCCAGGCCAGCGCGGCCTGGGAGCCCGTGGCGCGCTCCACCTCGTCGGGGAGGGCGAGATAGAGCTGGTTGTAGGCGAGCAGGTAGGCGCCGTAGGCACAGCACAGCGCGAGGAAGCGGCGGTTGCGCAGCAGCTTCCCCGTGCCGCCGCGCAGCCGCACACCCCCTCGCCCGGGTATGTGCTGCGGCAGCAGCCACGCGTGCCCGGCGAGGACGAGGACGAAGATGCCGGCGCCGGCGAGGCAGACCGTACGAAAGTCCACCGACAGCAGCAGTGCGCCGAGCAGCGGCCCGACGAACGCGCCCGCCTGTCCGGCCACCGTCAGCAGCGCGAGGACGCGGGTGCGGGAGCCGCCGCCCGACTCCTCCCACACCACCGCCTGCCGGGCCACCTCGGACTCGACTGCGGGTGAGAACAGCGCGGCGGCGAACCCGATCAGCAGCACGGCCCCGATGACCGCCCACGTCTGTCGCGCGTACCCGAGCCAGGCGAACCCGGCGATGCGCAGGGCACAGCCCGTGAGCACGACCGGCCGGATGCCGTACCGATCGGCCAGCGCCCCGCCCACCACGAACAGCCCCTGCTGGCTGAACGTTCGCAGCCCCAGCACGAACCCGACCATCCACCCCGCCATTCCGACGGCCTGTCCCAGATGCTCGGCCAGGAAGGGCAGGACGGCGAAGAAGCCGATGTTGAAGGCGAGTTGGGTGAGGATGAGGAGGCGCAGAAGCGGGGAGAGCCGGTGACGGTCCGGCGCCCTGCGCAGGCGGCGCGACAGCAGCGAGGTCATCCCGTCCTCACCAACTCCATGGCGGGTGAGTGCTGTTCGGGCGTAGGCGCGGCAGGCTCGCCGCTGCCCCTCCCCCTGTCCCCGCGCCGCCGCCCGCCCGGCAGGCCTCCTGCCGCCGTCACCGCCAGCGCACCCAGCAGGGCGAGTACGGCGGCGGGGGCGAGGACCGCCCAGGGGGCGCGCTCGGCGTAGGGCTGGTTCTCGGCGAGCAGCAGGCCCCACTCCGGCGAGGGCGGCTGGGCGCCGAGGCCGAGGAAGGCCAGCGAGGCGAGCGCGAGGGCGACGCCGGGCAGGCGGAGCAGGGCGTGGCGGGTGACGGGCGGCACGACGGCAGGGAGCAGTTCGTGGCGCAGCAGGTACCAGGGGCCGGCGCCCAGGGCGCGGGTGGCTGTGAGGTGGAGGGCGGCGCGTTCCTGCTGTAGCAGCGCCGTGGTGTGGGCGGCCAGCGGGGCCCAGGCAACCGCGGCCACGGCGAGCGCGGGCGTGGCGGTTCCGCTACCGGCGACCGCGGTGACGAGCAGCGCGACGAGGACCGGCGGCAGCGCGGTGACGGTGTCGACGAGCGGTCCGGACAGCCGGGGCAGCAGACCGAGCGCCACTCCGGTGAGCAGGGTGACGGCGGTGATCGCGCCGGCGAGCAGCAGGGTGTCGAGGGCGCCGTGGGCGACGCGGGCGAGGATGTCCCTGCCGAGGGCGTCGGTGCCGAACGGGTGCCCCGGCGAAGGGGCCGCGAGTCGCTCGGCGGTGTCCAGGGCCAGTGGGTCACGGGGCAGGCCGAGGGCGACCACGCCGACGAGCAGACCACCGTAGGCGATCGGCAGGAACCTGCGCACGGGCGGCGTAGGCCGGTGCAGGGACGGCAGCGCGCCGTCGCGCAGCGCCGGGCCGATCAGCAGGCGGGCGAGGACGTGGGCCAGTCCGGCGGCGGCCGCGGCGAGCAGGACGAGGGCGAGCGTGCCGGCCTGCAGGACGGGCAGGTCCTGGGCGAGGGCGGCCTGGAGGGTGGTGCGGCCGAGGCCGGGGATGTCGAAGATCTGCTCGACGGTGACCGATCCTCCGGTCAGGCCCACGACGAACAGGCCGGTGTTGGGGAGCAGTCCGGGCAGGCAGCGGCGCAGGGCCTGGCGGGTGACGGCGCGGCCGGGGAGTCCGCGTGCGGTGGCGGCCAGGGCCCAGGGCTCGGTGAAGGCGCCGGGCAGCAGGTCGTCGAGGAGCCGGCCGAGCACGGCGCCGGCGGGCAGGCCTAGGGCGAGTGCGGGGAGGATCGTCCACTGGGGGCCGTACCAGCCGAGCGCGGGCAGCCACCCCAACTGCACGCCGACGACGGTCGCGAGGACGGACGCGGTGAGGAACTCGGGCAGCGCGGCGAGGACGGCGGAGCCGCTGCCCCCGGCCCGCCCGTCGAGCCGCCGGTGCGCGCCGAGCCACAGGGTGCGGGCGCAGATCAGGGCGGCGGTGGCGGCGGCGACCGCGAGGGCCACCGCCATCAGCAGCAGGGACGCGCCGAGAGCCTGGAGCACGGCGGGTGTGACCTCGCTGCCGGAGATCCACGACCGGCCGGCGTCTCCGCGCCACAGCCCGCCCAGCCAGTCACCGAGGAGCCGGAACGGGCCCGCGTCCAGGCCGAGCTGAGCGCGGACGTCCGCCAGCACCTCGGGCGTGGGGTCGCGGTCCGCCGAGCGGGCCTTGAGCACGGTGAGCGCCGGGTCGGTGCGCGACAGCCAGGGCAGTACGCCGATGGCACACACCAGGGCGGCCGCGATCCCCGCACGCCACAGGAGCGTGACTGCCTGGCGCCGCACGGGTCAGCGCCGGGTGCCGATGCCGACGAGGGTGCGCTCGTACGGGTCGAGGAGTTCGCCCCGGACGTGGGTGCCGACACCGGTGATGATGCGCTGGTGGACCAGCGGTACAACGGCGTCGGTGCCGAGGATCTCGGCCTCGGCCGTCATGGCCGCGTCCTGCCGCTCGGCGGTGTCGGTGATGTCCGCGGCCTCGGCCACGGCCCGGTCGATGTCCTTGTCGCAGAGCATGGCCAGGTTGTAACTGCCGTCGCACGTGTAGTCGCTGGCGAGGACACCGACGGGGTCGCCGGTGTCGACCAGGCTGTTGCGGGCGCCGACGAAAGCGTCGAACCTGCCGTCCAGCGCGTCGCTCTCCAGCCGCGAGTACTCGCGCACCTCCAGCGTGACCTCGAACCCTGCCTTCTCCAGCTGCTGCTTCAGCACTTGGGCGACTTCGGGGAGTTCGGGCCGGTTGTCGTAGGTGGCCAGGGTGATCCGGGTCTTGTCGGGCTTGCCCGCCTTCGCCCGCCCGACCGGCTCGGTCCGCTTGCCGGCGGCCCAGGTGACGGCGGGCCCGTAGATGCCGGCGCCGGCGTCGGCGTAGCCCTCGTAGACACCCTTGGCGAACGCCGAGCTGTCGACGGCCTGCCGGGCGGCGGCCCGCAGGGCTGCGTCCTTGAAGGGCCCCTTCTTCGTGTTGAGGAACAGGCTCGTGGTGCGCGTGGTGGCCGTCGCCTCGCGGGTGGCCTCGTCCAGGGTGGCGGCCTGCGCGACGGGGATCGCCTCGGCGAGGTCGACCTGGTCGGTGCGCAGGGCGCTCGCGCGGGCGGTGCCGTCGGCGACGAACTTGACGTCGATGCCGGTGGCCTGGGCGCGGCCGCCCCAGTAGTCGTCGTAGCGGTCGAGGGTGGCGGCCGTGGCGCCGAGCACCTTGGTGAGCTCGAACGGCCCGGTGGCATGGCCGACCGGGTCGACCTCGGTCTGCTTGTCCTGGTCGCCGTAGGCCTTGCCGGAGAGGACGACGAGGGAGGGGCTGGACAGACGCAGCGGCAGGACGGGGTCGGGGGCCTCGGTGGTGATCCGTACGTCCTTGCTGCCCGCTGCCTTCGCGGAGAGGGCGACGCCGGAGAGTGCGGCGGGGACGGGCTTGGCCTTCGTGGCGTGGGTGAGTGCGGCGGCGACCGCGGCCGGGGTGACCGCGGAGCCGTCCTGGAAGGTGGCCTCGCGCAGGGTGAACAGCCAGGTGCGGTCGTTCTCCTGGCGCCAGGAGGCGGCGAGGGCGGGGGCGGCGGCGCCGTTGGCGTCCAGCGCGGTCAGGCCCTCGGTCACGCCGAGGCGGCTGAGGAGGGTGGCGTCGGCGCCGTACGGCGACAGGTTCTCGGCGGGCGGGAAGGCGAGGGCGACTCGCAGGCGGGACCCGTCCTGGGCGCCGCCCGCGGCGTCGGGAGCGCCGCCGGAGGCGAAGCAGCCGGCGAGGACCGGGGCCAGCACGAGGGCGAGGAGCGGGCGGGTTCGGCGTCGCACGGTCTATCGCTCCATCGGTATCTCGAAGTGGACGACGCCGTTCCCGCCGTCCGTGTCCTCACGCTCGTCATGCACGACCTTGCCGAGCGAGCGCCAGAACGCCTCGGCGCCCGCCACCTTCGGGTCGGTGTGCAGATACACCGCGCGGTAGCCGCCGTCCGCCGCCGCGAAGGCGAGCAGTTCGTCGACGAGCCGCCGGGCCAGGCCGCGCCTGCGGTGCTCGGCCCGGACGTAGACGCGGCGCAGCTGTGCGGTCTCACCGGAGGGGTAGCGCTCGGCGAGCTCGCGCGGGTTCGGCGGGTGGGCCGGGCCGCGGGAGTCGAGGGCGGCGGTGGCGACGACGCTCCCGTCGCGCGGGTCCAGCGCTACGAGGAGAGTGTGGCGGGGCGGGGCGAGATAGGCGGTGGCCGGGTCGATGATGTCCGCGTGCCAGCGAGGCACATAGCCGGTACCGAAGTCGCGGTACACGGTGTCGAGCATCAGAGCTCGCGCACCGTCGAGGTCGTCCGGGCTCGCCGCCCTGATGCTGTAGTCGTGCACTTGCACATCATATGCATCAAGCCCGAAAGGCCTTTCCGCCCGCCCCGTCCTGCCGCACAACCCCCTTACGGTTCAGTCGATTTGACTGTATTCGAAGATCATCTCCAATGCCCGCCCCGCCTGCTACCCCTTCTGCTCCACCCGAACCCAGTCCACCTCGGCCTGCACTCCCCCACCCGCGATCCTGTCCACGCTGGACTGCGGCAGCCCCCAGTAGGGGGTGGTCACCTGGTTCCAGCCGGCCGGGTAGGCCCCGCCCAGAGCGAGGTTCAGGATCACGTACTGGTTGTGGTCGTAGACCCACTGCCCCCGTGTCGACTCCAGCTTGTTGCGGGTGGTCTCCTGGACCAGGCGGTCGTCGACGTAGAAGCGCATGCCCGTCGGGGTCCATTCGACGGCGTAGGTGTGCCACTGGTCGACCGAGCCGCCGTTCGGGAAGATCTGGCGGTCGCCGATGTTGCCGTCGGCCGAGTAGCCGGGGCCGTGCAGGGCGGTGCTCGTCCAGTCCCGGTAGCCGACGTTCTCCATGATGTCGGTCTCACCGGACGCGGGCCAGGAGACGGAGGGGTCGTCGACATTGCTGCCGAGCAGCCAGAAGGCGGGCCAGAAGCCGTCGCCGACGGGGAGCTTCATACGGGCGCTGACCCGGCCGTATGTGAAGTCGAACTTCGTGTTGGTGTCGATGCGGCCGGACGTGAAGTCGTACGTGCCGCCGCCGGCCTGCGTGCAGCCCTTGCAGTACTTGGCACGCAGGACCAGGTTCCCGCTCTCGGTGCGGATGTTGTCCGCCGAGTCCACGTACGCCTGCGACTCGCCGTTGACCGAACCCATCTCGGTTCCGGTGCGGACGACGCGCCACTTGGAGCGGTCGAGGGCGGCGCCGGTGAAGTCGTCGAAGAAGGTCGTCCGATACGTCCCCGGCTGCTCGGTCGGGAGCGCAGGGTAGGCGGCGTCGGCGCTGCCACCCGTGCCCCAGACCTGGAACTCGTACAGGGAGTAGCCGAACTGGGCCGTCGCGGGAGCCGGGTTGTGGAAGCTGCGGCGTTCCTTGCCGAGCATGCGGACGTAGCGGCCGGTCGCCGGGGAGGAGAGGGTGATCGTGTCGTGCAGGCCCACCGCCTGAGCCGGGGACGTCACGTTCGCGCGGCGGGCGGCGACTTCGGCTGCGGAGGGCTGGTGGACGGTACGCCAGGTGCGGTTGTCGTCGGAGACCTGGAGCTGGTAGTCGACGGCGTAGGCAGCCTCCCAGTAGAGGTCCACGGAGGAGATCGTCGACCTGGCGCCCAGATCGACGGAGATCCAGCGGTTCGCGTTCCAGTCACTGGACCAGCGAGTGGCGTCGGCCTTGAGATCCCCCGGCCACCCTCCGTCCGTCACGAAGGCCGGTGAATTGCCCGCGTGCTGGTAGTAGTTGGTATACGCGGGGTGATTCAGGGCCAGGTTGGTGCGGGTGGTGGACGCCGGAGCCGGTTCGCCGCCGTAGACCTTGAAGGAGTACAGCGAGTAGCCGTAGGGCGTGGCGCGCTCGACGCCGCGCATGCGGACGTAGCGGCCGGTCACCTCCTGTGGGTAGGTGTGCGCGGTGACCGTGCCGCCGGTGCCGGCGGTCTCCGTGTAGAACGGGGTCCAGTCCGTGCCGTTCTTCGAGACCTCCAGGACGTATCTCTTGCCGTGAGCCGCCTCCCAGTCGAGGACCACCCGATCGACGCGGATCGTTGTACCGAGGTCCACGCGGATCCAGGCGTCGTCGGCGAAGTTGCTGGACCACCGGGTCGCTCCGTCGCCGTCGAAGGCGAGGCCGGGTGCGGTGCCGCCGTTCTCGCTGCCGGAGGCGGTGACGGCGTTCGGGTTCGCGGTGTGTGCCTCGGCCGCGCGGTCGGTGTCCCATGCGGCCGCCACGGCGGCGGGCCCTGCGGGCGGCGCAGCGAACGCCGAACCCGTGCCGAGCAGGGCGAGGGCGGTGAGCGCGGTCAGAAGGGTCCGTGGAGTGCGAGTACGCGTACGGGTTCGGGTGCGCGTACAGGTACGGGTACGGGATGGCATGCGGCTCTCCTTGGGGATGTGAGGGGGTCCTCGCAGGGTGCGCATTCCGTGCCGTGATGCCTTCGTGCCGTCGCCGTCGGGCGACCCGTCGCGCCTGTCCCGGTGGCTGCGGATCGTCGCATCACGTCTTAGTTTAGAGCGTGAGTTAAGCCTTGGAAGGCAGACGCGTCAAGGGCTTTGACACACCCTCAGAACTTTGGCCGCAACTCTTGACTCACACGTTCCACAGTTGAACCATTCAGCGGCAAGAGAGCGCTCCCCGCACGTCGTGACGTTCACTTCCTGAACCAGGAGAGCCGCCTGATGCTTCCTTCCTCCCCGTCCTCCGGGCCGTCCTCGCTGGGCCGCCGGGCCCTGATCGGCGCCGCGATCGCCTCGGCACCGGCCGTGCTCGGCCTGTCGAGCGAGGCCTCCGCGCAGAACTCCACACCGGCCGCCGCGCCGACTTCGGCGTCCCCGTCGGCCCGGACGAAGCCGCGCGCCCTGCCGGGCGGCGGCGACCTCGGTCCGAACGTCCTCGTCTTCGATCCCTCGACCCCGGGCATCCAGGCCCGACTCGACGAGGTGTTCCGGCAGCAGGAGTCCGCACAGTTCGGCACCGGCCGCTATGCCCTGCTGTTCAAGCCCGGCACTTACCACGGCCTCAACGCCCAACTCGGCTTCTACACCTCGATCGCGGGCCTGGGGCTGTCCCCCGACGACACCACCATCAACGGCGATGTCACCGTCGACGCCGGCTGGTTCAACGGCAACGCCACGCAGAACTTCTGGCGTTCGGCGGAGAACCTTGCCCTGGTGCCGGTCAACGGCACCAACCGGTGGGCGGTCGCCCAGGCGGCCCCGTTCCGCCGCATGCACATACGCGGCGGACTCAACCTCTCCCCCACCGGCTACGGCTGGGCGAGCGGCGGCTACATCGCGGACAGCCGCATCGACGGCCAGGTCGGGCCGTACTCGCAGCAGCAGTGGTACACCCGCGACAGCGCGATCGGCAGCTGGCTCAACGGCGTCTGGAACATGGTGTTCTCCGGCGTCGAGGGCGCCCCCGCGCAGAGCTTCCCCAACCCGCCGTACACCACGCTCGACACGACTCCCGTCTCGCGAGAGAAGCCGTTCCTGTACGTCCAGGGGAACGACTTCCGGGTCTTCCTGCCGGAGAAGCGCACGAACGCCCGCGGCGTCACCTGGGGCAACGGCACTCCCAGAGGCACCTCGCTGCCGCTGACGCAGTTCTACGTCGCGCGGCCCGGCGTCACGGCGGCCACGCTCAACGAGGCGCTCGCCCAGGGACTGCACCTCCTGCTCACCCC
The DNA here is from genome assembly GCF_042900345.1 of Streptomyces sp. NPDC012935. Lineage (NCBI taxonomy): Bacteria > Bacillati > Actinomycetota > Actinomycetes > Kitasatosporales > Streptomycetaceae > Streptomyces > Streptomyces sp. NPDC012935. The sequence continues at coordinate 796,727 of NZ_JBIBBC010000001.1, forward strand.
GGGCATCTACCACCTCGACCGGCCGATCCAGGTCAACCGGCCGAACACCGTCGTCCTCGGCCTCGGTTACGCGACCCTCATCCCGGCCAACGGCGCCACGGCCGTGCGGGTCGCCGACGTCGACGGAGTCCGGCTGGCCGGCTTCCTGGTGGACGCCGGACCCGTCAACTCGGCGACACTGGTGGAAGTCGGGCCGCAGGGCGCGTCCAGGGACCACTCCGCCAACCCGATCACGGTCCAGGACGTGTTCGTCCGCATCGGCGGGGCCGGCGCCGGCAAGGCCACCACCAGCATGGTGATCAACAGCCGGCACACGATCGTCGACCACACGTGGGTGTGGCGGGCCGACCACGGCGAGGGAGTCGGCTGGGAGACCAACCGCGCCGACTACGGCGTCGTGGTCAACGGCGACGACGTCCTGGCGACCGGCCTGTTCGTCGAGCACTTCAACAAGTACGACGTGCAGTGGTTCGGCCAGCGCGGCCGCACGATCTTCTTCCAGAACGAGAAGGCGTACGACGCCCCGAACCAGGCCGCCATCCAGAACGGCTCGATCAAGGGCTACGCCGCCTACAAGGTCGGCGACGGCGTGACCTCGCACGAGGGCTGGGGGCTCGGCAGCTACTGCTATTACAACGTCAACCCCTCGATCGTGCAGCACCATGGCTTCGCCGCCCCCGTCCGGTCCGGGGTGCGCTTCCACAACCTGCTCGTGGTCTCGCTCGGCGGCAACGGGCAGTACGAGTGCGTCATCAACGACACCGGGGCGCCGACGTCGGGGACGTCGACGGTGCCCTCGACCGTGGTGTCGTATCCGTGAGGTGAAGCAGGCCGGACGAGGGCCCCGTCCGTCGAGGACGGGGCCCTGTGGCCTAGCGCGACACCGCAGCGACCGGCGCCGGCGCATAGCCGGTGGGCCGGGCCGTGAACGTGCCGCGTCCCTGCGTACGGCTACGCAGCCGGGTGGCGTAACCGAACAGCTCGGCCAGCGGCACGGTCGCCGTCACGACCGCCGCGCCCGCCCGGGTGACGGAGCCCGTGACGCGGCCGCGGCGGGCGGCCAGGTCGCCGAGCACCAAGCCGACCGCTTCCTCCGGCACGGTGACCGTGACCTCGACGACCGGCTCCAGGAGGACCATCGCGCAAGCGCGCAGGGCATCGCGGAGGCCGAGCCGGCCTGCCGTACGGAAGGCCGTGTCGGAGGAGTCCTTCACATGGGTCGACCCGTCGGTGAGGGTGACGCGCAGGCCGGTCACCGGATGGCCGCCGAGCGGACCCTCGGCGAGGGCGTCGCGGCAGCCGGCCTCGACGGCACGGACGTACTCCTGCGGGACCCGGCCGCCGACGACGGTCGAGCGGAACTCGAAGCCCCTGACGCCCTGTTCGGCCGCCGTGGCCGGGGCCGTCAAGGGTTCGACATCGAGAACCACATGGGCGAACTGTCCCGCTCCACCGTCCTGTTTGACATGCCGGAACACGAAGCCGGACACCCCTCGGCCAACCGTCTCACGGTACGACACCCGCGGCCGGCCGACGTTGACATCCAGCCCGAGGTCACGCCGGATCTTCTCCACCGCGACCTCCAGATGCAGTTCACCCATGCCGGACAGCACCGTCTGGCCGGTCTCGGCGTCGGTCCGCACGACCAGCGACGGATCCTCCTCCGCCAGCCGGGCCAGCGCCGAGGCCAGCCGGTCGATGTCGGTGGACCTGCGGGCCTCGACCGCCACGGACACCACCGGGTCGGCCACGCTCGGCGGTTCGAGGACGAGCGGGGCGTCCGGGGCACAGAGGGTGGTGCCCGGTCGAGCCGACTTCAGTCCGACCACCGCCACGATGTCCCCGGCGACGGCACGGTCGACGTGGGCGTGACGGTCGGCCTGCACCCGCAGGATCCGCCCGATCCGCTCCGTACGCCGCGCGACCGCGTCGAACACCATGCCTCCCTTCTCGATCGTTCCCGAGTACACCCGCAGATAGGTCAACCGCCCGGTCGGGGTCGCGCTCACCTTGAACGCCAGCGCCGCGAACGGTGCCGACGGGTCGGCGTGCCGCTCCTCGTCGGCGCCGTCGCGCAGACCACGTACGGCCGGCACGTCTAGCGGCGACGGCAGATACGCCACGACCGCGTCGAGCAACGGCTCGACACCCCGGTTGCGGTAGGCCGAGCCGCACAGCACGACCACGCCCTCACCGCTGCGGGTCAGCTCGCGCAGGGCGGCGACCAGCGTCTGCGCACAGAGCGCCGACCCCGCGCAGAACTCCTCCAGCGCGCCGGCATGCAGTTCGGCCACCGCCTCCTCCAGCAGCCGCCTGCGCCGGTGCGCCTCGTCCAGGAGTTCTACCGGCACCGGTCCTTCCACGGCCGTTTCGGCGCCGTCGGCCCACACCAGCGCCCGCATACGTACGAGGTCCACGACCCCGCGGAATCCGTCCTCCGCGCCGATGGGCAACTGCACGACCAGCGGAGCCGGATGCAGCCGTTCCCTGATCGACGCGACGGCCGTGTCGAGGTCGGCCCCGGCTCGGTCGAGCTTGTTGACGAACGCGATCCTGGGAACGCCGTGCCGGTCGGCCTGCCGCCACACCGACTCGCTCTGCGGTTCGACCCCCGCCACGGCGTCGAACACCGCGACCGCGCCGTCCAGGACACGCAGCGAACGCTCCACCTCGTCGGCGAAGTCGACGTGCCCGGGGGTGTCGATCAGATTGATCCGGTGACCGTCCCAGGCACAACTGACCGCCGCCGCGAAGATGGTGATGCCGCGGTCCCGTTCCTGCGGGTCGAAGTCGGTGACGGTGGTGCCGTCGTGGACCTCGCCCCGCTTGTGGGTGGTTCCGGTGGCGTACAGGATCCGCTCGGTGACGGTGGTCTTGCCGGCGTCGACATGGGCGAGGATGCCGAGGTTACGGACGACGGCGAGGGTGTTGAGGTCGGTCATGCGGTCGGTCTTGAGGTTGGTGCGCACGGCCCTTGGCCTTTCGGATGTTCCGGAAGCGGGAAGAGGTCAGCGCGATTCCCGGACGGCGGGCGGGCGCACGCGAGCTGGACCTGTCGAGCCGTCGGAGGAGGGCAAGGCAGGTCTGTTGACGTGCTCGGGCGCTGTCAGATGGTCGTCACGGGCATCCGGTGCCGGCCGCGCAGCGGGCACCGGGCGCACGAGGACACGAGGATCACCTCGTACCGGGAGGGGGAGACGACGACAGACATGCGATCACGCACGGCCCGGCTCCCCTCGACTCGTCACGACGACGCGCCGCCGGCTGGTGGACGGCGCGTGCTGGTGTGGTGAGTGTAGGGAGCGGGACGGGGCCGCGGCACGCGAATTTCCCCGGCGGCCGCCTGACGGATGACGAGGGGGCCCGGCCGGGACGAGCGGTCAGCAGATCGAGCCAGGTCCTGCCGCGGTCGCGCGCAGCAGGTCCCGGACAAGGCCGAAGTCGATCTTCTCCGGCTTACGGAAGCGCAGGCAGCCCTTGCCCATGTCCTGTCCGGCCAGTCGGTCCTCGAACTCGTCCCGGACGTCGCTGCGCATCAGATAGAAGGAGATGTACTGCCGCTGGCTCGCGAACGCGATCTCGGCCGCACCGTCGCGCTGATACGTCGGCATGCCGTACGTCATCGTCTCAGTGAAGCCGGGAAGCTCCGCGCGGCACAGCTCCCGCAGCCGCGTCAGGGCCTGCACGCGCTCGGCCGGCACCTCGGCGAGATAGCTGTCGACGTCGTCCGCCGCACTGCGCACCATACGGGCGAGGCTAAGCCCGCAGACGGTACCGATCAATCGCTCCAACAGAACAACCCGTGCGGGTCGATGCGATCTCGACCCGCACGGGTTGCAAGTGATCTGTGTCCGAGGGGGGACTTGAACCCCCACGCCCGATAAAGGGCACTAGCACCTCAAGCTAGCGCGTCTGCCATTCCGCCACCCGGACCAGGTGTCTGCCGCCTTGCCGGGGACCTTCCCGGCGGCGACGTGGACAACAATACCAAGCTTTCGGAGTGCCTTTCACCTGCGTTTCCGTCCACCGGGCGGGGGTCCGGGACCACACGGCCCGATGCCCTTAGGGTCGCATCATGAGTGACTGGACGGTTACGCAGAGCCCCGCCGCAGGGCGTCGCCCGCGTCCGCTGTCGCCCCTCAGGGAGCATCTGCGGGACACGTTCTGGTTCGCCCCGACGGCTGCAATGGTGGCTGTCTTCGTGGTCTGGGTGGGGGCTCAAGCACTCGACGCAGCCATCGTCGAGGCGCTCCAGAAGGACGGCGACTACGAGACGCTCGACGAGCTGCTGCGGTTCGCGGACGACGCGAAGGCCGTTGTGAGCGCTGTCGCCTCGGCGATGATGACCTTCATCGGTGTGGTCTTCAGCATCTCGCTCGTGGCCGTGCAGATGGCGAGCGGGCAGTTCACCCCGCGCGTGGTCCGGCTCTTCGTGCGGAGCCGGATCACCAAAGCGACCTTCGCGGTCTTCCTGGCGACCTTCGTGCTGAGCCTGCTGGTGCTGACCGCCTTCGACACCGCCGACGATGCCCGTACCGTCACGACGGTGCCTTTGGTGCAGTCGGTTCTCACCCTCTGCATGGTCGCGTTGAGCCTGCTGCTCTTCGTGCTGTACGTGAACACCACTCTGCGACTGATGCGGATCAGCCACGTGATCGCACGGATCGCCACGGAGTCCTTCCGCGTGGCCGCGACGGTGCCCGTGTCGGCGGACGGAACGGACACGCCCGACCTCGGCACCGCGACCGCTTGGGTGCCGCACGAGGGCCGGGCGGGGGTGCTGCGGGACGTGCACATCACGCGGTTGGTCCGGACGGCTCGCAAACACGGGGTGGTGCTGCGGCTGCTCCCTCGGATCGGGGACTTCGTGGTGCCTGGTACGCCCCTGCTGGCGGTGCACGGCGGTGCGGCCCCGCCACGCCGGGCGCTGCGGTACACGATCTCGGTGGGTGTGGAGCGGACCTACCACCAGGATCTCGGCTTCGGGCTGCGCCAGTTGTCGGACATCGCGCTGCGCGCCCTGTCGCCCGCGATCAACGACCCGACGACCGCCGTCCAGGCGCTGGACCGTGTCGTCCAGTTCCTGGCCGCGCTGAGCCGTCGGCCGCTGGACGCCGCCCTGCACCGGGACCGGCGCGGGGCCGTGCGCCTGGTGCAGCCCGTGCCGGGGTGGACCGAGCTGGTGGATCTCGGGTTCACCGAGGTACGGGGCTGCGCCATCGGCAACCCGCAGGTCTCACGGCGCATGCTGGCCGGACTGGACGACCTTCTTCTGCTCGCACCGCCGGAACGCAGCGAGCCGCTCTCGCGCCACCGCGAACTCCTCCACCAGGCGGTCGACCGCGCCGAGCAGTTCCCGTCGGACCGCGCGTTCGCCCTGCATCCGGACCGCCAGGGCATCGGCTGACCGATTGCAGGTCAACCAGGGGCGCGCCAGGCCCCCCTGGGCCATCGCGTCGGCGACCGACGCCGGGCACCCACGCGGCAGAACCGCGTGGCGAACCCGGCGTCGAACTCGACGCCCCCTCCTCACGGGCCGAGCTGATACTCCGGGAAGTTCCCGGGCAACCGCTCTCCGGCCGGCCCCTGTGTCACCGCGCGCACCAGCAGTTCGCCGCCGACGAACGCCCCGCGCCAGGACGCGCCGAACCCCCCGAACAGTTCGTCACGGTCGCCCCGGGAGCGCGGCTTGCCGTGGCCGACCTTGAACGCACGGATCTGCGGGGCCAGGCGCTCGTACGTCGCCCGGTCGTCGGTGGACAGCGTGGCGACCAGCGCGCCGTTGGACGCGTTCATCGCCGCCAGCAGCTCCGCCTCGGTGTCGACCAGGACGATGGTGTCGACCGGGCCGAAGGGTTCCGCGTGGTGGAGCGGGGAGGACGGCGGCGGATTGAGCAGCGTGACCGGCTGGACGTACGCCGAGGTGTCCTGGCCGGGCAGGAAGCGGGCGTCAGCCGGCTTGCCCCGGTGCAGCGGGACGGCGCCCCGGTCGATCGCCTCCGCCACCTGGTCCTGGAGTTCCTTGGCCTTGGCAGCGTTGATCACCGGCCCGAAGTCCAGTTGCGGGAAGGGGTCGTCGTCCCGTTTCTCCACCGCCAGTGGGTGGCCGACCCTGAGCGTGCGCACCGCCGGGAGGTACGCCGCGAGGAACTCGTCGAACAGCTCGCGCTGAACGACGAAGCGCGGGTACGCCGTACAGCGCTGCTTGCCGTAGTCGAAGAGCTTGGGCACGACCGCCGTGAGCGCGTCCCAGTCCGTGTAGTTCCAGATGCCCCAGGTGTTGAGTCCTTCCTGTTCGAGTACGTGTCGTTTGCCGAGGTCGGCGACGGCCGTGGCCACCGCGGCGCCGGTGTCGCGGCCGCCGACGAAGGAGACGCAGCCGATCTCGGGCGCCCGCACCAGTGCCTCCGACAGCTCGCCCCCGCTGCCGCTGACGAGGGTGACGGGAATTCCCTCGCGGGCGGCCAACGCGCAGGCCAGGGTCAGACAGGCGACACCGCCGTCGGTCGGGGTCTTCGCGATGACCGCGTTGCCTGCCAATGCCTGTACCAACACTGCGTGAACGAGCACGCTCATCGGGTAGTTCCAGCTCGCGATGTTGGACACCGGGCCGTCCAGCGGGGCCCGGCCGGTGACCATCGGCTCGATGCCGTCGACGTACCAGCGCACGCCGTCGATGGCCCGGTCGACGTCCGCCCGGGCCAGCCGCCAGGGCTTGCCGATCTCCCAGACGAGCAACAGGGCGAGCAGGTCCCGGTGCTGGGTCAGGGCGTCGAGGGTTGCCGCGACGCGGGCTCGGCGCTCGTCCAGCGGGATGTGCCGCCAGGCGCGGTGCTGGTCCAGCGACGCGCGCACGGCCTGGTGGGCGGTGGCCCGGTCCAGGCGCGGCGGGCCGGCGATCGGGCTGCCGTCGACGGGGCTGGTGGCGGGCAGGGCCCGGCCGTCCGCCTGCCAGGTGGAGTTCCAGAGGTTGAGGACGCGGTCGTCCCGGAAGGCCTCGGGGGCGACCGCGAGGCAGCGCTGCCAGGCGTCGGTCCACGAGGTGCCGGATTTGAGGGTGAGGGTGGTTGCCATGGGGTTCTCCGCTCTCGGTGCACAATCGGGGGCGGTCGTTGATGGCTACGGCGGAAGTTAGCGGCGTGCGGCAACTCCTGAAAGTGACCTCACGCCGACTATGAGTGACGTCACGCCTCGACGCCCAGGCGGTCCAGCACCAGGCGCGCGGTCTCGGTGGGTGTGCTGCCGACTCCCACGCCGACCGCTTCCAGTGCTTCCTGCTTCGCCGCCGCCGTGCCGGACGAGCCGGACACGATCGCGCCCGCGTGCCCCATCGTCTTGCCCTCGGGGGCGGTGAATCCGGCGATGTAGCCGACGACCGGCTTGGTGACGTGATCGCGGATGTAGGCGGCCGCGCGCTCCTCCGCGTCGCCGCCGATCTCCCCGATGAGGACGATGAGTTCGGTGTCGGGGTCGTCCTGGAAGGCTGCCAGGCAGTCGATGTGGGTGGTGCCGACGACCGGATCGCCGCCGATGCCGACACATGTGGAGAAGCCGATGTCGCGCAGCTCGTACATCAGTTGGTAGGTGAGCGTGCCGGACTTGGAGACCAGACCGATGCGGCCGGGCTTGGTGATGTCGGCCGGGATGATGCCGGCGTTGGACTGGCCGGGGGTGATCAGGCCCGGGCAGTTGGGGCCGATGACGCGAGTGCCCTTGGCCTTCGCGTACGAGGCGAAGGCGACGGAGTCGTGGACCGGGATGCCCTCCGTGATCACGACGGCGAGCCCGATGCCGGCGTCGGCGGCCTCGACCACGGCCGCCTTGGTGAAGGCGGGCGGCACGAAGACCACGGTCACGTCGGCGCCGGTCGCGCGCATCCCGTCGGCGACCGACCCGAACACGGGGACGGCTCGGTCGTCGAAGTCGACGGTGCGGCCGGCCTTGCGCGGGTTGACGCCGCCGACGACGTTCGTGCCGGCGGCGAGCATGCGCCGGGTGTGCTTCATGCCCTCGCCGCCGGTCATGCCCTGGACGAGGACCTTGCTCTCCTTGGTGAGGTAGATGGCCATGTCGTCACGTCTCCTCAGGCTGTGGTGGCGAGTTGGGCGGCCCGCAGCGCGGCGCCGTCCATGGTGGTGGCCTGCTGGACCAGGGGGTGGGCACGGTCGTCGAGGATGGCCCGGCCCCGGGCCGCGTTGTTCCCGTCGAGGCGCACGACGAGAGGCTTGGTCAACTGGACTGTGTCCAGGGCCTGCACGATGCCGTCCGCGACGGCATCGCACGCGGTGATCCCGCCGAAGACGTTGACGAAGACCGACTTCACGGCCGGGTCGGACAGGATGACCGACAGACCGTCGGCCATGATCTGGGCCGATGCGCCGCCGCCGATGTCGAGGAAGTTCGCGGGGCGGGCGCCGCAGCCCGCGACGACGTCGAGGGTCGACATGACGAGGCCGGCGCCGTTGCCGATGATGCCGACCTCGCCGTCGAGCTTGACGTAGTTGAGACCCTTGGCGGCCGCCGCGGCCTCCAGCGCGTCGTCGTGTTCCACGCCGTCCGCGCCCCAACGCGCCTGCCTGAAGCGGGCGTTGTCGTCGAGGGTGACCTTGCCGTCGAGGGCGAGGATCTGCCCCTGCCCGGTGCGGACCAGCGGGTTCACCTCCACCAGGACGGCGTCCTCGCGGACCAGCACCTCCCAGAGCCGTATGAGGACGTCGACGGTCTGCGACGGCAGTCCGGCCGCTTGCGTGATCTCGGCGGCCTTCGCGGAGGTGACGCCCTCGGCGGGGTCGACGGGGATGCGGGCCACGGCCTCCGGCCGGCTTGCGGCCACCTCCTCGATGTCCATGCCGCCTTCGGCCGAGGCGATGGCGACAAAGCCACCCGCCGCCCGGTCGAGCACGTAGGACACGTAGAACTCGGTCTCGATGTCGACGGGTTGGGCCAGCATCACCTTGCCGACCGTGTGGCCCTTGATGTCCATGCCGAGGATCTGGCGTGCCGTGAGCTCGGCAGCGGCAGGGTCCGCGGCGAGCTTCACGCCGCCCGCCTTGCCCCGGCCACCGGTCTTCACCTGAGCCTTGACCACGACCCGGCCACCGAGCCGACGTGCGATCTCGCGGGCTTCCTTGGGCGAGTCGGTCACCTCTGCCCGCGGCACCAAGATGCCGTATTCCTCGAAAAGTTCCCTTGCCTGGTGTTCGTACAGGTCCATTCCGGCTCCTGACTCGAAAGTGCCGCACGCCCCCTGGACACCACCCACCGGATGCGGGATAACAAGGTTCATACAGTATTCGTCGACTGTATGCAATGTACCGCGAGAGCCGTTCCACCCCCCTACGAAGGGACAGGACTTCGCCATGCCCGACGACACACAGGACGTCATTTCCGGTGGTCATCTCGTTGCCAAGGCGCTGAAGGCCGAGGGGGTCGACCGCATCTACACCTTGTGCGGCGGCCACATCATCGACATCTACGACGGCTGCGTCGACGAGGGCATCGAAGTCGTCGACGTCCGTCACGAACAGGTCGCCGCCCACGCCGCCGACGGCTACGCCCGCATCACCGGCAAGCCCGGCTGCGCGGTCGTCACCGCGGGTCCCGGCACCACCGACGCCGTCACCGGTGTCGCCAACGCCTTCCGCGCCGAGTCCCCGATGCTGCTCATCGGCGGCCAGGGCGCCCTCACCCAGCACAAGATGGGGTCCCTCCAGGACCTGCCGCACGTCGACATGATGACGCCGATCACCAAGTTCGCGGCCGCCGTCCCGGACACGGCACGCGCGGCGGACATGGTGTCGATGGCGTTCCGCGAGTGCTACCACGGTGCGCCCGGGCCCTCCTTCCTGGAGATCCCGCGCGACGTCCTCGACGCCAAGGTACCGGCGGCCAAGGCGCGTGTGCCCAAGGCCGGCGCCTACCGTGCCTCCACCCGCTCGGCCGGCGACCCCGAGGCCATCGAGAAGCTCGCCGACCTGCTGGTCCACGCCGAGAAGCCGGCCATCCTGCTCGGCAGCCAGGTGTGGACGACACGCGGCACCGAGGCGGCCATCGAGCTCGTCCGCACCCTCAACATCCCCGCGTACATGAACGGGGCAGGTCGCGGCACGCTCCCGCCCGGCGACCCGCACCACTTCCAGTTGTCACGGAGGTACGCCTTCTCCAACGCCGATGTCATCGTCATCGTCGGCACGCCCTTCGACTTCCGCATGGGCTACGGCAAGCGGCTGTCGCCGGACGCGACCGTCGTGCAGATCGACCTCGACTACCGCACCGTCGGCAAGAACCGCGACATCGACCTCGGGGTCGTGGGCGACGCCGGGCTGGTGCTGAAGTCGGTCACCGAGGCCGCCTCCGGACGCGTCAACGGGGGCGCGTCGAAGCGCAAGGAGTGGCTCGACGAGCTGCGCGCCGCCGAGCAGACCGCCCTCGAGAAGCGGCTGCCGAGCCTGAAGTCGGACGCCTCACCGATCCACCCGTACCGGCTGGTCAGCGAGATCAACGACTTCCTCACCGAGGACTCGATCTACATCGGCGACGGCGGCGACATCGTCACCTTCTCCGGGCAGGTCGTGCAGCCCAAGTCGCCCGGACACTGGATGGACCCGGGCCCGCTGGGCACGCTCGGCGTCGGGGTGCCGTTCGTGCTCGCGGCCAAGCAGGCCCGGCCCGACAAGGAGGTCGTCGCGCTCTTCGGCGACGGCGCGTTCTCCCTCACCGGCTGGGACTTCGAGACTCTCGTCCGCTACAACCTCCCCTTCGTCGGCATCGTCGGCAACAACTCCTCCATGAACCAGATCCGCTACGGCCAGGCCCAGAAGTACGGCCTGGAGCGCGAGCGGGTCGGCAACACGCTCGGCGACGTCCACTACGACAAGTTCGCGCAGATGCTGGGCGGTTACGGCGAGGAGGTGCGAGACCCCGCCGACATCGGCCCCGCGCTGCGCCGAGCCCGCGAGTCCGGAAAGCCCTCGCTGATCAACGTCTGGGTCGACCCCGACGCGTACGCCCCCGGAACCATGAACCAGACCATGTACAAGTGAGGTGACCTGGTGACGACCAAGGCTCTCGAAGGCATCCGCGTCCTGGACATGACGCACGTCCAGTCCGGCCCCTCCGCGACCCAGCTGCTCGCCTGGCTCGGCGCGGACGTCGTCAAGCTGGAGGCGCCGACCGGTGACATCACGCGCAAGCAGCTGCGCGATCTCCCGGACGTGGACTCCCTCTACTTCACGATGCTCAACTGCAACAAGCGGAGCATCACCCTCAACACCAAGACCGATCGCGGCAAGGAGATCCTCACCGAGCTGATCCGGCGCTCCGACGTCATGGTCGAGAACTTCGGACCGGGCGCGGTCGACCGCATGGGCTTCACCTGGGACCGCATCCAGGAGATCAATCCGCGTATCGTCTATGCCTCCATCAAGGGGTTCGGCGACGGTCCGTACACCAACTTCAAGGCGTACGAGGTCGTCGCGCAGGCCATGGGCGGGTCGATGTCGACCACCGGTTTCGAGGACGGGCCGCCGCTGGCGACCGGAGCCCAGATCGGGGACTCGGGGACGGGTGTGCACGCCGTCGCGGGGATTCTCGCGGCGCTGTTCCAGCGCGAGAACACCGGGCGTGGGCAGCGGGTCAACGTGGCCATGCAGCACGCTGTACTCAACCTGTGCCGGGTGAAGCTGAGGGACCAGCAGCGCCTGGCACATGGGCCGCTTGCTGAATATCCGAACGAGGACTTCGGCACGGAAGTTCCCCGCTCGGGGAACGCGTCCGGCGGCGGTCAGCCCGGCTGGGCGGTCAAGTGCGCGCCGGGCGGCCCGAACGACTATGTGTACGTCATCGTGCAGCCGGTCGGCTGGCAGCCGCTCAGCGAGCTCATCGGCCGGCCCGAACTCGCCGACGACCCGGAGTGGGCGACGCCGGAGGCCCGGCTGCCCAAGCTCGGCAAGATGTTCCAGCTGATCGAGGAGTGGTCCTCGACGCTGCCCAAGTGGGAGGTGCTGGAGCGGCTCAACGCGCACAACATCCCGTGCGGGCCGATCCTCTCCACCAAGGAGATCATCGAGGACTCCTCGCTGGTCGCCAACGAGATGGTCGTCACCGTGCCGCACCCGGAGCGGGGTGACTTCGTGACCGTCGGCAGCCCGCTGAAGCTCTCCGACTCGCCCGTCGAGGTGAGCAGTTCGCCGCTGCTCGGCCAGCACAACGAAGAGGTCTACATCGGCGAGCTCGGCCTCGGCGACGAGGAAATGCGCCTGCTCAAGTCGAACGGAGTGATCTGACGTGATGGCCGAAGACCGCGTCCTGCGGGTGCGCACGCTCCTCGATTCCGTGCGGGGGGAGGGACGCACCGCGCTGACCGCGCCCGAGGGCAAGGTGATCGCCGACGCGTACGGGATCGCCGTGCCGGGCGAGGAACTCGCGACGGACGTCGACGAGGCGGTGGCGTACGCGGCGCGCTTCGGCGGGCCGGTGGTGATGAAGATCGTCTCGCCCGACATCCTGCACAAGACCGACGCCGGCGGCGTGATCGTCGGGGTCGAGGGCGCGACGGACGTACGGGCCGCCTTCCACAAGATCATCGACAACGCCCGCGCGTACAACGCGGATGCCCGCATCGAGGGCGTGCAGGTCCAGGAACTGCTCCCGCAGGGGCAGGAGGTCATCGTCGGCGCGGTCACCGACCCGACGTTCGGGAAGGTCGTCGCTTTCGGGCTCGGCGGGGTGCTCGTCGAGGTCCTCAAGGACGTCACGTTCCGGCTCGCGCCGGTGGACGCCGAAGAGGCGCTGTCCATGCTGGACTCGATCCGGGCGGCGGAGATCCTGCGCGGCGTGCGCGGCCAGGCTGCCGTGGACCGATGGGCGGTCGCCGAGCAGATCCGCCGTGTCTCGCAGCTCGTGGCGGACTTCCCCGAGATCGCCGAGGTGGACCTCAATCCGGTGATCGCGACCGCGGAGGGGGCGGTCGCGGCCGATATCCGCGTGATCCTCTCCGAAGCACCCGCGAAACCGCGTCGCCGCTACTCGCGCGAGGAGATCCTCACCTCGATGCGCCGGCTGATGCAGCCGTCGTCGGTCGCCGTCATCGGTGCCTCCAACGAGCAGGGCAAGATCGGCAATTCGGTCATGCGCAACCTCATCGATGGTGGTTTCGCCGGGGACATCCATCCGGTGAACCCCAAGGCCGATGACATTCTGGGCCGCAAGGCGTACAAGAGTGTCACGGACGTTCCCGGTGAGGTGGATGTGGCGGTCTTCGCTATCCCCGCCAAGTTCGTGGCCTCGGCGCTGGAGGAGGTGGGACGCAAGGGGATCCCGAACGCCGTGCTGATCCCCTCCGGGTTCGCGGAGACCGGTGAGCACGAACTCCAGGAGGAGATCGTGGCCATCGCCGAGCAGCACGGGGTCCGGCTGCTCGGGCCGAACATCTACGGCTACTACTCGACGTGGCAGGACCTGTGCGCCACGTTCTGCACGCCGTACGACGTCAAGGGCGGAGTGGCGCTGACCTCGCAGTCCGGCGGCATCGGCATGGCCATCCTGGGCTTCGCACGGACCACGAAGACGGGCGTGTCGGCGATCGTCGGCCTCGGCAACAAGTCGGACCTGGACGAGGACGACCTGCTGACCTGGTTCGGCGAGGACCCGCACACCGAGTGCATCGCGATGCACCTGGAGGACCTCAAGGACGGGCGCGCCTTCGTCGAGGCCGCGCGGGCGACCGTACCGAAGAAGCCGGTCGTCGTCCTCAAGGCTGGTCGTACGGCGGCGGGCGCCAAGGCCGCGGGCTCGCACACCGGAGCCCTCGCCGGCGACGACGCCGTGTACGAGGACATCCTGAAGCAGGCCGGTGTCATCCGGGCGCCCGGACTCAACGACATGCTGGAGTACGCGCGCGGGTTGCCGGTCCTGCCCGCTCCCAAGGGCGACAACATCGTGATCATCACAGGGGCCGGCGGCAGCGGCGTACTGCTGTCGGACGCGGTGACCGACAACGGGCTGTCCCTGATGGAGATCCCGCCGGACCTGGACGAGGCCTTCCGGAAGTTCATCCCGCCCTTCGGGGCCGCGGGCAACCCGGTGGACATCACCGGGGGCGAGCCGCCGTCGACGTACGAGGCGACGATCCGGCTCGGTCTGGAAGATCCGCGCATCCACTCACTCGTGCTCGGCTACTGGCACACGATCGTCACTCCCCCGATGGTCTTCGCCGAGCTCACCGCGCGCGTGGTGGCCGAATTCCGGGAGCGCGGCATAGAGAAGCCTGTTGTCGCTTCTCTCGCGGGTGACGTGGAGGTCGAGGAGGCCTGCCAGTACCTCTACGAGCGCGGGGTCGTGGCGTACCCGTACACCACCGAGAAGCCGGTGGCGGTGCTCGGCGCCAAGTACCGGTGGGCGCGGGCGGCCGGACTGTTGGGGGGCGGTTCATGAGGTGAGGCAGCGGGGGGCCGGCCGACGGTGCGCGTCGGCCGGCCCCGGGACCCGCGCGCGCACGAAAGGCATTGGACAGGGGGCGCTGGCCAGAACTTTCGACGCAAGGGGTGCAACTAACGTGACAACCACTGACGTTCCAAGGGTCGCCGCCTATCGGGAGGTGGCCGACAAGAACGGACGCGTCTACCGCGTGGGCGAGTCCGACATCGACATCATGGGTCGAAAGCGCAAGTGGATGGTGATCCTCCCCTGGATCGGCATGATGGGCATCTCCTCCGCCGAGTACGCGTTCGCGTCGGCCGAGGACACCCTGCACACCGCGCACAGCTGGAACAGCATGCACATCTTCTGGATGATGACCGTCTGGGTCTTCTTCCAGGCCGCGGTGGCCTTTCCCGCGGGCAAGCTGCGTGAGAGCGGAAAGCTACCGGCCCGCTGGGCGATGATGTGCGGCGCGACAGGCACGTTGCTGGGCTACCTGTCCTTGGCATTCGCGCCGCATGTCGTCTTCGCCTATATCGGCTTCAGCATGTTCAGCGGCATGGGCGCGGGCATGGTGTACGCCACCTGCGTCAACATGGTGGGCAAGTGGTATCCGGAGCGCAAGGGCGGCAAGACCGGGTTCGTCAACGGCGGTTTCGCCTACGGCTCGGTGCCCTTCGTCTTCATCTTCAACGGCTACATGGACCTGACCAACTTCCGCTGGGTGCTGGTCTCGGTGGGTGTGTTCCTGGCCGGAATCGTGGCGTTCTCGGGCTACTTCTTCAAGGACCCGCCGAAGAACTGGTGGCCGGCCGAAATCGACCCGCTCAACCCGCCGAAGGACCCGCGCGCGGCGCGCTCCATGCGGATGAACCCGCCGGCGGTCCACCAGTACTCCCCCAAGGAGGCGTGGAAGACGGGCCGGGTGGCCCTGATGTGGTTCTGTCTGGCGTGCACGTCCGGCGTGAACATCTTCGGTATCGCGTTCCAGGTGGACATCGGCGAGGAAGCCGGATTCGCGGGCGGGATCGTGGCCACGGCCATGTCGCTCAAGGCGATCGTCAACGGTACCGGCCGTGGCGTCATCGGCTGGCTCTCCGACCTCTACGGCCGCAAGCGGTGCCTGCTCGCCGTGTGCGTCATCCTGGGCCTCGCCCAGTTCGGCATCCTCTGGTCGGCGGACAGCAAGAACCTGACCCTGTTCCTGGTCTTCTCCGCGATCTCGGGCTTCGGCGGCGGCGCCATCTTCCCGATGTTCGCGGCGCTCACCGCCGACTACTTCGGCGAGAACAACAACGCGTCCAACTACGGCATGGTCTACAGCGCCAAGCTCGTCTCGGGCCTCGGCGCGGGCATGGGTGCCGTGGTCGTCAGCGCGTGGGGGCACTCCGGTGCCTTCATCCTGGCCGGCTCCATCTCCCTCTTCGCCGGCTGCGTGGCGCTGTTCCTGAGGCCACCGGGACGCGACAAGGAAGACGACCGCATCGTTCCCAACCCACGACCGCTCGGCGAGGACATGGCCTGACATGACGGCAGATCCGTACGCAGGAAGCAGTTCGTCCGCACCATCCGACGCCGCACACCGTCCCTACCGCGAGGTGACCGACGCGCGAGGCCGCGTCTACCGCATCGGCGAGACCGACCGCGACATCCTCGGTCACTCCCGCAAGTTCATGGTGTATCTCCCGTGGATCGCCATGATGGCCATCAGCGTCTTCGAATACGCGTACGGCTCCGCGGAGGACACCCTGTCCCACGCGCACGGCTGGACGCAGAGCAACACCTTCTGGATCCTGAGCGTCTGGGTGTTCTTCCAAGCAGGCATCGCGTTCCCGGCGGGCTGGCTGCGGGAGAAGGGCATCCTGACGGCCCGCACCGCCATGTACATCGGCTCCGGCATGTGCCTGCTGGGGTTCCTCGCCCTGTCACACCTGGGCAATGTCTGGCTCGCGATCCTCGGATTCGGCGTCATCGGAGGTATCGGCGCCGGTCTGATCTACGCGACCTGCATCAACATGGTCGGCAAGTGGTTCCCCGAGCGGCGCGGCGCCCGGACCGGGTTCGTCAATGGCGGGTTCGCGTACGGATCTCTGCCGTTCATCTTCATCTTCAACTACGGGTTCGACACCGCGAACTACCACCGGGTGCTGGACCTGATCGGCTGCTACATCATGATCGTCGTCCTGGGATGCGCATTCTTCTTCAAGGACCCCCCGAAGAACTGGTGGCCCGCCGACATCGATCCTCTGCAGCACACGGGCGACCGGAAGAACGCGGTGAGCCTGGCCAAGAACCCTCCGGCGGTGAAGCAGTACACGCCCCGAGAGGCCATCAGGACAGGCATGCTCCCACTGATGTGGCTGTCCATCGTCCTGACCGCCGGCGTATCGATCTTCGGCATCTCCTTCCAGGTCGACTACGCCAAGGAAGTCGGCTTCGGCCCACTCGTCGCGGCTTCGTCGATGGGCGTGATGGCGGTCATCAACGGCATCGGCCGCGGTGTCGTGGGCTGGCTGTCCGACCGCTGGGGCCGCAAGTCGACCCTGGTGTTCGTGATCGTCGTCCTGGGCCTCGCCCAGTTCGGTGTGATCTGGGCCGGCGACGTCAGGAGCGAGTGGCTGTTCCTGACCTTCGCCTTCCTCTCCGGCTTCGGCGGCGGCGCGTTCTACCCGCTCTTCGCGGCGCTCACCCCGGACTACTTCGGAGAGAACTACAACGCAACCAACTACGGCCTCGTCTACAGCGGCAAGCTGATCAGCGGCCTGTTCGGCGGCGGTCTCGGCTCCATGGTGGTCGCGGCCTGGGGCTACGACGGCGCGTACGCGCTCGCCGGCGGCGTGTCGATGGTGGCGGCGGGGATTGCGTTGCTGTTGCGGCAGCCGGGCCGCACCGCGATGCCGTATCCCGCACCCTGACAGGTCGCGAACGTGAGGAGGCCCTCCCCGTCCTGGGGAGGGCCTCCTCACGTCGCTACGACGGTCAGCACTTCTCCCGCAGCGAGTGAAGATGCTCGCTCGAACGGCGAGCGAACGTGAGGGAGTCGGTCGGGTTGTCGTGCTCCGCCTGCCAGTGATGGGCGAATCGCTGGCCGCGCAGCTTGGTTACGGCCGAGATGAACCGCTTGTAGTCGATGTCGCCGTCGCCGACGTCGACCATGTCGTAGCCGTACTGGTTCGACGGGTCGCTCACGCCGTCCTTGACGTGGAAGAGCGGGTAGCGGTGCGGCTGCTTCAGCACGTAGTCGAGCGGTTCGAAGGGGGCGGCTGAGCCGTCGGGTCGCTTCGAGAAGCGGAACTGGCCCGAGTACGCCCAGAAGATGTCCATCTCCAGGAAGACGAGGTCGGGGTCGGTCTCGGCGAGCAGCACGTCGTAGAGACGGACCTTGGGGTTGTCGGTGGCGAAGGAGAACTCCTCGGAGTGGTTGTGCTGGTAGAACTTCATGCCGCGCGCCCTCGCCGCCGCGCCGTACGTGTTGAACTCCTCGGCGGCGCGCTTCCAGGCGTCGACGGTGGAGCCGTAGCGGAACGGCCCGGAGGCGGTTCCTATGTGCTTCAGGCCGAGGGCCTGGGCGTCGTCGAGGACCTTGGTGAGGTTCTGCGCGAAGGTGTAGGCGCCCGGGTCGTCGGAGTAGTAGCCGACGTGGCTGCCGATCGGGTTCAGGCCGTGGTTCCTGGCCAGTCGCTTGAGCTGGGCGAGGGTGATCGGGCCGGATGAGCCCTGGGTGTAGCCGGCGAACTCGACCTCGTCGTAACCGTACTTCTCCAGTTCGGCGAAGACGGGGGCGAAGCCGAGCGTGGAGACCTTGTCGCGCAGGCTGTACAGCTGGATGCCGAGGCGGCCGGGCGGGAGAACGGGACGGCCATGGCCGCGGCTGCCGGAGGCTGGGGCGGGTGCGGATGCAGTGCCGGGTGCGGCGGTCGCGTTGGTTGCGGCGGCGCCCAGCAGCGCGGCGGCCGTGGTGCCCGCCGCCACGCCCAGCATGCCTCGTCTGGTGAGGCGGTGGGTGAGTTCGGGGTCCGTCTGGGAAAAGCGGCTCATGCCTGGAACTCCCTGTGATCGAAGGCCGTTGTCAGTGGTGAGTGCTTCACTTGTGACCAGTCGGAAGTAACGGGTCGCTGGGACCGGCGAGCGATGCGTGCCGGTCGTGATCCGTCAGCCGAGACCGGCGAGTTGGAGCAGGAGTGACTTCACATCGGTGGCCGCGACGCGGTCACCGACAGCGCGGGGGGTGGAGCAGATGAGGAGCGGACCGTCGTCGTCGCTCGCAGGAAGGCGGCCGTGGCTGCCGCGAATAGGTGACGGATCCAGAGGCACGACCGCCATGCGGTAACGCATGCCGAGTTTCTTGCGGGCCAGCGCAGTCGCCGCCTTGACCTTGACGTAGGGGTCGAGAGGATCCATGAAGAGTTCGACCGGGTCGTAGCCGGGTTTGCGATGGATCTCGACGAGTCGCGCGAAGTCGGGCGCGCGGTCGTCGTCCAACCAGTAGTAGTACGTGAACCACGCGTCCGGCTCCGCGACGGCGACGAGCTCGCCGGAGCGCGGATGGTCGAGATGGTGGGCCTTCTTGCCCTCGTCGTCGAGGAGTTGCCCGATGCCGGGCAGTCCGTCCAGTGCGGCCCGGGTGGCATCGAGGTCTTCCGGCCGGCGCACGTAGACGTGCGCGATCTGGTGGTCGGCGACGGCGAAGGCACGTGAGGCCATCGGGTCGAGGTACTCCATGCCGTCCTGGGTGTGCACCTCCAGCAGGCCCGCCCGCCGCAGGGCCCGGTTGATGTCCACGGGTCGGTCCGCGCGGGTGATGCCGTATTCGGAGAGCGCGACCACGGTACGGCCCTCCGCCCGGGCGTCGTCCAGGAGCGGGGCCATGGCCGTGTCCAGGTCGGCGGCCGCTTTCAGCGAGCGCGGGTCGTCGGGTCCGAAGCGCTGCAGGTCGTAGTCGAGGTGAGGGAGGTAGCAGAGGGCCAGGTCTGGGTGCCGGGTGCGGATGATGTGACGGGTCGCGTCGATGATCCAGCGGCTGGAGACGAGGTCCGCCCCGGGGCCCCAGAAGTGGAACAGCGGGAAGGTGCCCAGCTTCTCGGTGAGTTCGTCGTGCAGAGCGGGCGGCCTGGTGTAGCAGTCGGGTTCCTTGCGGCCGTCGGAGTAGTAGATCGGACGAGGGGTGACCGTGATGTCGGTGTCGGCGCCCATCGCGTACCACCAGCAGATGTTGGCGACGGTGTAACCGGGGTGGGCGCGGCGGGCGGCGTCCCAGAGTTTGTCACCGGCGACCAGGCCGTTGTGCTGGCGCCACAGGAGTACGTCGCCGAGGTCACGGAAGTACCAGCCGTTGCCCACGATGCCGTGCTCCGACGGGTGGGTGCCGGTCAGGAACGTGGACTGGGCGGCGCAGGTCACGGCGGGCAGGACGGTTCCCAGCGGCGCGTGGGAACCGGACTGGGCGAGGGTCTTGAGGTGAGGCATGTGGTTGAGGAGACGGGGGGTGAGGCCGACGACGTCGAGGACGAGGAGAGGGGTGGGTCGGCTCGCGACGGAGACGTCCGCCGGTCGGGCTTCTTGACCGGTGGTCGGGACTGACGAGGCCGGTCGCTCGGACCCGGCGGCTTCCGGTCGCTCGGGCGCGGCGGGCCTCTGTCGCTCGGACCCGGCGGGCCCCGGTTGCTCGGTCATGGCAGCTCCTTCAGGCCAAGGTCCGTCAACAGGTCGCGGGCGAGGGTGAGTTCGGCGGCGATGCCGTCGGCGAGCTGGCTGCGGGCGCGGGGTCGCAGTTCGGCCGGGAGGGCCTGCCAGGTGTAGGTCTCGACCTCGAGATGGCGGGTGAGCGGGCGCGGTCCGCCGACCAGGCGGGTCAGTGCGGCCTTGAGTACCGGGAGTGTGGAGGTGAGGGGCGCGGCGGGAGCCGCGTGGAGCGGGACATGGAAGTGGGCGCGCCACGGTGAGGCGTCAGGCAGGGCGTCGCCCTTGAGCGCCTCGCCCAGGTCGTCGGCCCCGCGCAGGCCGGCGGCGGTGGCGGTGCGGGTCTGGTGCAGGAAGCGGGGTTCGTCGAAGGCGGCGAGGGCCTCGCGGACTTCGAGGAGATGGGGGTGTTCGGCGTGCAGGGCGGCCGAGAGCTGGGACTTGACGACCGGTACGCCGGCTTGGGCGAGCGAGTCCATCGCGGTGTGCGGGTCTTCGAACGATGTGGCGAGGTGACAGGTGTCGACGCAGATGCCGATGCGGTCGTGGCCGATCGCGGTGAGCGGGGCGATGGCATCGCCGGTGGTCTCGACGATGCAGCCGGGCTCGGGTTCGAGGCCGACGCGGATGTCGCGGCCGGTCAGCTCCCGCAGGGCATCGAGGCGTTGAGCGAGGGTGAGCAGTGCGGTCCGGGCGATCTCGGCGCCGCGCTCGTCATAGGCGGTGCGCCAGGCGAGAGGCAGTGTGGAGATGCTGCCTTCAGTGACGTCGTCGGGGAGCAGGCCGGCGAGGACCCGGGCCAGGGCGGTGGTGTGGTCGAGGCGCTCGGGATCGGTCCAGTCCGGCTTGTAGACGCGGTACTTGACCTCTTCGGCACCGAAGCCTTCGTACGGGAAGCCGTTGAGGGTGACGACCTCGAGGCCACGCCCGTCCAGTTCCGTCCGCAGACGGCGCAGGGCGGACGGGTCGGTGACGAGGGCGTGGGCGGCGTCCTTGGCGAGCCACAGGCCGATGCCGAGGCGGTCGCGGCCGAGCCGTCGGCGGACGGGTTCGCAGTGGTCGCGGAGTTGGGCGAGGACGCCGTCGAGGGTCTCGGCCGGATGGACGTTGGTGCAGTACGCGAGGTGGACGGTGGAGCCGTCGGGGTGGCGGAAGCGCATGGATCACGCCCCCGGGGCCGGGACGGCGGTCGTGCGGTCCCGCTCTCCTGGAGCGGCTACCGGTCCATCGGTGTCCTTGGGTGCGTCGGCCGATTCCTTGGGGTCCATAGGTGCGCCGGCCGATTCCTTGGCGTCCTTCGGGGCGCCGCGGAGGATGGAGTTGCCTTCGTGGGTCGCCTCCGGGGTCGCGACGTCGAGGGTGAGACGGCCGCTGAGCCCGTAGAAGGCAACGGGGTTACGCCACAGCACCAGGTCGACGTCGTCCTCGCCGAAGCCTTCGGCGAGCATCAGGTCCGCGACCTTGCGGGTCTTGAGGGGGTCGCTCCTGCCCCAGTCGGCGGCGGAGTTCACCAGCACCTGTTCGGGCCCGTACTCACGGAGGATCGCGACCATCCGCTCCTCGTCCATCTTGGTGTCGGGATAGACGGAGAAGCCGAGCCAGCAGCCGCTGTCCTTGGCCTCCTTGACCGTGGTCTCGTTGAGGTGGTCGACCAGGACGCGGTCCGTGGGCAGCTCGGACTCCCGGACGACGTCAAGGGTGCGACGCAGGCCGGCCAGCTTGTCGCGGTGCGGGGTGTGGACGAGTGCGGGCAGTTCGTGGTCGGCGGCGAGCTGGAGCTGGGCTGCGAGGGCGGTGTCCTCGGCGGGGGTCATCGAGTCGTAGCCGATCTCGCCGACGGCGACGACCTGGTCCTTGACGAGATAGCGGGGCAGCTCGTCGAGGACCGGAACACAGCGCGGGTCGTTCGCCTCCTTGGGGTTGAGGGCGAGGGTGCAGTGGTGGGCGATGCCGTATTGGGCGGCGCGGAAAGGCTCCCAGCCGAGGAGGGAGTCGAAGTAGTCGAGGAAGGAGGCCGCAGAGGTACGGGGTTGGCCGAGCCAGAAGGAGGGCTCGACGACGGCGCGGACGCCGACGGTGTGCATGGCCTCGTAGTCGTCGGTGGTGCGCGACGTCATATGGATGTGGGGGTCGAAGAGGCGCATCAGGACTCCTTGCCGTCGGTGCCGTGGGGGCCGTGGGGGGCCGGCGGGGTGGCTCTGGGGTCGGTCAGGGTCAGGACGCGGTGCAGATCCTCGGGGACCGGACGGCCTGCCGCGGTGCGTTCGGCCGCGTAGTCGCCGAGCATGCGGGCGAGCTCCGCGTCGTCGCGGGCACGACGGTCCAGCTCGGCGACCGTGGCGACCGGCACACCGGTGAACAGGCACTTCAGGACGGCGTGGCGCCACTGGTGAGCGTCGAGGTGCCGGGCGGCATAGGGGCCGACGGCGGCGGTGAGGAGGCTCGTGTCGTTGGTGCGCAGGGCGTCCTCGACAAGAGGGAGGGCCTCGGGGCCGGGCACGAGGTGGGGCAGCGCGTGCAGGACGGCGCGGCGTTCGGCGGCGGTGCCCTGGAAGTAGACACGCGTGAGGGCGTCGGCGTCGGCGCGGGCCGCGTGCAGGATGAGGACGCGAGCGGCATCGGCGTACTCGGAACCGCAACGGCGGCCGGCCTCCGCGATGCGCAGCTCCCATGTGGAGATGGGCCCGTGAGTGCCGGGATGGGCAGCGGCCTCGTCGATGGCCCGGCGCAGCCAGGCACGGCCGGCGGCATCGAGGTGGGCTGTGACATGGCCGCGCAACTCTGCGGGTGGGGCCGGCGTGGTGGCGGGACCGGACGGCTGCACGGTGTCCCGACGGGGTTCCGTGTCGGCCCGGGCGTTCGTGAGCGGGTGGCCCTCGGTGTCCGCGCCCGGGGTCGCCGGGCTGATGCGGGGCTGGGTCATGAGGTGCTCCCTTCAGGGGTGGCGGAGGGATCGCCGTGCGATGGGACAGGAACGGGAGATCTGAGGTGCGTGGCCTCGGCGTGGCGGAGGAACGGGAGGGAGAGTTCGGCGAAGTGCGGACCCGCGTGGGAGTGGCGGGGCAGTTCCACGACGGTCAGGCCTTGGTAACCGGTGGCGGCGAGGGCCGCGAGCACCGGTGGGAAGTCGATCTCGCCGTCGCCGAAGGGGAGGTGTTCATGGATGCCGCGGCGCATGTCCTCGATCTGGACGTGCCGCAGCCAGGGGGCGGCGGCACGTATGCAGTCGGCGGGAGAGAGGGCTTCGAGGCACTGGCAGTGGCCGATGTCGAGGGTCAGGCCGAGGTGGTCCAGGTCGCCCAGTGTGCGACGGAGTCGGTGGAAGTCGGCGAGGGTGGCGAGGAGGTGACCGGGTTCGGGTTCGACGGCGAGTGGGACGCCGGCAGTGGTGGCGGCGTCCAGGACCGGTGTGAGTGCTTCGGCGAAACGGTCCCAGGCCGTGTCCGGATCGGTGCCCGCCGGCGTGACTCCGCTGAAGCAGTGCACGGCGTGGGCGCCGAGGTCGGCGGCGACCCGGACGGCCCGGATCAGCAGGTCGACGCGGCGGGCGCGGTCGTCCGGGTCGGGGTCCAGCAAGGAGGGGCCGTGCTTGCGGCGCGGATCGAGTACATAGCGGGCGCCGGTCTCCACCGTGACGTCCAGACCGAGCGTGTCCAACCGCTGCGCGAGGCGGCGCGTGCGGGCTGCGAGGTCCGGGGCGAGCGGGTCGAGGTGCATGTGGTCGAGCGTCAGGCCGACGCCGTCGTAGCCGAGGTCAGCGAGCAGGGCGAGGGCGTCGTCGAGGCGGAGGTCGGCGAGGCCGTTGGTGCCGTAGCCGAAGCGGAGGGGGACGCGGGGCGAGGCCGGTTCGCCGGGGTCTGGCGCCGGGTGGGGCCGAGGGCTCATGTGACGCTCACCTTCTTCGCGTACTTCCGTCCGATCGGGGCAAGCGCGGCGACGGCCACGGCGGTGAGCCCGGATCCGGCGCGGGCCGCGAGCGCTGCCTGGAGCGGGATGGTGGCGCGGATGCCGCCGCCTACGGCTCGCTGGGTCAGGGGTGGTGAGGGGTTGAGAGCGGCGTGGGCGTAGGGGCGGCCGGCGGTCGCGGCGTAGGCGGTCGCCAGGGCGGTGCGCAGGGCCACGTCGAGCGTGTGGTCGGCCCTGTCCTGCGCGGGCGTGCGGCGTCCGGCGCCGATTTCCAAGCCGGGGGCGATGGCGGCGGTCCCTTCGCCGGCGCCCGTCGACGCGGCTCGCTTCGCTCCGCGCGCGCCTCGTGCCACGAAACCGGCGAGGGCGGCCGTCGCGGCGAGGGCCGCGAGGGGTGGCAGGGACGTGCCGCCCTGGGTCTCCCGGCGGGAGACGGTCGTAACGGCGAAGATGTGGGCGCCGAGGAGGGCGGCGGAGGGCAGCGCCTCCTGGGGCCGGCCGGTGGTGGCGGCGCCGAGGAGATGGTCGAGGCCGCGAGCGGCGGCCATGGCCACGGGGCCGACGGGCGTGTGCTTGAGGGCGAGGTCGTACGCCCAGACGGTGGCGGCCAAGGGTGCGGCCACAGCCAGTGCGGGGCGGCCGGCCCTGGCTGCCAGGCCGAGGCCGGCGGCGGTCATGACACAGGCCGCGGTGAAGGCGCAGGACGGCCTGATGCGGCCGGAGGGCAGGGGGCGGTGGGGGCGTTCGACGGCGTCCTCCGCGCGGTCCGCCCAGTCGTTGAGGGCCATGCCGGCCTCGTAGAGGCAGAGGGAGGAGCCAATGGCGAGCAGGGTGCGGCGGTTGGGTCGGCCCCCGGTGGCGACTGCACCGCTGAGGGCGTCGCCGGGGACGGTGAACAGGGCCGGGAGCCGCAGCAGTTCGGCCCAGGCGCGTCTACCGCTCACGGCCGCTCCCCGGAACGGGCTCGCGCGGATCGACGCCCTGTGCCGCAGCCTCCTCAACCGACCCACGCAAAACAGCGCCCCGCACCGCAGCCTCCTCCGCGGGCTCGCACGGATCGACGCCCTCTGCCGCAGCCTCCCCAACCGACCCACGCAAAACAGCGCCCCGCACCGCAGCCTCCTCCGCGGGCTCGCACGGATCGACGCCCTGTCCCGCAGCCTCCCCAACCGACCCACGCAAAACAGCGCCCCGCACCGCAGCCTCCTCCGCGGGCTCGCACGGATCGACGCCCTCTGCCGCAGCCTCCCCAACCGACCCGCGGTGACCGGCGTCCCGAGCGGCGGCCTCTCGGTGACCGGCTGTCCGGGCGGCGGCCTCTCGGTGACCGGCTGTCCGAGCGGCGGCCTCTCGGTGACCGGCTGTCCGGGCGGTCGCCCCGCCCCGAGCCGCCGCCCCCCGAGCGGTCTCGCCCTCGCCTGCCCGGCGGAGCCGCTCCCCCAGGCCCATCAGCGCCGCGTACTGCTCTCCCAGGCTCGACGGCCCGTCCCCCACCGGGTCCTTGAAGTAGAAGGCGAGGTCGGCGAGCGGGCCGGTGAAGCCGGCCTCGTGGGCGCGGGCCGTGAGGCGGGCCAGGTCCAGCACCAGGGGGGCCGCGAGAGCCGAGTCGCAGCCCTGCCAGATGGTCTGGAGGATCATGCGCGTGCCGAGGAAGCCGTCGAAGGCGATGTGGTCCCAGGCGGTCTTCCAGTCGCCGAGGGCCGGGACGTCGTCGATGTGGACCTCGCCCTCGGGGACGGTGCCGAGGGTGTCGGCGAGGACTCGTTCCTTGCCGGCGTTCTTCGCCGCGGCGGCAGCCGGGTCGGCGAGGGCGGCGCCGTCGCCGCCGCCGAGCAGGTTGGTGCCGGACCAGGCCCGTACGTTCAGCGCCCGCTGCGCGAACATCGGGCCCAGCACGGCCCGCAGCAGGGTCTGTCCGGTCTTGCCGTCCCGGCCCGCGTACGGCAGGCCGCTGCGCTCGGCCTCGCGGGCGGCGACGGGGTGATGCATGCCCTCGGAAGGGGTGAAGTTGATGTAGGGGCAGCCCGCGCGCAGGGCCGCGAGCGCGTACAGGGTGCTGGCGGGCAGCGGGGCGCCGAGCCCCGCGGACGCTGGTTCGGTTGAGGCGACGTTCACCACGACCGCCCGCGCCAGTTCATGGCGATGCACGAAGTCGCGTATGTCGTCGGCGAAGGCCGTGATCAGTTCGGCCTCGCTCCTGGTGTCCCCCGGGGCGGGGCCGCCTGGCCTGATCTCCCGGTCGGCGGCGGCGAGTTCGGCGGCGACGGCGGTGGCGACTCCGGGCGGGAGGACGCCGCCGGCGGTCAGGGTCTCGGCGCGTTTGGGCAGGGGGCAGTCGAGGGTGTCGTGGCCGCCGAAGACGAGGTCGGCCGGCGCGGGCAGGCCGCTGTCGGTGAAGGCCGGGGTCTCGCTCACCATGCCGGTGGGCGGGTGCAGTCCCGCGGTGACGGCGGCGCACCCCGTGACGACGGTGGTGGCGACGGAACCGCGGGCTCCGATCAGCCACACCCCCACACGCGGTCGGGAGAGGGACGCGGACGCGGACATGGGCAGCCTCCTGGTCGGTGCGCGAAACCCTGGGTGGGACAAAGACGGCGGGCGGGGGTCCGGCGTCCCCCGCCCGCCGCCGCTCAGCCGCCCTTGGTGGGCAGTTCCTTCAACTGGATGTTGCGGAAGGAGACCTGGTCGTCGGCACCGTGGTTCTGGAGGCCGATGTGACCGTCGGTCAGGCTCCGCTGGGGGTCCTTGTTGGTGAAGTCGTTGATCTTGACTCCGTTGAGGAACACCTGCAGGCGTTCGCCCTGGACCTTGATCTCGTAGGAGTTCCACTGGCCGGGCGGACGCAGGACCTGGTCGCGGGCCTTGATGTTCGCCGATTTGAACGAGTAGACGGATCCCGTGGTGCGCTCGGGCGCGTCCGTGGCGTCGATCTGGATCTCGTAGCCCTTGTTCACCGCGGACCAGGGGTCGTCGGAGGCCGGGAAGCCCACGAAGATCCCGGAGTTGTCGTCACCCTGCATCTTCCAGTCGAGCTTGAGGGAGTACGACTTCAGCTCCTTGGCCTGGTACCAGAGCAGGCCCATGCCGCCCTCGGACTCCAGGGTGCCGTCCTTGACGTTGAACTTGCCGGGGCCGGCCTGCTTCCACCCTTCCAGGGTCTGGCCGTTGAAGATCTTCCGGTAGTCCTTGCTCGGCTTGCAGTCCGCATTGACCTGGCCGGTGGCGTACTGCAGACCGCCGAGCAGGTGGGCCCGGAAGGCCTCCTCGGCGTAGGACTCCTTGGTGTGGCCGCCGCCGGTGTAGAAGGACCGGCCGCCGCCGTAGCTCTGGCACCAGGCGATCGGGTGGTCGCCCTTCATGTTCCCGCCCTGGTAGGTGGTCTCGTCCAGGGTGGCTAGGACCTTGGCCTGCTCACGCGGGTTGGTGCGGTAGTTGTACCACTCGTCGGTGCGCTCCCAGGCGTCACCGAGGTGCGCGGTCGACGGGTGGTCGTGGTCCTCGACGCGGACGGTGGCCTTCTGGATGGCCGGGTGCGAGTCGAAGTAGGCGCCGACGAGGCCGCCGTAGAACGCCCAGTCGTACTCGGTGTCGGCGGCGGCGTGGATGCCCAGGTAACCGCCCCCGCCCGCCACGTAGTTCTCGAACGCCTTCTGCTGCTCGGCGTTGAGGACATCACCGGTGGTGGACAGGAAGGCCACCGCGTCGTACTTGGCGAGGTTGGTCGTGGTGAACTGCCGGGCCTCCTCGGTCGCGTCGACCGTGATGCCGGCCGGGGCGCCGAGTTCCTTCAGGGCGGCGATGCCGGCCGGGATGGAGTCGTGCCGGAAGCCGGCGGTCTTGGAGAAGACCAGGACCTTCTTACCGTCCTTGAACGGCTGCTTGGAGAACTCGAAGTCGTCCACGTCGTACAGCGCGCCCTCGCCGCCCTTGAAGACCAGGTAGATCTGCGTCGTCTTCTTGGGCAGGGACCGCAGCGGTACGTCGACGTTCTGGAAGGTCTCCCAGCCGCCGGTCGGCGGGATGTGGGCCGAGCCGTGCAGCGGTCCGTCGGGCGAGCCGGTGCGCAGTTCGATGAAGCCGCCCGCGCCGCCGGAGGAGGCCCGCACGGTCATCTTCTTCTGCCCGTCGAACCGGTAGGGGGCGAAGGAGATCCAGTCGCCGTCGTTGATGTTGCCGACGGTCTTGCCGCCGTTGGCGCCGGTCTTGTCGATGACCGACACGCCCGACTGGGTGGTGAAGTGCTCAGCCTGGCGGTGCAGCGGCTGGAGGACGGTGCGAGCGGTGCCGGTCAGGGCCTCCTGGCCGTTGGCTCCGCCGTCGGTGTAGCTGGCGCCGACGACGCCGTAGATGTTGGCGTTGGGGTCGTGACCGCCGTCACCGGCGGGCGGCGTCAGGGTGCCCTCGCAGCCCATCTCGCTGGTCAGCTCGTGGGCGTGGGAGTCGTGGCCAAGGCTGTAGGCGACCTTGACCTTGGAGCAGTCGACCGTCTCCTCGGGGTCGGTGACGGTCACCTTGAACGGCACGGGCTTGCCGAACTCGGCCAGGGCGCCGTTGCCCGGGATGTCGATCTTCACCTTGGGCTCGGTGTTGCCGACCACGATCCGGGCGCTGGCGTTGCCGGTGTTGCCCTCGGGGTCCTTGGCGGTGAAGGTGGCGGTGTAGGTGCCGACCTTCTTGTACTGGTGGGTGGGGGTGAGTCCCTCGCCCTTGGTGCCGTCGCCGAAGTCCCAGCTGTAGGTGAGGTCCGGGGAGTCGGCGTCCTTGGCGGAGGCGGTGAACCTGACCTTCAGGCCGGCCGCTCCGGACGTCTTGTCGGCGCTCACTTCGGCGATCGGCGAGAAGCCGTCCTCGGCGTTCTCGATCCGGTACAGCGCGGAGTGCTCGTCACCCTGGAACCAGGAGATGCCGTAGTCGAGGACGTAGAGCGCGCCGTCGGGGCCGAACTCCATGTCCATGATCTGGGTGCCGGTCCACGGGAAGTCGTTGATCTTCGCGACGGAGCCGTCCTCGTTCTGCTCGATCCGCTTGATCCAGCGGCGGCCGAACTCACCCGCGAAGAAGTCGCCGTCGTAGGCCTCGGGGAACTTCACCTTGGAGTCGAGGTCGGGGTCGTAGCGGTAGACCGGGCCCGCCATCGGGGACTCGGAGCCGCTGCCGAACTCGGGCACGGAGCCGCCGTCGTACGGGATCCACGCGGCCTGCGCGGGCGGCAGGTCGGTGAGGCCGGTGTTGTACGGCGAGGTGTTCTTCGGGGCGGCGCAGTCGAACTTCTCGCCGGTGGTGCCGGTGGCGAAGTCGTAGTCGAAGTAGGCGTCGTTGTTCCCCGTGCAGAACGGCCAGCCGAAGTTGGCGGCCTTGGTGACCTTGGCGAACTCGACCTGTCCGGCCGGGCCCCGGGTGGGGCTGGCGGCGCCGGCGTCGGGGCCGTAGTCGCCGACGTAGACGATGCCGGTCCTGTCGTCGACGCTCATCCGGAACGGGTTGCGAAAGCCCATCGCGTAGATCTCGGGGCGGGTCTTCTCGGTGCCCGGAGCGAAGAGGTTGCCCTCCGGGACGGTGTACGAGCCGTCCTCGGCGACCTTGATGCGCAGGATCTTGCCGCGCAGGTCGTTGGTGTTGCCGGAGCTGCGGCGGGCGTCGAAGGCGGGGTTGCGGCCCTCGCGGTCGTCGATCGGCGTGTAGCCGTCGGAGGCGAAGGGGTTGGTGTCGTCGCCGGTCGACAGGTAGAGGTTGCCGGCCGCGTCGAAGTCGATGTCGCCGCCGACGTGGCAGCAGGTGCCGCGGGAGGCCGCGACGTCGATGACCTTCTTCTCGCTGGCCGTGTTCAGCGTGCCGTTGGCGTTCAGCACGAAGCGGGAGAGGCGGTTGACGCCGTCGAACTTCTTGAAGTCGTCGGCGGTGCCGGTCTCCGGGGCGTCGCCCGCGGGGGTGTCCAGCGGCGGGGCGTAGTAGAGGTAGATCGCCCGGTTGTTCTCGAAGTCCGGGTCGATGCCGACGCCTTGGAGGCCCTCCTCGTCGTGGCTGTAGACGTCGAGCTTGCCGGCGACCTTGGTGACGCCGCCCTGGTCGGTGAGGCGGAGCGTGCCGTCGCGCGAGGTGTGCAGGACGCTGCGGTTCGGGAGCACGGCGAGCGACATCGGCTCGCCCATCTCGGGTTCGCCCTTGGCGAGCGGCACCTGCTGGAACTGCCCCTCGGCCGCCGGTTCGTCGTGTTCCGGGTGGCCTGGGTGGGCGCCGGCGACGGTCGCCGGGGTCCCCACGGCCAGGAGCAGGCCGGTGAACAGGGCGACGGCGGTGCGAAGTCTCGGGCGCGGGGTGCGGGTGCTGCGGAGTCTGGTTCTGTGCACGAAGTCCCTCCGGGAACGGGTGGGCCGTACGGGGTGGGTGCGAAGACGTGCGGTGCGGGCGCCGGGGTGCGCCGTCACCCCGGAGGTGGCTGAGCCATGAACACTTCTGTGTGCCATGAACACTTCTGTGTGCCCTGAACGCTTCCGTGTGTGTCCTGAACACTTCAGGGACGGTAACCGCGTCCGTCCGGGGCGAACACCCCTTGCGTCAGACTCGGTTGAACTTTCTCCCGTCAAAGGACAAAGCAGGATCTGCGCAGGTCGGAGGGGGGACCGGCGGTGCTGCCGGTCCCCGTCCCCGACCAGCGCCGGGTGCCTGGTTCAGTTGTTGAACGCGGCGTCGAACGACGCGCTGGGCGGCTCGAAGTCGTACGCCTTGAGACGGGTCAGCGCCTCGGGGGCGCCCTGGAGCCGGTCCATTCCGGCGTCCTCCCACTCGACGGAGATCGGGCCTTTGTAGTCGATGGAGCGCAGCATCCGGAAGACGTCCTCCCAGGGGACGTCGCCGTGTCCGGCCGACACGAAGTCCCAACCGCGACGGGGGTCACCCCAGGGCAGATGGGAGCCGAGGCGGCCGTTGCGGCCGTCGAGGCGCTTGCGGGCCTCCTTGCAGTCGACGTGGTAGATGCGGTCCCGGAAGTCCCAGAGGAAGCCGACGGGGTCGAGGTCCTGCCACACGAAGTGCGACGGGTCGAAGTTCAGGCCGAAGGCGGGGCGGCCGCCGACGGCCTCCAGGGCTCGCCAGGTGGTCCAGTAGTCGTAGGCGATCTCGCTGGGATGGACCTCGTGCGCGAACCGCACGCCCTCCTCGTCGAAGACGTCCAGGATGGGGTTCCAGCGCGTCGCGAAGTCCTCGTAGCCGCGTTCGATCATCGATTCGGGCGCGGGCGGGAACATGGCGACCAGGTGCCAGATCGCGGAGCCGGTGAAGCCGATCACCGTGTCGACGCCGAACGCAGCCGCGGCACGCGCGGTGTCCTTCATACGGGCGGCGGCGCGCTGCCGGACCCCCTCCGGATCCCCGTCGCCCCACACCTCGCCCGGCAGGATGGCCTGGTGACGTTCGTCGATGATGGCGTCGCAGACGGCCTGGCCGACCAGGTGGTTGGAGATCGCCCAGCACTTGAGGCCGTACTTGTCGAGCAGTTCCTTCCTGGAGTCGATGTACGACGAGTCCGCGAGGGCCTTGTCGACCTCGAAGTGGTCGCCCCAGCAGGCGAGTTCGAGTCCGTCGTAGCCGAAGTCGCGGGCGAGCCGGCAGACCTCCTCCAGCGGCAGGTCGGCCCACTGGCCGGTGAACAGCGTGAACGTACGCGGCATGCGCGTCAGCCTCCTCGGGCCGCTCGGGGTGTGTCAGACCGCTATCGGGGTGTAGACGGCGTTCTTCTCGGCGCTCTCCTCCACCGCCGCCAGGACGCGCTGCACCTGCAGCCCGTCGGCGAAGGAGGGTTCGGGCTGCCTGCCCTCGGCGACGGCGTGGGCCAGGTCGCGGGCCTGGTGGACGAAGGTGTGCTCGTAGCCGAGGCCGTGGCCCGGGGGCCACCAGGCGTCCAGGTAAGGGTGGTCGGGTTCGGTGACGAGGATCCGGCGGAAGCCCGCGTGGGCTCTGGGTTCCCTACCGTCGTGGTAGGCGAGTTCGTTGAGGCGTTCCAGGTCGAAGGCGATCGAGCCGAGCTCGCCGTTGAGTTCGATGCGCAAGGAGTTCTTGCGGCCGGTGGCGTAGCGGGTGGCCTCGAAGGAAGCGAGGGCGCCCGACGGGAGGCGGCCGGTGAACAGGGCGGCGTCGTCGACGGTGACCTGGCCGGACCCGTTGGCGGAGACGGCGGACAGGCCGCTCGTGGCGCCGCCGGGCAGCGGGCGCTCGCGTACGAAGGTCTCCGTCAGGGCCGACACCCCGGTCAGCCGCTCCCCCGCCAGGTACTGCGCGAGGTCGATGATGTGGGCGCCCAGGTCGCCGAGCGCACCCGAGCCGGCGAGTTCCTTGCGCAGCCGCCAGGTCAGCGGGAACCCGGGGTCGACCAGCCAGTCCTGGAGGTACGTCACGCGCACGTGCCGCAGCGCGCCCAGGCGGCCCTCGGCGACCATGCTGCGGGCCAGGGCGGTGGCCGGCACCCGCCGGTAGTTGAAGCCCACCATCGCCACCTGGCCACGCTCGAACGCCTCTTCGGCCGCCCGCGTCATCGACGCCGCTTCCTCGACCGTGTTGGCGAGGGGCTTCTCGCACAGGACGTGCTTGCCGGCTGCCAGGGCCGCGAGAGCGATCTCGGCGTGGCTGTCGCCGGGGGTGCAGATGTCGACGAGGTCGACGTCGTCCCGTTCGACGAGGGCACGCCAGTCGGTCTCGACGGACGCCCAGCCGTGCCGGTCGGCCGCCGCCCGCGCGGCAGCGGCGTCCCGGCCGCAGATCACGGCCTGCACCGGGTTCAGCGGCAGGTCGAAGACACGGCCCGCGGTGCGCCAGCCCTGGGAGTGCGCGGCACCCATGAAGGCGTAGCCGACCATGCCGACGCGCAAGGGTGGCTTACCTGCCTCGGTCCCTTCTGACTGCTGCTGCGGCTGTCCCATGTGGGTGTCCTCCTCGTCCTGGTCGGGGTGGCGCACGTGGGGGGTGCGGGGTGGATCACTTGAAGCCGGTGGGCATGTACTGGTCGACGTTGGCCTTGTCGACGACCGCCGAGTAGAGCGTGATCGAGGCCGGGATCTCGAACTCGGCCATGCCGCTCACGCCCTTGGCCTGGCCGAGCGCGCGGGCCAGGTCGATGGCGGACGCGGCCATGGTCGGCGGGTACAGGACGGTGGCCTTGAGGACGCCGTCGTCCTGCTTGATGGCCTGGAAGGCGGACAGGGCGCCGGCGCCGCCGACCATCAGGAAGTCGTCGCGCCCGGCCTGCTCGATGGCCCTCAGCGCGCCCACGCCCTGGTCGTCGTCGTGGTTCCACAGCGCGTCGAACTTCGACTGGGCCTGCAGGAGCTGGGCCATCTTGGCCTGGCCGGACTCGACCGTGAACTCGGCGGCCTGGCGGGCCACCTTCTGGATGTTCGGGTAGTTCTTCAGCGCGTCGTCGAAGCCCTGGGTGCGCTGCTTGGTCAGTTC
This sequence comes from Streptomyces sp. NPDC012935, assembly GCF_042900345.1. Lineage (NCBI taxonomy): Bacteria > Bacillati > Actinomycetota > Actinomycetes > Kitasatosporales > Streptomycetaceae > Streptomyces > Streptomyces sp. NPDC012935. The sequence goes on from NZ_JBIBBC010000001.1 coordinate 830,171, forward strand.
CAGGTTGTCCAGGCCTGCGAGTTCGATGACCTTGGCGCCGGACTTCCCCTTGAGCTTCTCGCCGATGTAGTGGCCGGCGTTGAGGCCCATGCCGTAGTTGTCGCCGCCGATCCAGCAGCGGTACGCCTGCGGGGTGTTGAAGATCCGGTCGAGGTTGATGACCGGGATGTTGGCGCGCATCGCCTTCAGGCCGACCTGGGTGAGCGCCTTGCCGTCGGCGGGCAGCACCACCAGCACGTCGACCTTCTTGTTGATCAGCGTCTCGATCTGGCCGATCTGGGCGGCGGTGTCGTTGGAGCCCTCGGTGATCTCCAGGGTGACGTCGGAGTACTTCTTCGCCCGGCTCTTGGCGTTGTCGTTGATGGCGTTGAGCCAGCCGTGGTCGGCCTGCGGTCCGGCGAAGCCGATGGTGACCTGCTTGCCGGGCTTGTCGTCGGCGGCCGGCTGGTCGTTCGCGGCCGGCTCGTCCTTGGACTCGTTGCTCGTGCAACCCGCGAGGAGGGCACCGGCTCCTACGGCGGCGGATCCGAACAACAGCCCTCTGCGACTGGTGAGCTCTGGCATGGCGGTGAACCCTTTCCTCAGGTCGTGCGGAGCGGAAGCGGGACGACCCTCAGGTCGTGCTTGCGGTACGGCGCTGGACCAGCACGGCGGCGACGATGATCGCGCCCTTGGCGATCTGCTGGACGTCGCTCTGCAGGTTGTTCAGGGCGAAGATGTTGGTGATCGTCGTGAAGATCAGGACGCCGAGGACGGAGCCGACGATGGTGCCGCGGCCTCCCGTGAGCAGGGTGCCGCCGATGATCGCGGCGGCGATGGCGTCGAGTTCGTAGAGGTTGCCGTTGGTGTTCTGACCGGAGCCGGACAGGATGATCAGCAGGAAGGCGGCGATGCCGCAGCACAGTCCGGACAGCAGATAGAGGTAGAGCCGCTGGCGGCGGACGTCGATGCCGGCGAGCCGCGCGGCCTCCGCGTTGCCGCCGACGGCGACCGAGCGCCGCCCGAAGGTCGTACGGTTCAGCACCAGCCAGCCGATGACCGTCACAACCGCGAACACCATGACCAGCGGCGGGATGCCGAGCACGTACGCGTCGCGCTCGCCGAGGTCGAGGACCGAGGGAATGGTGACGATCTGCGTCTTGCCGTCGGTGATCTGGAGGGCCAGACCGCGCGCGGACGCCAGCATGGCGAGCGTGGCGATGAACGGGACCATCGCGCCGTACGCGATCAGCATCCCGTTGACCAGCCCGCACCCCACGCCGACGATCACCGCCGTGAAGAGGATGCCGGCGAAGCCGTACTCCTGGGTCGCGACCGTCGTCGCCCACACCGAGGCGAGCGCGACGATCGCGCCGACGGACAGGTCGATGCCGCCGGAGATGATGACGAAGGTCATGCCGACGGTGACGACGCCGATCACGGAGGCCTGGGTGAGGACGAGTTGCAGGTTGCGGGTGTCCAGGAACTCGTCCGGCTTGGTGATGCCGCCAATGACGATGAGCGCGGCGAGGACGCCGAGCAGGGAGAGCGTGCGCACGTCGGCGCGGGCCATCAGGCCCCGCCAGGCGGGCGGTGCTCCGGCCGACTGCACCTTGCCGGTGCTGTCCCGGGGCGGGGAGGCGTGCTGCGTCATGACGCCGGGCTTCCTTCCATGACGAGGTCGAGTACGCGGTGTTCGTCGAGTTCGCGCGCGGGAGCCGTGTGTACGACACGGCCCTCGCGCAGCACCAGGACGCGATCGGCGAGGCCCAGCACTTCGGGCACTTCACTGGAGACCAGGAGCACGGCGAGGCCTTCGTCGGCCAGGCGCCGGACCACGGCATACAGCTCGGCGCGGGCGCCGACGTCGACGCCGCGGGTGGGTTCGTCGAGCAGCAGGACGCGGCAGCCCCGCAGCAGCCAGCGGGCCAGGACGGCCTTCTGCTGGTTGCCGCCGGAGAGCGTGCGCACCGGCACGGACGGGTTGTCGGGCCGCAGCGACAGTTCGCGGGTCGCGGCCCGTGCCGCCCCCAGTTCGGCGGACCGGTCGATCCAGCCGCCGCGCGAGAAGCGGGACATGGACGAGACCGACACGTTGCGGGTGACGGACTCCAGCATCAGCAGCGCCTGCGCCTTGCGCTCCTCGGGGGCGAGCCCGAGCCCGGCGCGCACGGCGGCCCGCACACTGCCGGGCCGCAACGCCCGCCCGTCCACGAGGACTTGACCGGCCGTTGGCTTCCTGGCCCCGTAGATCGTCTCCAGGATCTCCGAGCGCCCCGAGCCCACCAGGCCGGCAAGCCCGACGATCTCCCCGGGCCGCACGGTCAGGTCGAGCGGCTCGAACTCGCCGTCCCGGGCGAGCCCGCGCACCTCCAGCAGCGGCTCCCCGGCCGCGTCCTGCGCCGGCCGCTCGGGGAAGACGTACTCGACATTGCGCCCCGTCATCATCGCCACGACCTCGCGCGTCGGCGTGCTCTTCGCGGGGAGCCCGCCCGCGACTGCGCGCCCGTCCTTCAGCACCGTCACCCGGTCGCCGATCCGGCGGATCTCCTCCAGCCGGTGCGAGATGTAGACGACGGCGACTCCGGCGGCGGTGAGGTCGCCGACGATGCGGAAGAGGTTGTCGACCTCGTCCGGGTCCAGGGCCGCGGACGGCTCGTCCATCACGATCAGCCGTACGTCGTGGGACAGCGCCCGTGCCATGGAGACGATCTGCTGCTGGGCCGCCGACAACTCCCCGACCAGGCGGGCGGGGTCGATCTCGGGATGCCCGAGCCGCTTCAGCAGCTGCGCTGTCGACGTCCGCGCGACCTTTCCGCGTACGACGAACCCGGCGGCCGTCGGTTCATGGCCGAGGTGGACGTTCTCGGCCACCGACAGGTGCTCCACCAGGTCGAGTTCCTGGTAGATGGTGGCGATGCCGAGGCGCATGGCGGCGATCGGCGAGCGGAGGGTGACCTCCTCGCCGCGCCAGCGGATGGTGCCGGTGTCGGGCTGGTGGGCGCCGGCCAGGACCTTGATGAGCGTGGACTTGCCGGCGCCGTTCTGACCGAGCAGACAGTGCACTTCACCGGCCTGGACGTCGAGGTCGACACCGTCGAGGGCGCGGACTCCGGGGAACGACTTGGTGATGCCGGACATGCTGAGCAGGGGTGGTTCTGATGCCATGAGGTCCCCTTGGCGGGCGTGCGGGCCGGTTCAGGGCAGGGCGGAGCGAAGCGCGGTGCTGTGCGGGGCAGAGCAGGGCGGTGCGGAGTGCTGTGCGCGGGAGCCGTACGACGTAGGCGGCTTACGCGGGTGAGAACAGGTGGTCGCTGATGAGCCGGGCCGCGCCGATGACTCCGGCGGTGGGACCCAACTCCCCCAGGACGATCGGCAGGTTGCCGGTCGCCAGGGGCAGCGACTGGCGGTAGACCTGGGTGCGGATCGCGGCGAGCAGGTTGTGGCCGAGGCCGGTCACCCCGCCGCCGATCACCACCAGGCCGGGGTTGAAGAAGCTGACGAGTCCGGCGATGACCTGGCCGACGCGGTTGCCGCCCTCGCGGATCAGGTCGAGCGCGGTGGCGTCGCCCGCGGCGGCCGCGGCGGCGACGTCGACCGCGGTCAGGGTGCCGTTCGCCTCCAGCCGCGAGGCGAGTTCCTCCGACCGACCCTGCTGGGCCGCCTCGACGGCGTCCCGGGCGAGGGCCGACCCGCTGAAGTGGGCCTCCAGACAGCCCCGGTTGCCGCAGGCGCAGGGGCGGCCGTCGGGCACGGCCTGGATGTGCCCGATGTCGCCCGCGCTGCCCGTGACGCCCCGGTGGACATCGCCCCCCGCGACGATGCCGCAGCCGATGCCGGTGCCGATCTTGACGCAGAGGAAGTCGCCCACGGAGCGTGCGACGCCCGCGTGCTGCTCCCCCATCGCCATGAGGTTCACGTCGTTGTCGACCATGACCGGGCAGCCGAGTTCCTGGCTGAGCGCCTCCCGCACGGGGAAGCCGTCCCAGCCCGGCATGATCGGCGGAGCGACCGGGACGCCCTCGGGGAAGCGGACCGGTCCCGGGACGCCGATGCCGGCGCCGTCGTACCCTTCCGCGAGCCCCGAGGCCCTCAACTTCGCTGCCATGGACAGGACTTGCTCGAAGACCGCGACCGGGCCCTCGCGAACGTCCATGGGCTGGTTGACATGGCCGAGGATTTCCAGCTCGGCGTTGGTGACGGCGACGTCGACCGAGGTCGCGCCGATGTCGACGCCGAGGAAACGCAGCCCGGGATTGAGCCGGACGTTGTGGGAGCGGCGCCCACCGCGCGAGGCGGCGAGTCCGTCGGCCACGACCAGCCCGGTCTCCAGCAGGCGGTCCACCTCGACGGCCAGCTTGGACCGCGAGAGGTCGATCTGATCGCCCAGCTGGGCCCGGGAGTTGGGTCCGCCGTCGCGCAGCAGCCTGAGCAGCTTGGCCTGGTGACCGTTCGCGGGTCGTGCCGTCATGCGTCTCACGAGCCCCTCCCCGCCTCAATCGGCCTGTACGCGCCGGGTTTCGGCCACGTCCGCGGCCTGCTTTCGAGGGGAACGTAGCAGTGAGCGCCGGGGCTGGGAAGAAGTTGCGCAGAGATTGCCATCAACTTTCTCCACTCACAGGACAAAGACGAGATCGGTACGACGTGTGCCGCCGACGGTCTCGGTGCGCCGAGGGCGCGCAAGTGCCGCGCGGAAGGGGCCGGTTGGCTACCCTGTCCCTCCAGCAGCAGTGCTTTGGGGGGAGCGCGAATGGCTCAGGGAACCTCGCCCGACGAACCGGCATCGGCTCAGGCCGCGGACAGCGCCGACGGCACGCCGTCACCACCTGTTCCGGCCAGGCCCCACCTACCCGTCCCCGCCACTCCCCCGAGGTCCGGCGGCTCATCGCCCGACAGCGGTCCCGGCTATGCGATGCGCGTGGCGAACGGGTCGTACGACTGGTACCACCGCGCCGCCATCAGGGCCCGTCGCAACTTCCGGCTCACCGAGACCCTGCTGCTGCTCGTCTCCGCCTCGATCCCGGTGTCGGCGGTCATCTCACCCGGGACCGCCGAGGTGCCCGCGATCCTTGGCGGCGCCGTCGTGGTGATCACGGGCCTGCGGTCCGTCTTCCACTGGCAGGACGACTACCTGCGCTTCAGCGAGGCCCGCGAGGCGGTCGAGGCGGAACGCCGCCTCTACTACACCGGCGCCGAGCCGTACGCCGACCCGGGGATCCGGGATCAAATGCTCGCCGCCAACGTCACCCGCATCGAGCAGCGGGAGATGGGCACGTGGATCCAGCTCGCGAGTCCGCGCACGGATGCCACGGGCAACACCACGCAGTACTGAACTCCGCGGCAGCGCTCAGGACTTGCCCCTGTCGTGATACGACCGTCGCGTGTGCTCGGTGTGCTCCCGCATCAGCTGCGTGGCGCCCTGCTCGTCCCGGTCGGTGATCGCGGCGATCATGCCGCGGTGTTCGATCCAGGACTGCTCCCCGCGCTGACGGGCGACCGGCGTGTAGTACCAGCGCACGCGCCGGTCGACCTGGGCCGCCAGCTCGGCGAGGACCGCGTTGCCGGCGAGCTCCATGATCTTCGCGTGGAAGCGGGCGTTGAGCGCGACGGCGGCGTCCACGTCGTCGGCGGCGACGGCGTTCTCGCCCTCCGCGCACAGGTGCTCCAGGGCTGCGATGCCGGCGCTGTCGGCGCGGGCGGCGGCGAGGCGGGCCGCCTCGGCCTCCAGGAGGGTGCGGACGGTGAGGAGCTGGTCGGCCTCCTCCTCCGTCGGCTCGTGCACGAACGCGCCCTGCGCGGGCCGTAGATCGACCCAGCCCTCGGTGTTCAGGCGCTGCAGCGCCTCGCGCACCGGCTGCCGGGACACGCCGAGGTGACCTGCCAGTTCGCTCTCGACCAGATGCTGGCCCGGCTGGAGGGCGCGGGTCGTGATGAGTTCGAGCAGCGCCTCGTAGACGCGGTCGCGCAGCGGGCCGGGCCGTTCGAGCTTGGGCACCGCACCCTGCGGCAGTCCTGTCGACAACATCGGTCCCCTCCTGGGCGATCACCGGGCGACTGCGTCGCGTAGCCGACCGTCACGGAAAGCCAGTATCAATTGTCTTTCGTCTACAGTCTACGGCGCACAAAGGCCAGGGAAGCGGGGAGTCGGCCACATCACACCGGCATCAGGGGCAGCGCACGACCTGCCCGGCGTACGACAGGTTGCCACCGAAGCCGAAGAGCAGCACGGGGTCCCCCGTCGAGATCCGCCCCTGTTCCACGAGCTTGGACAGCGCCAGCGGAATGCTCGCCGCCGAGGTGTTGCCGGACTCGGACACATCCCGCGCGACCACGGCGTTGACCGCGCCGAGCTTCTCGGCGAGCGGCTCGATGATGCGCAGGTTGGCCTGGTGCAGGACGACCCCGGCGAGGTCCGCGGGTGCGAGGCCGGCCCGCTCGCAGGCCCGGCGGGCGATGGCCGGCAGCTGCGTCGTCGCCCAGCGGTAGACGCTCTGCCCCTCCTGCGCGAACCGCGCGGGCTGCCCCTCGATGCGCACCGCGTGCCCCATCTCGGGCACCGAACCCCACAGCACCGGCCCGATGCGGGCGTCGCCGGACGCCTCCACGACGGCCGCGCCGGCCCCGTCGCCGACCAGCACACAGGTCGTACGGTCGCTCCAGTCGGTCACGTCGGACATCTTGTCGGCGCCGATCACCAGCGCGCGGGCCGCGGCTCCCGCCCGTACGGCGTGGTCGGCGGTGGCCAGGGCGTGGGTGAACCCGGCGCAGACGACGTTGATGTCCATCGCGGCGGGAGACGGGACGCCGATGCGGGCCGCGACGCGGGCGGCCATGTTCGGGGAGCGGTCGATGGCGGTGGAGGTGGCGACCAGGACCAGGTCGATGTCGGCGGGCGTGAGGCCCGCCGCCGCGAGCGCCTTGGCAGCGGCGTGCGCGGCCAGCTCGTCGACGGGCTCGTCGGGCCCGGCGATGTGGCGCGTTCGAATGCCGACCCGGGATGTGATCCACTCGTCACTGGTGTCGACCATGCCCGCCAGCTCCTCGTTGGTGAGCACCCTGGCGGGCTGATAGTGGCCGACTGCGGCGATGCGCGAGCCGTTCATCGATGGTGGTCCCCTCGAACATCGGGTAGCGGGATTCACCAGTCTGATCAGTGACTCGCGGGTACGGCTGCAAGTGATGCCACAGGAATCGGGCGCCCGTGTTGTGGGCTTCTATCAGACCATCGGACGCCCGAACAGCATTCGAACGCCTACCCGGTGAACAGCTGCGTCGCCTTCTGTACGAGTTCGTAGATCCCGTACGCGAGCGGTACCCCCACCCACACCCAGGCGAAGGCGATCAGGCCCCGCCGGCTAGGCGGACTGCTGTCGCTGGACATCTGCGGCCTCCTTCGACGCCGGGGCGGAAGTGGGGGACGGGACGTGGTGGCGGGGGTCGACGGGGCGGACGAGCTCGTTGGCGACGAAGCCGACGGCGAGCAGCCCGATCATGATGAACAGGGACATCGTGTACAGGGACGAGCCGTCCTTGCCCGCCTCCTCCTGCCGGTCGGCGATCCAGTTCACGATCAGCGGTCCGAGGACGCCGGCCGTGGACCAGGCGGTGAGCAGCCGCCCGTGGATGGCGCCCACCTGGTAGGTGCCGAAGAGGTCCTTCAGATAGGCGGGGATCGTCGCGAAGCCGCCGCCGTAGAAGGAGAGGATCACCAGCGCACACAGGATGAACAGCGGCTTCGACGAGTCGCCGGCCAGCGCGATCAGCCCGTACATCAGCGCGCCCACGCCCAGGTAGAGGCGGTAGATGTTCCTGCGTCCGATCAGGTCGGAGGTCGACGACCAGCCGATCCGGCCCGCCATGTTGGCGGCGGACAGCAGGGCGACGAAGCCGGCGGCGGCCGACACCGACACCGGTGTGGAGGTGTTCGCGAAGAAGTCCGTGATCATCGGGGCGGCCTTCTCCAGGATGCCGATGCCCGCGGTCACGTTCATGCAGAGCACGATCCACAGACACCAGAACTGCGGGGTGCGCACGGCGTTGCGGGCGGACACCTGCGGTCCGTCGAACACGCCGGGCCCGTCGCCGACCGGCTTCTCGGTGCGCGGCACCCGGACCAGCAGCACGCCGAGCAGCATGAAGACGGAGTACGACAGTCCGTGCACCAGGAACGCCATCGCGATCCCGGAGCTGTCGCTGCCGAACGACTCCAGCATCTGCGCCGACCAGGGCGAGGCGATGAGCGCGCCGCCGCCGAAGCCCATGATGGCGATGCCGGTGGCCATGCCGGGCCGGTCCGGGAACCACTTGATCAGCGTCGAGACCGGGGAGATGTAGCCGATGCCGAGGCCGATCCCGCCGACGAAGCCGTAGCCGAAAACGATCAGCCAGTACTGCTCGGTGGCCGCGCCCAGTGCGGAGAGCAGGAAGCCGGACGAGAAGCAGATCAGGGCGACCGTCATCGCCCAGCGCGGCCCGTTGCGCTCCACCAGCGTGCCGCCGAACGCGGCCGACAGACCGAGCATGACGATGCCGAGCTGGAACGGCAGCGCGCTCTGCGTGCCGCTGAGGCCGAGGGCGGATTCGAGCGGCGGCTTGAACACGCTCCAGGCGTAGGCCTGGCCGATGGACAGATGGACCGACAGAGCGGCGGGCGGAACCAGCCAGCGGCTCCATCCCGGGGGTGCGACCGGTGGACTCATGATCCCGAACGGTAGGGAGCAGGAGGGAAGTTGAGAAGGCGGCACGTCGACCGTATGCGGTGAGCGGTATGCAGCACGCGACGAACGGTCGAACACCGTCCGGGAAGCCGCGGGATGGCACGGGAACAGGCGGGTGCGTGCGCGAACCCTTGCTGACCCACTATCCATACTGTAGACAATATTCCGTCGACAGGATTCGACGGTTTCACTGCTGTCGGACCTTTCCCAGTCACCTCCGCGGTACTCCCTCGACCGAACGGAGCGTTCCGAAGTGAAAGTTGCAGTCCTCGGCGCCGGTGCCATCGGCGCCTACGTCGGAGCCGCGCTCCATCGCGCAGGCGCCGACGTGCACCTCATCGCCCGTGGACCGCACCTCGCGGCCATGAGGCAGCACGGGGTGCGGGTGCTCAGTCCGCGCGGCGACTTCACCGCCCGCGCACACGCGACCGACGACCCGGCCGAAGTCGGTCCGGTCGACTACGTCTTCCTGGGCCTGAAGGCCAACTCGTACGCGGCGTGCGGGCCGCTCGTCGAGCCCCTTCTGCACGACACCACAGCGGTCGTGGCCGCCCAGAACGGCATCCCCTGGTGGTACTTCCACCGCCACGGCGGCCGCTACGACGGCCACCGCATAGAAAGTGTGGACCCGGACGGCGCGGTCAGTGCGGTGCTCGCGCCCGAACGGGCCATCGGCTGTGTCGTGTACGCCGCGACCGAACTCGAAGGACCCGGTGTCGTACGGCACTTGGAAGGCACCCGGTTCTCCGTCGGCGAGCCCGACCGCAGCGTGTCCAGGCGCTGTCTCGACCTCGGCGAGGCCATGATCGCCGGTGGCCTGAAGTGCCCGGTGGAGCCGGACCTGCGCAACGACATCTGGCTCAAACTGCTCGGCAACATCTCCTTCAACCCGATCAGCGCGCTGGCCCGCGCCACCATGCGGCAGATGTGCCTGCACGGCGGCACCCGCAAGGTCATCGAGATCATGATGACCGAGACGCTCTCGGTCGCCGAGGCCCTCGGCTGCGAGGTCGGCGTCTCCATCGAGCGCCGCCTCGCGGGCGCCGAGCGGGTCGGCGACCACCGCACCTCCACGCTCCAGGACCTGGAGCGCGGCAAGCCGCTCGAACTCGACGTACTCCTCGCGGCGGTCGTCGAGTTGGCGGAGATCACCGGCGTGGAGGTGCCCACCCTGCGCACCGTCCACGCCATCTCGGACCTGCTCGCACTGAGGAGCGCCGCATGAGGAGCGCCGTATGAGCAAACGCGACCGTACTCCGAAGACGTACACCCGGCTGACGCACCCGCTCGTCCGGGACTCCCGCGACGAGCCGTTGCGGCAGGCAAGTTGGGAGGAGGCGCTGGACCGCGCGGCGCGCGGCCTCGCGGCGGCCCGCGGCGCGTTCGGCATGTTCTCCTGCGCCCGGGCCACCAACGAGATGAACTACGTCGCCCAGAAGTTCGCCCGTGTCGTGATGGGCACCAACAACGTCGACTCCTGCAACCGCACCTGCCACGCGCCCAGCGTGGCCGGCCTGTCGGCGGCCTTCGGCTCGGGCGGGGGCACCTCCTCGTACGAGGAGATCGAGCACACCGACGTCATCGTGATGTGGGGCTCCAACGCCCGCTTCGCGCACCCGATCTTCTTCCAGCACGCGCTGAAGGGGATCAGGAACGGCGCCCGCATGTACGCCGTCGACCCGCGCCGCACCTCCACCGCCGAGTGGGCGGAGAGCTGGCTCGGGCTGAACGTCGGCACCGACATCCCGATGGCGCACGCGATCGGCCGCGAGATCATCCACGCCGGACTGGCCAACGAGGCCTTCATCGAGCGGGCCACCAGCGGCTTCGAGGAGTACAAGGCGCTCGTCGAGCCGTGGACGCTGTCCCTCGCGGAGAAGGTGACGGGCGTACCGGCCGCCGCCATCCGTGAGCTGGCCCACGCCTACGCCCGCGCCGAGCGCGCCCAGCTGTGCTGGACCCTCGGCATCACCGAGCACCACAACGGCACCGACAACGTGCGCGCGCTGATCAACCTGTCCCTGCTGACGGGCCATGTGGGGCGGTACGGCTCGGGCCTGCAGCCCCTGCGCGGGCAGAACAACGTGCAGGGCGGCGGCGACATGGGCGCCATCCCCAACCGCCTGCCCGGCTTCCAGGACATCCTCGACTCCGACACCCGCCTGAAGTTCGAGTCCGCCTGGAACACCGTCATCCAGCCGCACTACGGCCTCAACCTCACCGAGATGTTCGAGGCGATGGAGGAGGGCACGCTCAAGGCGGTCTACTGCATCGGCGAGAACCCGGCGCAGTCGGAGGCGGACAGCGAGCAGGCCGTACGGCGGATGCGGCAGCTGGACTTCCTCGTCGTACAGGACATCTTCCTGACGAAGACGGCCGAGCTGGCGGACGTCGTCCTTCCGGCCACCGCCGGCTGGGCCGAGACCGAGGGCACCACCACCAACAGTGAACGGCGGGTCCAGCGGGTCCGGCGGGCGGTCACCCCGCCCGGCGAGGCGCGCGAGGACATCGACATCATCTGCGAGCTGGCGGCCAGGCTCGGCCACGAGTGGAAGTACGCCGACGCCGAGGCGGTCTGGAACGAGCTCAGGTCGGTGTCGCCGGACCACTACGGGATGACGTACGAACGCCTGGAGGAGGAGCAGGGCATCCAGTGGCCCTGTCCGAGCACGGAGCAGCTGGAACCGACCTATCTGCACGGCCGGTTGTGGGAGCCGGACCCGGGCCGGCGCGGGATGCCGGCGCCGTTCGGGATCGTCCAGCACGATCCGCCGGTCGACCTCACCGACGAGGAGTTCCCGATCCGGCTCACCACCGGGCGACGGCTCGACTCGTACAACACCGGTGTCCAGAGCGGGAGTTTCGCCTCCCCGCTGCGGCGCGGCGAGTTCGTGGAGCTGTGCCCGGAGGACGCCGAGCGGTACGGGGTCGTCGTCGGCGAGGAGGTCCGGGTGAGCTCACGGCGCGGCTCGGTCGTCGCGCCGGTGTGGATCGACACCGCGCTGCGGCCCGGGCTCGCCTTCATGACCATGCACTTTCCCGACGAGGTGGACACCAACCAGCTGACGATCGAGGCGAACTGCCCGATCGCGGGGACGGCGGAGTTCAAGGCGTCGGCGATCCGGATCGAGAAGCTCCCCGTCGCGACCATCGTGAGGTGACATAAGTGGACCTGCACTTCGGCGACAGCAAACCGACGGACGACGAACGGGCCGCCGTCGACGCCCTGCTCGGCCCGCCGGAGTCCTCCTGGGAGGGCGCCGACCGCTCCGACGCGGACCTGAGGTGGGCCCGGGGCGGCCGGGAGGCCCGGGACCGCCGCGACCTGCTGTTGCCGGGGTTGCACGCGATCAACGACCGGATCGGCTGGATCAGCGACGGCGCCCTCGACTACCTGTGCCGGCGGCTGACCGTGCCGCCGGCGGAGGCGTACGGCGTCGCCACCTTCTACGCCATGTTCTCGGTCAAGCCGCGCCCCGCCACCGTGCTCCACGTCTGCACGGACCTCGCGTGCGCGGCGGCCGGGGCGAGCGAGCTGTGCGCCGGGATCGAGGCGCGGCTCGGCCCGGGCAGCGGAGTGAGCGTGCAGCGCAGCCCCTGTCTGGGCCTGTGCGAACGGGCTCCGGCGGCGCTCGCGATCAAGGCCGGCGATCCGGTGCGTACGGCGGTCTCGGCGCCGGCGACCGTGCACGACGCCGTCCTCGCCGCGAGCGCACCGGACTCGGCGCCCGAGGAGCCGCCGGCGGCGCTGGCGGTGCCCCAGGCCGGAGATCCCTCACTGACTCTCCTGCGGCGCGTCGGCGTCGTCGACCCGTCGTCGCTGGACGACTATCGCGCCCACGGCGGCTACACCGCCCTGCGCCGGGCCTTCGAACTGGGCCCCGCCGGAGTCATCCGCGAGGTCACCGACTCCGGCCTGGTCGGGCGTGGCGGCGCCGCCTTCCCCACGGGCCGCAAATGGCAGGCCACGGCGTCGCAGCCCGACCATCCCCACTACGTCGTCTGCAATGCCGACGAATCCGAGCCGGGCACCTTCAAGGACCGCGTGATCATGGAGGGCGACCCGTACGCGCTGGTCGAGGCCATGACCATCGCGGCGTACGCCACCGGCGCGCACCAGGGATACCTGTACCTGCGCGGCGAGTACCCACGCGCCCTGCACCGCCTGGAACACGCCCTCACTCAGGCACGCGCCCGCGGACTGCTCGGGGACGACATCCTCGGCCAGGGATACGCCTTCGACATCGAGATCCGCCGGGGGGCGGGTGCGTACATCTGCGGCGAGGAGACGGCTCTCTTCAACTCCATCGAGGGCTACCGCGGCGAGCCGCGCTCGAAGCCGCCGTTCCCGGTGGAGAAGGGCCTGTTCGGCAAGCCGACGGTCGAGAACAACGTGGAGACGCTGGTCAACGTCCTGCCGATCCTGACCATGGGAGCACCGGCGTACGCGGCGATCGGGACGGGGAGGTCCACCGGCCCGAAGCTGTTCTGCGTGTCGGGGAGTGTCGCGCGGCCGGGCATCTACGAGCTCCCGTTCGGCGCGACCCTCGGTGAGCTGCTGGAGCTGGCCGGGGCGCGGGACGGGCTGCGGGCGGTGCTGCTGGGCGGGGCGGCGGGCGGCTTCGTACGGGCCGACGAGCTGGACATCCCGCTGACCTTCGAGGGCACGCGGGAGGCGGGCACGACGCTCGGTTCGGGTGTGGTCATGGCCTTCGACGACACGGTCCCGCTGCCCAGGCTGCTGCTGCGGATCGCCGAGTTCTTCCGCGACGAGTCGTGCGGGCAGTGCGTGCCGTGCCGGGTCGGGACCGTACGGCAGGAGGAGGCGCTGCATCGGATCGTCCAGCGCACGGGTGCGGCGGCCGCCGATGACATCGCCCTGCTCAGGGAGGTCGGCCGCGCGATGCGGGACGCCTCGATCTGCGGTCTGGGGCAGACCGCGTGGAACGCCGTGGAATCCGCCATCGACCGTCTGGGGGCGTACGAATGACCGCAATACCGCTGGGGATCCCGCGCCGGGTGCTGGAGTTCACGATCGACGGCGAGCCGGTGCGCGCTCCCGAGGGCTCGACGATCCTCGACGCGTGCCGGTCCGCCGGAAAGGACGTGCCGACCCTCTGCCAAGGCGACACACTCACACCCAAGAACGCCTGCCGGGTGTGTGTCGTCGAGGTGGAGGGCTCCCGCACGCTGGTCCCGGCCTGCTCCCGCAGGGCCGAGCCCGGCATGGAGGTGCGTACCGACACTGAAAGGGCGCGTCACAGCCGTAAGGTCGTCCTCGAACTCCTCGCATCCTCGGTCGACTTGTCGACGACTCCACAAGTCGCTGAATGGATCAAGGAGTACGAGGCGAAACCGGACCGCTTCGGCCCGGACGCGGCCCGCCTGGGCGAGGAGCCCAAGGTCGACAACGATCTGTACGTGCGTGACTACGACAAGTGCATCCTCTGCTACAAGTGCGTGGACGCATGTGGCGACCAGTGGCAGAACACCTTCGCGATCTCCGTCGCAGGCCGCGGCTTCGACGCCCGGATCGCGGTCGAGCACGACGCCCCGCTGACCGATTCGGCGTGCGTGTACTGCGGGAACTGCATCGAGGTGTGCCCGACGGGGGCCCTGTCCTTCAAGTCGGAGTTCGACATGCGGGCGGCAGGCACGTGGGACGAGTCGGCGCAGACGGAGACGACCACCGTGTGCGCGTACTGCGGAGTGGGCTGCAACCTCACTCTCCACGTGCAGGACAATGAAATCGTGAAGGTCACCTCACCGCACGACAACCCGGTGACCCACGGCAATCTCTGCATCAAGGGCCGCTTCGGCTACCAGCACGTACAGAACCGGGGCTGAGACACGACATGGGACGAGTCACGGAACGACGCAAGGTGATCCGCATCCGGGACGGGGCCGTCTCCACGCGGCCGGACACGCTCGTCGCCGAGGAACCGCTCGAGATCAGGCTGAACGGCAAGCCGCTCGCGATCACCATGCGCACTCCGGGCGACGACTTCGCGCTGGCGGCGGGCTTCCTGGTCAGCGAAGGTGTCCTCGCCGAGCAGGGCGACCTGCAGAACATCGTGTACTGCGCGGGCGCCACGGAGGACGGCTCCAACACGTACAACGTGGTGGACGTGAGGACCGCGCCGGGCGTGAAGATCCCGGACATCACGCTCGAACGGAACGTCTACACGACCTCGTCCTGCGGTCTGTGCGGCAAGGCCAGCCTCGACGCGGTCCGCACGACGGCCCGCTGGCCGATAGCCGACACTCCCCCGGTCCGGGTCGAACCCGAACTGCTCGCGAGCCTCCCCGACCGGCTCCGCGCGGCCCAGCGGGTCTTCGACCGGACCGGGGGCCTGCATGCGGCAGCCCTGTTCACTCAGGACGGCGAGCTGCAGGACATCCGGGAGGACGTGGGCCGGCACAACGCGGTCGACAAGCTGGTCGGGCGTGCCCTTCAGAGCGGGGACCTGCCGCTGTCCCGGACGATCCTGCTGGTGTCGGGGCGGGCCAGTTTCGAGCTGGCGCAGAAGGCCGTGATGGCGGGGATCCCGATGCTCGCGGCGGTCTCGGCGCCCTCGTCGCTCGCGGTGGATCTGGCCGCGGAGACGGGGCTGACGCTGGTGGGCTTCCTGCGGGGCAGCTCCATGAACGTGTACGCGGGCGAGGACCGCATCGCCCTGCGGACCGCGGCCGCTCAGGGGTGACCGCCTCACCGCGACACGGTGGCGGGGCCCCGAACGGCGGGGAGCGCCCCCTGCGCCGCAGGGGCCCCGTCTCAGCCCTTTCCCCGCGTGCGGACCTCGCGCGCTCACCGAGGAGGCCTCCGAGGCCCATGTGGCCGTCGAGGCGCGGGCCAACCGAGGGAAAGCAGTACTCCATACGTGAGTGACACGTGCACGGTTCTTGTGATGTGTGCGATAGCCCAACTAACGTCTGTGACGCGCACTTTGGACGTGGGATGTCCGAATGTTCGGACGCCTGGACGCATGACCAGACGATGAAGGGGCGGGCCGCACCATGCCTTCAAGAGTTCGCGCACGTCTCAGAGCTGCCCTCGTCGCGGCCGTCGCCACACTCGCGACGGCCGCGACATTAAGTCCGGCCGAGTCCCAACCGGCCACCAAGACACCGTCGTTCGAGCAGCAGGTCCTCTTCAAGGCGTCCCAGGATCCCGGGTACGCCTGCTTCCGCATTCCGGCGATCGTGAAGTCCAAGGACGGCACGCTGCTGGCGTTCGCCGAGGGGCGGGTGCTCAACTGCGGCGACGCCGCCGACATCGACATCGTGCTCAAGCGGTCCACGGACGGCGGCCGCACCTGGGGGCCGCTCCAGGTCGTCAACGACGGCGCCGGCGACACGCACGGCAACCCGGCACCGATCGTGGACCGCGAGACCGGCCGCATCCTGCTGGCGGAAACGTACAACACCGGCCGTACGGACAGCGGCAGTTGCACCGTGCCGTGTGATCGAACCCCTCATCTGCAGTACAGCGACGACGACGGCGCCACCTGGTCCGCGCCGCGCAATCTGAGCGACCAGATACTGCCGGAGGAGTGGAACTCCTGGTACGCCACCGGCCCCGTGCACGGCATCCAGCTCACCAAGGGCAAGCACGCCGGCCGTCTCGTCTTCGGCGTCAACACCGAGACCTGGGACGGCAGTCGGGTCACCGCCAACCACGCCGCACTCATCGTCAGCGACGACGGCGGCGACAGCTGGGAAGTCGGCGCCACCGACTCCTGGCCCATCTCCGCGGCCGACGGCACCTTCCGGCAGAAGCCGTCCGAGGTGACCCTCACCGAGCGCACGGACGGCACGATCCTGATCAGCGGCCGGGAACAGGACGGCACCGATCTCGGCCATCGCAGCCAGACGTACAGCAAGGACGGCGGCTCCACCTTCACCGGCCCGTTCCGCGGCCTTGCGGACCTGTACACGCCTCAGGTCCAGGGCGCCACGCTCCGCCTGGGCAACCGGATGCTGCTGTCCGCCCCCGGCGACCCGGACCGCCGGCGGACCATGATGGTCAGGTCCTCGTACGACGGCGGCGCCACCTGGGACAGCGCGGACCGCGGCAAGGTCGTCACCAGGGACTGGTCGGGCTACTCCGACATGGTGGACGTGGACGCGTCCACGGTGGGCCTGATGTACGAGGGCGGGGCCGTCGACGCACGCGACGAGATCCGCTTCGCCCGCTTCAACGAGGACTGGCTCGGACCGCGGCGCGGCGCCGATCCGACCACCTTGGACCTCGCCCCGAGCGCACCCCGCGCGACGGTCCTCGGCGGCCCCGAGGTGACGGACGGCGTGCTCGGCAACGCCTTCGAGTTCGACGGCGACAACGACGCCGTGCGGCTGCCGTACCGGTCCAGACTCCCGCTCGGCACGGGTGAGTTCACGGTCTCACTGTTCTTCCGCTATTCCGCAGCCTCCGGCGAGCAGCCGTTCCTGTGGATGGGCGGGATCGGCAGCACCCAGCCCCAGATCTGGCTGCGAGGCGAGCCGGACAACGACCGGGTGCGCGGCCTGATCACCACCCGGGAGGGCTTCGGGACGGTGCGCACGGCATCCGTGTGGGCCGGGGACGCCCACAACGACGGCGAGTGGCACCATCTCGCGCTGCGGCGC
Organism: Streptomyces sp. NPDC012935; assembly: GCF_042900345.1. NCBI lineage: Bacteria > Bacillati > Actinomycetota > Actinomycetes > Kitasatosporales > Streptomycetaceae > Streptomyces > Streptomyces sp. NPDC012935. The sequence goes on from NZ_JBIBBC010000001.1 coordinate 847,495, forward strand.
GGCGGCGGCCGGCTGACGCTGTTCGTCGACGGCAGGGCGATCAGCACCACGGACGTGGCCGGTTCGGTCAGCCGTAACTCGCCGTTCGGCGTGCATGTCGGCCAGCGCATGGACAGCAGGGCGTTCCTGACCGGCGCGATCGACGACGTCCACGTGTGGAACCGGGCGCTCGGCGACTCGGAGCTCACAGCCGCGGCGCGGGCCCGCACGACCGGCAGGTCTTCGGCCACCTCCGACACCGTCCTGTGGCTGCCCATGGACCAAGTGCGCTGAGGCCACTAACGTCCCGGGCGTGCCCGACGACGCACGAGCACGGCAGCGCAAGGGAACCGGCCTCGGCATTCTGCTGGCCCTGGTTCTCGCAGCCGTGCTGCTCACCGCCCTCCCGGACGACGGCGAACGGGAGGGCGGTGGCGCGTGTGCACCGCAGTCCGTCACGGCCTGGTCGGCCGACGGCAGGCTCAACGGCGAGTTCTCCCGGTACGGCGACAACCCGTCCCGCACCGACGACTGGACCGGCGGTGACGGCACGCACTCGGTGCGGCTGCCGGACGGCCGCATGCTGTGGCTGTTCTCGGACACCTACCTCGGCCAGGTGTACTCGCCGCCCAACCCGTTCGGTGAGTCCCACACCTGGCGGGAAGCGACCGCTCCCCTGGTGCGCAACTCGGCGGTCGTCATGCGCGACGGACGCCTGGAGAGCACGCTGGCCGCGCCGCTCTTCCCCGACCCCGCCCCGAACCAGTGGCGCTGGCCGGTCGCGGCCCGCGTCGAGCCCCGCTCCCCCGGCTCGTCGCAGCAGGTGCTGCGGGTGCTGCTGTGGGTGCGCACGGCCGGGCAGCCGCCCTGGATCTTCGGCGTGCCCACCGCCACCGAGGTCGCCACGCTCACGCTGCCCGACCTGCGGGTCGAGTCGGTGGTGAAGGTTCTCGACCAGCAGTTGGTGCCGGACCCCTCCCGGCGTGTCCTGTTCGGGACGACGCTGGTCGAGGAGGACGGCTGGACGTATGTCTTCGGCGGCGACGACGGTCAGGCCGCGTCCCGGCCGGCCTCGCACGCGTACGTGGCGCGGGTTCCCGAGGGCAGGCTCGCCGAGCCGGGTGCCTGGCAGTACTGGAACGGCTCCGAGTGGGCCCGGGCGGGTGCCCGGCCGCGTGCGGTGCTCGGGGACGGGCAGCGCAGGGGGGTGGGGAGTGCCTTCTCGGTGGTGCGGGTGCGGGGGACGTACGTCCTGTTCACGATGGCCGCGGGCACGAAGGGGCTGACGACCGTCACCTCGTACTGGGCGTGCTCCCCCGCCGGCCCTTGGTACGGGCCGACGAAGGACTTCAGCCCGCAGCTGCCGCAGGGCGGCCAGGTCGCCGCCTACAACCCGCAGACACACCCCGAGTTGAGCGACGACGGACGCCTCGTCCTGAGCTACGACGTCAACTGGCTGGAGTCGGGCGGCGCCGCGGCGCAGCTCAGCCGGAACGTGTCCCTGTACCGACCGCGGTTCGTGACTCTGCGGCTGGCGCAGACGCGGTGACCGGGTCGGGGGCGGCGCCCGCGGCTTCGCGGGCCTCGGCGTCGCGGGCCCGGCGCTTGGCGATGACCGCGCACACCATCAGCTGCATCTGGTGGAACAGCATCAGCGGCAGGACGGCCAGCGAGGCGTGCGCGCCGAACAGGACGCTCGCCATGGGCAGCCCGGCGGCGAGGGACTTCTTCGAGCCGGCGAACTGGATCGCGATGCGGTCCTCGCGACCGAAGCGCAGCGCCTTGGCGCCGTACCAGGTCAGCAGCAGCATCACGGCCAGCAGCACCGCCTCGACGGCGAGCAGCCCGCCCAGCCGTATCGGGCTCACCTGGTGCCAGATGCCCTGGACCATGCCCGCGCTGAACGCGGTGTAGACGACCAGCAGGATCGAGCCGCGGTCGACGAGCCCGAGGACCTTTTTGTGCCGGGTCACGAAGCCGCCGATCCAGCGGCGCAGCAACTGCCCGGCGACGAACGGCACCAGCAGCTGCAGCACGATCTTGACCACCGAGTCGGCGGAGAAGCCGCCCCCACTGCCGCCGAGCACGGCCGCCGCGAGCAGCGGGGTGATGACGATGCCCACCAGCGAGGAGAAGGAGCCCGCGCAGATCGCGGCGGGCACGTTGCCCCGGGCCATCGAGGTGAAGGCGATCGACGACTGGATGGTCGACGGGACGAGCGTGAGGAAGAGCAGGCCCTGGTAGAGGGGATGGGTCAGCAGCACCGGGACGAGCCCGCGCGCCGCCAGTCCCAGCAGCGGGAACACAGCGAAGGTGCAGGCCAGGACGGTGACATGGAGCCGCCAGTGCTTCAGACCGTCCATCGCCTCACGGGTGGAAAGCCGAGCGCCGTAGAGGAAGAACAGAAAGGCGATCGCGGCCGTGGAGGCACCGGACGCCACATCGGAGGCCGTCCCGCGCGCCGGGAACAGGGCCGCGAGGCCCACGGTCCCGAGCAGCAGCAGGATGTACGGGTCGATCGGCATCCAACGCGGCCATTGCAGGCGTTTCACTGTGCTCCACTACTTCGCTGTCGTACTGGCTGTCGCTTCGCTGAACTTCGGGTTCCCGGCACGGACGTGCCCTCTCCATCGTCCTCCGGCGATCGGCGATCGGGAATCCGGCATACCACTCTGACTGTCATCACGTTTTGTGATGACCCGCGATAGGCTCAGAGCGTGTACGACCCCTCCCATCTGCGTACCTTCCTCGCGGTGGCACAGACTCTGAGCTTCACTCAGGCCGCCCGCCGTCTCGGCCTGCGCCAGTCGACCGTCAGCCAGCACGTGCGCCGCCTGGAGGACGTCACCGGCCGACCGCTGTTCACCCGGGACACGCACTCCGTGGAACTGACCGAGGACGGCGAGGCGATGCTCGGCTTCGCCCGCCGGATCCTGGAGGTGCACGAACAGGCGACGGCGTTCTTCACCGGCACCCGGCTGCGGGGCCGGCTCCGCTTCGGCGCGTCCGAGGACTTCGTCCTGACCCGGCTGCCGGAGATCCTGGAGGGCTTCCGCTACGACCACCCCGAGGTCGACCTGGAGCTGACGGTCGAACTCTCCGGCACCCTGCACGAGCAACTGGAGGCCGGGAAGCTGGACCTGGTGCTCGCCAAGCGGCGGCCGGAGGATCGTCGGGGCGACCTGGTCTGGCACGACCGGCTGGTGTGGATCGGCGCGGAGCGGCTGCGCCTGGAGCCGGAGCGTCCGGTGCCGCTGATCGTCTATCCGCCACCGGGCATCACCAGGGCGCTCGCGCTGGAGGCGCTGGAGCGGCAGGGGCGTGACTGGCGGATCGTGTGCACGAGCGGCAGCCTCAACGGGCTGATCGCGGCGGCGCGGGCCGGGCTGGGCGTGATGGCGCACTCCCGGGGGCTGATTCCGCCGGGTCTGGTGCGGGTGCCCGAGCGGTCCGGGCTGCCGGAACTGGGGCGGGTCGACTTCGTGCTGGTGCACGGCCGGCGCCGGACGGCGGCTCAGGGGGCCGCGGATGCGTTGGCGGGGGCGATTCTGGCGGGCGGGGACCGGTTGCACCGGCGTTAGCGCGCGGTGCGCTTCAGCGCGACGGGCGCTGATACGTCAGTTGCTTCACACGCCGCAGAAACACCGACGACTCCACGTGCTGCACGCCTTCCAGCCGTCCGAGGGGCCCGCTCAGATACGCGTACAGGTCCGCCGTGTTCCTCACCACCGCCGTCGCCACGATGCTGCACGGCCCCGCCGTCGCCGCGGCGTGGGCGATCTCGTCGTGGGTGGCGAGGGCCTCGCCCACCGCGGTCAGGGCGGCCGGGGTGGTGGTGATCCACAGGACTGCGCCGACCGGAAAGCCGATGGTCTCGGAGTTGTACTCCACGTCGACGTACACCGCCCCGGACGCCAGCAGCGCGGTGAGGCGGCGCTTGACCGCCGACTCCGAGCGGCCCGTGGCGCGCTGGAGTTCGGGGTAGCCGGCGCGTCCGTCGTGCTCCAGGGCGGCGACGAGAGGCTCGTCCTCCGGGTCGATGCGGGCCGGTCCGGCGGCGACGGGGCCGTTGCGCAACGCGGCCTTCTGGTCGTCGGTGAGCGTCCTGAACTTGCTGAGCCAGCCCGTCGGCCCGCCGTAGAAGCGGTGCAGTAGCTGGTAGGCCCTGATCTCCAGAACGCGCGGCGTGCGCGGCAGCTTGCCGAGCAGGAGGTCGTCCCGGTCGCCCGGGCTGCGCGGACGCGTGCCGAAGATGACCTCGGTGCCGCCGGAGGCGATGCCGATCCAGCTGGTGTCGGGCCGCTTGGCGAGGGCGTCCGCGATGGCCTGGGCGCTGTCCGGGACGCAGCGCAGCCGGAGCGTCCACTGGTCCTGGCCGAGGCGCACGGCGTCGCGCACGGCGACCACCCTGAGGCCGCCCTCGGCGCACAGTCGGCGGTAGCGGCGCGCGACGGTCTGGTCGGAGACGCCGAGCACGTCCCCGAGCCTGGCGAACGACGCCCGCGCGTTCACCTCCAGCGCGTCGAGCAGTTGCAGATCGAGCTCGTCGAAGATGTCGGATTCCATCTTCACAGCACTATCTCCTGTCGGGTTCCGGCGCTTGAACGCCTCGCAGAGCCGTGATCGCCCGCTCGCGGCCCATCGTACGGAGGCATACGCAACTCACGCAGAAGGGGATGAGGACATGCGTACCTGGGGGCCGCTCACGGCAGTGTGCCTGGGCACGTTCATGTTGTTGCTGGACGTGACGATCGCGATCGTCGCGCTGCCGGACATGGCGCGGGCGCTGGACGCTTCGCTGAGTGATCTGCAATGGGTGATGGACGGGTACGCGCTGGCCCTGGCCGCGCTGCTGCTGGGCGTGGGGGCCGCGGCCGACGTGCTGGGGCGGCGGCGCGTGCATGTCGCCGGGGTGGTCGTCTTCGCGGTGGCGTCGCTGCTGTGCGGGCTGGCGACCGGACCGGGGATGCTGGTCGCCGCCCGGGGACTGCAGGGCATCGGCGCGGCGGCCATGTTCGCCACGACGCTGCCGCTGCTCGGCTCCGTCTACCAGGGCAAGCGGCGATCGGTCGCGCTCGGTGTGTGGGGCGCGGTCAGCGGGGCGGCGGCCGCGGTGGGGCCGATCGCCGGCGGACTGCTCACCGACGGGCCGGGCTGGCGGTGGATCTTCTACGTCAATCTGCCGGTGAGCGTCGCTGCCGTGTGGTTGACGCTGCGGGTGGTGCCCGAGTCGCGGGGCGCGCGGGGTCGCCGTATCGACTGGGCGGGCACGGTGACGTTCGTGGCGTTCGCGGGGGCCCTGACGTACGGGGCCGTGCGGGCCGGAGGCCATGGGTGGGGCGAGACAGGGACGCTGGTGTGGTTCGCCGCGGCGGCGTCGGCGCTGGTCTGCTTCCTCGTGGTGGAGCGGCGGGTCGCCGATCCGCTGCTGGATCCGCGGCTGTTCCTGCGGCCGGCGTTCTCGGGGGTGATGGCGGGCGCTCTCGCCTTCAACGCGGCGGCGTTCGGTGCCATGGCGTACACCTCGATCTGGTTGCAGACCCTGCTGGGGATGAGCGCGGTGCGCGGCGGGGCCGTCTTCCTGTGGCTGTCGCTGGCGTCGTTCGTGGTGGCGGCGGCCGGCGGGCGGCTGCTTCACGGGGTGCCGGCGCGGCTCACCATCGGCGTCGGACTGCTGCTGATCGGGGCGGGCCAGTACTGCATGGCGGTGCTGGACGCCGGCTCGACGGCGAGCGCCCTGATACCGGGCCTGGTGCTGGTGGGTGCCGGTACGGGGCTGGTGTCGCCCGGTCTCGCGGGTGCGGCGCTGGCCGCCGTACCACCGGAGCGGGCCGGTATGGCGGGCGGTGCGGTGAACACCTTCCGGCAGCTGGGGTACGCCCTGGGCATCGCCCTGTTCGGCACGGTGCTGACCTCACGGATGCAGGACACGCTGCCCGCGGATGCGGCCCACACCCTCGCGGGCGGCGGTGCCGGGGCGCTGCGGGACGTCTTCGGGGAGGGCGTGCTGCGCGCCGCTTTCGCCGGCGGGCTGGACGCGGTGGCGGTGGTGGCGGGCTCGACGGCGGCCGTGGCCGGGGGGCTGGTCCTCGCGCTGGTCAGGAGGCCGACCGCGACCGAGACCGGGGTGACACCTCCAGCCCCTCGCACGCTGACGGAGGAGGCGACGGAGGAACCGGCCCAGGAGACGACGGCACGCAGGGGATGACATGATCAACAGGGCCCTTACCGCGTAATCCAGTCGTACAGATTCGGTGGAGATTACGGGCCCGAAACTTACTCAACCGTCAGTTTTCTGTCCGACCCTTCCCTATGTGAGCGCATTTTCCGGCGTTGACCAGTGCATACCTGAGCGCCCGGCGATTTCCGGCCCCCTCCCGTCCGAAACGCGGTTGGGGTAGCTTTCACGGCGCTGCGCGGAGCGTCAGCCGAGGCCATTCGGAGCGGGGAGCGGGGTTTGCGCGAGTTCACCAACCCTCCGTTGGCGTTGGCACCGCCGGTGGGCGGCCTGGCCGACGTCGTCTTCCAGCATGCCCAGGAGGACCCGCTCCACGTCGCCCTCGGCCGCAAGGACGACAGCGGGCACTGGCGGGACGTCACCGCCGCCGAGTTCCGGGACGAGGTGCTCGCCCTCGCCAAGGGCCTTCTCGCCCGCGGCATCCGGTTCGGCGACCGGGTCGCGATCATGTCCCGCACCCGGTACGAGTGGACGCTCTTCGACTTCGCACTGTGGACGATCGGCGCCCAGGTGGTGCCGATCTACCCCACCTCCTCGGCCGAGCAGTGCTTCTGGACGCTGTACGACGCCGAGGTGTCGGCCGCGGTCGTGGAGCACGAGGACCACGCGATGACGATCGCCACGGTCATCGACCGGCTGCCGCGGCTGCACCAGCTGTGGCAGCTCGACTCGGGCGCGGTGCAGGAGCTGTACGACGCCGGCGCCCACCTCGACGACGAGGTGGTCCACCGCCACCGGCAGGCGGTCACGCCTGACTCGATCGCGACGATCATCTACACCTCGGGCACGACCGGCCGCCCCAAGGGCTGTGTCATCTCGCACGGCAACTTCATGTACGAGACGGACACGGTCATCGAGCGCTGGGAGCCGGTCTTCCACTCCAAGAAGGGCGACGAAGCGGCGACTTTGCTGTTCCTGCCGCTCGCGCACGTCTTCGGGCGGATGGTGCAGGTCGCCGCGATCCGCGGCAAGGTCCGCTTCGGCCACCAGCCGCAGATGAACGCGGCCGCCCTGCTGCCGGACCTCGCCGCGTTCAAGCCGACGTTCTTCCTCGCGGTGCCGTACATCTTCGAGAAGGTCTTCAACGCCGCCCGCCGCAAGGCCGAGAAGGAAGGCAGGTCCGGCCCCTTCGAGAAGGCCGTCGAGGTCGCCGTGAAGTACGCGGACGCCGTGGAGGCCAAGGCATGGGGCATCGGCCCCGGTCCGTCCGCCGGTCTGCGTATGCAGCACCAGCTCTTCGACAAGCTCGTCTACTCCAAGCTGCGGGCCGCGATGGGCGGCCGGATCAAGCAGGCGATGACCGGCGGTTCGGCGATGGACCGGCGCCTCGGGCTGTTCTTCGCGGGCGCCGGCGTCCACGTCTACGAGGGGTACGGCCTCACCGAGTCCACGGCGGCCGCGACCGCCAACCCGCCCTATCGCACCCGCTACGGCACCGTCGGGCAGCCCATCCCGGGCACGACCGTGCACATCGCGGACGACGGCGAGGTCTGGCTGCACGGCGGCAACGTCTTCCAGGGCTATCTCAACAACCAGAAGGCCACCGACGAGGCCCTGCACGACGGCTGGCTGGCCACCGGTGACCTCGGGTCCCTCGACGAGGACGGCTACCTCACCATCACGGGCCGCAAGAAGGAGATCCTGGTCACATCCGGCGGCAAGAGCGTCTCGCCGGGGGTGCTGGAGGAGCGCGTCCGCGACCACCCGCTGGTCTCCCAGTGCATCGTCGTCGGCAACGACCGCCCCTACATCGCGGCCCTGGTCACCCTCGACCAGGAAGCAGTCGAGCACTGGCTGATGATGCGCGACAAACCCCAGATGACCCCGGCCCAACTGGTCCGCGACGCCGACCTGGAGACCGAGGTGCGGCGCGCGGTCGTCGCCGCCAACACCCTTGTCTCGCAGGCCGAGTCGATCCGTACGTTCCGTATCCTCGCGCAGCCGTTCACCGAGGAGCACGGACTGCTCACGCCGTCGCTGAAGTTGAAGCGCAAGGCGATCGAGAACGCGTACTCGGGTGAGGTCGACGCGTTGTACCAGGCGTGAGTCCTGCCTTTTTCTCCGGTCCGGAATGCATGGGCGCCCGTGATCGTTGACGATGGTGAGTACCACCTGACGACAACCGTAAGGATCAAGAGCTCGTGAGCAAGGTCCCCCCGATCATCCTCAACAACGGCGTCGAGATGCCCCAGCTGGGCTTCGGTGTCTGGCAGGTGTCGGACGACGAGGCCGAGCAGGCGGTCGCGACGGCGCTGGAGGCCGGGTACCGCAGCATCGACACAGCGGCGATCTACGGCAACGAGGAGGGCACCGGCAAGGCCATCGCCGCCTCCGGCGTCCCCCGCGAGGACATCTTCGTCACCACCAAGCTCTGGAACAGCGACCAGGGTTACGACGCCACGCTGCGCGCCTTCGAGGTGTCGCTGGAGAAGCTCGGCCTGGACTACGTGGACCTGTACCTCATCCACTGGCCGCTGCCGGCCCGGGGCACCTACGTCGACACCTACAAGGCGTTCGAGAAGCTCCACGCCGACGGCCGCGTCCGCGCGATCGGTGTCTCCAACTTCCTTCCGGAGCACCTTCAGCGCCTGATCGACGAGACGTCCGTCATCCCCGCGGTCAACCAGATCGAGCTGCACCCGCATCTGCAGCAGCGCGACTCCCGCGCGTTCCACGCCGAGCAGGGCATCGCCACCGAGGCCTGGTCGCCGCTCGGCCAGGGCAAGGGTCTGCTGGAGGTACCGGCGATCGTCGCCATCGCCCAGAAGCACGGCCGCACCCCGGCGCAGGTCGTACTGCGCTGGCACCTGCAACTGGACAACGTCGTGATCCCGAAGTCCGTGACACCGTCGCGGATCAAGGAGAACATCGGGGTCTTCGACTTCAGCCTGGACGACGAGGACCTCGCGGCGATCAGCGCGCTGAACGAGGACCGCCGGCTCGGTCCGGACCCGGCGACGTTCGACGCCTGACATCCGCTTCAGCCACACGTCCGTTTCAGTACGGCACTCCGCCCGCCGCTCAGCTGTATGAGCGGCGGGCGGACGCGTACGCATCGCCCCGGTCGCCGACCTCAGTCACCGCGCACGTCGGTGTGGACGACCTCGAACTCCTCCAGCCCGATCACGGACACATGCGCCTTGGCCGCGCCCTCGCTCCGGGCCCCCGCCTGACCGGCTCGGGACGCCGCGAGGGACGTCTGGTCGACGAAGACCGCTGCGGCGATCCCGCGCCCGCGCTCCCGGTCGACCATCAGGGACGCCCTGGCCAGCCCGGGGAGCGTCTCCAGCTTGGGCACCACCGTCGCCCGGAACGTGTCGGCGAGCAGATCCGTGTCCATCGGGTCGAACTCCAGCCTGGTGAGCCGCAGTCCACCGCCCGCCTGTGGCTGCCGGACCTGATGGAAGACCAGCGCCTCGTAGTTGTCGACCGCCACGGTCCCCGCGAACGGCTCCAGCATCGCGGCCCGCCGCTCGCGCAGCACCTCGTCGCTGTTGCGGCGGGCCTGCTCCGACTCCCACCAGCTCGCTGCGAGCAGTTTCCCGAGCACCCGGTCCACGAAGACACTCGCTCCCCGGTATCCCGGACGGTCCTCCAGCAGGTCGCGCCCCTCTGTGTTCATCGCCCTGATGGCCATGTCGATCTTCGCGGGATCACCGGTCGTGTAGACAGCGCGTACGAACATGACACCTCCCGGAAATCCGGGCATATACGAACTTTCCTGTACACCCAGTCTTCTACTGGGGGCATGGCGTCGCAATCAGCCATCAGTAAGGAAAATTTCCCGACGGAAGGGCCACCCTCACCGTGCGCACCCGAAGACTGACCCTCGCAGTGGCCGCCGGAGCCGCACTGCTCGCCACCGCGGCGCTTCCCGCCGACGCGCGGCCGGCAGAACCCGAGGAAGCAGGCGTGACCGCGGCCGACCTGCTGGCGAAGGTGACGTCCTGCTCGCAGATCTCGAAGGGCAAGTACCGCACCGACCAGGCCACCCCGGCCAGCGTCCCCGTCTGCGGCACGAAGAATGCCGTCTTCTGGACGGCCGACATGGACATCGACTGCGACGGCCGGCGCACCGAGATCTGCAACGAGACCACCGACCCCTGGTTCCTGCCGGACACGGCGTTCCACCAGTCCGACGGCAAGCCCCTGCGGTCCGACACGCTGCCGTACGTCGTCGTCCCCAGCCCCAGCGGCACCTGGGACTACCAGGCCGCCGGCATCGAGGGCGGCGGCGTGGCGGCGGTCGTCCACGACGACCAGGTCCTGTACGCCGTGGTCGGCGACACCGGCCCGGAGGAGATCATCGGCGAGGCCTCCTACGCCGCCGCCGAGGCGCTCGGCATCGACCCCGACCCGGCCACCGGCGGGGCCGCCTCCGGCGTGACGTACATCCTCTTCAGGAACTCGCAGGTCTCGCCCATCGAGAGCCACAGCGCCGCGGCCGCGCTGGGCGAGAAGCTGGCGAAGGAGTTCGTCGGGGACGCAGATGATCCCCGGTGACCGATCCGGGGATCAGGTCAGTTGGGCTGTCCGAGGGGCCGTACGACGACGGTGTTGACGTCCACACCGTCGGGCTGCCGGACGGCCCACACCACCGAGTCGGCGATCTGGTCGGCGGTCAGCAGATGCCCGGGCGGCAGACTGCCGTACGAGTCCCAGAAGGGTGTCTCGACCCGGCCCGGGGCGATATGGGTCACGCCGATACCCCAGTCGGTGACCTGCCGCCGGGTGTTCTCGGCGAGCCCGGTCACCGCCCACTTCGTCGCCCCGTAGATGTTCCCCGGCCCGGGCACGAACCCGGCGACGCTGCCGACGAGGACGATACGGCCGCGGGTCTCCTTGAGGGCGTCGACGGAGGCGCGGATCAGCAGGGCCGGGCCGAGGACGTTGGTCAGCACCATCTCGGTCCAGCCGGACGGGTCGCCCTCGGCGACCGAGTCATGGGTCGCGAAGCCCGCGTTGGCGACGACCGTGTCCAGTCGGCCGAACGCCTTGAGCGTGGTCTCGACGGCCGCCTGGACGTCGCCGTAGTCGGCCGCGTTCCCGACGACGGTCAGCAGACCCTCCGGATCCCCGAGCCCCTGCGCGAAGCCACGAAGCCGCGCCTCGCCCCGGCCGGTGACGGTGACCCGGTATCCGGCCTCCAGCAGCTGCCGAGCGACCGCGGCGCCGATACCGCTGCCACCGCCGGTGATCAGCGCGACGGGTGAGTCGGTCATGGTGGTCCCCCTGTGTGTCGTGCCGTATGACGTTCTGTGTCCCGTGCGGACGGAGGGGAGTCCATCACTTGGAGAGCTCTCGAAGTCAAGGCACCGAGGAGGGGGACGAGCGGCAGGCGCCGGCCGTTGTCACTTCGTCCGTACGGCCGTGTAGACCGTCTGCGCCGCCAGCACGAACAGATCCGGCCGGTGATACACGCTCGCCCTGTCGTCCGGGTCGAGGAGCCGGTCGAGGGTCGCGCGGTCCTCGGCGTCGAGGTGGTCGCCGATGCCGTCGCGGGTGCGGGTCAGGGTGGCGACGACGTAGGCGCGGGCGCGGTCCGTGGTCGGAGCCGGCAGGTCGAGGAGGAAGGTGCGGGTGCCGCTCGGCCTGAGGCCGGCCGCGGCGAGCAGGGCGGGCCAGTCCTCGGTCTCCACGACCGTGCCGGGCAGGTCCGCGCGCATCGCGGCGAACCACTCCTCCTCCAGCGCGTCGAGGCGCGACTGCAGCCCGGGCCGCCCGAAGCCGACGTCGCGCGGCAGGAACCGGGCCGACAGGCCACCCTCCTGAAGCGCGAGCGTGCCGCCGAGGGCGAGGCGGGAGGCGAACGCGGCGATGGCGGCGCGCTGGTCGCCGAGGTGATGCAGGGTGCGGCCGACCCACAGCAGATCGGCGGGGTAGTCCAAGTCGTCCAGCACGTCCGGGAGTTCACCGGCGAGGGTGCCGAAGCGGTCGGCGACACCGAGCCGCCCGGCACGCGCGCCGGCCCGCTCGAGGAGCGGCTCGGAGGCGTCGACGGCGACGACCCTGGCGCCGGGGAAGGTGTCGGCGAGCAGGCAGGCGATGACGCCGGGACCGCTGCCCGCGTCGACGATCAGCCCCGGTTCGGTCTGCCGCTTGGCCAGCCAGGCCATCGTGTGCTCGTAGAGGGGCGTGAACAGCTCCGCCTGCGCCTCCAGCTCCGGGCCCATCTCGGCCCAGTCGACGTCGGTGTGGTCGTGGTGGTGGTGACCGGCGTGCCGGTCCGGGTGGTGGTTGTGCGCCATGCTCGTCAGCCTCTCCTTCGGATGAGGCCAGCGTGCGCCGACGCACCGCCGCGGGGCCACTGTCGTTGCCGGAACGGCAACAATGCGCGGCAAAAAAATGGGGTGCGGCGGCCATCGCCGGTCCCCCACGATGGCTCGATGGACGACGAGATGGTGGAGCGCTTCCTCGAGGACGGGTTCGTGAGGATCGAAGGCGCCTTCCCGCCGCGCGTCGCCGAGCACTGCGAGCGGCTGCTGTGGCGGGAGACGGGGTACGACCCTCAGGACCCGACCACCTGGAAGGACCCCGTGCACTGGGTGTACGACATGGCACAGGGCCCGTTCGCAGCCGCCGTCAACACCCCCGCCCTGCACGAGGCCTTCGACGTGCTGGTGGGTGAGGACCGCTGGCAGTCGCGCTACTCGCTGGGCAGTTTCCCGCTGCGGTTCCCGCACGAGGAGGAACCGGACGACGCGGGCTGGCACATCGAGGGCAGCTACGTGCCCGACGGTGCCGAGCACCCGCACACGAACGTGCGCTCGAAGGACCGTGCGCTGCTCATGCTGTTCCTGTTCAGCGAGGTCACCGAGGACAACGCCCCCACCCGCATCCGGGTCGGCTCGCATCTCGACGTACCCCCGGTCCTGGCGCCGTACGGCGAGGCCGGTGCGTCCTTCCTGGAGCTCGGCCCGAAGGTCGCCGAAGCCTGCGCGCACCGCCGGCTCGCCCACGCCACCGGCCGCCCCGGTGACGTCTACCTCTGCCACCCCTTCCTGGTCCACGCGTCCCAGCCGAACCACGGCACGCGCCCCCGCTTCATGGCGCAGCCACCGCTGCATCCGGCGGTGCCGCTGGAGCTGGACCGGGCCGACGGGGACTACTCGGCGGTGGAGTTCGCCATCCGCCGGGGCCTGGCCAGAGAGGACTGACCGGACCCCGGCGGCCTACCGCGCCCCTGAGGGGGGCGCGGGGCTGCATCCGATATGCGGCTCCGCCGCGCGGGCGCGACCGGCCACAGACGGCCCGCAGCCGAAGTCACCGCACTACGACAACGGCGGGTAGGCGTTCTGCATCAGCTGCTGGAACTGCGCCGAGAACCAGTGCCCCGACAGCGGAGCGTTGGGCAGCGCTCCGGACAGGTTGTTGCCGTTGCGCGGGTTGCCCGTGTAGGTCGGGTCGCACATCCGGTCGAACCCCTTGCCCTCGTCGTTCGGGATCTCCCGGCTGGCACCGTCGGACTCCCCCGGCGGCTTGATCCATACGTACGCGTCGATCCCGGCCGCGGGACTGGCCTGCGGGCGCTCGCCGAGTCCGGCGCCGGACTGGTTGCACCAGTTGCCGACGTGGATGCGACGGTCGTAGCGGCCGCCGTTGACGTACGTGTCGACGTCGGTCGTCGCGCCCGGACCGGCGGGTCGTGCGCTGCCGCCCCAGCCGTTCCTGGACGTGTCGATCAGCATGCCGATGCCGGAGTTGAAGCCGGTCGTGACGAGCTGGTTGCGGAAGCCCTGCGCGAAGGACAGCTCGTCGGTGTAGCGGTTCCAGTCGACCCACTTCGACTCGCGGACGGACTTGCCGCCGACGGTGTCGTTGATGGTGAAGTTGTTCTCCTTCAGGGCGCTGTAGTTGGCCGTGTTGGCGATGAATCCGTGCACGTCGTCGACGGTGGCGCCCTCCGAGGTGGCCGCCTCCTTCATCACGGCGGCGCTGGCGGCGAAGTTGTCGTCCCAGCCGATCCAGCCGTGGTGCCCGGCGTCGATGTAGTTGTAGACGTTGGCCGCGTCGCCGAGCTTGTTCAGGGCGTAGCCGACGCCCTTCTGGTAGTTCCCGTTGGCCTTCATCACGTCGCACTGCGGGGTGGCCGTGGGCCGGCTTCCGGTGTTGGTGACCAGGTTGGGCAGCGAGTCGATCTCGATGGTCGTCACGATCCGCAGCGAGGCGTACTTCGGGTCGGCGAGGATCGCGGCGATCGGGTCGATGTACTCGGTCTTGTACCGGCCGAGCTCCGTCGGGCCGAGCTCACCGTTGGAGGCGAGTGCCGCGCAGTCACGTCCGGGCAGGTTGTAGATCACCAGCTGGACGACGAGCTCGCCGGAGCCCTTCTGGGTCAGGGCCTCGTCGAGGTGGTCGCGCAGGCCCATGCCGCCGTTGACGCCGTTGATGGCGGCGATGCGGTCGAGCCAGACGCCGGTCGGCTGGTTCGCGATCCGGCTGCCGCCCGGCTCGGCGGCGGCCTTCGCGGACCACTGCGGGTTCACGTACACCTTGGCGCCGGAGTACGGGTTGTCGACCTTCGGGCCGGTCGGACCGGGATCGGTCGGGTCGGTGGGATCCGTGGGGCCGGATCCGTCGTCGACGTTGCAGGTCACACCGTCGAGAGTGAAGGTGGCCGGGACGGCGTTGCTGCCGCCGTAGGAGCCCTGGAAGCCGAAGCTGACCGAACCGCCCGTCGACAGGGTCCCGTTGTAGGTCTCGTTGGTGGCGGTGACGGCCGCGCCGCTCTGGCTGATCCTGGCGTTCCAGCCGCTGGTGACCTTCTGGTTTCCGGCGTACGACCACTTCACCGACCAGTTGGACTTGGCGGCGCCCTGGTTGGTGACCGTCACGGCGGCGGTGAAGCCGGTGTCCCACTGGTTCTGCACCTTGTAGTCGACGGTGCAGGGGACGGCGGCCGTGCCGATTGCGCCCGGGTCCGCGGCGAGCGCGGTCCCCGAGGCCCCGGCGACCAGCGCCAGGGCAGCGAACATCGCAGTTCTGGTACGAGTCATGAGTGCGGGTTCCTTCTTGGTTGCGGGTGCTGACGGTCCGTCCGTGCAGGGCGCGCAAGAGACAAGGAGGAGGTGCCGGTGACGGCTGAAAGTACTGAACGCGGGGGGTGTCGCATGAGCGACTCCTCACAGCTCCGGCGCGTCGTCACGGACGCGTCGACTGATGGAAGCGCTCCCACTGGTGTGCATGAAGCTAGCGCCAAGTGCCGGTGAAGGACAGGGGAGTTGCTGACTTTTGCTCAACTGAACGCATCGAATTTTTTCGACTCTTCACGCACCTTGACCCCTTGCACCCCCATCCCCACTATGGGAGCGCTCCCACTGGTTCAGGCCTTGACTTCTCCGAGCCGCAAGGAGGAACCAGCACGTGCATCCCCCACACAGACGCAGGGTCGTACGACGGTTCTGGACGGCCGTCACAGCGGCCCTGGCGCTTCCCCTGACCATGCTGAGCACCGGGTCAACTCCCGCTCAGGCAGCGGCACTTCAATGCAGTGTCGACTACAGGACCAATGACTGGGGCTCCGGCTTCACCGCGGACCTGACGATCACCAACCGGGGCACGGACGTCATCGACGGCTGGACCCTGACGTACGGCTACGCGGGCAACCAGAGGCTCAGCAACGGCTGGAACGGCACCTGGTCCCAGTCCGGCCAGGCGGTCACCGTGAAGGACGCCGGCCACAACGGGCGGATCGCCGCCGGAGCCGCGGTCACCACCGGCGCGCAGTTCACCTACAGCGGCGCCAACGCGGCCCCCACGAACTTCGCGATCAACGGCACGAGCTGCACCGGCGCCCACCAGCCCCCCATCACCGTGCTGACCAGCCCGGCGGCGGGCGCCGTCTACTCGCAGGGCGACGCCGTCCCGTTCGCGGCCACCGCCGCTGCCGCGGACGGCGCGACGATCAGCAAGGTCGAGTTCTACGACAACACGACACTGCTGGGCACGGACACGACGGCGCCGTACTCGCTCTCGGTGTCCAGCTTGGCTGTGGGCAGTCATTCGCTCCTCGCGAAGGGGTACGACAGCCTGGGCGCATCCGCGGAGTCCACGCCGGTCGGCATCACGGTCGCCTCGGGTCCCGCCGTGGTGGCCTCGCAGCCCCAACTCCCCGTCCAGCAGGGGAAAACGGCCTCGTACGACATCAAGCTGTCGACCCGGCCCTCGGCCAATGTGACGGTCGCCACCGCACGCACCGGGGGCAATCCGGGCCTGTCGGTGACCGGCGGCGCCTCGCTCACCTTCACACCCTCGAACTGGAACACCGCACAGCAGGTGACGATCACCGCCGACAGCTCCGGTACCGGCGCGGCGACCTTCGAGTCCACTGCCAGCGGACACGCGAAGGCGTCGGTCACGGTGACCCAGATCGCGGCGGCGAAGGCGTACGACGCCCGCTTCCTGGAGCTGTACGGCAAGATCACAAACCCGGCGAGCGGCTACTTCTCGCCGGAGGGCATCCCCTACCACTCGGTCGAGACGCTGATCGTCGAGGCGCCGGACCACGGCCACGAGACCACGTCCGAGGCCTACAGCTACCTTCTCTGGCTGCAGGCGATGTACGGCAAGGTCACGGGCGACTGGTCCAAGTTCAACGGCGCCTGGGAAATCATGGAGAAATACATGATCCCGACCCACGCCGACCAGCCGACCAACTCCTTCTACAACGCCCCGAAGCCGGCGACGTACGCGCCCGAGCTCGACACCCCGAACGAGTATCCGGCGAAGCTCGACGCGTCGGTCCCGGTCGGCCCGGACCCGATCGCCGGTGAACTGAAGAGCGCGTACGGCACGGACGACGTCTACGGCATGCACTGGCTGCAGGACGTCGACAACACCTACGGCTACGGCAACTCGCCGGGCAAGTGCGCGGCGGGGCCGGCCGACACGGGGCCGTCGTACATCAACACCTTCCAGCGCGGCGCCCAGGAGTCGGTGTGGGAGACCGTGCCTCAGCCGACCTGTGATCAGTTCAAGTACGGCGGCAGGAACGGGTACCTGGACCTCTTCACCGGTGACGCCTCGTATGCCGGCCAGTGGAAGTTCACCAACGCCCCGGACGCCGACGCCCGCGCGGTGCAGGCCGCTTACTGGGCCGACAAGTGGGCCGATGCGCAGGGCAAGGGCGGTGACATCTCCGCGACCGTGGCGAAGGCCGCGAAGATGGGCGACTACCTGCGCTACGCGATGTACGACAAGTACTTCAAGAAGATCGGCAACTGCGTGGGGCCCGCCGGCTGCCCCGCCGGAACCGGCAAGGACGCCTCGCACTACCTGCTCTCCTGGTACTACGCCTGGGGCGGCGCCACCGACACGTCGGCGGGCTGGGCCTGGCGCATCGGCTCCAGCCACGCGCACGGCGGCTACCAGAATCCGATGGCCGCGTACGCGCTCAGCGCGTACGCCGATCTGAAGCCCAAGTCGGCGACGGGGCAAGCGGACTGGGCCAAGTCGCTGGAGCGGCAGGTCGAGTTCTATCGATGGCTGCAGTCCAGCGAGGGCGCGATCGCGGGCGGTGCGACCAACAGCTGGGCAGGCCGCTACGCGACCCCGCCGGCCGGGAAGTCGACCTTCTACGGCATGTACTACGACCAGCAGCCCGTCTACCACGACCCGCCGTCCAACCAGTGGTTCGGCTTCCAGGCGTGGTCGATGGAACGGGTGGCCGAGTACTACCAGCAGACGGGGAACGCTGCCGCGAAGACCGTCCTCGACAAGTGGGTCGACTGGGCGCTGTCCGAGACGACCGTCAATCCGGACGGTACATACCGGATCCCGTCCACGCTCCAGTGGTCGGGGCAGCCCGACACCTGGAGCCCGTCAAGTCCAGGTGCGAACAACGGACTTCACGTGACCGTCGCCGACTACACCAACGACGTCGGAGTTGCGGCAGCGTACGCCAAGACACTGACGTACTACGCCGACCGCTCCGGTGACACGGCGGCCGCGACGACGGCGAAGGCGCTGTTGGACGGCATGTGGGACAACCACCAGGACGACCTCGGCATCGCCGTCCCGGAGACCCGCGCCGACTACAACCGCTTCGACGACGCGATCTACGTCCCGAGCGGGTGGAGCGGCACCATGCCGAACGGTGACGCGATCAACTCGTCGTCGACCTTCGACTCGATCCGGTCGTTCTACGAGGACGATCCTGCGTGGTCGAAGATCGAGGCGTATCTCGCGGGCGGGGCGGCGCCGTCGTTCACGTACCACCGGTTCTGGGCTCAGGCGGACATCGCCTTGGCGATGGGTTCGTACGCGGAGCTTCTCGAATAGCCGGCCTGCGCGGGGCGCTGCGCGGGAAGGGCCGTGACCTGTCTGCGGGTCCGTTGTGGCTGGTCGCGCAGTTCCCCGCGCCCCTTTGGGGCGTCACCGCCCCGTTGGCCGGGCGGTCCCCACCCGCACTGGGGATCGTCAGGTGACGGCTCAGTTTCTCCGGCGGCTTCAGCCAGGCCACACGCCGCCCCGAGCCGGTGGGTGCGCGCCTCCCGTGGGGTGCGCACCCACCACCGTTCACGGGGTGTGGACGGTCGGGCGCGGTGCAGTCGGCATGCCGTTGCCGATGAAGAAGCTCGGGTGCGGCGGCTGGTTGTAGGCGGTATTTTGCCAGGCCAGCCCCGTGCGGTACATCGAGTCGTGGAGCAGGGTCGTGATCTTCGTGTTCGTCTCGTACGGCGTCGAGTAGATCCTGAGCGCCGTGTTGCCGCTCGTGCGCCAGATGACCTCCTCGCGCCAGTCGCCGAGGATGTCGCCGGACAGGACCGGCGTGGCCTTCGTGCCGTTGTTGGAGGAGACTCCGGAGCCGGTGAGCAGGCGGGTGTCGGACGAGGTGCCGTACTTGTCGATGCGGGTTCCGTCGAGGAGTTCGCGGACGGTGTCGCCGTCCCACCAGGACAGGAAGTTGACCGAGGACGGTTCACGGCCCTTGGTGGCACCGGCCTCGTCGCGGATGGAGGTGTCGGAGGCGGACCACATCTCGGCGCCGTCGTTGCCCGCCCAGATGTCCCCGGCGACTCCCCGGCCGTTGTCGCAGCAGGCTGCGAGCTTCCAGTTCACGGTGCCGCCTGCGGGGTTGATGTACAGCTCGGCCGGCTGGCCGGTCGACTCCGAGACCTTGAAGTACTCCAGGCCCGCGTGGGCGGGGTCGAGGTCGGCCAAGTGCTGGGCGTCGCCGTGGCCCGTCCTCGTGGTCCACAGGCCGTTTCCGTTGTCGTCGACGGCCATCGAGCCGTAGACGATCTCGTCCCTGCCGTCCCCGTCGACGTCGCCGACGGACAGGCTGTGCGAGCCCTGGCCGTCGAATCCCTTGCCGCTGTTGGTGGAGGAGTTGGTGTCGAAGGTCCAGCGGCGCGTGAAACTGCCGTTGCGCCAGTCCCAGGCGGCGATGACCGTACGGGTGTAGTAGCCGCGGGCCATGATGAGGGAGGGTCGGGAGCCGTCCAGGTACGCGGTACCGGCGAGGAATCGGTCGGCCCGGTTGCCGTACGAGTCGCCCCAGGACGAGACCGTGCCGCGAGCCGGGACGTAGTCGACCGTCCCCATCGCCTTGCCGGTCCGGCCGTTGAACATGGTCAGGAACTCGGGTCCGGCCAGGATGTAGCCGGACGAGTTCCGGTGGTCGGCCGACGAGCTGCCGATCACCGTGCCCGTGCCGTCCCGCGTGCCGTCGGCCGTCTTCATGGCGACCTCGGCCTTGCCGTCGCCGTCGTAGTCGTACACCTGGAACTGCGTGTAGTGCGCGCCCGAGCGGATGTTGCGGCCCAGGTCGACGCGCCACAGCCGGGTGCCGTCGAGCTTGATGCCGTCGACGACCGTGCTGCCGGTGTAGCCGGACTGGGAGTTGTCCTTGGCGTTGGTGGGCTGCCACTTGAGGACGATGTCGAGGGCGCCGTCGCCGTCGAGGTCGCCGACGGAGGCGTCGTTGGCCTCATAGGTGTACGCCACACCGTCGGGCGTCGTACCGCCGGCGGGCGGGCTGATCGGGACGTCCTTGTAGCCCGGGCGGAACTGGACGGCGTGGACCGAGTCGGCCTGCTCGACGCCGTTCACGATGGCGCGGACGGTGTAGTCGGCCTGTTCGGGGGCGCCGGAGTGGAAGTAGTTCGTGGAGCCGGTGACCGGGGTCGAGTTGACCTTCGTACCGGCGCGGTAGACGTTGAAGGAGACGTCGTTCGGGTCGGTACCCAGCCAGCGCCAGCTGACCAGGTTGCCGCCGGCGGTGTGGACGCTGACCACCCCACGGTCCAGTTTCTCGACCTGGCGGGCGGTGGCGGCCTCGGCTGTTCCGGCGCCGTTCAGGGTGGTGAGCCCGGCGGCGACCAGGGCTGCCGTGGCGAGGGTCGCGGCGAACGCGGCCCGGCGTCTGCGGTGCTTGCGCGGGTGCTGCACGTGACGTACCTCCTCGGGAGGACGGACGGGTTCCGCTCCCTCAGTCGCCGCCGTGCGTGCCGAAGTTGCCGTATCTCTCGGCCAGTTCGGCCACTGTCCGGGCGATCATCTCGCGCAGCTCGGGCGGCTCGAGCACCTCGACGCCGGTGCCCAGGCGCAGGAACTCGGCATGGGCGTGGTCGAGGGACTCGATGGAGACGGTGACCCGCGTCCAGCCGTCCTCCTCCGTGTGCGCGTCACCCTTCACCGGCCCGGCGAGTCCCACGCCGGGCGCAAGCCGGACCACCGCCTCGCCCCGGCGGAGGCGGTCGCGGAAGGCGTGCTGGTACGCCGTCCAGTACGCGGGCAGGTCGAAGTCGGCGGGTCGGGTGAACTCGGTTTCGGTTGTGTCGAGTTGGAGGATCTGGTCGACGCGGTACGTGCGGGGTCCGGGGCCCGCGACCACGTACCAGCGGCCCGCCTTGAGGACGAGTCCGTACGGCTCCAGGCGTCGCTCGACGTCGGTGGGCTCACGCCAGCGGCGGTACAGGACGTGCAGGACACGACTGTTCCAGACCGCGTCGGCCACCGCCGGGAGGTGCGGCGTCTCGTCGGCGTCGGCGTACCAGCCGGGTGCGTCGAGGTGGAAGCGGCCGCTGATCCGGTCGGCGTGGGTGCGCAGCTCGGCGGGCAGGGCGGCGCGCACCTTGAGCTGGGCGGCGGCCAGGACGGAGCCGAGGCCGAGTTGGGCGGCGGGGCCCGGGGCGCCCGCGAGGAAGAGGGCCTCGGCCTCGTCGGCGGTGAGCCCGGTGAGGCGGGTGCGGTAGCCGTCGAGGAGGCGGTAGCCGCCGGCGTGGCCCGCGTCGCCGTACAGCGGGATGCCGGCCGCGCTCAGCGCCTCGACGTCCCGGTAGACCGTGCGCACCGACACCTCCAGCTCCGCGGCGAGTTGGGCGGCGGTCATCCGGCCCCGGGTCTGGAGGAGGAGCAGGATCGAGACGAGTCGGCTGGACTTCACTGACACAGGATGTCAGTGAAGCGGTCATAGCGTCCTGCCATGGCCCTGACGGAGACCCCCGCCTTCACCGAGAAACTGCTGACCGTGCCGCCGCCGATCGAGGTGGCCGGGCGGCACATCAAGCGCTACCACGTCACCGCCGACCCGGCGGGCATCGCGCCCGAGGTCGAGAAGGCGGCGTACGCGATCCTGCCGGAGCTGCTGCCGGAGCCGGACGGCACTCCCCCGGCGACGTTCGTGGTCCTGCACCGGGGCGGCGACGACGGCGCCTACCTGAACGCCTACAGCTGGGTGTGGGACAACGTCCTGCACTTCAAGGGCGCGGCGGCGGGACAGCCGGTGCTCGGCTGCCCGGACAACGACCCGACGCACTTCATCACGCCCGACCTGCCGTGGATCGGCTGCGTCTGGGAGCTCCCGCCGATCCTGCACGAACGGGACGCCTGGGTGCGGCACATGCTCGCGCCCGAAGTCCCTGACCTGACGGCCTACTTGGCCGACTCCCTACCTGACGGAACCACTGGAGACCGCACATGAGCAGCCCGCACGACTTCGACTTCTTCCACGGTGACTGGCAGGTCCTCCACCGCCGCCGCACGGACTTCCTCGACCCCGGCAGCGCGTGGGTGGAGTTCCCCGGCACGAGCAGGTGCCGGTCGTACTTCGACGGGGCCGCGAACATCGACGAGGTCGACATGCCGCAGGTGGGCTCGAAGGGGCTGACGCTGCGGCTCTTCGACCGCGAGAGCGAGCAGTGGTCGCTGAACTGGTCCTCCAGCGGCAGCGGCAAGCTGTTCCCGCCCGTCATCGGCCGGTTCGAGGGGGACCGCGGCGAGTTCTACGGCGACGACACGCACGACGGCAAGGACGTACGGGTGCGGTTCGTCTGGTCGGGCGTCTGTGCCGAGTCGGCCCGCTGGGAGCAGGCGTTCTCCCTCGACGACGGACGGACCTGGCTGACGAACTGGACCATGGAGTTCACCCGGCCTTCACGAACGCCCGCAGGCTGAAGACCGGGTCGGGGCGGGGGCGGTCCTGGTCCGGGAGTTCGGCCAGGCGGGCCGCGAAGCCGTCTGCCAGTGCGCCGCCGGGTGGCAGGGTGACGAACCAGCCGCGGTTCAGGTCGGCGACGGTGCGGCGGGGGCTGCGGCCCTGGCCCCGGCCCGGGAAGCGGGCGTGCCCGGCCGGGAGCAGGCCGTGGTCGTGGGCGTAGGACTCGACCACGGCCGACTCGTCCGTGGCCGGGCGGCGGGGACGGGATGCCAGGACGGCATCGATGTCACTGCCGACGTTGTGGGCGGCGGCCTTGTCGACGGTGGTGATGTACACCCCGCCGGGCCGCAGCACCCGGGCGCACTCGCCGACGATGGTCCGCACGTCCTCGGCGGTCCGCGCCAGGTGCAGCAGCCACACGCTGCTGACGGCGTCGAACCGGCCGGCCCGGAAGGGCAGCCTGCGGCCGTCGGCGAGCACGACGGCGCCAGGCAGCCGGGCGGCGGCCTGGCGGGCCATGGCGGGTGCGAGGTCGATGCCCGTCACGCACAGGCCCTGGCGCCCGGCGGCGAGCCGCCGCGTGACGATGCCGGTGCCGCAGGCGACGTCGAGCAGGTGCCGCGTCCCGTCCGGCAGGAGGCCCAGCACCGCCTGCGCCGCGGCGGCCGCCCTGGGCTCGCCGCCGCGTGAGGCGTCGTACCGCTCCGCTTCCTTGTTGTAGTCGAGCACGCGCGTCAGAGTTCCTCGTCGTGGTCCGGGCCGCTCCTCACTGTGCCCCGTGGCCGGGGGCGAGCTCCTCGATCCTGCGGGCGAGTGCGAAGTCCCGCTCGGTCACGCCGCCCACGGTGTGCGTGTTCACGGTGAGGGACACCGTGTTGTAACCGAGGGTGAGGTCGGAGTGGTGGTCGAGCTCCTCCTGGACCTGGGCGATGTGCACGACCATCGCCGTGGCCGCGAAGTGCGAGGCGAGCCGGTAGGAGCGGGCGATCCGGTCGCCGGCCTGCGACCAGCCCGGCAGCTCCGCGAGCCGGTCCTCGATCTCCTTCTGCGACAGCGGTTCGAGGGGCATGGCCTCGCTCCTTCCTAGCACCGGGAGGGTTCGTCTTCAGCCTGCCACAGCCTGCGCGCGGCGGCCCTGGTCAGGCGGGTCCCCCAGGGTCAGCGCCGCACGCCTTCGGCCGCCAGGTCGTCGGCGAGCGCGGCGATCTGCGCCCGGCCCTCGACGCGCTCCACCCACTCGTGCGGCAGGCCGTGGTCGCCGTACCGGGCGCCCAGCAGGTTTCCGCAGATGGAGCCGGTGGAGTCGCTGTCGCCGGAGTGGTTGACGGAGAGCAGCAGAGCGTCGCGCACGGTGGGTGTGACGAGCGCGCAGTAGACGCCGATGGCGAGCGCCTGCTCGGCGACCCAGCCCTCCCCCAGGGTCTCGACCTTCTCCGCGGTGGCTGCGCCCTGCCCGGCCAGGTCGACGGCCTCGGTGAGCGCGGCCGACGTCTCCTCGTGGCCGGGGTGGCACGCCAGCAGCCGCAGCGTGCGCAGGACCGCGCCCTCGAGGGAGTCGCCCGCCACGAGGTGCGCCACGATCGCGGCCAGGGCTCCCGCCGCGTAGTAGCCGGTGGGGTGACCGTGGGTGATCTGGGCGGCCCGGGCGGCCATGGCGAAGGCGCCGTCGGCGGAGTTCACCAGGCCGAAGGGGGCGGAGCGCATCACCGCGCCGCAGCCCTTGGAGTCGGGGTTGACCTCGCCGGGCTTGCCGTCGAGCGCGAGCCCGGGGTCGGGTGCGTACATCTGGGCGACCCCGGACACGCACGCGTTGCCTGGAGCGCGGCGGGCGTACAGCCATGCCTGGGTGATCAGACCGCCCTCGGGCGCGCCGCTCTGCGGCGGTGCCGCCTGCTCGGGGCCGGGGTGCCGCTGGGTCTCCAGCCAGCGCTCGTACGCCCAGCGCACCAGCAGGGCCCACCCGCCGCCGATGCCCTTGAGCCGCTCCCGTCGGTGGGCCTGGATCAGCGCCTCGGCGGTGAACAGGGTCATCTGCGTGTCGTCGCTGATGCGGGCCACGTCGCTGTCCGCGGCGAACAGGAGTCCCGTCACTCCGCGCTCTGAGTTGGCGGCGCGGATCCGTTCCAGCGAGCTGAACTCGACCGGATAGCCGAGCGCGTCCCCGAGGGCCCCGCCGAGCAGACAGCCACGCACCCGGGCTCGGTACACGGCCTCGTCCGCCAGGGACGACATCCACGGCTCGTTCATTCGGCGCGCTCCTCGACTACGGTCGTACTCATGACCATTGTCCCGTCCGGCAGCACCGAGCCCGCCACCACCCCCACCGGCCCGGGCGTCGGCCCGCTGCTGCGGGTCTGGCGGGAGCAACGGCGGGTCAGTCAGCTGGAGTTGGCGCTGCGGGCCGACTCCTCGGCGCGGCACATCAGCTTCATCGAGACGGGCCGTTCGCGGCCGAGCGAGGAGATGGTGCTGCGGCTGGCCGAGCACCTGGACGTGCCGGTGCGCGAGCGCAACGCGCTGCTGCTGGCCGCCGGGTACGCCCCGCGCTATCCGGAGACCCCGCTGGACGACCCGGCGCTGGATGCACTGCGCGCGGGCATGGAACAGCTGATCCAGGGCTATGAGCCCTACCCGGCTCTCGTCGTGGACGCGATGTACAACGTCCAGGCGGCCAACCGCGGCATCCTCATGATCCTCGACGGCATCCCGGAGCACCTCCTCGAGCCCCCGCTGAACGCGATGCGCCTGACCCTGCACCCGG
This sequence comes from Streptomyces sp. NPDC012935, assembly GCF_042900345.1. Classification (NCBI taxonomy): domain Bacteria; kingdom Bacillati; phylum Actinomycetota; class Actinomycetes; order Kitasatosporales; family Streptomycetaceae; genus Streptomyces; species Streptomyces sp. NPDC012935. The sequence goes on from NZ_JBIBBC010000001.1 coordinate 872,854, forward strand.
AGGGCCTCGCACCGCGCATCCGCAACCTGCGCGAGTGGCGCGGCCATCTCCTCGCGCAGATGGAGCGGCAGATCGCGCTGCACCGCTCCGAGCCGCTGCGCAGGCTGTACGAGGAGGTGGCCGCCTACCCGGTTCCGCAGGAGACGCCCGGCGCCGAATCCGCCGGGCCGGTCCCGTACTTCGCGCTGCCGATGCAGATCGAGCACGAGGGCCGCGTGCTGTCCTTCATCTCCTCCATCTCCACCTTCAACACCCCCATGGACGTGACCGTCGCCGAGCTGGCCATCGAGACCCTGCTCCCGGCCGACCCGGCGACGGTCAAGTACCTTCAGTCGCTGATGCCCTGACGGGCTTTCAGGGCCAAGTGCTGCAGCGCGGCGAACCCGGCGACGGTGAGCGCCTGCAGGACCGTCCACACGCCACCCGCCGGGGACGGCGACAGCCACAGCGCGAGGGCGGCCACACTCAGCACGCTCCAGGCGAGGTTGGCCTCGATCACGACACGGACCGGGAGTGCGGCGGGCCGGGCACGGGAGGCGAGCAGGCCCACGGCGGCGGCGTACCCGGTGAGGAAGGCGCCGACGGCGAGCAGCAGAGTGCCGTCGACCCCGAGGAGCCGTCCCAGCGGGCCGGAGGCGGCGAGGTAGGCGAGCCCGTTCGCCCCGGTCACCACGGCGTCCAGGGCCAGGAATCGGCGCAGCACGGTCTGCGGGTCGGAGGTCCGGGCGAGCGCGGTGAGCGAGGTGGCGGACATGGCGAATCACCCTCCGTCGGGGTTGGGTTGCGGTGGTGGTCCGGATCCCGGGACGGAGTGCGCCGACCCGGAACCCGGTGCCTCCACGGTCTCGCGGGAAGGCGGGGCGGTCGATTACCTGCGGGGTAATGCCGGCGCCGCAGGGGCGCGGAGGCCTGTCGGCGTGCGGCTCCGCCGCGTGGGCGCTGTCGACTGCCACGCGCCGGCACCCCGCAGACGGCACCGGCCGCCCCAGGCGAACCCGGAACATGTCACACTGCTCGACGTACTTTCGGCGCGTAGGGGAGGCGTGGCGTGAGTGAGCGGCGGCCCGCGCCGACCGTGGGTCAAGTGGTGCTCGGCAGGCGCCTGCAGGAGCTGCGGGAGGCGGCCGGGCTGGGACGTGACGAGGCCGCCCGCGTGCTGCGCGTGGCCGCGGCGACCGTACGCCGGATCGAGACGGCCGAGGTCGCGCTGAAGATCCCGTACGTGCAGGTGCTGCTGGAGACGTACGGCGTACCGGAGGACGAGGCGGCGGCGTTCGTCTCGCTGGCCGAGGAGGCCAACCAGCCGGGCTGGTGGCAGCGGTTCCACGACGTGCTGCCGGACTGGTTCAGCCTGTACGTGAGCCTGGAGGGCGCCGCCCGCATCGTCCGCTCCTACGAGCCGCACTTCGTGCCCGGCCTGCTGCAGACCGAGGACTACGCGCGCGCCGTACTGGAGGCGGGGACGATCGGGCAGACGGGACCCGAGACCATCGAGCGACATGTGTCGCTGCGCATGGAACGGCAGCGGCTGCTGGAGCGTCCGGACCCGCCCCACATGTGGGTGATCATGGACGAGACGGTGCTGCTGCGTCCGGTGAGCATCCGCGGCGAGGTGATGCGTGACCAGCTGGACAAGCTCCTGGAGTTCGCCGAGCGCGACCGCGTCACGCTGCAGATCGCCGAGTTCGCCTCCGGCCCGCACCCGGGGACGTACGCGCCGTTCACCCTGTTCCGTTTCGCCGAGCCCGAGCTGCCCGACATGGTCTACACCGAGTACCTGACCGGCGCCCTGTATCTGGACTCCCGCAAGGAGGTCGCCGCGCATCTGGAGGTCCTGGACCACATGTCGACGGCCGCCGCGTCGGCCGAGCGCACGAGGAAGATCCTGCGGGAGCACCGCGAGAACTGTTGAGGCAGCCGGCCTCGAAGGCCGTCGATCCCCGAGGAGAACACACCGCATGACCGGTTCCGAGGCCGTGCCCGCCCGCGTCGACACCAGCCGGCCGCACCCGGCCCGCGTCTACGACTGGTGGCTCGGCGGCAAGGACAACTACCCGGTGGACGAGGAGCTGGCCCGGAAGATCCTCGCCGTGGACGACACGGTCCTGCGCGGGGCGCGCGCCAACCGCCGGTTCATGGTCCGTGCCGTGCGTACCGTCGCCGAGGCCGGGATACGCCAGTTCCTGGACATCGGCACGGGCATCCCCACCGAGCCCAATCTGCACCAGGTGGCGCAGGGCGTCGCCGCGGAGTCCAGGGTCGTGTACGCCGACAACGACCCGATCGTGCTGCGGCACGCTCAGGCACTGCTGCACGGCTCGGCAGAGGGCAGCACCGACTATGTGCACGCCGACGTCCGCGACGCCGACACGCTGCTGGGCCGGGCGGGTGAGTCCCTGGACTTCGGCCGGCCGGTCGCGCTGTCGCTGGTCGCGCTGACCCACTACCTGGGCGACGACCCCGACGGCGACGACGTGTACGGCCTGGTGGAGAAGTACGTCGCCGCGCTCGCCCCGGGGAGCTACCTGATCCTCTCCCAGGTCACCCCGGACCTCAGCCCGGCGGCCATCGAGAAGGCGGCGAACCACTTCCGGCACAGCGGCACCCCGTTCTTTCCCCGGTCGCTGCCCGAGTTCTCCCGCTTCTTCGAAGGCCTTGAGCTGCTCGGCCCCGGCGTCATCCCGGTCTACGGCTGGCGGCCGGAGGCGCCGGACGTGGCGGCCCAGGCGGAGGGCATCGTGCCGGTGTACGCGGGGGTGGCGCGCAAGCCCTAGCAGGACGGGTGCCCGGGTGCGGTTACCCGTACGGGTGCGGTGAAAGGGTGCGCTCCCGCGCCCCGCCCTAGGTTCGGGACCAGAGCCCCGGCCCCCGGGCAAGCAAGGGAGCGCCTGTGACCGACACGCGGATACCGCCCGTCCCGCCCGCCGAACCGGGCGCGGCGCTGCTCAAGGCGGGCAGGTGGTTCCGGCCGGGCACGCCCGCGTCCGATCTGCACAGCGTCGCGCTGACGGGCGGGCGCGAGGCGGACGCCTTCTACCGGGACCGGTGGAGCCACGACAAGGTCGTGAACTCCACGCACGGCGTGAACTGCACGGGCTCGTGCCGCTGGCAGGTGTACGTCAAGGACGGGATCATCACCTGGGAGACCCAGCAGACCGACTATCCGAGCGTCGGCCCCGACCGCCCCGAGTACGAGCCCCGCGGCTGTCCCCGGGGCGCCGCCTTCTCCTGGTACACCTACTCCCCCACCCGGGTCCGCCACCCGTACGTCAGGGGCGTCCTCCTGGAGATGTACCGGGAGGCGAAGCAACGTCTGCGCGATCCGGTCCTGGCCTGGGCCGACGTCCAGAACGACCCCGAACGCCGCCGCCGTTACCAGCAGGCGCGCGGCAAGGGCGGCCTGGTGCGGGCGAGTTGGGACGAGGCGATCGAGATCGTCGCAGCCGCGCACGTCCACACCATCAAGACGTACGGCCCGGACCGCATCGCAGGCTTCTCCCCCATCCCCGCGATGTCGATGGTGTCGCATGCGGCGGGCGCCCGCTTCCACTCCCTCATCGGCGCCCCGATGCTCTCCTTCTACGACTGGTACGCCGATCTGCCGATCGCCTCCCCGCAGGTCTTCGGCGACCAGACCGACGTACCGGAGTCGGGCGACTGGTGGGACGCCGCGTATCTGATCATGTGGGGCTCGAACGTCCCGGTGACCCGGACGCCCGACGCGCACTGGATGGCGGAGGCCCGCTACCGGGGCCAGAAGGTCGTGGTGGTCGCACCCGACTACGCCGACAACGCCAAGTTCGCCGACGAGTGGCTCCACCCGCACCCCGGCACGGACGGCGCGCTGGCCCTCGCCATGGGGCACGTCGTCCTCAAGGAGTTCTTCGTCGACCGCGAGACGCCGTTCTTCGCGGACTACGTCCGGCAGTTCACCGACCTGCCCTTCCTGGTCACGCTGGAGGAGCGGGGCGGCGCCTACGTCCCGGCGAAGTTCCTGCGCGCCTCGGACCTGGGCCAGGAGGGCGCGAGTGCCGAGTGGAAGACGGTGGTGCTGGACGCCGCCACCGGTCGCGCGGTCGCCCCGAACGGCTCCCTCGGCTTCCGCTGGTCCGAGTCGGGAATGGGCAAGTGGAATCTCGAACTCGGCGACATACGTCCGACGTTGAGCCTGTACGGCAGTGAGGTGGCCGTCGGTGTCGAGGTGCTGCTGCCACGTTTCGACACCGAGGGCGGGGTGCACGGGCAGGGGCGCGGGGACGTCGTGAGGCGTGGTGTCCCGGCGACGAAGCTCGGCGGCGCACGGGGACCGCTGGTGACGACGGTCTTCGATCTGCTGCTGGCGCAGTACGGGGTGGCGCGGGAGGGGCTGCCCGGCCGTTGGCCCGCGTCGTACGACGACCGTGACGCGCCCGGCACCCCCGCCTGGCAGGAGGCGCACACCTCCGTCCCGGCCGCCAAGTGCATACGCATCGCGAGGGAGTTCGCGCGCACCGCCGAGCGGTCGAAGGGCCGCTGCATGATCCTGATGGGCGCCGGGACCAACCACTGGTTCCACTCCGAGACGATCTACCGCGCCTTCCTCGCCCTGCTCCAGCTCACCGGCTGCCAGGGCCGCAACGGCGGCGGCTGGGCGCACTACGTGGGCCAGGAGAAGTGCCGTCCGGTGACCGGCTGGGCGACGCTCGCCTCGGCGTCGGACTGGTCGCGGCCGCCGCGCCAGATGATCGGCACGGCGTACTGGTTCCTCAACACCGACCAGTGGCGCTACGACCGGTTCACGGCCGACGTGCTCGCCTCGCCGCTCGGCACGGGCCGGTTGCGGGGGATGACGGGTGCGGACTGTCTCGCGCTGTCGGCACGGACGGGGTGGATGCCGTCGTATCCGACGTTCGACCGCAATCCGCTGGAGCTGGGCGAGGTGTTCGGTGATCCGGTGTCGCGGGTGGTGGCCGAACTGCGCGCGGGGACCCTGAGGTTCGCCTGCGAGGACCCGGACGCGCCGGAGAACTGGCCGCGGGTGCTCACGCTGTGGCGGGCCAACCTGCTGGGCTCGTCGGCGAAGGGCGCCGAGTACTTCACACGGCACCTGCTCGGCACGCACTCGTCCCTGCAGGCGGAGGAGGCCCCCGAGGACGTACGGCCGCGGGACGTGACCTGGCACGACGAGGCGCCCGAGGGCAAGCTCGATCTCCTGCTGTCGCTGGACTTCCGGCAGACGTCGTCCACGCTGCTGTCGGACGTGGTCCTGCCCGCCGCGACCTGGTACGAGAAGCACGACCTGTCCAGCACGGACATGCACCCCTTCGTGCACTCCTTCACCCCGGCCGTGGACCCGCCGTGGCAGGCCCGCACCGACTTCGACGCGTTCAAGGCGCTGGCGGAGCGGCTGAGTGAGCTGGCCGTCGGCCATCTGGGGGTGCGCAAGGACCTGGTGGCGACCCCGCTCCAGCACGACACCCCGGGTGAGATGGCCCAGCCGGGCGGGGTCGTCCTGGACTGGCGGCGCGGGGAGTGCGATCCGGTGCCGGGCAAGACCATGCCGAACCTCACCGTCGTGGAGCGCGACTACACGGCGATCGGCGCCAGGTTCGCCGCTCTCGGGCCGCTGGCGGAAGAGCTCGGCCTGCCCGCCAAGGGCATCACGCTGAAGCCGGACGAGGAGGTCGAGGACCTCCGGCACCTGAACGGCGTGACATCCGACGGCCGGCCCTTGCTGGATACGGCCGTGAAGGCGGCGAACACCATCCTCGCCCTGTCGGGCACCACGAACGGCCGCCTCGCCACCCAGGGCTTCCGCACGCTCGAGGCCCGCACCGGGCAGGAGATGGCGCACCTGGCGGCGGAGCACGAGGGCAAGCGGGTCACGTACGCGGACACCCAGGCCGCGCCCGTGCCGGTGATCACCTCACCGGAGTGGTCGGGCAGCGAGTCGGGCGGGCGGCGCTACACCGCCTTCACCCTCAACACCGAGCACCTCAAGCCGTGGCACACCCTCACCGGCCGCCAGCATTTCTTCCTCGACCACGACTGGATCCACGAGCTGGGCGAGGCGCTGCCCGTCTACCGGCCGCCGCTGGACATGCACAAGCTGTTCGGCGAACCGCGCCTGGGACCGGACGGGCAGCAGGAGGTGACGGTCCGCTATCTCACCCCGCACAACAAGTGGTCCATCCACTCCGAGTACCAGGACAACCTGTTCATGCTGGCGCTCTCCCGGGGCGGCCAGAACATCTGGATGTCCCCGCAGGACGCGGACGCGATCGGCGTCGTCGACAACGACTGGGTGGAGGCGGCCAACCGCAACGGCGTGGTCGTCGCCCGGGCCGTGGTCTCGCACCGGATGCCGCCCGGGACCGTCTACATGCACCACGCGCAGGAACGCACCATCGCCGTCCCGAAGACGGAGGCCACCGGCAGGCGGGGCGGTATCCACAACTCGCTCACCCGGCTGATCCTCAAGCCGTCCCATCTCGTCGGCGGGTACGCCCAGTTGTCCTGGGCGTTCAACTACCTGGGCCCGACGGGCAATCAGCGCGACGAGGTGACGGTGATCCGCCGCCGCAGCCAGGAGGTCGAGTACTGATGCGTCCGATGGCCCAGATCGCGATGGTGATGAACCTCGACAAGTGCATCGGCTGCCACACCTGCTCGGTCACCTGCAAACAGGCGTGGACCAACAGGCGCGGCATGGAGTACGTCTGGTTCAACAACGTCGAGACCCGCCCCGGCCAGGGCTACCCCCGCCGCTACGAGGACCAGGAGCGGTGGCGCGGCGGCTGGGAGCTGAACCGGCGCGGGGCCCTGAAGCTGAAGGCGGGCGGCCGCTTCCGCAAGCTCGCCGGGATCTTCTCCAACCCCGAACTGCCGGAGATCAAGGACTACTACGAGCCCTGGACGTACGACTACAGGAACCTCACCGACGCCCCGCTCGGCGACGACTACCCGGTCGCCCGGCCGATCTCGGAGCTCGACGGCAAACCGATGAAGATCGAATGGTCGTCGAACTGGGACGACAACCTCGCCGGCGCCCCCGCCTACGGCAACCTCGACCCGATGGTGGAGCGGGCGCGGACGCAGGCCTCGGACAAGGTGAGGTTCGAGTTCGAGCAGACCTTCATGTTCTATCTGCCGCGCATCTGCGAGCACTGCCTCAACCCGTCCTGTGTCGCGTCGTGTCCGTCGGGGGCGATGTACAAGCGGGCGGAGGACGGCATCGTCCTCGTCGACCAGGACCGGTGCCGGGGCTGGCGGATGTGCGTGACGGGATGCCCGTACAAGAAGGTGTACTTCAACCACGCCACCGGCAAGGCCGAGAAGTGCACGATGTGCTACCCGCGGATCGAGGTCGGTCTGCCGACGGTCTGCTCGGAGACGTGCGTGGGCCGGCTGCGCTATCTCGGGGTGGTGCTGTACGACGCCGACAGGGTGACCGCCGCGGCGTCGGTGCGCAGCGAACGGGATCTGTACGAGGCGCAGTTGGGTGTCTTCCTCGACCCCGAGGACGCCGGGGTGCGGCACGCCTGCGACGCGGCGGGGATTCCGTACGACTGGGTGGAGGCGGCGCGCCGCTCCCCCGTGCACGCGCTGATCAGCAGGTACCGGGTGGCATTGCCGCTGCACCCGGAGTACCGGACGATGCCGATGGTCTGGTACATCCCGCCTCTCTCCCCGGTCGTGGACGTGCTGACGGAGACCGGGCACGACGGTGAGGACGCGCAGAACCTGTTCGGCGCGATCGACAGCCTGCGCATTCCGCTGGAGTACCTGGCGGAGATGTTCACGGCCGGCGCCATCGGCCCGGTCCGGTCCTCGCTGGAGAAGCTCGCCGCGATGCGCTCCCACATGCGGGCGATCAACCTCGGTGAGGAGCCGGATCCCTCGGTGTCGGCCGCCGTCGGTATGGAGGCGCACGAGATCGAGGAGATGTACCGGCTGCTGGCGATCGCCAAGTCCGAGGACCGGTACGTGATTCCGACGGCCGCCGTCGCGGACGCCCGGCACCTGGAGGAGTCCGCACTGCCGCAGGGGTGCAGCCTCGACTACGACGGCGGGCCCGGCATGGGCGGGGACGGCCCGTTCGGCCAGGACTCGGGCCGCAAGCTGCTGCCGCTGGTGTCGGTGGAGAACTTCCACGCCCTGCGCAGACGGCAGACGGCGGACGACGCGGCCGACCTTCCCCCCACAGCCCCCATGGCCCAATCAGCCGACACAGCCGAGACCGAGGAGGCCTGATGCCGTCCTTCGAGGTGCTGTACCAGGCGGCCGCACTGTGCCTGACCTACCCCGACGACGACTTCCGTGCCCGCCTCCCGCTGCTGCGCGAGGCGGCCCCGCAGCTACGGGAGTTCACCGACCACGCGGCCCTCACGCCCCCGCAGGAGCTGGCCGCCCACTACGTCGAGGTCTTCGACTTCAAGAACCGCCACAGCCTGTACCTGAGCTGGTGGCGCGACGGCGACACCCGGCGGCGCGGCATGTCACTGCTGCGCTTCAAGGACGTCTACCGCGCCCACGGCCTGGAGTTCACCGGCGAGGAGCTGCCCGACTTCCTGCCCGCGGTACTGGAGTTCGCGGCCCGCACCGGCGAGACCGACCTCCTGCTGGAACACCGGGACTGCCTGGAGGAGCTGCGCGCCCGGCTCACCGACTTCGGCACCCCGTACGCGTCCGTCCTGGACGCCGTGTGCGCCACCCTGCCGTCCGCGCAACCGGGGGCACGCCCATGACCACACTCCTGTGGGGCGTCCTGCCCTACGTCGTCTTCGCCCTGCTCGTCGCCGGCCTGATCTGGCGCCACCGCTACGACCGCTTCGGCTGGACCACGCGCTCGTCCCAGGTCTACGAGTCGAGGCTCCTGAACATCGCCTCGCCCGCCTTCCACTACGGCATCCTGTTCGTGCTGGTCGGCCATCTGGTGGGCCTGTTCGTCCCGGAGTCCTGGACGGACGCGCTCAGCGTCAGCGAGCGGACGTACCACGTGTTCTCCCTCTACGGCGGCACGGCGGCGGGGGTGCTGACGCTCGCCGGGATCGTCCTGCTGGTCTACCGCCGCCGCACGAAGGCACCCGTGTTCCGGGCGACCACGGCCAACGACAAGCTCATGTACGTCGTGCTGGCGGCGGCGATCGTGATGGGCATGGTCGCCAAGCTGTTCCACTCCTCAGGAGACGGCTACGACTACCGCCAGTCCATCGCCCCGTGGGCCCGCAGCCTCTTCACCCTCCAACCGGACGTCGACCGGATGGCGGGCGTGCCGGTGCTGTACGAGGTGCACGCGGTGATCGGCATGGTGCTCATCGCGCTGGTGCCGTACACCCGGCTGGTCCACATGTTCAGCGCGCCGGTGCAGTACCTGTTCCGGCCGTACGTGGTGTACCGCAGCCGGGACCCCGAGCAGCTGGGGCCCCGGCCGGAGCGGCGGGGCTGGGAGAAGACAGGGCCCTGAGCGGTCCCCAGGGCCTGTCGTTCGGATCATGCCGGCGCCGCCGAACGACAGGCCCTAGGCGGCGCCGCCCTTCTGGTCCTTCTCGTCGTCCACGATCTCCGCGTCCACCACACCGTCGTCGTCCTGCGGTGCGCTCTGCTCGGTGCCCGCGCCGGTGGCGCTGTCACTCGGCGCCTGCTGGGACTGGGCGTACATCGCCTGGCCCATCTGCTGGCTGACCGAGGCGAGTTTCTCGATGCCGGTGCGCAGGACGTTCGTCTCGGCGTTCTGCTCCAACTGCTGCTTCAGCTCAGTGATCGCCGACTCGACCTCGGACCTGGTGTCCGCCGGGACCTTGTCCTCGTTGTCGCGGATGAACTTCTCGGTCTGGTAGACGAGTTGTTCGGCCTGGTTGCGGGTCTCGGCGTCGTCGCGGCGCTTGCGGTCCTCCTCGGCGTACTGCTCGGCCTCCCGCATCATGCGGTCGATGTCGTCCTTCGGGAGGGCCGAGCCGCCCGTCACCGTCATCTTCTGCTCACGGCCGGTCGCCAGGTCCTTCGCGGAGACGTGCATGATCCCGTTGGCGTCGATGTCGAAGGCGACCTCGATCTGCGGGACGCCGCGCGGGGCCGGCGGCAGGCCGGTGAGGTCGAAGACGCCGAGCTTCTTGTTGTACGCCGCGATCTCGCGTTCGCCCTGGTAGACCTGGATGCCGACCGAGGGCTGGTTGTCGGTGGCCGTGGTGAAGATCTCCGAACGCCGGGTGGGGATGGTCGTGTTGCGTTCGATGAGCTTGGTCATGATGCCGCCCTTGGTCTCGATGCCGAGGGACAGCGGGGTGACGTCGAGCAGCAGGACGTCCTTGACGTCGCCGCGGATGACACCCGCCTGGAGGGCGGCGCCGACGGCGACGACCTCGTCGGGGTTGACGCCCTTGTGCGGGTCCTTGCCGGTCAGTTCCTTCACGAGGTCGGTGACGGCGGGCATCCGGGTGGAGCCGCCGACGAGGATGACGTGGTCGACAGCCGAGAGCTTGATGCCGGCGTCCTTGACCGCCTGGTGGAAGGGGGTCTTGCAGCGGTCCAGGAGGTCCGCGGTGAGCTCCTGGAACTGGGCGCGGGTCAGCTTCTCGTCGAGGTGGAGGGGCCCTTCGGCGGAGGCCGTGATGTAGGGCAGGTTGATCGTCGTCTCGGTGGAGCTGGACAGTTCGATCTTGGCCTTCTCGGCTCCCTCACGCAGCCGCTGCAAGGCCATTTTGTCGTTGCCGAGGTCGATGCCGTACTGCCCCTTGAACTTCTTCACCAGGTACTCGACGATCCGCTGGTCCCAGTCGTCGCCGCCCAGGTGGGTGTCACCGTTGGTGGCCTTGACCTCGATGACGCCGTCGCCGATCTCCAGCAGCGAGACGTCGAAGGTGCCGCCACCGAGGTCGAAGACCAGCACGGTCTGCTCCTCGCCCCGGTCGAGGCCGTAGGCGAGGGCGGCGGCCGTGGGCTCGTTGATGATCCTGAGCACCTTCAGGCCGGCGATCTCCCCGGCCTCCTTCGTGGCCTGCCGCTGGGCGTCGTCGAAGTACGCGGGAACGGTGATCACCGCGTCGGTGACATCCTCGCCGAGATACGACTCGGCGTCCCGCTTCAGTTTCTGCAGCACCCGGGCCGACAGCTCCTGCGCCCGGTAGCGGGAGCCGTCGATGTCGCCCTGATCCGGGAAGCGCCAGTTCGCATCGCCCATGTACCGCTTCATGGAGCGGGCGGTGCGCTCGACGTTCGTCACCGCCTGCCGTTTGGCCACCTCACCGACGAGTACCTCGCCGTTCTTGGCGAAGGCCACGACCGACGGTGTGGTCCTGGCCCCCTCCGCATTGGCGACGACCGTGGGTTCGCCGCCCTCCAGGACGGCGACCACCGAGTTCGTGGTCCCGAGATCGATCCCGACCGCGCGTGCCATCGCTGTCCCCTTCCGCCAGGGCACCCCTTGAACTCCAGCACAAAACTTGAGCGGGTTCTTGTCAATGGGACGGGTGACCGCGGGGACGGCCACCAAACAGTGGCTGAGCGATCGCTCAGGGTTCGGGAGGCCGGCCCGAAGGGCCGCCCCCCGAGGGGCGCGGGGAACTGCGCGACCAGCCACCGCGGCGCCGCAGCCGCCGGACGAGCAAACCGTGGCACCCCCGCAGACGACCCGCTACGCCAACTTCGCCGACAACGTGATCGTCGTGCCGGTCAGCGCCTGACTGACCGGACAGTTCTTCTTCGCATCCTCCGCCGCCGCAGCGAAGCCCTCGTCATCGAGGCCGGGCACGGTTCCCTCCACGGTGAGGTGAATCCCGGTGATCCCCTCACCCGGCTGGAAGTTCACGTCCGCCGAGGTGACGAGCTTGGTGGGCGGGGTGCCGGCACCCGCGAGGGCGTGCGACAGCGCCATGGAGAAGCAGCTGGAGTGCGCGGCGGCGATCAGCTCCTCGGGGCTGGTCTTGCCGTTCGCGTCCTGGGAGCGCGAGGCCCACGTGACCGGCTGGGCGGCGATGGCACCAGAAGAGTCGAAGTTGACGACACCGTTGCCCTCGAGCAGGTTGCCTTCCCAGACGGTGTGTGCGGAGCGCGTGGTAGCCACGGTTCTTCCTTTCGCGTGGGGGCCCGTTTCCTGGGTCCGTGCCCCCATCCGATCACACTCCGGCTCAACTCACCCGGAAGACCGGCCCACGCGGGGTGAACGGCAGGCGACGGCCCTGCGGGAGCAGGTACGCGTGCTCGCGCCGCACCCGCAGCACGTCGCACCAGCCGTCCGTGATGACCAGGACGGGCGCGCCGGGCGGGAAGTCGTCGGCGCGCTGGAGGAGGTCGATCCCGGGCTGCAGGACCGTACCGCCACGGCCGTGCACCCGTACCCGCCCCGCGATCTCCGTCACCGGCACATAGCCGGCGTCGTAGGGTCCCGCGTCGCAGAAAACCACCCGCGCGGCCGGTACGTCCCGGGCGGCGGCGTAGGAGGCGATGGCGCCGAGCGCCTTGCCGAGCAGCACGCTGCCCATCGAGGCGGAGGTGTCCAGGACGACGCCGAAGGTGCAGCGGGCGATCTCCTCGGGCGGGAAGTAGCGCCCCGCGCGCGGGATGTCGGGCGTCGACGACTGGCGGCGCGAGGGGCGGGCGTATGTCCGCACCGGCTCGGGACGTGGCACGAACTCGTCGAACCAGCGGGCCAGTCGGGCGTCCCAGGGCAGCGGCGGATGGCTGAGCGCGCGGATCTCCTGGACCAGGCCGCCGGGCAGGAAGCCGCGTTCGTGCTGCTGGTGCAGGTCGAGGCCGTGGGAGAGGCCGCGGCGGTAGAACTCGTCGAGGTCGCAGTAGTCGCCGGGGGCGCCGAGCGGGGCGCCCAGCACATCGCCGACGCCCTTGCCGCGCAGGGTGGCCAGGCGGCGCATCCGGCGCAGGTCGCCGACGATGCGGTCGTACACCTCCTCGGCGGACAGGCCGCCGAACTGCGCGTCGTACAGCAGTCCTTGGGGCATCTCGCCGACCTGCATCTCGCGCAGCCAGCCGTTGATGACGTAGTCGCAGGCGACGTTGAACAGGTACGGGTCGCGGGTGCCGCAGCGGTCGCCGTGGCGCAGGGCGGCGTGCAGCATCTCGTGGGCGAGGATGAACCGCCACTCCTCGTCCTCGAACGTCCGCAGCGGGTTGATGTAGATCTCGCCGGCCTCGGCGTTGACGGCGGCGACGGCGATGCCGTGCGCGCGGGCGAGTTCGGCGTCGGCGACCAGCTTGATGCCGGCCGCGATGCCGCCGAGCAGCGGGTAGGAGGTGATGAACCACTCCAGTGCCCACTGCCACGGCCGCTTCTTGACCGGCTCGCCGAGCATGGACTCGCGGCGGCCGCCCGCCAGGTCCATCGCGGTGGAGACGGTGCGGGTCAGCGCGGTGGCGAAGGCGAGCTGGTGGTCCGGGGGCGACCCGAACCAGCCCATCCACTCCACGAGCAGCTGGTCGGCCTCGGAGCCCGCGGTGCCGCAGCGCTCGTACGCGACCGGGACGCCGTCGCGCCGCCAGCGCGCGGCGAGCTGTTCCTCGTCGCCGTCCGGGTAGGTCAGGGGCAGGTGGTCGGGGGCCTTGCCGACCGGGAAGCTGAGCAGGAAACGGTTGACGACGACGCAGCGGGCGGCGAGGTCCGCGCGGTCGGGCTGCACGGGCCTGCCCTTCTTGGAAGGGACGTGACCGAAGCCGAGGTGCAGGACGGCGTGCGCGATCGCCCAGGCCCAGGCGGCGGGTTCGGCGATGCGGTCGGGGTGGACGTGCAGATCGCCGTCGGAGTCGACGCGGACGAGTCCGTCGTGGGGCGCCTGCTCGCACTTGTCCTGGCGGCAGACGGCGAACTCGACGGTGGCGAGCGCGGGATTGGCACGCACCAGTCGCAGGCCCTCGGCGAACGCCTCCGCCGCGAGGTCCCGCTTCTTCTTCCCCTTCCCCTTCCCTTTGTCGGAGGTACGGCTCATCGGCGCGCCTCCACCAGCCGGGGCATGTCCCGCGCGGCCTCCACCAGGAACCAGGACGGCAGGACGGGGTTGCCGTCGGCGTCGGAGGCGATCACGCTCTGGGCGACCTCGACGGAGATCTCCGCGAGCTGCACCAGCAGCGACTTCGCGCGGTACGCGGTCTGGCGGCCGCTCGCCGACATGTGCTCCTTGCTGACCGGCAGCTCCTTGACCAGGCGTCCCCGGAACGACTCGGCGAGGTAGTAGAGCAGGTCGCGGTCCTGCATGCGGTGCGGCCAGCGGGCGTCGCCCTTGATGATGGCCTCGATGCCGTACTGGCTGCGCACGATCTTGACGTATCCGCAGAACGCGGTGGCGTGCACGGGCGTCAGCGTGCCGTGCGCGAGGACCTTCAGCGTCTCCTCGTCGAGGTCCCGGCCGAAGGAGTGCAGCGCGTCGGAGAGCATGTGCCAGGAGCGGGGCGTGGAGAACGGCTCCTCGGTCTTCGGCGGCTTGGACCACAGGTGGTCGGGGCGGTCGATGAGGTGGTCCAGAATCCAGGGGTGGATGCCGTTGTCCGCGGCCCAGGTCAGCCAGTCCTTGGCGGAGGCCTCCAGGTGGACGTGGGTGAGGCGGTTGACGAGCGCGGAGGCGATGGGGCGGGCGAGCGCGTTGTCGGTGGCCCGGTTTCCGGCGCCTATGACGATGGAACCCTTGGGCAGCTCGTAGTTGCCGATACGGCGGTCCAGGATCAGCGAGTAGAACGCCTTCTGCACATCCGGGGCGGCCGCGTTCAGCTCGTCGAGGAACAGGCAGTACGGCTCGTCGCGGGCGATGGCCTGCGGCGGGCAGAACACCGACCGCCCGTCGCGGATCTGCGGCACGCCGATCAGGTCCTCCGGCGCCAGCTGGGTGCCGAGCAGGCTCACGCACTCCAGGCCCAGCGACTCGGCGAAGTTCCTGACGAGGGAGGACTTTCCGATGCCGGGTGCGCCCCAGATGAAGACCGGCCGCACGGTGGCGAGGCCGAGAAGCAGGTCGGGGATACGGGCGGGCGTGACGGTTACGGCTGCCTGCAAAGCAGGTCTCCCTCGGGGATGTTCGAGCAGTTTGCGACTCGAACAGTGTGTGCCCGTGAGGCTCTCGGACGCAGCCGAATTTCAGGCGGCCCGCTCCTGCGGCTCCACGTCCAAGGGCACCTGAGGGCCGTCCGCCTCCCGCAGCCAGCGCCGCAGCACACGGTGGACCTGCTCGGCGCCCACGAGGTCCTCCCCGTCGCCGGCCGGAGCGGAGAAGACGAGCGGTGACAGCAGGAACGGCTTGCCCTGCGCCCCGCCGAGCCCGCCGTGCGAACCGATCTGCTCCTCGAACGCGAGGACCTCGCCGTCGGCCTCGTCGAAGGCGGAGTTGACCATGATGTCGGCGGCGTTCGGGAAGGAGTGCGTACGGCGCACGGCGTCGGCGGCGCCCGGTCCGAAGGCCTCCAACGGGCCCGACTTGTCGTCGAGTTGGTCCAGCGGGATCTCGGCGCCGTACGCGCCGAGCACGACCCCTGAGTGCTCCTCGCTGCGCACGAGCAGGAAGCCGACGCCGGGGTGGTTGGCGAGGGTGGTGAGCAGGGCGGGGTGGCGGGCGTCGATCTCCTCCTTGGTCATCCGGTGCGGCACGTTCGGGAAGGAGATGAGGCCCAGGTTGCCGGACGCCAGCACGATCGGCTCCGAGCGGCGGCGCGAGGGGCGGTGTTGCTCGCCGCCGTCCTCGACGGGCCGGCGCAGCGCCGCACGCACGGCCGCGCGGGCCTCGGCGCCGCTGTGGGTGCGCCGCGCCCTGCGTGGCACGGGCAGGCCGCAGCCGGCCCGCACCAGGTCACCGAGGCCGAGCCCGTAGCGGGCGCGGAAGGTCTCGCCGGGGCTTTGGCCGTGGTCGGACAGCACGACGATCCGGTACGGCCGCGGCGCGTGCTCGGCGACGTTCTCGATCAACGCCAGCGCCCGGTCGAGGCGTTCGAGGACCTTCTCGGTGTCGCGACCGCGCGGCCCGGAGTGGTGCGCCACCTCGTCGTACGCCACGAGGTCGGCATAGACGGCGGTGCGGCCGGCGAGCATGTCGCCCATCACCGCGGCGACGACGACGTCCCGTTCGACGACGGTCGCGAAGGCGCGGACGAGGGGGTAGAGACCACCGCGGGAGACCCTCGGTCTGACCTTGCGGGCGCGGGCCCGGGTCGACTGGCCGATCTCGCGGCCGACCTCGGCGGTGAAGGACAGGGCGGTGCGCACGGCGTTGGCCGGGTCGGAGAAGTAGGCGAAGTAGCCCGAGCGGGAGCGGTTCTCGCGGCTGCGGCGCTTGGTGGCGATGGACAGCACGAGGGCCTGTTCGTCGGCGCCGCCGCTGAAGAGGTTGCCGCGGCTGGCGCCGTCGGCGGTGAGCAGTCCGCCCTCGCCGGTGCGGTCGATGGCGCGGCGCTGGAGCTCGGCGGCGTTGGTGGGGCGGTTGCAGACCATGACCTCGCGGGCGGCCTTCTCGTACCAGCGGAAGGCGGGGACGTCGTAGTTGCTGCCGTGCAGGATGCCGAGCTGACTGGCGCCGGTCTGGCTGGACCAGTCGGTGCGCCAGGGGGTGAGCCGGTGGGTGGCACCGGCGCCGTCCGCGGCACCCGTGCCGCCGTTGCCGAGCCAGCGGGCGACGGTGGGCATCAGGTCCTTGCCGACGGCGTCGAGGAGGATGTCGTGGCCGACGCCGTCGAGCTGTATGAAGACCGTGCCGGGGCTGGACGGGCCGGGCGGCAGGGCCCTGCGGCGGCGGTCGGCGAGGCGGTACAGGCGGCGCCGGTACGCGTCGTCGTCCCGTACGGCGAGGGCGGCGCCGGTGGCGGAGGCCACGGCGGACATCACGGCGGCGACGATGACTGCGGTCTCGGGGGCGGCCTCGCTGTCGCCGGAGGGGACGAGGCGCAGAGCGACGATCAGCAGCGAGCCGTTGAGGAAGAACACCAGCAGGCCGAGCACGAGCGCGGGCACGAGCAGCAGCAGCCGTACGAGAAGAGGCCAGGCGAGCGCGGACAGCAGGCCGAAGGCGCCGGCGCCGAGGGCGGCGGTCATGGCGATGTGGGTGGCGCTGTCACCGTCCGCGGACTGCAGCTGGAAATCCGGCAGGATCCCGGCGAGCACGAGCATGGTGACGGTGGAGACGGCCCACACGGTCACGCTCCGCCCGATCTGACTGGCGACCCGCCGCCAACGCCCACCACGCATGCCCAGCCCACCTCACGTCCCGGCCCGCCACCCCGAAACGGGCCTTCACGCCCCCAGCCTGGCACACCCCTGTGACACCGCACCGGACACGTCGTCCCGCCCGGCCGCCTCGTCACGCGCCGCAGGCGGTGATCGTCAACGGCCGTCGTAGCCGGCCGTCGGCATCGACAGCCTCCGGTGCACACGCGCCTTCATCTGCGCGTCGTACAACGGCTCCGCACGCCCCACGATCTCCACCCGCACGCCCCGCCGGGCGCACTCCGCAAAGAAGTCGTCGACGGACGACAGCGCGCTCTCCAGCACTCTCCGGCTGGGCGCCACGAACAGGTCGAGGCCGGGGCGGACGCCCTCCCACAGCACGCTGTGGTCCGCCCGCAACCGGCGTACGAGGAGTTCGCGTGCGACGACGTACCCGTGCTCGGCGGCCCAGCGCGCGCACATGGCGTGCTGGCTGCGGGAGTCCACCAGGAAGGGTTCGGTGTCCAGCTCTTCGAGCGGCGTCAGACTGGCGATCGCCGTCACGCGCACTACGGATGACCCCATGGCGTCCCCCTCACCTCCGGGTTTCGCCGCCGACCCTACTCCAGCCCGTACGCTTCGGGGAGTCGCGCGAAGGAGGCAAAGAGGTGCCGGTGGAGATCACCTGGTGGGGCCACGCCACCTGCACGGTCGAGGATTCGAACGTGCGCCTCCTCACCGACCCTCTGTTCGCACGCCGGCTCGCACACCTGCGCCGCCGCCGGGGCGCCCCGCCCGCGCCCGGCGCCTGGCGCGCGGACGTCGCCGTGATCTCCCATCTGCACGCCGACCACCTGCACGTTCCGTCTCTCGCCAGGCTGCCGCAGGGCACCCGCCTGCTCGTGCCCCGGGGCGCGCGCCGGGCGGTGCCGGGCCTGCGCCGGCTCACGCATCTGCGGATGACCGAGATGGCGCCGGGGGACGTGACGACGGTGGGCGACGTGGCCGTACGCGCCGTTCCCGCGCGGCACGACGGACGCCGGCTGCCGGTAGGCCCGCATCGCTCACCCGCCCTCGGCTACGTCTTCGAGGGCGAGGCACGCACGTACTTCGCCGGGGACACCGGGCTGTTCGACGCGATGGCGAAGGAGGTCGGGCCGGTCGACGTGGCGTTGCTGCCGGTCGGCGGCTGGGGCCCGTATCTCGGGGAGGGGCATCTGGACGCGGGGCGGGCAGCCGAGGCGCTGGCCCGGCTCGCTCCGCGCAGTGCGGTGCCGGTGCACTACGGCACGTACTGGCCGATCGGCATGGACGCCGTGCGCCCCCATGAATTCCACGCGCCCGGCGAGGAGTTCGTACGGCTCGCGGCGGAGCGCGCGCCCGGCGTGGCGGTGCACCGGCTCGCGCACGGGGAGCGCGTGCGCCCGGAGGTGGCCCGGTGACGGTGTGGGCCGCCGCCACGACGACGGTGCCGTACGAGTCGACCCAGCAGGCGATCGGCTATCCGACGCTGTTCCTGCTGGTGCTGATCGGTGCGCTGGTGCCCGTGATCCCGACGGGCGCGCTGGTGAGTTCGGCGGCGGTGGTGGCGTTTCACCAGACGGCACCCTTCTCGCTGGCGCTGGTGTTCGTGACGGCGTCGACGGCGGCGTTCCTGGGCGATGCGACGCTGTACTGGCTGGGGCGGCGCGGCATGCACTCGAAGAACGGCTCGCGCTGGCTGGAGGCGATCCGCTCGCGGGCGCCGGAGGAGCGGCTCAGCCAGGCCCAGGAGAAGCTCGCCGAACACGGTGTGGCGGTGCTGGTGCTGTCCCGGCTGGTTCCTGCGGGCCGGTTGCCGGTGATGCTGGCCTGCCTGCTGGCCAAGTGGCCGATGCGGCGCTTTGCCCGCGGGAACCTTCCGGCGTGTCTGGCGTGGGCGGTCACGTATCAGTTGATCGGGATTCTCGGAGGGTCGCTGTTCAGCGAGCCATGGGAGGGAGTTGTGGCGGCGGTCGCGTTGACGCTGGTCATCAGCGTGGCGCCGGGCGTGTGGCGTCGCATGCGCAACGCTTCCTCGGGGTGAGTCGTGGTGCGCCCACGGGGCGCGGACCACGGTCGTGGGGCGACTGCCGGTAGTGGGGGTCGCTCGCGCGGTTCCCCGCGACCCTGGCGGGCTGCCCTACAGCACCCTGGACGCGCCGACCGGAATGTCCCACAGGTCCTCGCGGTCCAGCCCCGCCTTCTCCCACGCCGCCCGCACCCGGGTGAGCGGCTCCAGGACCGGCTCCGCCGACAGGACGAAGGTCGCCCAGTGCATCGGCGCCATCCGGCGGGCCCCCACATCCTGGGCCGCCCGCACCGCCTCCTCCGGGTCGCAGTGGACGTCGCTGAGCCACCAACGGGGGTCGTAGGCGCCGATGGGGAGGAGGGCGAGGTCGATGCCGGGGTAGCGCTCACCGATGCGGGTGAACCAGTGGCCGTAACCCGTGTCGCCCGCGAAGTACACGCGCTGTCCGTCGGGGGCGGTCAGCACCCAGCCGCCCCACAGGCTGCGGCAGGTGTCGACGAGGGTGCGCTTGGACCAGTGGTGGGCCGGTACGAAGTCGAAGCGGACGCCGGACAGTTCGGCGGCCTCCCACCAGTCCAGCTCGGTGACCTGCGTGAACCGGCGGCGACGGAACCACGCGGCGAGGCCGGCCGGCACGAACACGGGGGTGTCGCGCGGGAGTCGGCGCAGTGTGGGGGCGTCCAGGTGGTCGTAGTGGTTGTGGCTGATGACGACCGCGTCGACGCGCGGCAGGGCGCTCCAGGCGACGCCGACCGGGGTGATGCGGGCCGGGGTGCCGAGGATGCGGCGCGACCAGACGGGGTCGGTGAGGACCGTCAGCCCGCCGATGCTGACCACCCAACTGGCGTGGCCCGCCCAGGAGACGGCGACCGTGCGCGCGTCCACGCGGGGCACCGGGCCCGGCTCGAACGGCAGCTTCGGGATGTCGGCGAGGCCCTCCCGGCCGGGGCGTACGGCGCCCTCGCGGGCGAAGCGGGCGAGGGTCTTGATTCCGGGCAGCGGGGCGGTGAGCCGGTCGTGGAAGGTCCGCGGCCACACCCGGTGTTCGCCCAGCGGGCGGGGTGCGGCAAGCGGCGGGAACGGGGGCGCGAAGGAGGACGCGGGCGCGAAGGGGGGCGGGTCCGCCGGGGCGTCGGCTTCCCGGGGGGCCGCAAGCGGTGGTGTCGACATGGATGACTCGGACTGCTGCGTCATCGAGGAGGCTCCCATCGCTGAGCTTCGTCACGGAGATCGTCGAAGACCGACTTCAAGTGGATCAACGCACGGTGCACGTGTGGCAGTTCCAACGGCGAGGGTGACGTGATGCATTCCGCGCGTTCCTCGTCGGTACCCGCCAGCAGGGGGCCGGTGGACAGCCGTACGCGCAGCGCGCCGAGGTCGTCGCCGAAGCGGTGCCCGCCCGGTGCGGGCATCCCGAGCCGCTCGGCGAGGAAGTCCTCCAGGTCCTGCGCGTCCCCCACGCCGTGCGCGGAGAGCCCGGCACGCAGCGGGCCGAGATCGACGTACACGTGCCGCCCGGCCTGCGGGGGCCGGGCCACGGCGCCCGCCGCTACGGCAGCGGCGTGCGCGGCGGCCGCCAGGCGTGCGTGCAGGCGCACCGTGGCGCTGACTCGTGCGGTGACCGGCTCCGGCTCCTCCAGTGCGTACTGGGCCGCGCGGGCGACCGGGCCGGCGATCCGGGCTCCCAGCGCGGTGAGCACGTCGAGCACGCGCGCGTGCAGACCGTCGCCGGCATCGCCGGCGGGGAAGCGGGCGACCGCGGCGGGCCAGCCCGGCGGGAGGTGGGCGCCGGACAGGTCGGTGACGACGGTGACTTGTTCGGGCAGCATCTCGGCGGGGCTGAGCAGCACGGTGTCGTGGAGGGCGTGCACCGTGTCGCGCCAGGTCTCGTCACTGACGAGGTGCAGCCCCTCGCCGGTGGCGGCCTCCAGGGTCTCGTGCAGCACCTCGGGCGGGGCCACGGTGGCGGTGGGGTCGTCGGCGACGGACAGCACGAGCAGCCGGGGGTCACCGCCCTCGGCCCGGACCCGGCGTACGGTCTCCAGCAGGGCGTACGGATCGGGTACACCGCCGCACTCGGCCGGTGTCGCCACATGGAAGACGGGTCGGCCCAGCAGGCGTGCGTACGGCGCCCACCAGGCGGCGCAGGGGCGCGGCACCAGGATGTCGCCGCCGATCGCGGCGGTCAGCGCGAGCAGCAGTGCGGGCGCTCCGGGAGCGGCCACCGCCCGCCCGGACTCGGTCGGCAGACCGCGCCGCCTCCAGTAACCGCACGCGGCTGCCAGGAGGCCGTCGCCGCCGCCGATCAGCTCGCTCTCGGCACGGTCGGCGGCAGCCGCGAGGACGGCGGCCAGTTCGGGCAGCACGGGCAGCCCGTCGCCCGGCAGCGGGGGCCCGTAACGGACGGGGCCGTGGCCTTCGAGGTCCGTCGGGCGCATCCTTGCCTCCGCGCTGTGCCAGGTGCTCAGTGGTTCGTCGTGCGGTGCTCCGTGCGGGTCGCTGGTTCCGTGGTGCGGGTCGTTGGTTCCGTGGTGCGGGTTGCGGGGTTCGTACGGCGAGAGGGGACGCACGGTGTGTCGTGTACCCCTCGCGCTCCGGGTACCCATCGTGCCGCCACCCCATCAGTGCCCGCAGGGGTCAGTCCTGCGTGATGGGCGTCTTGCGGCGCAGCCGGTACACCGCACCGCCGGCCGCGCCCGCGATCAGCACGCCACCGGCGACAAGGGCGGGGACGGAGTCGGTGAAGGTGCCGCCGTCACCGGCGCGCACGCCGTGGTCGATGGCCCCACCGTCGCAGTCCTGCGCGTGTGTACCGCCCTGGTCGCCCTTGCCCGAGGGCGCGGCTTCCTCCCACCCGCTCCCGGCCTTGTCGGGTTCGGTGTGGCCCGAGTGGGGCTCGGTGCAGGGATCGCCTCCCCCGTCGGCGCCGCTCCAGCCGCCCTCGGTGCCGCCCTCACCACCGCCCTGCGTGCCGCCCGTGCCGCCGGCCTCGCCGCCCTCCTGTGTTCCGCCGCCCGCACTGCCGCCCTCGGTGCTGCCCTTGCCCCCGCCTTCGGTACCACCCTTGCCACCACCGCTGTCGAGGGCCACCGTGAGCGTCGCGCTCCACTCCTTGCCCTCCCCGCCTGGCGCCGCCGGGCAGGTGCCGTCCACCGTCCATGCGGAGGCCGCTCCGGCCGCGTCCGGGTCGTCCTCGAAGTTCTCGGCAGGGGGGATGCGAGCGGTGCCGCTGTAGGCGGGCCCGGCGTCCTTCTCGTCGTTGCCGGAGACCCGCTTCAGCTGGACGGTGCCCTCTTCGAAGGCCTGCGAGGTGGCGTCGATGGTGGCCGGAGCGGTTGTGCCGAGGGCGTCGCAGGAGACCGAGACCGTCACGCTGCCGCCCGGGGAGACGGAGCCGGGGCTGACCTCCGCGGCCGGCTCCGCGAAGGCGGCCGAGGCGACGAAGCCCAGGACGACACCGGCCAGGGCGGCGACGGACAGGGCGCGGGCGGTGCGGCGCATGGGGTGAGCTCCTTCGGCCGGCTGCGGGGGTACGGCGGTCGTGCCCCCGCAGCCATGACAGCCCGCCCGGCGGCCGGGCGCGCGCGGCCGGGCACCATTCGCGGGACGGGGACGGCCGAGTGGGTGACGCCGTACGGTCGACCGCTCCGTCAGTTCAGCAGCGCGGCCAAGTCGCGCTCCAGCCCCCGCCCCCGCCTGCTGACCACCCCGGCGGCGACGTCCGACAGCTTGCGGTTGGTGCCCTGGGAGATGCGGCGCAGCACGCCGAAGGCGGTGTCGGCGTCGCAGCCCAGGACGTGCATGACGATGCCGCACGCCTGGTCGACGACCGGCCGTGTGCGCAGGGCGGTGCCCAGATGGTCGAGCTCGGTGAGCGCGGCGCGGTAGGAGCGGTCGCGGACCAGGCAGGTGGCGGCGAGTTCGCCGAAGGCCTGCACCGGCCCGTGCACGACGTCCTCCAAGGCGCCGGGCCGGAAGCTGTAGAGACTGAGCGTCACCGTGAGCCCGGACCGGCGGAACGGGAGCGTGACGCTGGAGCGCACCCCCGAGTCGAGCGCCATGGCGCGGTACTCCGGCCAGCGTTCGTCGCGCAGCAGGTCAGCCGAGTCGACGGGCTCGCCGCGTTCCATGGCCGCCGGG
Source organism: Streptomyces sp. NPDC012935 (assembly GCF_042900345.1). Classification (NCBI taxonomy): domain Bacteria; kingdom Bacillati; phylum Actinomycetota; class Actinomycetes; order Kitasatosporales; family Streptomycetaceae; genus Streptomyces; species Streptomyces sp. NPDC012935. The sequence goes on from NZ_JBIBBC010000001.1 coordinate 896,151, forward strand.
ATGGGCCCGTCCCCGGAGCGGAGCTGCACGGCGACGAGGCCGGCCAGGTCGGGGTGGGTGACGGCCGCCGGCCGCTCGGCACCTGCATCGGCCACCATGCTGCTCGCGCCACAGCAGTCGGCGGTGCAGCGCACGGCCTGTTCGACCAGTTCGGACAACCTGCGCCCGGGAAGGGCGGCTTCGGCGGACTGGTCTGCCCAGCGGCCGACGCGATCGTGAGCGGGCATCCTCAACTCCTCCTCATTTTGGGCGCTTTCCCGGTACTGCGTGGGGAAAACAGTCGGAGAACAGGGGGGACCAGTTGGATCCCCGCCGCCCCGCACCACGTCGCCGCGAGCTAGGTTCGTCCCCATGGCGAAGACCGACGAATTCGGTGAAGAACTTGCGGATTTCGTGCGCCGCGTCGCGGAGCTCAAGGCGGCACGGTCCGTTTCGGGAGGGGATCTGCCGACCGTCCTGGACGCGGCCATCTTCGAACTGGACCATGTCGCGGCCCAGTTGTGGCCGTCGTACGAGCGGCTGACCTCGGGCGGGCTGCCCCGTACGACGTCCGCCGAGCGTCAGGAACAGCATCTGCTGCGGGCGGTGTTCCAGCGGTTTCCGCTGCCGGTCGCGCTGGTGGACCGGGAAGCGGTGGTGCGCCGGCTGAACTTCGCGGCGACGTCCTTCACCGGCGTCAGGGCGGGTTATGCGACGGGCCGGCCGCTGACGGGGTTCCTCGCCCACGCCGACCGGGCGGCGTTCCGTTCGCAGGCAGCCGCGGTGGCACGCGGCGACGGTGACCGCAGCCTGACCGTGCACCTCCAGCAGCGGCCGTCCGTCCCGGTCCACGCGACCCTGACGGCCGTACGCCCGAGCGGGGAGCCGCACACCACCGTGCTGGTGGCGCTGCAGCCCGGCGACCTGCGCGCGACCGGGGCCCCGGGGCCGGGCGACAGCCCGACGACCCAGGTCCCCGACCTCACCGAGACCACCCGGCACGCGGCCCTGATGGACGTCCTGGACGAGATGACCACGACCCTGCTGACGGCACCGCGCGGCGACCGTGAGGCAGTGGTCCGGCGGGCGGCCCAGGTGCTGCACGGCCGCTTCGCCGACTGGGTGATCGCCGACACGGGCACGGCCGGCGCGGCCGGGCTCTCCCGTACGACCGTGCTGGCCCCCTCGGAGAAGGAGGCGAAGACGCTGGCGGCCCAGTCGCCGGCCAGGTGCCCCCTCGTAGTGGAGACGGCACGCACCGCCTCCCCCTCCCTCCAGGTCCGCCCGCCGGACCCGGACGCCTTCGGCCATGATGCCGAGGGCGCCCCGGTCCTCGTACAGGCGAACGTCACGTCACTGCTGTGTGTGCCTCTCACCGCCGAGGGCGCCGTGGCAGGCGTCCTGACGCTGTTCAGATGCGGAGCCCGCCTGGCGTTCTCGATGGCGGAGGCGCGCGCGATGGACACCATGGCCCGCCACGTCGCACTGGCGGTGACAGCAACGCCCTGATCGGCGCGCGGCTGTGTCAGCCCACGTCATCGAGCACTTGCTCGCGCACCCGGCTGCAGCACCGGCTGATCAGCCGGGACACGTGCATCTGTGAGATGCCGAGCTGTTCGGCGATCCGGCTCTGCGTCATGTCACCGAAGAAGCGCATGTACAAAATGGCGCGCTCACGCTCGGGCAGGGCCGCCAGCCGCGGCGCCACGGCCTCGCGGTCCACGACCGTGTCCAGTGCGGGATCGGCGGAGCCCAGCGCGTCGCTGAGCGAGTAGCCGTCCTCGCTGCCGGGCAGCTCCGCGTCCAGCGACAGAGCGGTGAAGCTCTCCAGCGCCTCCAGACCGACCTTGACGTCGGCCTCGCTCATGTCGGCGTGCTTTGCGATCTCCGCGACGCTCGGCCTGCGGCCCGAGACGGTCTGCAGGTCCTGGACCGCGAACCGCACGCGGTTACGCAGGTCCTGGACGCGCCGCGGCACGTGCAGCGTCCACATGTGGTCGCGGAAGTGGCGCTTGATCTCGCCGGTGATGGTGGGCACGGCATAGCTCTCGAAGGCGTTGCCGCGCTCGGGGTCGTAGCGGTCGACGGCCTTGACCAGCCCGAGGGCGGCCACCTGGCGCAGGTCGTCGAAGCTCTCGCCGCGGCTGCGGAAACGTCCCGCGAGCCGGTCGGCCATGGGCAGCCACGCCTCGACGATCCTCTCGCGGACGGTGTCGCGCTGCTGCCCCTCGGGCAGGGTGGCGAGCTTGCGGAAGTCTTCCGCGGTGTCGGGGGCGTCGTCGTGCGGGTGGTGCTTCGCGCTCACTGAGGTGGGCATCGTGCGTCGCAACTCCCTTGGTTGTGCTCTGGCTTGGACGGTCACCGAGGGAGTGCGGGCGCGCGCCGGGGACCGGACACACCCGTGGCGGGAATTGCCGCTCCCACGGACGTGCCTCCTGTCCGAAGCACTGGTTGTTCGCCTGCCCTCACTCCGGGTCCGCAAACACCCACGCAGGTTTTCCACCCGCGCGCGGGGTCACTCGGAGCGGTGCCGCGCAGTCCCACGGAGCCCAGGAGGTCCCGCATGAGCACCAAGGTCGCCGACCACGTCCTGCAGCGCCTGCGCGAGTGGGGTGTGGAGCACGTCTTCGGCTATCCCGGCGACGGCATCAACGGCCTGCTCGCCGCGTGGGGACGCGCCGACAACCAGCCGCTGTTCATCCAGTCCCGGCACGAGGAGATGTCCGCTTTCCAGGCGGTCGGCTACGCCAAGTTCAGCGGGCGTCTCGGGGTGTGCGCGGCCACCTCCGGACCGGGTGCGATCCATCTGCTCAACGGCCTGTACGACGCCAAGCTCGACCACGTCCCCGTCCTGGCGATCGTCGGCCAGACGCACCGCACCGCGATGGGCGGCTCGTACCAGCAGGAGGTGGACCTGCACACGCTGTACAAGGACGTCGCCTCGGACTTCGTGGAGACGGTGACGGTCCCCGAGCAGCTGCCGAACGTCCTGGACCGGGCGATCCGCACCGCCTACGCGCGACGCGCCCCCACGGCGATCATCATCCCCGGCGACGTCCAGGAACTCGAGTACTCCGCCCCCACGCACGAGTTCAAGATGGTGCCCTCCAGCCTCGACAGCGGCAGCTGGACGGCGACCCCCGCGGACGACTCGGTGCGCCGCGCGGCCGAGATCCTCAACTCAGGTGACAAGGTGGCCATCCTGGTCGGCCAGGGCGCGTCCGGCGCCCGGGCCGAGGTGGAGCAGATCGCCGAACTCCTCGGCGCCGGCGTCGCCAAGGCACTGCTGGGCAAGGACGCCCTGAGCGACGAACTGCCGTACGTCACCGGCGCGATCGGCCTGCTGGGCACCCGCCCGTCGTACGAGCTCATGCGGGACTGCGACACCCTGCTGACGATCGGGTCCTCCTTCCCGTACACGCAGTTCCTTCCGGACTTCGGCAAGGCGCGCGGGGTGCAGATCGACATCGACCCGCACATGGTCGGGATGCGCTATCCGTACGAGGTGAATCTCGTCGGCGACGCGAAGGCGACGCTGGAGCAGCTGATCCCGCTGATCCGCTCCGAGGAGCGCGGCCGCGAGTGGTACGACACGGTGTGCGACAACGTGGCGCGCTGGCACGAGGTCATGGACCGGCGGGCGAAGCTGTCGGCCGACCCCATCAACCCGGAGTACGTCACCCGCGCCCTGGACCCGCTGCTCCCCGACAACGCGATCGTCTCCTCCGACTCGGGTTCGGCGGCGAACTGGTACGCCCGCCACCTGGCGATGCGGCCGGGCATGCGCGGGTCGCTGTCCGGGACGCTCGCGACGATGGGCTGCGGGGTGCCGTACGCGATCGGCGCGAAGTTCGCCCACCCGGACCGTCCGGCGATCGCGCTGGTCGGTGACGGGGCGATGCAGATGAACGGCCTGGCGGAGCTGATCACCGCGGCGAAGTACAAGGACCTGTGGGAGGACCCGCGCCTGGTCGTGGGCATCTTCAACAACCACGACCTCAACCAGGTCACCTGGGAGATGCGCGCCATGGAGGGCGCCCCGTCCTTCCTGCCGTCCCAGGAGCTCCCCGACGTCCAGTACGCCGCCTTCGCCCGCTCCCTCGGCCTGACCGGCATCCGCGTGGAGAAGCCGGTGGACGTGACGGCCGCCTGGCGAGCGGGGCTGGAGGCGGACGGACCCGCGGTGATCGAGTTCCTCACCGACCCGGCCGTACCGCCGATCCCGCCGCACGCCACCTGGGACCAGATGGAGGCGACGGCCGAGTCGATCCTGAAGGGGGACGCCGATCGCGGGTCGATGATCCGGCAGGGGTTCAAGGCGAAGATGCAGGAGTTCCTGCCGGGGCGGGACAAGAAGAGCGACTGATCGTGTTGAACGGCACTGAAGAGTTCAGTTGCGCACGAAACAGTTCAGTGGTCAGTTCAGTAGCGCAGTGAACTGTTCAGTACCACTCCGAGGATGTGGATGTTCGCTTGATCCGAGCCGGCGACTTCCAGTGATGGCCGCGACCCTCCAGGACGAGACCCCAAGATCGCCGACCCAGTCGCCCATGGTGCGCTGATCGCAAGGAAGCCAGGTGGTCGACCACGCAAGACGGCCAGGCCTTGGGCGGTACCCGACAGTCCAGGAGCGGCAGCGAGCTGATTGATGGTGGTGTAAGCGCCGTAAGGGGCATCTCGATGTTTTGCTGAAACCAGCTCGACGTCGTCGTCGACCACGACTGCCCAGTCATCGTGGCGTTCGCAGACGGTGCGGCAGATGTTGTCCACCGCAACAAGGCCGTCGCTGTCCTACCGGGACGCCCCGTCGTCGCCGAAGGGCCGCCGCGTGGAGCACGAACGCCCGGTACGCCGACGAGCGGTGAGCGGCGATGCCCACGCGCGTCCGGGAGCCATTTGGGCAGGTAGCGGTTCACTTCGAGGGCTGGTCACCGTGGTCGCCTTGGAGCGCGTGGCGACGTTCCTGTTCGCGCTTGGAGTATGCGGCTGCCCGGATCGCCTCGTCGCTCTCCAGGCCTGATCCCAGCGCGCCGCCCACGGTGGCGACCGAAGCGACGAACCAGGACAGCGTCAAGTACTCCCCGGCGTGCAGTGGGTTTCGTGTCACGGAAGCGAAAAGTTGGTCGTTGAGGATGAACAGCGCCCACACCCAGTTGATGACCATCAAACCCACGTAGCAGACGAGCACCCCGATACCCACGGTCACGACCGTCGAGGCGTTGTAGAGCCGCGCCCTCTGCCTCGCCTCCGGCGAGCTCTCTGCTGATCGATGCCACAGCTCCGCGTCCACGATCAGCCAGCCGATCATGATCGCGACAGACCCGACCATGGCGATCACGAGGCGTGGCGTGCTCAGGGACGCGGCCAGGCTCCAGACGGTGGAGTTCACGGTGGCAACGGCTCCCGTGGCGAGTGCGGCCGCCAGGGCTTTCGACAAGCCCGGCACCAGGCGCCACGGCCGGTTGGCGCGGACCATACCGACGAGCACCCGGAGGTAACCACGGGGCCCGCTGACGACGTACCGAAGTTCGTCGGTCTCCTTCTCACCGATTGGGCCCGGATGAATAGGCGCGAGACGATTGACGAAGGGCCCCAGAAGCGGCTGGCTTCGCGGAGGTCCTTCAGCCCCAGTGGTTTGCGGACCCGCCAAGCCAAGCACGGCTTCTTCGACGGCCCGCCGGGCCCTCGTCTGCAGCCGCAGGCCCCCCAGTGAAGGAAGAGAGAGCAGCGCCAAGCCGTGTTCGTGATTCAGATTCACAGCGAGCCTGCGCCCGTGTGAGTGCAGCGGAAGGTCAGTGAGGGCCACGACGATGTCCCAGTTCTCCGCACTCCCACGGTCCATGATCCGGCGCATCAAGGTGGGTGGGTCCTCCGTCCCCGAGGTGAAGGGCTCACTGACCACCTCGACGTCGAACCGTCGCCCCTGGCCCGACTTGTCGGCGAGCCGAGCAGAAAGTGTCCGGGCCATGCGCTGCGCGATCTCCGTCGGTGCGTCCGGATCCGCCAGGAGAGCCACGACCGTAACGCCCTGCGACACCCGCATGACTGGGCCCTCCTCGTCGGCTGCCCCGCGATCCCAAGTGCCCACAGAAGCCGCAGAGGTAACGTCGACGCGGCGTGACACGCCGGCCTCCGCCTGCAGGTGCAGGCGGTACGGCCGGATCTCCTCGTCTTCCCAGCACAAGGCCTGCTCCCAGCACCGGGCCGCGATCGCGTCCGCCAGCGCGAGGACTCGCTCAGGCACACCCCGGCAGGCACCGCACTCCGCGCCACCGACCACCCCGCTTCGGCGTCCGCCCGGGAGCCGGAGTCCGGCAAAGCCCTGCCACGCGGGGAATCCGGAACGGCTGCGCGGCACAGCACTACGTCCTGCCGGCGTCGGAGCGGCTGATAGGCGGGAGGCCCGCGTCAACCGGGCCCGGGCGCTGTCCACCGGCATCTCCCGAGCGATCCCTGGCGTGTTCGACACCGCAGCGTTCGACCGCATCAGCAGCGATATCGGGGGCACCCCTTACGCGGCCGCTCGGCGACGCGGTGTTCACCCTGCTGTCGATCCGCACGCCCGTCCGACTCCCCCGGCAGTCGGACGCCTGGGCCTGGCAGGGCAATACAGGGAGGCTAATTGGGCCCGGTATGCGCATGCGTTCGCGTACCCCCGTCGGCCAGGCTGACGGGGAAGCCCAGGGGCCGGGAGCCACCCGACGCCCGCAGCCGGAGGTTGCCGTCATGACCGTGATGTCCATCGCCAGGTTCGAAAGGTTCTTCCGTGCGGCCGGGGGGCTGGACGTCGACAAGAACGATCTCAAACGCTACAGCGACTTCGTCGACGCCAAGCTCTACGATCTGCTGACCGTCGCCCAGGCCACTGCCAAGGCCAACGGGCGCGACGTCATCCGGACCTGTGACCTACCGATCACGAAAGGCCTGCAGGAGAGCATTCACCACTTCCGGAAGATCGACCAGGAAGTAGAACTCAAGCCGATCCTGGAACAGCTCGCCACCCACCCGGCTCTGGACCGCACGCCCGACGAGGAGACCGAGGCGGCCTATCCGGACATCATCGGTGGACTCAGCCTGGCCCTTGCCCAGAGCTTCAAGATCCTCCACCCCGACCTGAAGAACCCCCAGACCCAGCACTGGGGCGAGGCTCGAGCCGTCTTCGACCTCCTGCTGTGAGTGGCGACCGGACCAGGCGGAGCAGGCCGTGGGCCAAACAGCTTGAGCGCGCTCTGCTTCCTCCGCCGCAACGATCCTGCTCAGCCGCTGCAGCGCCGCGTCCACGTCGGGTTCGTCCTGCGGTGGAGCACCACGCCTGACGCGCGATGGGCAAAAAGCCTATGGGGCGGCTGACGCATCTGGTCGGTGAGCCGACCGAGACCGCGGCGGGCACCCGCCGGCTGCTGGAGCGGACCGCTGTGCGGCTTGCGGGGATCCGCGCGATCCCCGACCTGCTGGTGTCAGCCGAACCCGATCCCGATTCCCGACCGATCCGTCAGGGGCCCTGGCACGCCAGGCTGATCGGCCCACATCTCAGGTGTCGGAGGGCTCAGATTGTGGCGGCTCCACCTCGCGGGGATCATCGAAGGCATGGACAGGAACGTGTCCAACGGGTCCGGGGAGCGGCTGCTGGAGGAACTGGTCAGAGCAGCCCAGCTTGCATCACCTGCGGAACTGCCCGTGGTCCTGAACCGGTATGCCGAGGCCATGGGTCTGGGCAGGGCCGCCATCTATCTGGTCGACGTCCAGCAAAGACTGCTGGTGCCGCTTGTCGAAGGCGAATCGGAACTGAACCTCGACACCTCCCTGGCCGGATGGGCCTACCGCACCGACTCTCTCCGAGTGGAACAAGGCCCCTCCGGCGGGATGAACGTCTGGCTGCCCCTGGCCGACGGAGCGGAGCGGCTGGGCGTCGTGGAGCTGAACATGAGCACCTTGGACGGGCTCAAGCTACGGCGCTGTCGAACGATGGCGCTGCTCCTCGCGCTGATCATCACATCGAAGCGCACCTACAGCGACACCATCGCGCAGCGCATGCGTACCAGGCCGATGCACCTGCCCACGGAGATGGTGAGGGCTTTTCTCCCTCCCCGATCGATCGGTACCGGGCGGGTCGTTTCGACGGCGGTTCTGGAGCCTGCGTACGAACTGGGCGGCGACGCTTTCGACCATGCGTTCACCGAGGACGTTCTGCACGCAACGATCCTCGACGGCATGGGGCACAACCTGGCGTCCGGACTCGCCACCTCTGTCGCCATGGCAGGTTGCCGTAACGCCCGGCGCAGCGGGGCAGACCTGAACCAACTCGCGGGCACCGTGGACGAGGCGCTGGCGAAGTGGCTTCCGGAGCAGTTCTGCACGGGTATCTTCACCCAGTTGCACATGCCCACCGGTGTGCTGCGATGGTGCAACTGCGGCCACCCGCCTCCGTTGCTCATCCGTCGCCATCGCCTGCTCCACAAGGCCTTGGAGCGGGCACCTGAGACCCCTTTGGGTCTGCCCGCCAGTCTCGCCGGGACCGCCCGGGAGGTGCACGACGTCAGCCTCGAACCCGGTGACCGAATACTGCTCTACTCGGACGGCGTCGTGGAGTCACGCGACGAGGCAGGCGAAGAGTTCGGCCTGGAGCGCTTCACCGACTACATCATCCGGTCGACCGCAGCGGGGCAGAGCGCCCCGGAAGTGCTGCGCCTGCTCATCCATGCCATCCTCGAGCATCGGCACGACAAACTCAGCGACGACGCCACGATCTTGATGTTCGAGTGGCAGCCCCCTCATCCGTGACCGCAAGGGCCGGAGGGCGCAGCCGTGGCGTTGGTATGCCGCGGACGCCGACGCTGACGTCGGTAAATGCCGAGCATGGCTAAGTCTCCGGGAGACGGCAGGTATGGCGCCGCACATCTGCAGCGCCAAATCCGCGCAGGCAAGGGCTGGTCACGGCAGAAGCGCGGCGAACGAGTTCGGCACACGGGACCTGAGGTGCTGCCATTCGCCGGCGCTCACATGGCGTTCCAGGGATTTCAGTACGGTGCGCACCAGCTTCTCGCTGCCGCCCTCGACCGCATAGGGGAATTCGCTCCGGACCCGCGCAAAGAACTCCTCGTTGTTCATCTTCACGGGCGTCTCGGCCGGCTTCCAGCCGTCGTAGTAGACGCCCCTGACGATGGTCGGCAGCTGGGCGCCGAACTGTACGGCCGTTTCGACCGGGAGACGATCCCGGAGTGGGTGCAGTACGGCCCGAAGTGCCGCATACGACTGCTTGCGGCGGTCTTTGGGCCATTCGAAGGCCTCCTCGACGTCTTTGAGGAGCCGATTGGCCTTGTCCACCATGGTGTCGAACGAGGAGAAACCTGTATCGACCATTTCGGGGGCCTTTCGTTCTGGGTGCCCACGGGCTCAGTCCGCGAGGTCGGCCTTGCCGAACAGGACCGCGTAACTGGACGGGAGTTGGCTGATGATCTGATTCAGCTCTCCCCCCGTGACAGCGTCGGCAACGGTGGTCAGGACCGCGCTGGCGTCCCACTGCGCCGTACGCGGCCGGGCATTGGTGCGCTCGGCGACCCGGCGGTAGAACTCTTCGATCCCGAAGCTCTGCGCCTGCTGCGGCGTGGCATGTTCCAGAACTTGTCCCAGCGGGCCGGGCAGTTGGGATGCGAGGTCCTTGACCTCTCCCGGGCTGATCCGTTGGGCCAGCACTTCCAGCACGGCGTTGGTGACGTCCGCGGCTTCGTCCTGGTCGTTGTATTCGCCTCGCTCGCGTACACGGGCGAGGAAACCGTCGTATTTCATCGCTGCCTCCTTCTGCCCCGGTCACCGCTGGTCATGGCGGTCGCCCGGTGGGCTGTCCGGCCGTGCGGGTCCGTCCGTCGGCGCGTAGCTGCCGTCCGCGAGGCCCTTGGCCCGGGACTCCCGCACGGATTCACGCAAGGCACGGCGGAAGCGACCGGGGCCCCAGGTACGGCCGCCCACGGCCTGTTCGAGTCGGTCGCGGCTCGTGGGGCCGGCTTCTTGGAGCGCGTGGGTGATCTGTTCGATCTCGTCGTCGAGGCGTTGTTCGGCCATGGCGGACGTACGGCTTGCCGTGCCCGTGGTGCCGGCCATCCCCGGCGAGTACAAGGTGCTGCCCGGTCCGGTGCCCGGCCGGTAACGGCGGGCTCCGGCGCGCTCCCGCTCCCGGCGGCGGGCGGTGCGGTCGGCGATCCGCAGTTCCCGCTCGTGCTCGGCCTGCCGGACGTGCGCGGGCCGGAGGCGGTCTCGTGCGTCCTGTGGGGCGGGCTCGTTGCGCCAGTCCGCCTCGGTCTCCTCAGCGGTGAGCGGGCGGGCGATGTTCTCCAGGGACTGTTGTTCGGCCCGGACACCGAAGAAGACCTCGGCCAGCCCGCCCAGCGCCATGGCTGCCGCTCCGACGAGGAAGCCGATGGCCACCAGGTTGGCATCGCCAGTGTGAATCAAGTGGCCGAACAGCAGTGGGCCGGTGATTCCGCCCACGGCCGTGCCGATCGCAAAGAACAGCGAGATGGACAGGGCTCGGGTCTCCATGGGGAAGACCTCGCTCACCGTCAGGTAGGCCGAGCTCGCTCCCGCGGACGCCACGAAGAAGGTCAGCGAGACCAGCAGGAAGAACCACCAAGTCGTCAGGGAGCCGTTGATGAGCAGGACGGCGAGGACGGCTGCCACGACTGCCGAGCCGAAGTAGGTGCCCGCGATCATCGGCTTTCTGCCGACGGTGTCGAACAGTCGGCCGAGAAGGAGTGGTCCGAGGAAGTTGGCGATCGCGAAGAGGGCAAGGAAGTAGGGGATCGAGCCGGAGCCGATGTCGAAGAAGCCGTTCAGGATCGTGCCCAGGTCGAAGACGATCGCGTTGTACAGGAACGCCTGTCCGATGAAGAGCGCCAGACCGAGAATGGCGCGACGTGGGTACCGCCGCAGAGCCACGGCGGCGATCTCCGTGAACGGGATGACATCGCGCTGCCTCACGGTGACCGCCTCGTCCGGCTCCGGCAGCTCACGGCCGGTCTCCTGGTGCACCTCGGCCTCGATACGGTCGACTATGCGTTCAGCCTCGTCTTCATGCCCGTGGATGAACAGCCAGCGCGGACTCTCCGGCACGTGGCGGCGTACCAGCATGATGCCCAGGCCCAGAATGCCGCCGAGGCCGAAGGCCAGCCGCCAGCCGAGGTCGGCTGCCAGCAGACCCTCGTTGAGAAGCAGCACGGCGACCAGGCTGCCGAGCGCCGCACCGACCCAGTAGCTGCCGTTGATGGCCAGATCCACCTGCCCGCGGTTACGGGCCGGAATCAGCTCGTCGATGGCCGAGTTGATCGCGGCGTATTCTCCGCCGATGCCCATACCGGTGATGAAGCGGGCGAGGTAGAGATACCAGGCGTCGTGGGCGAACGCGGTCGCGACGGTGGCGAGGATATAGATGCCGAGCGTGAGCATGAACAGCTTCTTGCGCCCGTAGCGGTCGGTCAGCCTCCCGAACAGGAGAGCGCCCGCACATGCGCCTGCCACGTAGATGGCGGCGGCAGTGCCTATGTCGGCGCTGGTCAGGTTGATGCCGCTGCCCGGCTCGGTCATACGGGCGGCGACCGCCCCGACGATCGTCACTTCGAGTCCGTCCAGAATCCAGACGGTTCCCAGACCGATGACGATCCGCCAGTGGAATCGGGACCACGGCAGCCGGTCAAGCCGGGCGGGGACCTTGGTCGTGACGACACCGAGCTCGGCAGTGGTGGTCATGCCATGCCTCCTCGTTCAGGGCCATGGGCTGTTGCCTGTAGAGGAACAACAGGCCGGACGGGACCGGTCCGCATAGGGTGGTGTTCTGTGCTGCGCTGCCACCTTCTGGGACACCGTTTTCGCTTTCTCCATGAGGGCGACACGATGCTCTGGCACTGCGCGCGTGGGTGCGGAGCGGAGGGCAGCAAGCGATACCCGACGGCCCAGGACGCCGCGCGTTACGCACAGGCATTCGACCGCGAGGACCAGGCGGACATGGGCCGGCGAGCACCGCTGGGCCTGCTCCCCCTTCGGCTGCTGCGCGCCTGGCGTCTGCGGCGACGAAAGGACGCCGGTGGGGAGGCGCGTGCCGAGTCTCCGCCGCCGTGAGGGGTTCTGACAGGGGAGATGGTTCATGAGTCACCCCGGGTGTCGAGCGCGCCGGCCCGGCCGCGGTGCCGGATGGGTGCCCGGAACCGCGGCGTTCGCGTCTCAGCCCTTGTTCTCGGTGCTATCACTCGTCTCGCTGATCTCGATGTGCCGGGGCTTTGCGACCTCGGCCTTGGGGACGGTGATGTTGAGCACCCCGTCCGACATCTGCGCATTGATCTTTTCGGAGTCGACCTCTCCGGGCAGCCGCAGCCGGTACTCGAAGGATCCGGTGCGGCGGGTGCTCCGGCGCAGGACGCCTTTGCGTTCCTTCTCCTTGATCTCTCCGGTGACCACCAGCTCCTGGCCGTTCGCTTCGACGTTGATGTCCTTGCTCTTGACGCCGGGGAGTTCGATCTCGACGTGGAAGGCGTCGTCGGACTCCGTGACATCCGCCAGGGGTGTCCACGCGACTGCGGGTGCAGTGGCTCCCACCGTGGATTCGATCAGTCCGCTCATCTCGCTGAGCAGTTGGTCGAACTCCGTCAGCGGATTGCGTGCCCAGCCGACGGGGCTGCCCTGCATTGCGCCACCGCGGTGACGCCGGACGGGCGCGGTCATTCCCATCGCCTCCTTCTCCTTCTCGTGATCTCGTCGCCCGCTGGGTGTCATGCGAGCCAAGCGGACTCCTTCGGACGGGTGCGCGAGGAACTGTCGGTGCCGCCGGGCGCAGCCGTGTGGTTCAGGTAGCGGTGCACGAAGTGGATGCTCATCGCGCCTTCGCCGACCGCGGAGGCCACGCGCTTCACCGAGCCGCTGCGGACGTCGCCGGCGGCGAAGACGCCAGGCAGGCTGGTCTCCAATGTCAGGCAGTCGCGGCCCTGGCTCTGCCACAGTTCGGGAACGGAGCAGGCCTGCGCCTCCGCGCCGGTGAGCACGAAGCCGCGCGCGTCGAGGGCGAGCGCGCCGGACAGCCACTCGGTGTGGGGGCCGGCGCCGGTGAAGACGAACAGGGCCCGCACCGCGAGGTGGCGGTGCTCGCCCGTCCGGTGGTCGACCACGGTGACCGCCTCCAGCGCCTTGTCGCCGAGTGCCTCGGTCATCTCGGTGTGCAGCAGCACGTGCACCCGAGGGTGGCGCTCGATCTGATCTATCAGGTAGCGGGACATGTGCGCCTCGATGCTCGGCCCACGGACGAGCAGATACACCTGCGGTGCGTACCCGGCCAGGAAGAGCACGGCCTGCCCCGCGGAGTTGCCGCCGCCGACGACCGCCACCGGGTCGGTACGGCACTGCTGGGCCTCGTAGACGGTCGCCGAGTAGTGGACGCTCGCGCCCTCCAACGGCTCGATGCCGGGCACATGGAGGCGGCGGTAGTGGGCGCCGGTGGCCAGGACGACGGTACGGGCGGTGATCTCGCTGCCGTCGGCGAACCTGACGGCGTAGTGGCCGTCCCGCCGTTCGAGCCGGGCCGCCTCCGCCGGGACGCTGATCCGGGCGCCGAACTTGCCCGCCTGGAGCACAGCCCGCTCGGTGAGTTCGGCGCCGGATATGCCGGAGGGGAAGCCGAAGCAGTTGTCGATTCGGGACGAGGTCCCGGCCTGGCCGCCGGTGGCCATCGCCTCGACCACGGTCGTGCCGAGGCCTTCCGAGGCGGCGTTCACGGCGGCGGCGAGACCGGCCGGACCGGAGCCGACGATGAGGAGATCGCCACGGCCGTTGCCCGACGGCAGGGGCGGCAAGCCGATCAACCGGGCCAGTTCGGCGTTGCTCGGATTCCGCAGCAGTGTCGTGTCCCGCCAGATCACCAGCGGCGTCTGCTCCGGACCGACCGCGAAGCGGCGCAGCAGCGCCTCGGCCTCCTCGTCCGTCTCCAGATCGATCCAGCGATGCGGCAGCCGGTTGCGGGCGGCGAACTCGCGCAGCCGCCGGGTGTCGGGCGAATAGCGCGAGCCGATGATGCGGAAGCCGGCGCCCTGCCCGACGAGCAGAGCACGGCGGCCCAGGCAGGCGCGCAGCACCACATCACCGAGGATGGAGTCCCGGGTCACCAGGTCACGCAGCTGATCCATGGACAGGGAGAGGATCTCGCCGGGGTCCCTGACCACGGCGGTGTAGAAAGCCACCTGTCCGTTCAGGAGGCCGAGTTCGCCGATGAAGCGGCCAGGACCGTGGACACGCAGCAGGCGTTCGCCGGGTGTGCCGTAGCCCTCGACGATGGCGACCGAGCCACTGAGGACGACGTAGAACGCCTCGCACCGCTCCCCCTCCCGGATCAGCACGTCACCCGCGTCAACCGCGCGGTTCTGGCCGTGCTGCGCCAGGCGGGCCATCTGGTCGTCCGACAGACGGGGATAGGCGCCGTAGATGTCGGGAGTCTCGAAGGGCACGCTCTCCTCCGCCTCGTCCGGCACCGGCGCTGTGCCCGGCCGCGTCTCGTCGCCGGGCATCACACGAGCGCCTCGTGGACGAAGCACCACCGCCAGTCCTCGCCGGGCTCCAGCGACGCCACGATCGGATGGCCGTCGGCGGCGGCGTGACGGCGGGCGTGCCGGTTCGGCGAGGAATCGCAGCAGCCGACGTGGCCGCATGTCAGGCAGAGCCTGAGGTGGACCCAGGGGGAACGTGTGGCCAGGCATTCCTCGCACCCAGGGGCGCGCGGAGTTACAGGGCGTACGAGGGCGAGGTGTGGGTCTGTTCCTACGGTCACGGCCGATCACCCTTTCCCGGCCGGTTCGTGGCCCGCGATCGAGTGCTCCACCCACTGCCGCAGGGCAGGGGCAGGTGCGGCACCCGCCTGTCGGGCGATGGTCTGTCCTTTGTCGAGGACCAGCAGCGTCGGTACCGCCTGGACCTCGAACCGCTGTGCCAGGCGCGGGTTCTTGTCGATGTCGACCTTGACCAGTTTGATCTTTCCCGCGAGATCGGCGGCGACCTTCTCCAGCGCTGGGCTCACCATGCGGCAGGGGCCGCACCAGGTGGCCCACAGGTCGACGACGACGGGCACGGTGGCCTGTTCGACGACCTCGGTGAAGTCGTCGTCGCCCGCGTCGGCCGTCCACGGCAGAGGGTGCTTGCAGTTGCCGCACCTGGGGCTGCCCTCGGCCACCACGGGTACCCGGTTGGTGCGCCCGCAGTGCGGGCAGGTGACGTTGGCGGCCTCCACGGTAGTCATGCCGCCCTCGCTCCCTTCACGTCCTCGGGCTGGTCGTAGGTGACCACCAGCTCTCCGTGCTGGGCGTCGATGCGGACCGTCGCGCCGTCCTCGACGTCGCCGCGCAGCAGGGCGCGCCCGACCAGGGTCTCGACCTCGTGGGAGATGTAACGCCGCAGCGGCCGGGCCCCGTAGACCGGGTCGTAGCCCTGGTGGGCGATCACCTCCCGGGCGGCGTCGGTGAGTTCGACGGTGATGCGGCGTTCGGCGAGGCGGAGGCGCAGTTCGTCGAACTGCAGCTCCACGATCCGCTCGATCTGGGACTCGCCGAGCGGCTTGAACAGCACGATGTCGTCGACGCGGTTGAGGAACTCCGGGCGGAAGTGCCCGCGCAGCTCGCCCATCACCAGGGCGCGGGCGTCCGGCTTGATCTCACCCTCGGCGGTGGCGCCGTCGAGGAGATGCTCGGAGCCGATGTTGGACGTCATGATGATCACGGTGTTGCGGAAGTCGACGGTGCGTCCCTGGGCATCGGTGATGCGGCCGTCATCGAGGATCTGCAGCAGGGTGTTGAACACATCGGTGTGCGCCTTCTCGATCTCGTCGAACAGCACGACCGAGTACGGCTTGCGGCGTACGGCCTCGGTGAGTTGGCCGCCCTCCTCGTAGCCGACGTATCCGGGCGGGGCCCCCATGAGCCGGCTGACGGTGTGCCGCTCCTGGTACTCGCTCATGTCGAGGCGGACCATGTTCTCCTCGGAGTCGAACAGGGCCCGGGCGAGGGTCTTGGCCAGCTCGGTCTTCCCGACGCCGGTGGGGCCGAGGAAGATGAACGAGCCGATGGGGCGGCGCGGGTCGCGGATGCCGGAGCGGGCGCGGATGATGGCGTCGGCGACGAGCTTGACGGCCTCGTCCTGGCCGATGACGCGCTCGCGCAGGATCTCGTCGAGGCGCAGCAGTTTCTCGCGTTCGCCCTCCTGGAGGCGGGCGACGGGGATGCCGGTCCAGGCGGCGACGATGTCGGCGATCTCCTCCTCGGTGACGACCTCGCGCAGCAGCCGGTTCTGCCCTTGTTTGGCGGCCAGTTGGTCCTCCTCTGCGGCGAGTCGGCGCTCCAGGTCCTGGAGGCGGCCGTAGCGGAGTTCGGCGGCGCGGTTGAGGTCGTAAGCGCGTTCGGCCTCCTCCGCCTCGTGGCGGACCTGCTCCAGTTCCTGGCGCAGTTCCTGCACGCGTCGGATCGCCTGCCGTTCGGCCTCCCACTGGGCGTGTTTGGCGTCGGCCTCGCCGCGCAGGTCGGCCAGTTCCTTGCGCAGTTCCTCCAGGCGGGCCTTGCTGGCGGGGTCGGTCTCCTTGGACAGGGCGGCTTCCTCGATCTCCAGGCGGGTGACGCGGCGGGTGATCTCGTCGAGTTCGGCCGGCATGGAGTCGATCTCCGTACGTAGCCGGGCGCACGCCTCGTCGACGAGGTCGATGGCCTTGTCGGGCAGGAACCGGTCGGTGATGTAGCGGTGGGAGAGCGTCGCCGCCGCGACCAGAGCGGTGTCCTGGATCTTGACACCGTGGAAGACCTCCAGGCGTTCACGCAGGCCGCGCAGGATGGAGATGGTGTCCTCCAGGCTGGGTTCGTCGACCAGCACCTGCTGGAAGCGGCGTTCGAGGGCGGCGTCCTTCTCGATGTGCTTGCGGTACTCGTCCAGGGTGGTCGCGCCGATCATGTGCAGCTCGCCGCGTGCCAGCATGGGCTTGAGCATGTTGCCCGCGTCCATGGCGCCCTCGGCGGCGCCCGCGCCGACGACCGTGTGCAACTCGTCGACGAAGAGCAGGATCCGCCCCTCGGCGGCCTTGACCTCGCTCAGCACGGCCTTGAGGCGTTCCTCGAACTCGCCGCGGTACTTGGCGCCTGCCACTAGCGAGCCCATGTCGAGGGCGAACACCGTCTTGTCGCGGAGGCCTTCGGGCACGTCACCGCGCACGATGCGCTGGGCCAGGCCCTCTACGATGGCGGTCTTGCCGACGCCGGGGTCGCCGATGAGGACCGGGTTGTTCTTGGTCTTGCGGCTGAGGATCTGGGTGACGCGGCGGATCTCCGCGTCACGGCCGATGACCGGGTCCAGCCGCCCGGACCGAGCCTCGAGGACCAGGTCGCGACCGTACTTCTCCAGAGCCTCGTAGGCCACTTCGGGGTTGGCGGAGGTGACGCGCTGGTTGCCGCGGACCTGGGTGAGCGCGCCGAGGAAGGAATCCCGGGTCACGCCGTGCTCCTTCAGCATGCGCCCGGCGGCGGTCGCCGCGCCCTCCTCGGCCAGGGCCAGCAGCAGGTGTTCCACGGACACGTACTCGTCCTTGAGGCGTTTGGCCTCCCGCTCCGCCGCGTCCAGCAGCCGGGCCAGGCGCTGGGTGACGAAGACCTGGCCCGGTGCCGCGCCGGGGCCGGTCACCTTGGGCCGGCGGGAGAGCTCCTCGCGTACGGCCGCGCGCAACTCCTCGGGCTCGGTGCCCGCCTGCTGCAGCAGCCGCGGGATCAGGCCCTCGTCCTGGTCGAGGAGGGCGAGCAGCAGATGCTCGCCGTCGACCTCGGTGTGGCCCAGGCGGCCTGCGGCGCTCTGGGCCTCCTGCAGGGCTTCCTGGGACTTCTGTGTCAGGCGGTTCATGTCCATGGTGGTAGATCACTCCTCACGCCTGCACGCCGCAGCGCGGCTTCGAGCAAGCTGATGCGGTCGAGCAGGTCGAGCACCAGACCGACGGATGCGTAGTTCAGGCACAGTCCGGTGCGCAACCGCTGGACGCGGGCCAGGGCGGCCGGGGCAGTGGGGGCGAACACCAGCCGTCCGGAGGGATCACGGTCGGCGTCCACCAGTCCGAGGGCGACGAACCGACGGATCAGGTCGGGATGGAGGCCTGAGCGGCGGGCCACGGTCTCCAGGGAGAGCCTGGGCACGGGCACGATCGCGTACTGCACGGCCACCTCGTGCGTGCGTGCGTGGGACGGGCGGGCCCCGGCCGGTCGGTCGCTCATCAGGTCCTCCTGGGGTCGAACGAGGAGACAGCGGCAAGTTCCTCCAGCAGCTCGCGCTCCCGGTCGCTCAGCCGGGGCGGCACCATGATCCGCAGCTCCGCGTAGAGGTCTCCGTTCGCGCCGCGCGGGCCCGGCATGCCCTCGCCGCGCAGCCGCAGGCGCCGTCCGCTGGAGGACCCGGCGGGCACGGTCACCTTCGCCGTGGCACCGCTCGGTGTGGGCACCGGCACGGTCGCGCCCAGCGCCGCCTCCCACGGGGTGACCGGAAGCCGCACGTGGACGTCCCGGCCGTCGAGGCGGAACTCGGGGTGGGGCTGGATCCGCACCCTCAGGTACAGGTCCCCGGCGAGAGCGTCGTCGCCGCTCCCGCGCCCGCCCTCCCCGGCCAGCCGGATGCGCTGCCCGTCGGTGGCGCCGGGCGGCACGTCGACCTGGTAGCGCCGCTGCCCGGCCGGCCCGGCGAGGGTGACCGTACGGCGGCCGCCCCGATAGGCCTCCTCGACGGTGAGCGGAAGTTCGGCCTCCTGGTCGGCGCCGGGCACACGCATCCGCCCGGCGCCGCCGAACAGCGAGCCGAACAGATCCTCGACGTCGACCCCCTCGCCCCCGAAGCCTGCCGTGGAGTACCGCACCCGGGGACCGCCGCCGGTGGTCCCCCAGAAGCCGCCGCCGGCGCCGGCGCCGGCGGCGACTCGCTCCTCCCAGTCCTCCGGGATCTTCCGGAAGTCCTCGCCGAAGCGGTCGTACCGGGCTCGCTGCTCCGGATCGGACAGGACGCTGAAGGCCTCATTGATCTCCTTGAACCGCTCCTCTGCCTGGGGGTCCTTGTTGACGTCGGGGTGGTACCTGCGGGCCAGGGTGCGGTAGGCCCGCTGGATCTCGTCCGGGTCGGCGGTGCGCGCAACGCCGAGCACCTCGTAGAAGTCGCGTGCCATGGAGGTCACTCCCGCTTGGCGACGGTCACGGCGGCAGGCCGCAGCTGCCGCTCGGCCTCCCCGTAACCGGGTCGCAGCACCTGGACCACGGTGTTCGGATCGGCGTCGGAATCCTGGACCACGCCGACCACCTCGTGCCGGGCCGGGTCGAACGGCACGCCCCTCTCTGCGTGGCGCGGGTAGCCCAGCCGCTCCAGGACGTTCACGGCCTGGTCGCGCACGGCCCGGACACCTTCGACAATCGCGTCGGGGTCGGCGGTCGCGTGGCTCAGGGCAAGTTCCAGGTTGTCGACGACGGGCAGGAAGGCTGCGGCCGTACGGGCGCGTTCGGCCGCGGCCTCCCGCTCCAGCTCCCTGGCGTGGCGTTTGCGCAGGTTGTCGAGGTCGGCCAGGGCGCGGCGCCAGCGGTCCTCGGCTTCTCGCAGCGCGGCCGCGTATTCGTCCTCGGGCGCGGCGGGGGCGGTTGCGGCGTCGGGCCCCGGCTCGGCCTCCTCGGCCGGTGGTCCGGGCTGCTCAAGGTTCCCGCGCGGCGGCTGTACGGCGCCTTTGGGCGGCGGGTCGGGCTCTCGGCCCCGGTGTGGCTTGGGCATGGCGGGCCACCTCAGCCCTTGTCGAACTCGGCGTCGATCACATCGTCGTCGTCCCCGGCGCCGCCCGGCGCGGCCTCGCCGGGACTGGATCCGTCCGGTGATCCGGTGCCCGCCGGACCGCCCGCTGCGGCTCCCGCCTGGTGGGCTGCGAGCCCCGCGAAGACCTGCTGGAGTTCGGACGTCAGCGGCCGGACCTTGTCCACCCCGGCCTCGCTCTTGACCGCCTCGCGGGCCTCTGCCACCAGCATCTCGGCGCGGGCCTTCTCGTGTGCGGGCGCGGCGTCGCCGAGTTCGCCGAGGCGTTTTTCGACCTGGTAGGCGATGGCGTCCAGTTCGTTGCGGGCGTCGACTGCCTCGCGCAGGGCCTGGTCCTCGCCGCGGTTGCGCTCGGCCTCCTGGACCATCCGCTCGACGTCGCTGCGATCGAGGTTGGAGCTCTCGCTGATGGTGATGCCCTGCTCCTTGCCGGTGTCCTTGTCCCGCGCGGTGACGTTGAGGATGCCGTTGGCGTCGATGTCGAAGGTGACCTCGATCTGCGGCTCGCCGCGCGGCGCGGGGCGGATGTCGGTGAGCTGGAAGCGACCCAGGACCCGGTTGTCGGCAGCCCTCTCACGCTCGCCCTGCAGGACGACGACATCGACGGCGGGCTGGTTGTCCTCGGCGGTGGAGAAGGTCTCGGCGCGGCGCACCGGGATGGTGGTGTTGCGCTCGATAATTTTCGTCATCACGCCACCGCGCGTTTCCACGCCCAGCGACAACGGGGTGACATCGAGCAGCAGGACATCCTTGACCTCGCCCTTGAGGACCCCGGCCTGGATCGCGGCGCCCATCGCCACGACCTCGTCGGGGTTGACGCTCATGTTGGGTTCCTTGCCGCCGGTCAGCCTCCGCACCAGGGCCTGGACGGCGGGGATGCGGGTGGAGCCGCCTACGAGAATGACCTCGTCGATGTCGCTGTCACTGACCTTGGCGTCGTCCATGGCCTGCCGCACCGGGCCCAGGCAGCGCTCCACCAGGTCGCCGGTGATCTGCTCGAACGTGGACCGCATGATCGTCGTGGTCAGATGCTTGGGCCCGGAGGCGTCAGCCGTGATGAACGGCAGGCTGACCTGCGTCTGGGTCACCGAGCTGAGCTCGGTCTTGGCCTTCTCGGCGGCCTCGAACAGGCGTTGCAGGGCCTGTGGGTCCTGGCGCAGGTCGATGCCGTTCTCCTGCTGGAAGCCGTCGGCGAGCTGGTCGACCAGCCGGCGGTCGAAGTCGTCGCCGCCCAGATGGCTGTCGCCCGCCGTGGACCGTACCTCCACCACGCCGTCGCCGACGTCGAGGATGCTGACGTCGAAGGTGCCGCCGCCCAGGTCGAAGACGAGCACCGTCTCGTGCTGCTTCTTGTCCATGCCGTAGGCGAGGGCGGCCGCGGTCGGCTCGTTGATGATCCGCAGCACTTCCAGGCCGGCGATCCGTCCGGCGTCCTTGGTGGCGGTGCGCTGGGCGTCGTTGAAGTAGGCGGGCACCGTGATGACCGCCTCCGTGACCCGTTCTCCCAGCTGCTTGGAGGCGTCGTCGGCGAGCTTGCGCAGCACCTGCGCGCTGATCTCCTCAGGCGCGTAGAGCTTGTCGCGCACCTTGAAGCGGGCGGCGCCGCCGTCTCCCTCGACCACGTCGTACGCGACGGCCTTGGCCTCTTCGGAGATCTCGTCGAAGTGCCGGCCGATGAACCGCTTGGCCGAGTAGATGGTGCCCTTGGGGTTGAGGATCGCCTGGCGGCGGGCCAGCTGGCCCACCAGGCGCTCGCCGGTGTCGGTGAAGGCCACCACGGACGGCGTCGTGCGGTTGCCCTCGGTGTTGGGAACGACCGCCGACTCGCCGCCCTCCCAGACGGCGATCACCGAGTTCGTGGTGCCCAGGTCGATGCCTACTGCCTTGGCCATGAGGAACTCCTTCCGCGACGGGCGGCCCCCGTTCGCCTCGGAGTCGCGCCCGGTCTTCCGCACTCGCTCAGGTGACGGCGGGACCGTTCCGCGGGCGGCTGCTCTTCCAAGCGCCGCTGCTTGTGCTGGTGCCGGTCCAGCTGGGCAGCTCGGCCAGCATCTGCACCGCCTCGTCGGCGACCGCTTCGTCGGCGACGACGTCGTACCGGCTGGGCTGCATGAAGCTCACCGAGGCGAAGTCCCGGCGGCCACGCTGGGCCGCGTGCACCAGCAGGCCGAGCAGAGCGCCGACGACTGCTCCGAAAACCAGCCCGTACAAGGCGAGGAGCAGTCCGGACACGACCGGGTCCAGCCAGTTCAGGAGCCCGAAGATCCACCCGATCAGGGCGCCGGGCAGGGCGCCGCTCGCCGCGCCCTGCAGCGCGGCCCCGCCATGTCCCATGCGGCCGGTCACCTGCTCGACCAGGCGCACGTCCTGCCCGATGATGGCCACCCTCTCGACGGGAAAACCGTGATCGGAAAGGTGATCGACGGCGCGTTCCGCCTCCTGGTAGGTCGTGTACGAGGCGATGGTCCTGCGGACCTGCTCGTTCATCAACCAGTCCTTCCTGCCACGGCCACCGATGCGCCCGGTGATCCCTGACAAGCCCAGAGTTGCAAGAGAGCAGCGCGCTCCGCCTGCACCCGATAGGTCAGAAATCGACGCGGTCGGTCGGCCCACGAGAACAAGGCTCAAATCGGACAAGTCGGATCGCCGCGTAGGCTGGGTGCCCAGGGCACGCCCAGGCATGGATCCCACAACTCGCTCGATCGCCTCCGATGACCGGAGGGGAACGGAGTGACCATGGCCTCCCATCCGTCACGGAGGCTTTCCCCTCACGTCTCCGACAAGAAGGTGAACCACCCGAGCAACACCGCGGGCACCGAACGGCACGACCCCCTTCCGCTCGCGGCGCTGGACCCACACGGGCTGCTGGTGCTGTCCCACACCCTGTTCACCTGCGCGGAGCAGAGTGAGATCGTGCGGTTGGCCATGCGGCACGTCAGTGCCGTTGGTCCCTACCACGCCGAGGCCGGATACCTCGCGACGGACGACGGTTTGTCCCGCATCCCCGGCCACGACGAGGGAGCGCCAACGGTCGACGACGCGGGGATGAAGGAGTTGGGCGAGGCCGACGGCTCCGTATCCCTTCCAGAGAGGTCCTGGACCTGGGCGTTCGGCCTGCGCGGGGCCGGCAGTCTGCTCGGCTACATCGTGGTCTCCTCCCACTCCGAGCCCGATGAGCAGGGGCACTTCCTCCTCGCGACCCTTGTAGGGCTCACATCCGCGGCCCTGTCACTGACTGTCACGCGCGCCCCGCAGCACGACAACGCCGGCGAACTGAGCCGCCTCCGCACCGAACGGGACACTGCACTACGGCAGCTGGACACAGTGCGCTCCGAGCTGCACCTGCAGAAGACCGTGGACGAGACCCTCGCCCGTGTCGCCGCCCGGGGCGGCGGTGAGGACGCCATCACCCAAGCGCTGTACGAGCTCACCGGGCTGTCGGCGCTCATCGAGGACCGGTTCGGCAACCTGAGGTCCTGGGCCGGTCCCGACCGGCCCGACCCCTATCCGGTGCGGTCCTCGACCTCCCAGGAAGAGATGCTGAGCCAGGTCACGCGCGAGGCGGGCCCGGTCAGGGTCAAGGACCGGCTGATCGCCCTGGCCCGGCCGCGCGGCGACGTCCTCGGCGTACTCGCCATCGAGGACCCCGAGGCGACGGCCAACGAGCACACCATGTTCGCCTTGGATCACGCCCAGCGGTCGCTTGCCCAGGAGCTCGTACATATACGCGAACTCACCGAGGTCGAACTGCGGCTGCGCCGCCAGCTGATCGACGACCTGTTGGAGGGCACTGACGAGACGAGCGCCTATGCCCGGGCCGAAGCCGTCGGCCACGACCTGCAACGTACTCACTACGTGGTCGTGGTGCAGTGGCCGGGCAATGCCGCGACCAGCTCCTTCACCCGTGCCGTCGAGCAAGCGACGGCCACCACGGCGACCCGGCCGCTGATCACCCGTCGCGGCGACCGAATGGTCCTGCTGACCGAAGCGAGGCCCGACGACGATGCCGTGTACGCGGCGCTGGCCCATGAGCTGGGGACGCCCGACGGAGCTATCGGGGTGAGCACCCGCTGCGACTCCCCGGACGGCATTCCCCGCTGTTATCAGGAGGCACTACGGGCTCTGGAGGTGCGGCAGAACTCCCGCCAGCGCAGCGGGACGACGTTCTTCGACGACCTCGGGCTGTACCGGATCCTCGGGCCCGGAAACGATCTCCGGGAGCTCGAAAGCTTCGTGCGAGAGTGGCTCGGCCAGCTGATCGACTACGACGCAGGGCACGACACGGAGTTGGTGGAGACGCTCTCGCGCTACTTCGACTGCGGAGGCAACTACGACGATGCGGCCGCCACGCTGACCGTCCATCGCAGCACGCTGCGCTACCGGCTGCAGCGCATCCGTGAGATCAGCGACCGCGACCTGGCGGATGTGGACACCCGGCTCAATCTGCAGGTGGCAACGCGTGTCTGGAAGATCATCCTGGGCGGGCGGGGGCGCTGACCGCAGGAACGCGACGAGGCGGGGCGGAAGGCGCGCATGCGCCTCACGGGCCACGGAGAAGGGTTCGGGTCTCGTGGTCGATCTGCTGGGCCTCTCCGGTGGGTACGACCACGATCGGTATTTCCGCATCCGGCCCGCTGACGATTGCCGGGCGGCTCTCGTCGTCGGGCGTGCGCAGGCCACCGGTCAGGCCGAGGGCGGTGAGCCGGGTGCATACCTCTTCACGGACCTCGGGCTGGTCTTCGCCGATCTCCCCGGTGAAGACCAGGGCGTCGAGCCTGTCGAGGGACGCGGCCATCGCCGCGATGCCGCGGCGACAGTGATGAGTGAAGACGTCCAGGGCGAGAGCGGCGCGCTCGTCGCCCGCTGCCCGGCTGCGGACGAGGTCGCGGGTGTCGTCGGAGGTGCCGGAGAGGCCGAGCAGACCGGAACGGTGATTCAGTACGTCCTCGATGTCGTCGGCGGACAGACGGTGCCGCGTCTGCAGCCAGGTCAGGGCGCCGGGGTCCACGCTTCCGCTGCGATGGCTCATCACCAGCCCCTCCAGCGGTGTGAAGCCCATGGTGGTGTCGACGCTGGTCCCGTTGCGCACCGCGCAGGCGGAGCAGCCGCCACCCAGGTGGGCGATCACCAGGTGGAGGTGCTCGGGGCGCTGACCGAGCAGCTCGGCCGTCCGGCCGAGTGCCCAGGCGTAGGACAGCCCGTGGAAGCCGTAGCGGCGCATCCCGTACTTCTCGCGCCAAGTGGCAGGCACCGCGTACTCGCGGGCGGCGGCGGGCAGGCCGGCGTGGAAGACGGTGTCGAAGCAGGCTGCGTGCGGGACGTCGGGTAGCAAGTTCCGGGCGGTATCCAGGACAGTGAGGGCCGGCGGGACGTGCAGCGGTGCCAGGTCGGCCACATTTCCGAGGGCGGCCCGGACCTCGTCGTCGACCAGGACGTGGCTGCGCAGTCCGGGTCCGCCGTGGACGATGCGGTGACCCACGGCAGTGGGCGATGGCGTTTGGGCCAGCAGTTGCCGCAGCGGGCCGGACACGTTTTCGCCGGGTGCGGAGGCGCTGTGGTGTTCGGCCAGGACCTGCCCGTCGTCGCCGAACACGGTCAGCCTCAGGCTGGACGAGCCTGCGTCGGCCACCAGGACTGGGCCGATGTTTCCTGCGGACAAGGTGCCCCTTCCCCGCGGTCCCGGACCGCGTCGCACCGCTGCGCCGCAACGGCTCGGAGTGTGTGCCGAGGCAGCCGGGTACCCGCCTGACCTCGTAGGAAACGGACGCCCACCGGATGGGCTCGGCACACCAGGAAGGTGCGGCGTACCGGCGAGCGGCCGACTATGTGGCCGCATCAGTGATCTTCCTGCGCGGCAACGTGCGCTCTTCCGGTGTGCCAAGCCTGCGCAGGGCTGGTACGTGATGGGGGGCCACGGCTGTGTCGGCGGACTGGCAGAAGCGGGTCACCGTACGCAGGACGGTGTGGGACAGGGTCCTGTGGCTGATCTCGTGATCACCGATGCGGACGCGGGCGTCGGCTCCTTCTCCGTCTACCCGAGTTCACCGCGACGGAGGGCGTCCCTTATCTCGCTGAGCTTCGCGGTCGTTGCCGGGGTCCGCTCCTGTGCTTGTTCAGCGAGTCGGAGGGCATCGTCGATCTCGCTGAGCTTCCCGGAGGACAGGACGGCCGCCCGCTCTATCAGGTCGTCCCGGGACACGGTGGTCAGCCACGTGCACGGGGTGAAGCCCGGACGCGGGAACGCGAGCCGCAGCACGCCTTCGAGCGGCAGCCCTTCACCGGCGCCGACCGCCACTTCGATGCCCAGACCGCTGATGTCGAGGCCCGCCGGAGCGACGACCTGCATCACCTGGAACCCGGACGCGTCGTCTCCTGAGAGCAGTACGACCAACCTCCGCTCGTCGAACTGGACCCACCAGACTTCGCCACGTTGCACAGGCCCTCCGATACACAGGACGGCAGGCAGACGCTGCGCGACCTGACGCGGTGTGGAGACGGGTGCGGCCACCGTTGATCATCGGTGTGCGAAGACAAAGGATCATGCGGTGGCCGCAGGCCACAGCGTAGACCCTGCCTGCCGGCAGGAGGCGTTCGAGGGCCTGATGAGCCGGAAAGCGGGACGCTTCACACGGGTCGAATCCCGACGCCGGGCCCGGAAGTTGGTACTCGGCCTGTTGTCGGACCTGCCGCGCAAGAACTGCTGGACCATCGCCGAGTGGGCCGGGGACAGGACCCCGGACGGCATGCAGCACCTGCTCGGGAGGGCGAAGCGGGATGCCGACCAGGTGCTGGTGGTCGACGAGACGGGCGACGTGAAGAAAGGCACCGACACCGTCGGAGTCCAGCGGCAGTACACCGGCACCGCGGGCAGGAGTCTTGGCCCTGGATGCTGCACACGGCGCCTCAGTGACCGAGCGCCGCCCCTTCCGGGCGGTCCTCCTCCGGTTCCCTCGGCAGCAGCAGTTCCTCGTAGCGGCCCAGTGCCAGCACAGCGCCGAGCATGAGAAGCGGGAGTAGCACAGCGAGCAGTGCCATGACCTGGCCCTTCCCCAGAACCGAACGTGTGTGGGGGATGAGATCCGGGTCACCCTCCCTGCGATCGGCAAACCCTGTGTCGGCGTCCGATGTGCGGGTACGCGGTGCGGACGCGAAGATCTGGAGGGAGTCATGCAGCGAGGCAGTGACCGGCTGAGCGTCCATCGCGACGACGAGATGAAGCACGAACTGCAGGGGCTGCTGCGATCCGGGCATCCCACCCGGACGGAGGAGTGGCACGATCCGGAACCGACCGCCGACGACGACCTGGAGGTCGCGGGCGGCCCGGTGGCGCCGGGCACGTCCACGGCCTCCTTGGCGGTCGTCCGGCTGGAGCTGGCCCGGTTCCTGAGCCGCAGCTCGTTCCCGGCGACCCCGCGGGAGCTGATCGGTGTGCTGCGCCGTGGGTACGCCCCCGACGCCCTGGTCGAGCCGATGGAGCGCCTGCCGCGCTCGACGCGCTACGCCAACGTCCAGGAGCTGGCCGAGGCCCTGACCGGGGGCGGGCGGTCCACGCGCCGCAGGCACGCATAGCGGCCCGGTCGGTGGGTACTGCGGGCGGGGTCACGCCGCCACGGCCGCGGCACCCGTCACCGGCCGGGAACGCAGGAGGGCCAGCGATGGCTGAATTCGTGAAAGACGTCATGACACCGGGCGTGGTCGCCGTCCGCCCGGACGCCTCGCTCGTCGAGGCGGCGCAGCTGATGCGGGCCCAGGACATCGGTGATGTCGTGGTGGCCGACGGCCAGGACGTCGTGGGCGTCCTCACCGACCGTGACATCACGGTGCGGGCGGTCGCGGACGGCGCCGATCCGCTGACGGTGAGCGCCCGGTCGGTGTGCACCCGCAACCCGGTGGTGATCGACCCGGGCGAACGGGTGTCCGTCGCGGTCGCGCTGATGCGCGAGCACTCCGTACGGCGGCTGCCGGTCGTCGAGGGCGGGCTGCCGGTCGGCGTCGTCAGCCTCGGCGATCTCGCGGAGACCGAGGATCCCGGATCGGCACTGGCGGACATCAGCCGTGCCGCTCCGGGGCAGTGACCGGATGAGCCGCGACCGTGCCGGCGCGATCAGCGCCTACGGCGCCACCGTCGACGTCAGCGACGCCACCGTCCGCTATCTGATGTACGGGCTGCTGCCCAGCTGGTTCGCGCCGGGTCTCGCCGACTGGTGGATGCACCGGCGGACCCGGATCGAGGAGACGGCAGGCCCGAAGGAATCCCTGATCCACGCGCTGATGATGACCGAGGTCGGCATCCCCATCGCGCTGACCCTGCGCTACGAGGTCAACCCGCTGCTGCTGAGCGTGCAGCTGGGCGCGACCGCGGCGCACGAGGCGACCGCGCTGTGGGACGTGCGTACGGCCGTCGACAGCGACCGCGAGGTCAAGCCGGTCGAACAGCACATCCACAGCTTTCTGGAGTCGCTGCCGTTCGGCGGGCTGGCCGCGATCATGTGCCTGCACGCCGACCAGGTGAAGTCCCTGCTGCGCGGGGGGCGCGGCGATCCCGACGCGTGGCGTCTCGTGCCGCGCCGGCGACCGCTGTCCCGCGCCTACCTCGCGGGCATCGGCGTCGCCATCGGCACCTGCGTGCTGCTGCCGTACGGCGAGGAGCTGCTGCGCTGCGTGCGTGCGCGCCGACGGGACAAGAAGCGCTTCACGAGCGACGAGGCCCACTTCAGGGCCGGGGAAGAGAGTTGAGCCACCATGCGTATCGCATTTCTGACCGCACCCGAGGGCGTCGAGCAGGTCGAGCTCACCGAACCGTGGCAGGCGGCGGTGAACGCGGGCCATGAGCCGGTGCTCGTGTCGACGAAGCCGGGCACGATCCAGGCGTTCCATCATCTCGACAAGGCGGACAAGTTCCCCGTTCAGGAGGTCGTGGGCGAGACGTCCGCCGAATCCTTCGGCGGGCTGGTCCTGCCCGGCGGGGTCGCCAACCCGGACTATCTGCGGACGAACAGCAAGGCCGTCGCGTTCGTGCGGGACTTCTTCGAGCAGGGCCGGCCGGTCGCCGCGATCTGCCATGCCGCCTGGACGCTGGTGGAGGCGGACGTCGTACGGGGCCGGGTGCTGACCTCCTGGCCGAGCGTGCAGACGGACGTCCGCAACGCGGGCGGTACCTGGGTCGACGAGCAGGTGCGCATCTGCGACCACGGCAACAACAAGCTGGTCACCAGCCGCAAGCCGGACGATCTGAAGGCGTTCTGCGAGACGTTCCTGGAGGTGTTCGCCAGGGAGGCCAAGAGGGAGGCCGTCTGACGCTCTCACCCCGCGCCGCGGTCACGGGCGCCCTCGCGGGTGCGGCCCGGGGCCACGGTGCGGCGCGGATTGCGGCGCAGGTACTCGCCCTCCAGCTGCGCCATGCGGTCGTTGTGGGCCCGCAGCGCGTCGTTCGAGCCGTACAGCAGCGTGTCGTGGCGCGTCCGGTGGATGGTCTCCAGCTCCTTCATGAGCTGCTGGTCGTCCAGCCGGCCGGGGTCGACTCCGGTCATGGTGGTACCCCGCTCGTCGTGTTCAATCATGCGGTCCGGGTACCCGCCCGCTGAGCACACAGCACCCGAGCGGAGTACGGGAGACAGCCATGGATCTCGCCTTCCTGCATCCACTGTACGAACACCCCGGGCCCTGGGCCTCCGTGTACGTGGGCACGTCCCGGCATACGGAGGACACCGCTCATGAGCGGCACCTGACGGCCAGGGCCCTGACCCGCGAGCTGGCCGGGCAGGGAGCCGACGACGCGACCTGCCGGGCCGTACAGGACGCGCTGGAAGGGCTGGAGCACTCATCGGAGCCGAACGGACGCGCGATCTTCGCCCGGGCGGGTGAGGTGGCCCTGGATCCGCCGCTGGCCCGGGCCCCGCAGCGCGACCGCGCCCACTGGGCCCCGCTGCCGCACACCGCGCCTCTGCTGGAGCTGGCGGGCGAGGACCCCGTGTGCGTGGTGGCGTACGTCGACCGCAGGGGCGCCGCCTTCGAGCTGCGCACCGCGCTGGGCCGGCAGGACGCCGGCGCGGTCACCGGGCGGCAGCATCCGGTGCACCGTACGAGCACGGCCGACTGGTCCGAACGGCACTTCCAGCTCAAGGTGGAGAACACCTGGGAGCACAACGCGGCCGAGATCGCCGACGCGCTCACCGTCTGCCAGGAGGAGACCCGCGCCGACCTGCTGGTCCTCGTGGGGGACGACCGCGAGCGGCGAACCGTGCACGAACGCCTGCCGCAGCGGCTGCACGACCTCGTGGTCGAGGCTCCGCACGGCACCGGCAGCCGGCTGCTCGACGAGGACGTCGAACAGGCCCGCGCGGACCACGTACGGCAGCGGGCGGCGCGGGAGCTGGAACGGTTCCTGGCGGCCCGCGAGCCCGGGCCGGAGGGCCGCGCCGGAGCCGTGGAGGGCGTACCCGCTCTGATGGAGGCCGCGCGCGAGCACCGCATCGACGAACTCCTGATCCGCCCGGACAGCCCCGACGCCCACCGTGAGGTCTGGGTCGGCGAGGACCCGGACCAGTTGGCGGTGCGCCGCACCGACCTGAAGATCCTCGGCGAACAGAACTCCTGGTCGGCCCGGGCCGACGACGCCCTGCTCCGCTGCGCGGTAGCGACGGGCGCCGACGCGTTGTCGGTCACCCCGACAGGCCCGGAGAAGGACCCGGCGGGCGGCTTGGGGGCACTGCTGCGCTGGACGTGAGCATGTAGCCCGTCCGGCGATTGAGGACGAGGCCGTTCAGGCCGAAGCGGGGGGTCCGGGGGCTGCGGCCCCCAGGGACGGGACGGGACAGGTAAGGGCGGCGGGGCGAGGCTAACTACCGCGCCCGCTCAACCCTCCGCTCGTCCCACACCGGCTCCGGAGTCTCCCGGACACGCCCGTCGCTGCCGAACACCAGGTACCGGTCGAACGACCGGGCGAACCACCGATCGTGCGTGACGGCCAGCACCGTCCCCTCGAAGGCCTCCAGCCCTTCCTGGAGAGCCTCGGCGGACTCCAGGTCGAGGTTGTCCGTCGGCTCGTCGAGGAGCAGCGCGGTGACCCCCTCCAGTTCCAGCAGCAGGATCTGGAACCGGGCCTGCTGCCCTCCGGAGAGCCGGTCGAAGGCCTGCTCGGCCTGCTGGGTCAGCTCATAGCGGCGCAGGCGGGACATCGCGGCCCCCCGGTCCTGGGCATGTTCCTTCCACAGAATGTCGAGGAGGGTCCGCCCCATCAGCTCGGGGTGGGCATGCGTCTGCGCGAAGTGCCCCGGCACGACACGCGCCCCGAGCTTCCACTCCCCCGTGTGCGCCACGCCCTCCCCGGCCAGCAGCCGCAGGAAGTGGGACTTGCCGGACCCGTTGGAGCCGAGGACGGCGACTCGTTCGCCGTAGAAGACCTCCAGGGAGAACGGCTTCATCAGACCCGTGAGTTCAAGCGCCTCGCAGGTGACGGCCCGCATCCCGGTGCGCCCGCCCTTGAGCCGCATCCTGATGTCCTGCTCGCGCGGTGGCTCCGGCGGCGGCCCCGCCTCCTCGAACTTGCGCAGCCGCGTCTGGGCGGCGCGGTAGCGGGAGGCCATGTCGGGGCTGTTCTCGGCGGCTTGACGCAGTGCCAGCACCAGCTTCTTCAGCTGGGTGTGCTTCTCGTCCCAGCGTTTGCGCAGCTCCTCGAAGCGGGCGAAGCGGGCGCGCCGGGCGTCGTGATAGGTGGCGAAGCCACCGCCGTGCACCCAGGCGTCCGCGCCCGCCGGTGAGGGCTCGACGGAGACGATCTTCTCGGCGGCGCGGGCGAGAAGTTCGCGGTCGTGGGAGACGAAGAGGACCGTCTTACGGGTCTCCTTCAGCCGCTCCTCCAGCCACCGCTTGCCCGGCACGTCGAGGTAGTTGTCGGGCTCGTCGAGCAGCAGCACCTCGTCCGTGCCCCGCAGGAGCGCCTCCAGCACGAGCCGCTTCTGCTCGCCGCCGGACAGCGTGCTCACCTGCCGCCACTGCGCCTTCTCGTACGGCACGCCGAGCGCGGCAGTGGTGCACATGTCCCACAGCGTCTCGGCCTCGTAGCCGCGCGCCTCGGCCCAGTCGGAGAGGGCCTGCGCGTACTTCAGCTGGGCGGCTTCGTCGTCGACGGTCATGATCCCGTGCTCGGCGGCGTCGACCGCCTTCGCCGCCTCGCGGATCCTGGGCGACGCGACCGACACGAGCAGGTCGCGTACGTTCGTCTCGTCCCGTACGGACCCCACGA
This sequence comes from Streptomyces sp. NPDC012935, assembly GCF_042900345.1. Taxonomy (NCBI): domain Bacteria; kingdom Bacillati; phylum Actinomycetota; class Actinomycetes; order Kitasatosporales; family Streptomycetaceae; genus Streptomyces; species Streptomyces sp. NPDC012935. Next base: position 928,192 of record NZ_JBIBBC010000001.1, read on the forward strand.
ACTGTCGCATGACGCCGAGCCCGCCACCGACGGTGACGGTGCCGCCGTGCGGCTTCAGCTCCCCGGAGATCAGCCGCAGCAGGGTCGTCTTGCCGGCGCCGTTGGGGCCGACCAGCGCCACGACGGCCCCTTCCCCCACCCGGAAGGACACGTCGCCGAGCAACGCCCTCCCGTCGGGGAGGTAGTACTCGAGGTGCGCGGCTTCCAGATGTCCCATGGGGTCGAATTGTGCGGGCCGCCGCGGCGCCCGGGCAAACGCATATACCGAAGGCCGGGCGGTTTCGGCCCCGCCCTACGGCGCGTCCTCGTCGACAGCCTGGCCGGCCGGTCCGCTGTCGCCCGCGGGAGTGACGACCGCTCCCGCCCACGAGAGCGCCTTCCAGCCGCTTTCGGGCACCCCTTCCAGGACCACCACCCCGGTGTTGGCGAGCGGGTGCGCCGCGGCGAAGGGGACGTCGACGTTGGTGGCCCGGGCAGCCGTCCACATCCGGATCACGGCACCATGGCTGACCAGGGCGACGGCCCCGGCCCCGCTGCCGGCGGCCTCGGCGACCACGGAGTCGTAGCGCGCCAGCACCTCCGTGCCGCTCTCGCCGCCCGGCATGCGCAGGTCGGTGTCGCCGTCCGCCCAGGCGAACACGGTCTTCATGTAGGTGTGCCCGGCCTCCGTGTCGCCGCGCAGCATCTCCAGATCGCCGGCGAACACCTCACGGATCCCGTCCCGGACGAGCACCTCCAGGTCGCGGGCCGCGGCCAGCGGAGCGGCGGTGAGCTGGGTGCGGATCAGCGTGGAGGCGTAGATCGCGTCGATGTCCTCGTCCGCCAGCGCTGCGGGCAGGGCAGCGGCCTGCTGCTCGCCGAGAGCGGTCAGGCCGGCGCCCGGGACGGCCGTGTCCAGCAGATAGTCCACGTTGGCCGTGGTCTGACCGTGGCGGACGAGGAGCAGGCGCATGTACGGGTTCCTCCGTGTGTCGGTCACCACCGGCCGGACAGCAATCGGCGACTTCAGGGTACCCACCCCTGTATGAGCCCAGACGTCGACCTCACCCTGCCCAAGCGCGGCCGCCATGCCCTGCGCAACCGGCTCCTCGCCCTCGACTCCCGGCTGTTCGAGTTCGCCGCCGAGCGGAACTGGCCCTATGCCGAGCGGGTCCTGCCGAAGCTGAGCCGGAGCGCCAACCACGGAGTGCTGTGGTTCGCGACGGCCGCCGCCATGGCCGCGAGCCGGACACCCCGGGGCCGCCGGGCCGCGGTTCGCGGCATCGCCTCCTTGAGCCTGGCCTCGCTGACCATCAACACCCTCGGCAAGCGGTCGGTACGCCGCCCCCGCCCCGTACTGGACCCCGTACCGGCGGTCCGGCAGCTGAAGCGGCAGCCGATCACCACGTCGTTCCCGTCCGGTCACGCCGCTTCGGCGGCCGCGTTCGCCACGGGTGTCGCGCTGGAGTCGCCCGCGTGGGGGCTGGCGGTGGCCCCGATCGCCTGGTCGGTCGCGCTGTCGCGCGTCTACACCGGCGTGCACTTTCCGAGCGACGTGCTGGCGGGCGCGGCCCTGGGCGCGGGCGCCGCGTTCGCCGTACGAGGGATGGTGCCGACACGTGACCGGGCGGTCCCGCCGGCCCGGCCCCGTACGGACGTCCCGGCGCTGGCGGAGGGGGACGGCCTGGTCGTCGTGGCGAACAAAGGGTCGGGCAGCTCCGACCGGGTGCACGCGCTGCTGGACCTGCTGCCGCGCGCCGAGCTCGTCGAGTGCGAACCGGACGACACCCGGGCCGAGTTGCACAAGGCGGCGGAACGGGCGCGGGTACTCGGCGTGTGCGGCGGCGACGGCACGGTGAACGCGGCCGCGGAGGTCGCGCTGCAGCACGGGCTGCCGCTCGCGGTGCTGCCCGGCGGCACGTTGAACCACTTCGCGCTCGACCTGGGCGTGGAGGACGAACGCGATCTGAGCCGGGCCGTCCAGCGCGGCGAGGCCGTGCGCGTGGACGTGGGCCGCTTCACCTGCGACGGACAGCAGGGTCTGTTCCTCAACACGTGCAGCCTCGGTGTGTATCCGGAGCTGGTGCGCGAGCGGGACCGCTTCGAGCACCGGGTCGGCACCTGGCCGGCCGGAGTGCTCGCGGCCCTGCGCGTCCTGCGCAGCGACCGCCACCCATTGCACACCGAAGTCGCGGGCCGCGCCCACCCGTTGTGGATGCTGTTCGCCGGCAACGGCACGTACCACCGGATGGGCCTCGCCCCGGCCCGGCGCCTGAATCTCGCGGACGGCGTGCTCGACGTTCGGGTCGTGCACGGCGGCCGCCGGCCCGCACTGCGTCTGCTCGCGGCCGCCGTGGCGGGCCCGCTGACCCGCTCCCCCGCCCATGCCGCGGTCCAGGTCGGCCGACTGCACCTGTCCGGTGTCACACCGGGCACGCTGCTCGCCTACGACGGTGAAGTCACCGAGGTGGGCGGCGAGGTGACGCTGGAGAAGCTGCCGGAGGCACTGACGGTGTACCGGCCGCTGCCCGGTTCCTGATCGGTCGAGGCACGCCGACTGTCCAGATAGCGATACCCAGGTCTCAGCATTCGACATGCGCGCGTACGGTGTCGGGTACCGCCCCGGGCCGTGCGCCCGGAGCCGGTACGACGAGACGAGGGGAACAGGCATGTCGAAGCCGCACTCGAAGCCGCACTCGAAGCCGCAGGAGACCGCCGTCTACACGCACGGGCACCACGAGTCCGTGCTGCGTTCGCACACCTGGCGCACCGCCGCCAACTCGGCGGCCTACCTGCTCGGCTCGCTGAAGCCGCACATGTCGGTCCTGGACGTCGGCTGCGGCCCCGGCACGATCACCGCCGACCTGGCGGCCCTGGTCCCCGACGGTCACGTCACCGGCATCGACCGGGCACCGGAGATCCTGGAGCAGGCCCGGGCCACGGCAGCCGGACGCGGCCTGGCCAACGTCGGCTTCACGGTCGGCGACGTGCACGCCCTGGACTTCCCCGACGACACGTTCTGCGTGGTCCACGCCCACCAGGTGCTCCAGCACGTCGGCGATCCGGTGGCGGCGCTGCGCGAGATGAAGCGGGTGACCAGGCCGGGCGGCCTCATCGCGGTCCGGGACTCGGACTACGCGGCCATGGCCTGGTATCCGCCCTCCCAGGGGATGGACGCCTGGCTGGACCTGTACCGCCGGGTCGCCCGCGCCAACGGCGGCGAGCCGGACGCAGGGCGCCGGCTGCGGTCCTGGGCACTGGAGGCGGGGCTCACCGAGATCACGGCCACGTCGAGCACCTGGACCTTCGCGGCGCCGGACGAGCGGGCCTGGTGGAGCGGGCTGTGGGCCGAGCGCACGCTGGCCTCGGCGTACGCAGAGCGGGCCACCGCGGGCGGGCACGCGAATGCGGAGCAGTTGCGGGCCGTGTCGGCGGCCTGGCGGGAATGGGGGCGCCGCGACGACGGCTGGTTCAGCGTGCTGCACGGGGAAATTCTGTGCCGAAAGGACGCCTGAATCGCGCCTTTCTGGAAACCCGGCGAGCAGGAGGTCAAATCATGGTTCCTATTCTGCTCGTGCTGCTACTGGCTCTGATTCTCTTCGGTGCCGGATTTGCACTGAAGGCACTCTGGTGGATCGCGGTCGTGGTCCTCGTACTGTGGCTCCTGGGATTCGTGATGCGCGGTACAACCGCGGCAGGAGGCAGGGGCCGCTGGTATCGGTGGTGAGAAGAAGGATATGCCGGGAGTGAACTGAAGCACTGAACTGAATTCACTCCCGGGGAAGCAGCGGTCCCAGCGGCCCGAGGTCCAGATTGAGGTCCTCGGGCCGCAGTCCGTAGCGCTCACGCAGCTCGGTCATGCGATCGTCGAGCAGCATCAACGTGAGCCCGATGCGCTCCTCCTGCTCCTCGCTCAGCTCGCCCGTGTCGAAGCGGCGTACCGCCTGGCGCTCCATGAGCTGGCGCAGCAACTCCACGACCGTCAGGACGAGTTTCACGAGGTCGCGTTCCACGGTGTCGGGTTCGAGGTCCAGGCGGTTGCGTTGTGATGTCACGTCAACTCCCCCCAGGGCGACGGAACCTGCTCGTTGACGGAGCTGATCAGTGCGTTCAGGTCGATACGGACGAGGTCGACGTCCGCGATGCGCAAGGTGATGTCCCCCGTGACGACGACGCCCCCGGCGAGCAGCCGGTCGAGCAGGTCCACGAGGGCGACCTCACGGCGTTCCACGACGGTCACGGCCGCCCCTCCGGTTCCTCCGCGAACTCCTCGGTGAACGAATAGGCCGCCCATGGCCCGGTGAGTTCGACCCGGATTCCGGGGGCGTCGTCCTTCTCCCGGTCCACCAGTTCCACGAATTCCTCGGAATCCGCGCGCGATACCAGATAGGCGGCGTTGAGTACATTCTGCCCGGACGCCCCGGAGAGCGTGGCGCTCTGCGGGGCGTGCAGCCGGGATTCCTCGGCGAACGCGGAAAGCTTTTCGTGCAGCCGTCCGGCGAATGCGGCCGCCTTTTGCCACACGTCCTCGCGGGCCCGCGTCTGCTGGCGACGCCGACGGAGATAGTCGCGGCCCGACGACGTGCCCGCGGGCTCCGGCCGGCCGGTCGGCGCGGGCTCGGCGGGCTGCACGTCCTGCGTGGACTCCGTTTCGGCGTAGACCTTCACGCCCCACTCGACACGCCCCTCGAGCCGGTCGAGGATGCGCCGGAAGTCCTCCTCGCGGGCCTCCATCATCGTGCGTACGCCGCTGTCGTCCCGGAAGACGGTGGCGAGCCGCAGCGGCAGCGGGGTGGTGACGACCGTGAGCGCGTCGATGACCTGCTGGTGGGCGCGGGCCGTCGCCGTGAGCCACTCCATGTCCTCCAGATGCGCTCGCAGCGGCTCCTCGGCGAAGTCCGCCTCGGGCACCGTACTGACGACGGCGATCAGGCCATGGTGGGTCAACTGCTTCGGCGGCGCCCCGGCCACCCCCGTCAGCTGGGACTGGAGGGCCGAGCGAAAGGGGCGGCAGACGGCGTAGACGTAGCGCAGTGCGGTCATGGGGCCTCCTCCTGTGACCGGGCGGGCTCCAGCTGGGCCAGCCGCTCACGCAACTCGGCGTTCTCCCGAGTGAGTTCGTCGCGGCGGGCCCGTGTGGACAGTGCCGGGTCGTCCTCCCACCAGTCGATGCCCATCTCCTTCGCCTTGTCCACCGAGGCGACGATGAGCCTCAGCTTGATGGTGAGGAGTTCGATGTCGAGCAGGTTGATCCGGATGTCGCCCGCGATGACCACGCCCTTGTCGAGCACGCGCTCGAGGATGTCGGCGAGGTTGGCGCCACTGTCGTGGCCGTAGGGCTGGGGCAGCCGCCCGGGGGTCGTCATCGGCGGCTCCCGCCGCCGGCGTACTCGGCCTCGTCGGCGTCCTCGTCCTCGGGCTCCTTCTCGGATTCCTCCTCGGCCTCGGCCTCGGGCTCCTCCTCGTACTCGTACTCGTCCTCGGCCTCACCGTCGGCCTCGTACTCGCCCCCCGGCTCCTCCGCGTCCTCCGCTTCCTCGTCTTCCTCGTCCAAGTACTCCCCGCTCTCCTCGCCCTCGTCCTCCTCGTCCTCGGCGCGAGGCGCTTCCTCGTCCTCCTCCTCGTCTCCTTCGTACGCCTCCTCGTCCTCCTCCGCGACCGCGTCCTCGTGGCTGCGGACCACCTCGCCGTCGCGGATCTCCCCGCGCCAGCCGTCCTCCGCCTCTCCCTTGAGGGTGATGAAGCGGACGTAGTTCTTCAGGTCGAGGCGGGCGCGGCGGCCCTGGGCGCGCCAGATGTTGCCGGTCTTCTCGAACAGGCCCTTGGGGTAGTACTCGATGACCAGCAGGACGCGGGTGAGGTTCTCGGCGAGCCGGTGGAAGGAGACGACGCCCTTCGTGGTGCCCTTGGCGCCCTCCGACGTCCACGCGATGCGGTCGTCGGGCACCTGCTCGGTGGTGTGCGCCTTCCAGCTGCGGTTGGACCAGAAGACCTTCGTCTGCCAGTCGGAACTCGTGTCGTCGGCACGGTTCGCGTTCTTCACGCCCTTCGCGAAGGTGCTGAAGTCCTGGTACTGGGTCCACTGGTCGTACGCCGTGCGCAGCGGGACGCCGACATCGACGTACTCGAGGATGACGGTGGGCTTCTTGCCCGCCCCGCCCTTGCGCTTGCCCTTGCCGCCGCCGAGGTTCTTCAGCGCATCGGTCACGCTGTCCTTGGCCCGGGAGGCGCCCAGCTCCAGGGCGGAGCGCAGGGGCCCCTTGCCCTCCGCGAGCTTGCGGCCGCCGTCCAGGGCGAGCTTGGCGAAGCCCGGGCTCTTGCCGTCGGCTATGTCGTTCAGCTTCAGCGTGGTCTCGCCGAGCTTGCGGCCGGCGCCGGTCAGCAGTCGTGTGGCCTGTGCGGCCACGTAGTCGCGCAGTTCGGCCTTGAGCCGGTCGGCCGCCTCGCTCTGGGCGACGCCGCTGAGCGATTCCTTCGCCCCGCGTGCGGTCGAACTCGCAGATCCGAGCGTGTCGGTCATCGCTCGCCACCACCCTTCGGCGCCCGGGCCCGCGCGCTCCGGGCGGCCCCGCGTGCGGCGGTCGTCTTCTTGGCGGCCGTCTTCTTCGCTGTCGTCTTCTTGGCCGCGGCCTTCTTGGCGGGTGCCTTCTTGGCCGCCGGCTTGGCGGTCTTCTTCGCCGGAGCCGCCGGAGCCTTCTTGGCCGACTTCCGACGCGGCTTGTCCTCGGTCTCCTCCGACTCCTCGGACTCGGATTCCGAGGCCTCGGGCTCGTCGTACTCCGGCTCCTCGGAGTCCTCGTCCCGCCCGCCGAGATCCGGCGTCTCGGGAACCACGCCCTCCAGCTGGTCACGCACCTGTGCGGTACGCCCGTGCAGCCGGTCGGCGAAGGCGTCGAGCTGCCGCTCGACGAGGGCGCCCGAGGCGGCCTGTCCGACACCGCGCAGGTCCTCGCGCAGCTGGTCCCCGATCTCCTTGAACTGCGGGTTGTTCTGCAGCTGCTGAGACACCAGGTCCGCGAGCGCCCGCGGGCTCAGATGCATCCGCTTGCCGGCCACCATGGTGCCGACGGCGAACGCCAGTTTCATCTTCTTCGTACGTCCGAGCAGGTATCCGGCCCCTACCGCGAGGCCCAGTCCCAATCGATTCATAGTGCCGTCCCATCACTTTCCGGTGCCGTGCCTCCGAGCGCGATCTCCAGCCGGTCGAGGAGTTCGTCCTCCCGGCGGTCGAACTCGTCCTCGTCGATCTCGCCCGAGGTCAGCTGCTCCTCCAGCGCGGCGAGTTCGGCGCGCACCGTCGCCGGGTCGTAGTAGAGGCGCTCCGCCTCCTGCAAGACCTGTCTGATCACCCATGCGCTGCCGCGCACCGGGGCGAACGGCAGCAGCAGTACCTCTCCGACCAGTCCCACGGCAGCCTCACTCCTCCGCGCTCTCCGCGCCGATCGTGGTTCCCGCGGGCTCGGCGGGGCCGGGGTCGACGAAGCTGTACGGCGGCAGCGGGCCGTTGAGACGCAGTTCGAGATGCGGATGTCCCTTGCGGAGCTGCTCCACGGCCGTGAGGAACGTCTCTACTGCGCCGCGGTCCACCAGGAACGACACGTTGACGAGCCAGCCGGAGGACTCGGGGCCCACGCTGACCGCGTCCGCGGCCGGTTCCAGGGTGTGCTGGACGTCGGTGGCGTCCTCGGCCTCCTGGGCCTTGACCGCGGCGACCACCATCTCGCCGAGCCGCAGCCGCTCCTCGTAGGTGCCGCCGCCCGCCTGCCGGTTGGCCTCCGTGAAGGCCCGGATCTCCGGGTTCTCGGACAGCACCCGGTGCAGTACGGCCTCTTCGGCGTGGCTGGCCTTGATGTTGTACTCGACCTTGCCGTCCAGGGCCGTGAGCCGCTCCTTGTAATGCTCGGCGCGTTCGGCGAGGACTCCGGTGACCGTGTCGTCGTCAGGGGCGACGCTGCCGAACCGCATGGGCAGCACGCACCCGGCCGCGCCCGCCTCGGCGAGCACGTTCGAGTGGGCCAGCAACTCCTTGCGCTTGGGGCGCAGCCCTTCGGGGGCGTCGCTGACGAGCGCGGCCAGGTCGCCCTGCTTCAGCATGCGCAGCTGGCGGGGCGGGTCGCCGACGCCGCCCACGGCGCTCGGGAGTGCGGGGTGCGAGCTCGCGGTGATGCCGTACACGTACGTGCTCACTCCTGCTCCTCCTTCCTGCGGGACGCGGTGGTCTTGCGGGCGCGCGGCCTGGACTCGCGCTCCCCTTCGTCCCGGTCGTCCCGCGCCTGCTTGAAGGCGTCCGAGATGGTCTCGGCGGCGCCGGACAGCGCCCCCTTGGACTTGCCGCGTGCGCCGGACTCGGTGATCTCTCCGACGAGGTCGGGCAGCCCCGGGCTCTTGCGCGGGCCCGCCTCCAGGTCGAGCCGGTTGCACGCCTCCGCGAAGCGGAGATAGGTGTCGACGCTGGCGACGACGACCCGGACGTCGATCTTCAGGATCTCGATGCCGACGAGGGAGACCCGTACGAATGCGTCAATGACGAGCCCCCTGTCGAGGACGAGCTCCAGGACGTCGTAGAGGCCGCTGCTGCCGCCTCCGCCTCCGGACTGCTGTGCCGGTACCACGGTCATGCCGACCTTTCCTCCTTCTCTGGGATTTCTCTGGGATGGTGCGACGGGCGTGGGTGCGCGACCTAGCGGCCGCCGGACCTGCGTGCGTCGGACCGTCCGCGTTCGTAGCGGCGGACACGGCGATAGCCGGTGAGCTGTCCCTGGTGGTCGAGTTCCACCTGGTAGCTCGCCATCAGGCTCATCGTGTCGGGGACGCGGCTCAGCTCCAGGACCTCGATCTCCAGCGCCCAGCCGTCCTCGGTCTGCTCGAACGAGGACACCGTCTCAGCGTCCTTGCCGGTGAGTTCGGCGAGCTGGGCGCGTGCCTGGCGCAGCACCTCCATGGGGGACGGCCTGTCGTCCGCCCCGCCCTGTCGTTCCTGTCGTTGTCTGGATGATTTGGGTGAGTTCTGTGAATCAGTCATGGGCGCCTCCAACGGCGAGTGGCCCGGAAGGCCTTGGCCAAACCCATGAGTTTGCGTGTCTCAGCCACGGAGTGCGTCGAGCCGGCGGCGCGCGGGTCCCAGCGCGCGGGGCCGGCTCATCACCCCCTCCCACGGGTTGGTGCGGGCCTGTTCCACGGCGTCCGCGATGGTCCAGCGGCGGGCGTCGAGGTCCGGGTTGTCCAGTTCGGACCAGGTCAGCGGTGTGGCCACGGGTGCGCCGGGGCGGGGGCGCACGGTGTAGGGCGCGACCGCTGTCTGGGCATAGGCGTTGCGCTGCACGTCGAGGTAGAGACGGTGGCCGCGGTCCTTCTTGCGGGCGGCCGTGGTGAGCCGGTCGGGGTGGGCGTCGGCGAGGGTGTCGGCGACGTCCCGGGCGAACGCGCGCACCTGGTCGAAGTTCTCCTCTCCCTTCAGCGGCACCACGATGTGCAGGCCGCGCGAACCGGTGGTCATCAGCGCCGACGGCAGCTTCAGCTCGTCGAGCAGTTCGCCCAGCAGCCCGGCCGCCTCCCTCACCTGCCCGAAGTCGTCCTCGGCCGGGTCCAGGTCGAAGACCATGCGGTCGGGCCGGTCGGGCCGGTCGGTGGGGGTCCCCCCGCTCGAGCGAAGCCGAGAGTGGGGGAGGTCGGTGCGCGAGAGCCAGCGGTGCAGGGTGAGGCAGGCCTGGTCGGTGAGGAACACGAGGGTCGCGACGTCGTCGCAGACCGTGTGGCAGACGGTGCCGTCCTCCTTGGCGACCTCGACGCGGGAGATCCAGTCCGGGTAGTGCTCCGGGGTGTTCTTCTGCATGAACTGCGGGCCGTCGACGCCGTCGGGGTGCCGCTCCAGCATCAGCGGGCGGCCGCGCAGGTGCGGCAGCATGAACTCGGCGACGGACCGGTAGTAGTCGACGAGGTCGCCCTTGGTGTACTCCTTCGCGCCCCCGTCGCCGGGGAAGAGCACCTTGTCGACGCGTTTGACCTCGACGGTACGGCGGCCCGCCCGCACCTTCCTCGTACCGTCGTCGTGAGTCACCGTACGACCGCCTCCTCCACCAGCAGCTTGCCCGCGGCGGCGATGGACGCGGCGTCGATGCCGGCGGCGTGCAGCTGCTCGTCCGGCGAGGCCGAGCCCGGCATCATGCGTACGGCGAGGCGCACCAGACGCGGCACCGGGCGCCCGTCGAGGAAGGCGTCGAGCACGGCGTCGCCGATGCCGCCCTCCTCGTGGTGGTCCTCCACGGTGAGCAGGCAGCCGGTCTCCTCCGCGGCCCGGCGCAGGGTGGCCCGGTCGACGGGCTTGACGGAGTAGAGATCGACGACCCTGACCTGGATGCCCTCGCGGTCCAGGACGTCGGCGGCGGCGAGCGCCTCGTGCACGGTGACGCCGGCCGCGACGACGGTCAGCCGGTCGCGGTCACTGGAGCGCAGCACCTTGCTGCCGCCGACCGGGAACTCCTCGTCGGGGCCGTAGATGACCGGGGCGGCGCCGCGCGAGGTGCGCAGGTAGCGGATGCCCTCCAGTCCGGCCATGGCGGCGACGAGGTGCGCGGTCTGGTTGGCGTCGCACGGGTACAGCACGGTCGATCCGTGCACGGCCCGCATCATCGCCAGGTCCTCCAGGCCCATCTGGCTCGGCCCGTCCTGTCCGATCGCGACGCCCGCGTGCGAGCCGACGAGGTTGATGCCGGCACCGCTGACGGACGCCATGCGCACGAAGTCGTAGGCGCGGGTGAGGAAGGCGGCGAAGGTGGATGCGTACGGCACATAGCCGCGGGTCGCGAGCCCCACCGCCGCGGCGACCAGCTGCTGCTCGGCGATGTAGCACTCGAAGAAGCGGTCGGGGTGTTCCTTGGCGAAGAACTCGGCGCGGGTGGAGTCGCTCACCTCGCCGTCGAGGGCGACGATGTCGCCGCGGCCGGTGCCGAGCGCGGCGAGCGCCTCACCGTAGGCGTTGCGGGTGGCGACCTCCTCCCCCTTGTCCCAGCGGGGCAGGTCGAGGCGGCCGCCGGATACCGCGTGCAGCATGCGGGTCGCGGACGGCTCGTGGACGTGGATGCGCAGGTCGCGCCGGCCGCCGAGTTCGGCGATGGCCTCGTCGGCATCCGGCAGCGGCTTTCCGTGCAGGCCCTCGCGGTCCTCGACGGCCTCGACGCCCTTGCCCTTGAGGGTGCGGGCGAGGATCACGGTGGGCTGCCCGACGGTGGACCCGGCCTCCGCGTACGCGCGGTCGATGGCGTCCACGTCGTGCCCGTCGACCTCGATGGTGTGCCAGCCGAAGGCCTGGAAGCGGCGGGCGTAGGCGTCGAGGTCATGACCGTGCCGGGTCGGGCCGCGCTGGCCGAGCCGGTTGACGTCGACGATCGCGGTGAGGTTGTCCAGATGCTCGTACGCCGCATGCTCGGCGGCCTCCCACACGGAGCCCTCGGCGAGCTCGCTGTCCCCGCACAGCACCCACACCCGGTACCCGGTCCGGTCCAGCCGCTGCCCCGCCAGCGCGATGCCGACGCCGACCGGCAGTCCCTGCCCGAGCGACCCGGTCGCGGTCTCCACCCACGGCAGCCGCCGCGGCGTCGGATGCCCCTCGAGCCGGCTGCCGAGCTTGCGGAAGGTGACCAGCTCGCCGTCCTCGATGGCACCGGCAGCCTTGTACGCGGCGTACAGAAGGGGCGAGGCGTGTCCCTTGGAGAGGACGAAGCGGTCGTTGCCGGGGTGGGCGGGCCGGTCGATGTCGTAGCGGAGGTGCTCCGCGAGGAGTACGGCCATCAGATCCGCGGCGGACATCGACGAGGTCGGATGCCCCGATCCCGCGGCGTCGGAGGCACGCACACTGTCCACGCGCAACTGCTGTGCCAGTTCGACGAGTTCAGCGGTGTTCATGAGTCTCCTTTCGAAGGGTGCTGGGGGCGGGATTCGGGGGCTATGGGCGCGTCCGGGTGGGGCTTGTGGACGGCCGGTGTCCCGGGAGGTGGTTCACCGCCCGTGCCGGGGCCCGCACCGGGGCCTGGCTCGCGGCCGCCCGCTCGGGAGTCGGGCCGCTTCACAGGGCCGGGGGGTTCGGGATGCTTGGCGGCGTCGGGGTCCTGGACGGGGTCGGGCTGCTCGGTTCCTCCGGGGCCGTCGGCGCGCCCGCCCTCGACCGGTCCGGTCGCGGTGGCAGGGCCCGGCCCCGGGCCCTTGGCGGGCTCACCGCCAGGCCCGCTCCTGGCGGGTTCGCCGCCGGGCCGGCCATGGGCGGGTTCGCCGCCGGGCCGGTTCCTCGCCGGCTCGCCGGGCTCCCGGCTCCCCGCTGCGTGCTCGGTCCCGCCGCTGCCCGTGGACGCCTCGGCGTCCGTGTCCTGAGCGCCAGTCCTCGACGGTCCGCGCTTGTCCCCGTGCTGGTCCTGCGCCCCCTTCTCCGAGCGCCCCGGCACCCTGGCCAGCTCCGGCGACGAGGTGTCCAGCGGTACCGACCACGACCGAACCAGCCCCAGCTGCACGGCCTGGCGGGGCAGTACGGCGTCCAGGAGCCAGTCGGCGGCGACGCGGACGCGGTTGCCGGGCATGGCCGCCAGGTGGTAGCCGCGGGTCACCGCGCCCGCCGCCACGCCGGACAGGGGGACGCCGAGCGGGTTGGCGGCGGCCTTGACGCCGCCCAGGTCGACGACGAAGCCCATGTCCCGGTGGCGGTAGGCGCGCCGCTCGCCCATGCCCAGGGAGGCGGCCACGTTCTGGCCCACCGTCCTGCCCTGCCGCCAGGCGTGCTGAGCGGTCATCGGCGTGTACTCGCCGGGCTTCTCCAGGTCGGGCACGGCGGCCGCGTCACCGGCGGCGAACACCTCGGGCCGGCCCGGTACCTGGAGGTGCGGGTCGACGAGCAGGCGGCCCTTCTCCATGGGCAGTTCGAGGGACTCGGCGAGCGGATCGGGCCGTACGCCGACGCACCACACGAGCGTGCGGGTGTCGACGAACGAGCCGTCGCTCAGCACCACCCCGTTGTGCGTGGCCTCCTTCACGGAGGTGCCCATCCGCACGTCCACGCCCCGCTGCCGCAGCACCCGGTCGGCGGTCCGCGAGAGCCTCTCGTCCAGCTCGGGCAGCACGCGATCGGCGATGTCGAGCAGCAGCCAGCGTGGCCGCATTCCCGTGCGCAAGGGGTGCTTGCGCACCTGGGAGTCGGTGAACAGCTGGCCCTGAGCGGCGACCTCCGTGCCGGTGTATCCGGCGCCCACCACCACGAAGGTGCATCGCGCGGCGCAGCTCTTGGGGTCGTCCGCGGTGGCCGCCAGCTCCACCTGCCGGGTCACGTGGTCGCGCAGATACAGCGCCTCGGGAAGGCCGCGGAAGCCGTGCGCGTGCTCGGCGACGCCGGGGATGGGCAGCAGCTTGTTCACGCTGCCCGCGGCGAGGATCAGCCGGTCGTAGGACAGGGTCCCGACGTCGCCCTCGGGACCCGTGTACTGGACGGTGTGCCCGTCGAGGTCGATGGCATCGGCCTCGCCCAGCACGAGCCGGACGTGGCGCAGGGTGCCGGAGAGCGAGACGGTCACCCGGCGTGGTTCCAGGATGCCGGCGGCGACCTGGGGCAGCAGGGGCAGATACAGGAAGTAGTCGGTCGGGTTCAGCAGGGTGATGTCGGCGTGGCGCCGGGTGATCCGGGACAGGGTGCGTGCCGCCCGGTACCCGGCGAATCCGGCGCCGACGATCACGATGCGGGGTCGACTCACGGTTGGCCTCCGGGGCTGTCGCGTACCTCGGGAGCCTTCCGCGTCCCCCTGGCCAGGACCGCCAAACGTCCGCGCCGGGGGCGGCCCCGGTTTCCGGCACCTCAAGGCGGCCGTCACGGCAGCACGTCAAGGCGGCACGTCAGGGCCGCATCGAGGCGGCCGGCCCGGTTTCCGGCCGGACCTCCGGGTACCCGGACGGCGACCCGTCCCCGCCGCCGACGCGGCAGTCCCGGAGGTGTCACCCATGCCCGAGTACGGCTACTTCCTGGCGACGGAGGAGTTCCGCCCCGCCGATCTCGTCGAGCAGGCGCGGATGGCCGAACAGGCCGGATTCCAGTCGCTGTGGATCTCGGACCACTACCACCCGTGGAACGACGCGCAGGGCCAGAGCCCCTTCGTGTGGTCGGTGATCGGCGCTCTCTCGGAGGCGGTGTCGCTGCCCATCGAGACGGCCGTGACCTGCCCGACCGTGCGGATCCACCCGGCGGTGGTGGCCCAGGCGGCGGCGACCTGCGCGGTGATGACGAACGGCCGCTTCCGCCTCGGCGTCGGTACCGGCGAGGCCCTGAACGAGCACATCCTCGGGCATGTGTGGCCGCCCGCGAGCGTGCGCATGGACATGCTGGAGGAGGCAATCCTGATCATGCGCCGGCTCTTCTCCGGCGAGGAGATCAGCCATTACGGCAGCCACTACCGGGTGGAGAACGCCCGCCTCTACACGGTGCCCGACGAGCCCGTCGAGATCGACATCTCCGGCTTCGGCCCCGCGGCGACCTCCCTCGCGGCGCGGGTCGGCGACGGCTTCATCACGATGATGCCGGACGAGGAGCTGGTCACCCAGTTCCGCAAGGGCGGCGGGAACGCCAAGCCGGTCATGGGCGGCACGAAGGTCTGCTACGGCACGGACCGCGACGAGGCCGTACGAACCGTACGGCGACTGTGGTCCAACCAGCTGCTGCCCGGCGAGATGGGTCAGATCCTGCCCTCGCCGAGCCACTTCGAGCAGCTGGAGCCGCTGATCACCGAGCAGATGGTGCGCGAGAACACGGTGTGCGGGGACGACACCGACGAGCACGTGTCCGCGCTGAACGCCTTCGCCGATGCGGGCTTCGACCGGATCTACGTCAACCAGATCGGACCCGACCAACGCGGCTTCTTCGACTTCTACCGCACCAAGGTGCTGCCGCAGCTCCAACAGTGAGAGGGACGGCCAAGGACCCATGAAACTCCATCTCCCCGTCGTCTCCGTCTACACGGTCCCCACCGACGCCCCCGAGGCGGACGGCACCCTGGCCTGGAACTCCACCACCGTCGTCATCGCCGAGGTGGTGGCGGGCGACGCGACCGGCACCGGGTGGACATACGGTCCGGCGGCGATCGGCGACTTCCTGCGCGACCACCTCGGGCCCCTCGTCGAGGGCCGTAGCGCTCTGGACATCCCGGCCGCGCACGACGCGATGTCGCGCGCGATCCGCAACGCGGGCCGCCCCGGCGTCGCCGCGTGCGCCATCTCGGCGCTGGACATCGCCCTGTGGGACCTCAAGGCCCGCCTCCTCGAACTGCCCCTGGCCCGGCTCCTCGGCACGTGCCGCGAACGCGTCCCCGTCTATGGCAGCGGCGGCTTCACGACGTATCACGACAAGCATCTGGCCGCGCAGCTGAACGGCTGGGTGCACGGCCAGCACATCCCGCGCGTGAAGATCAAGATCGGTGAGGACCGGGGCCGCGCGGTGCTGCGCGACGTGGCCCGGGTCGAGGCCGCACGTCAAGTGATCGGTCCCGAGGCGGAGTTGTACGTGGATGCCAACGGCGCCTACACCCGCAAACAGGCGGTCCGCGTCGGCCACGCCCTCACCGAGCACGGTGTGGGCTGGTTCGAGGAGCCGGTGTCCTCGGACGACCTGACGGGCCTGCGCCTGGTCCGCGACTTGCTGCCGTGCGACGTCACGGCCGGCGAATACGGCTACGACCTCCCGTACTTCGCCCGCATGATCACCGCCGGCGCGGTCGACTGCCTCCAGATCGACGCCACCCGCTGCGGCGGCCTCACGGAGTTCCTGCGCGCCGCCGCCCTGGCCCAGGCCCACAGCCTGGACGTTTCGGCCCACTGCGCCCCGCACGCCCACGCCGCCGCGGCGGCCGCCGTCCCCAACCTCCGCCACATCGAGTGGTTCCACGACCATGTCCGCCTGGAGGACATGCTCTTCACCGGCGCCCTGGACCCGACAGGCGGCACGGTCGCCCCGACCCAGGGCATCGGCCATGGGCTGACGTTGCGGGCGGAGGAGGCGCAGGAGTACCGGGTCGCCTAGCAGAAGGGCTGGGTCACCCAGGCATATCCCCGGCCACGGCCTGGCGACGGGTCATGCGGGTCAGCTGCCGCGCGGCCAGGACACCGGCCCCGACCGTGAGGGCGGCCCGGCCCAGCCTGCCACGGTTACGGGAGAGCCACTCCTGTGAGCTGCCCGGCTGGGACTCCTCGTCGAAGCGACCGTGCGCCCCGAAGTCCTGCCCGTGCGGCCCGTCCGCCGGGGTCCACAGGTTGCCCGGCCCGCTCTGCTCGCCCTCGTCGCGCTGTGCGTCGAAGCCGGTCCGGGCCAGATACCGCTCCAGCAGCCCGGGAGCGACCGCGTTGGCCATGAGGGTCGCCACCGTCGAACCGCCCACCCAGTACTCCCGGCGCCGCCCGTGCCCGGCCGCGTGCACGATGGCCCGCGCGGCCACCTCCGGCTGGTACACGGGTGCCACCGGCCGGGCCCGGCCCGGGAGCCGGTTCAACACCCAGTCGAACTGCGGGGTGTTGAGTGCCGGCAGCTGCACCATCGTGGTGCGCACCCGGCTCTTGCCGTGCAGCAGTTCGCAGCGCAGTGACTCGTTGAATCCCTGGATGGCGTGCTTGGCACCGCAGTATGCCGACTGCAGCGGGATCCCCCGGTAGGCGAGCGCGGAGCCGACCTGCACGATCGTGCCCCGGTCGCGCGGCAGCATGTGGTGCAGCGCGGCCCGGGTGCCGAACACATAGCCCAGGTAGGTCACTTCGGTTACCCGTCGGAATTCGTCCGGGGTGATCTCGGTGAACGGGGCGAGGATCCCGGCGAAGGCGTTGTTGACCCAGACGTCGATGTGCCCGAAGGCGTCGGCGACTTGCTGGGCGGCGTTGTCGACGGCCTTGGCGTCGGCCATGTCCACGGTGACGGTCAGGGCCTCACCGCCGGCCCGCTGCACCTCGTCCGCCGCCCCGGCGAGGCCCTCGCGGCCCCGGGCGAGCAGGGCGACCCGGTCGCCCCGGGCGGCGAAGGCGAGGGCCGCGGCCCGGCCGACCCCGCCGCTGGCCCCGGTCACGACGACGGCCCTGCCGCGCTTCGGCAGGGCCTTCTCCCACGGCATGCGCACCGGCGTCACGCCCGGTGCTGCGGCTGCTCGGGGTCGATGTCGTCAGGGTGCGGCTTGCGCGCACCGGGCGCCTCGGGCGTCCTCGCGCCGGGCACTGCGGACCCGGGCGGGACGGGCGGCATGGGCGGATACGTCCCCCCGACCCCGCTCGGCGGGGCGACCGGCGCGGTGCCGCCTCCGGTGTGCGCGTGCGCCGTCGTCAGTTCCGCCTCGTCCGACGCCGGCCGGGACGCGGACGGACGTGCCGCGCCACGCAGCGCATACGCCGCCGCGCCGAGAATCACCGCGGTGATCAGTGCGGCGGCCCAGTCCGGCAGCCCGGTGGCGAGGCCCAGTCCCAGCGCGAGCGCGAGGGCCGCGCCCGCGTACAGGGCGACGGCGCCGGACGCGGCGTACAGCGTGGCCCGTCGGCGCTGCCTGCGCGTCTGCTCGCGCAGTTCGTCACGGACGGTCTCACGCGCCACCTGTGCCAGCTCGTCGACCAGTTGCTTGTCCAGGTGCTCAAGGTGATCCAAGCGGTCCATGGACGCCGAGTACCCGTACAGGCGTACGCATAACGCCCTCCGTCACGAGCGGCGTGAGGGGATCGCGTGAAACGATCTCACTCACCGGCCGCCCCCAACTAGGCTCGTCCGTATGGACATCCTGGGAACCACGCTGCGTGTCTGCGTCGACGACCTGGAGACCGCGGTCCCCTTCTACGAACGGCTCGCGGGCGCCACCGCCCTGCGCTTCGAACGCGGCGGCGTCCAGGTGGCCGCCATCGGCTGCTTCTTGCTGATGAGCGGTCCGGAGGCCGAGCTGGAGGTACTGCGCAAGGTCGCCGCGACGATCGCCGTCAAGGACGTCGACGAGGCGCATCAGGTGCTGAGCGAGCTGGGCGCGCACATCATCGCGGGCCCGGTGCCGACACCGGTGGGACGCAATCTGCTGGCGCTGCATCCGGACGGGACGATCTACGAGTACGCGGACCGTCAGTCCTGATCGAACGCCGACACGATGGTGTCGGTGAGCAGTGCCGCGGCCGTGCCCTCCGGGTCCAGATCGGGGTCGTAGATGGTGACGTTGAGGCCGACGCAGTTCGCGGAGGCGAGCAACGGCCGCAGCAGCGCGACGAGTTCGTCGGGTGTGAGGCCTTCGGGGTCGGGGCTGTCGACGGCGGGCATGACCGACGGGTCGAGGACGTCGGCGTCCAGGTGCACCCAGAAGCCGTCCAGCTGCGGGATCTCGAAGGCCTGGCGGGTGACGGACCCGAGCGCCTGTGCGCCCCACTCGCGCACGTCGCCGACGGTCACCACGGGAATCTTCAGGTCGGCGAGCTCGGCGCGCTCCTCCTCGAAGCAGTCGCGGATGCCGAAGTACCGCACGTCCTCGTCACGCAGATAGGGCCTGAGCCCTTCCAGGTTCGTCAGGTCCTCCTGCCCGCGCCCGGTGGCCAGCGCGACCTCCTCGCCGCCCGCCGCCCCGACCCGCTCGGAGTTGCCCGGGTGCCGGAAGTCGGGTGAGGCGTCCAAGACGGCCAGCCCGTACCGCCCGATCCGGCGCAGCGCCAGCGCGGCACCCAGGTTGACGGAACAGTCGCCGCCCAGGACCACCGGATAGTCCCCGGCGCGCACATGGCGCTCGATCCGGTCGGCGAGTTTGCGGGTGTACCCGGCGATGGCGGCAGCGTTGAACACGCCGTCCCCCTCCCGCCAGTCCCCCCGGTCGTACCGCGGGGGCACGACCACCCCGCCCTCCAGCCCCCGCAAACGCTGCACGATCCGCTGCTCACGCAACGCCCCGGCGAGCTTGTGGCAGCCGGGCACGGTGCCGGGGGCGGGCGGGCGCAGGCCCAGGTTGGAGGGGGCGTCGAGCACGACGATATTCCGCATGCGGTTCATCCTCGCCGACGTAGAGTCGACCCTCAATGCCATCGACCCTCAATGCCATCGACACGGGAGCAGGTAGCGCAAGCATGAGCGAGCAGCACACGTACCGGGTGATCGTCCGGGGCACTTGGGACGCCCTCACCGACACCGCCCGCGCGAGGCTGCTCGCCGAGGCCGCGGAGCACGGTCTGACCAGCATGCGGTTCAGCGAGGAAGGATCGCTCTCCTACGAGCCGTCGCCGCTCAAGCACTTCTCGATGCGGTACGTGGTGGTCTCCGACGCGGCGGACGGCGAGGAGATGGCCGGCGCGATCGCGGAGGACCGGGCCGAGAGGGCGCTGCGGGAGCTGGGCTATGGCTTTCGCGATCTGAAGTCGACCGTCACCGACCTCGACACGATGAAGATCAACTTCAAGCCCGCATCTCGGCGGTGATCGCCCACCGCTGATGGTCCCGCCATGCCCCGTCGATGAAGAGCATGCCCGGCGAGAAGCCCTCCAGACGGAAGCCGCAGGCGCGGGCGAGGGCTACGGAGGCGGTGTTGGCCGGCTGGACATTGATCTCCAGCCGGTGCAGGCGCAGCGGGCCGAAGGCGTGGCCGACCACGAGGTCGAGGCCCTCCCGCATGAGGCCGCGCCCCGCCGCGTGCGCGAAGGCGCCGTAGCCGAGGGCGCCGCTCTGGAAGGCGCCCTCGACGATGTTGTTGATGTTGATGAACCCCGCGATGCCCCCGCTGTCGTCCTTCGCGCACACCAGGAACCCCGCCTTGGACGGGTCCTCGATCAGCCGCCCGGCGTAGGCGGCGTACGCGGCTGCGCTGTCCGGCGGAAAGAGCCAGGGCTGGTGCAGTTCCTTGCTCTCCCGGGCGCGCCCGGTGAACTCGCCACCGTCCTCGTAGGTGAAGTGGCGTATGCCCACACGGGGGCCTTCGGCGAGGTAGCGGGATGCGGGGTGCGGCATTCCGCCAGCGTACGACCCGTCAGCGGCGCCGTCGCATGAAGTACGCCCCGAACAGTGCGCCGATGACCCCCATGCCGAGCAGCGCGAGCCACAGGGGCATCGTCACCAGGGGGATCAGTAGCCGGATTTCGGTCTCACGGGTGTTCTCGAAGATGAGGACCAGGGCGAGGGCGACGAGCACCAGCACGGCGACCCGGGCAGGTGTCATCGCCCCGCGCACGCCACCCAGCTGCCCGTCGGCCTTCCTGCCGCTCTCCGACGTCTTCGCGGTCATACGTCCAGGATGCTCCCGGATCCACGATCACGCACGGTGAGCGGCCTTCACCTGCGCTCAGCCGAGCACCGGCAGCTGCAGCACCCCCGTGTCCTGGGGCGCACTGACCACGGTCACCGGCTTGATCCCCCGGTTCCCGAAGTACGCACCGTCACTGGCCGCGATCACGAAGCGCAGCCGATGCCCTTTCTCGTACCGGTGCACGATCCCCGGCAAGGTCACCGTGAAGCTCTTCGTCACGTCGGGCACCCGCACCGGTGCCACCAGCCGGTGCACCAGCGTCCGGGTGCCGTCGGGCGCCACGTCGTACAGCTTGGCGAACAGCACGAGCTTGTCGGCGGCGTCCGCGGAGCCCTGCGTCCGCTCGGCCCTCGGGGAGACGACCTTGAGCGTGGCCCGGGGTGCGCCCACGACGTCGGTGGTGCGCGCGAGCGGCTCGCTGGTCCAGCCGAGGTAGGTGCCCGGGGTGTCGTACGGCGCCGGGTCCGGGATGCCGAGGAGTGCGGCGAGCGAGCTCTCGGAGTGACTGGTGGGGGTCAGCCAGTTGCTGTAGGTGCGGCTGCCGCGTGCCACCTTGCTGCGGTTGTCGACGAGTTTGCCGTCGCCGGAGAGGTAGAGCGTGCGGCTGAGCTCAGGGACGCGGTCGGCGGTGGCGTAGGTGTTGTCGGGGTCGGTGACCCAGTCGCGGTAGTAGGCGAAGGCCGGCCCGGTGTCGGCGTTCTTCTTTCCCAGGTAGCGGTCGAACCAGGCGAGGATGCGCCGGCCGACGTAGCTGGTCTCCAGGTTGCCCTCACCGAGGTTGAGTTCACCGGCCGCCGGGTCGGTGAGGCCGCCGCTGTGGCCCCAGGACTGCCAGATCATCTTCGTCGGTGTCCCCCGGGCCCTGAGGGTGTTGTACGTCGCCGTCGCCTCGTTGAGGTTGAAGAGGCTGTCGGCCTGGCCCTGGACGAGGAGGGTGGGTGCCTTGACGCGGTTCAGGTACGACACCGGGGAGACGCTGCGCGCATAGGCGAGCAGCTCGGCGGTCTGCTCGGCCGGGTAGCGGCCGGAGTTGAGGGTACGGATCGTGTCGCAGGCCTTGGTGACGAAGTGCAGGCAGGCCAGGGAGTTGATGCGGGAGGGGTCGAGGTTCGGCTCGAGCAGGGGCTGGCCCTCGCCTATGAGGTAGAAGCCGTTGGCCCACTGCCACTTGAAGACGCCGGGCACACTGCCGCTGCCGACGGCGTTGTTCGGATCGAGGGAGTACGCGAGGTCGTTCCAGGTGATCATCGGCACCAGCGCGTCGAGGCGCTGGTCGACGGCCGCCGCGGCCAGCTGGACGGCCCCGCCGTAGGAGCCGCCGGCCATGCCGACGCGCGGGTCGCCGGGGGCGTCGAGGGTGACGAAGTCCGCCTTCGTGCCGTCGTCGGCGGCGCGCCTGCCGCCCAGGAAGTCGATCAGCCGCGACGCGGCGACGCCGTCGATGGTGGGGTCGTCGAGCGAGATCAGGCAGCCGGACCTGCCGAAGCCGAGGCCGGAATAGATGAGGGAGACGTACCCGCGCTGGGCGAAGGCCTTTCCTATGGCGTCGGTCGAGCCGTCGGACTTGCTGCCGCCGAAGCCGTTCGTGGCGAGGACGGCGGGCGCGGGGTGGGCGCGGTCCACGCCCGCGGGCCGGTACAGATCGGCGTCGACGGTGCAGGTGCGGCCGCCGGCCTGGACGGTGAACTTCAGGGCGGTGACGGTGAACTGGCCGCCTGCGGCGGCCGGAGCGGTGAGCGCGAGGGGTGCGGTGAGCGTGGCGCCGAGGACTAGGGCGAGAGCGAGTGGGGCCAGGGCAGGCCGTGATCTGGGCACGCTACGGGACACGGAGACCTCCACACTGAGGCACGCTGAGGACAGCCCGGCTTACCGACCAGTAAGTACTGGCCGGTTGTCATGGTGTGACACGTGTCAAGCGAGGTCAATCGCCGTGACGGGGGTTTCTTGACGGAGATTCAGTGAACTGCGCTCAGCGCAGCGCGGGCTCGTCGAGAGTCAACGTGCCCGAAACGGCATCGAGTTCGGCGCTCACGCCGAGGGGGATCGTCAACGCCCCTTCACCGTGCCCGAACCCGAACTCCTCCACAACGGGCACACCGAGGCCACCCAGCCGGTCCAACAGCAGCGCACGCACCCGCTCGTACGGCTCGCACTCCTGCCACGACCCGAGCAGCACGCCGCGCACGCCCTCGAACAGGCCGACGCGCAGGAGCTGTGTGAGGTAGCGGTCGAGCCGGTACGTCTCCTCGCCCACGTCCTCCAGGCACAGCAGACCGCCGCGTGCGGAGGTCCGGGCAAAGGGGGTGCCGACCTCGGCGGCGAGCAGGCACAGACAGCCGCCGAGCGTGACTCCCCTCGCCCGGCCGGGGATCAGTGCGGAGCCGGTGGAGGCGATCGTGCGCACCGATTCCGGCTCGAACAGCGTGGCCCGCAGGTGGTCCTGCGCCCGCGCGTTCTTGATGAAGTCGACTCCCGCGGCCATCGGACCGTGCAGGGTGACCAGGCCCAGCCGGTTGGCGAACGCCTCGTGCAGCGCGGTGACGTCGCTGAAGCCGACGAGCACCTTGGGTCCGGCCGCCCGCATCGCCTCCCAGTCGAGGAGGTCGACCAGCCGCTGCGCCCCGTAGCCGCCCCGGGCACACAGCACGGCGTCGACGGCCGGATCGCACCAGGCGTTCTGCAGATCGGCCGCCCGGTCGGCGTCCGTGCCCGCCAGATACGCCAACTCCCCGTGCCGGTCGAGCACATGGGGTGCGACCACCGGGTCGAGGTCCCAGCCGCGCAGCACGTCGAGGCCGGCCTGCAGCCGCTCCTCGGGCACCGGCCCGCTGGGTGCGACGACGGCCACGCGGGCGCCGGGGGCGAGTCTGGAGGGGCGGATGAGTGGCTTCACTTGGCGAGTTCCAGTCTGGGGACACCGGGCGGGTTGAGCCCGAACACCTGGGCGTACAGGGAGAGTTCGGACTCCAGGACACGGATCATCGTCTCCGCGCGCCGGAAGCCGTGGCCCTCCCCCTCGAAGGCGATGTAGGCGTGCGGCACCCGGCGTCCCTCCATGCGGGCGAGGAACCGCTCGCACTGGGTCGGCGGGCAGATCACGTCGTCGAGGCCCTGCAGCAGCAGGAAGGGCACGGTGAGACGGTCGGCGTGTGCCGCGGGCGAGCGTTCCGCATACCGTGCCGGCACTTCGGCGAGTGGTCCGATCAGGGTCTCCAGGTACTGCGACTCCAGGTCGTGGGTCTCCCCGTCGCCCCAGCTCGCCAGGTCGAGGATGGGGTAGAGGATCGTGCCGCAGGCGTAGATGTCGGTGGTGGTGAGGGACGCGGCCGTGGTCCAGCCGCCGGCGCTGCCGCCGCGGATGGCGAGCCGGGCGCGGTCGGCGGTGCCCTCGTCGGCGAGGGCGAGGGCGACGGCCGCGCAGTCCTCGACGTCGACCACGCCCCACTGCTCGCGCAGCCGGTTGCGGTACTCCCTGCCGTACCCGGTGGAGCCGCCGTAGTTGACCTCGGCGACCCCGATGCCGCGCGAGGTGAAGTAGGCGATCGCCAGGTCGAGGACGAGGGGCGCACGGCCGGTGGGGCCGCCGTGCGCCCAGACGACGTACGGCGGCGGTGTGTCGCCGGGGGCCACGCAGCCGGGGTTGTGCGGCGGGTAGATGTGCGCGTGGATCTCGTCTCCGGCGGGGCCGGTGAAGGTGCGGATCTGCGGCTCGGGGTAGTAGGCGGGGTCGACGGCGTCGTCGTGCTCGGCGCCGATGACCCGGGCCCGGCCCGTGCAGGTGTCCAGCTCGACCACCTCGTAGGCGCTGCGCGGGCTGGCTCCGACGGCGAGGACCCGCTCGCCGTACACCGCGAGGGTGGGAGCGAACTCGGTCCAGGGGCCGGCCGCGTCGACGACCTCGCCGGTCTCGGGGTCCAGCACGCCGAGGGCGGTCGAGCCGCGCCCGTGCACGACGGCGACGGGTCCGCTCGCCAGCGGGGCGAACCAGCGCAGGCCCGGCTTCCACAGCGGTCCGCCGAACTCCTCCTCGCGCGGGCACAGCGGTTCGCCGTCGCGGTAGAGGTTCCACCAGCCGCTGCGGTCGCTCGCGTACAGCAGCCGGCCGTCGGCCGACCAGTCGGCCTGGGCGATCGCCTCGTCCGGTCCCCCGGCGACGGTCCGCGGGGCGGCGAGCGTGCCGTCGGCGCCGATGCCGGCCACCAGCAGCTCGGTGCCGTCCCACGGCATCCGCGGATGGTCCCAGGCGAGCCACGCCGCGCGCTGCCCGTCGGGCGAGATCCGCGCTCCGGTGACGAACCGGTACCGGTCGTCGGTGAGTTCGCGTACGGCGGCCCGGTCGCCGGCCGCCGAGCCGTCCAGCGGGACGGCGGCCAGGACCCGCCGCACGTCGGTCGGCCCCTCGCCGGTGAACTCCTCGAGCACGCACCACACTTCACCGAGGCCGAGTCGCATCTGCGGCTCCGCCCAGCGCAGTCCACCGCCCAGCGTGGACACGGGGGTGATCGGCCGTGGCTCGGCGCCCTCCTCGTACCGGTAGAGCCGCTGGTCGGCGAAGTTCACGAAGACGACGAGCGGCCGGCCGCCGACCACCTCTCCGGCCCAGGGCTGACCGCCGTACTCGACCACCCGGCTGCGCACGTTCCACGGTGCGGGCAGCACGGACTCCTCCGTGCCGTCGGCCCGGCGCCGCACCAGTGTGCGCCGCCCGCCCTCGGTCGGCCGCGGCTCGGTCCACCACGCCTCGTCGCCGACGAAGCCCACGTACTCGGGGTGCCCGTCGTGGGTGGCGGCGAGGGCCGCGTCGATGGGCGAGGGCCAGGAACCGTACGCCAGCGTCTGCACTGTCTCCCCTTTTTTCTGGCCTAGGCCGTCCGCAGGAAGCGGTCGAGAACGCGGACGCCGAAGTGCAGCGCCCCGACCGGCACGCGCTCGTCGACGCCGTGGAACATGGCTCCGTAGTCGTACCCGTCCGGCAGCCTCAGCGGCGAGAAGCCGTAGCCGGTGATGCCGAGCCGTGAGAACTGCTTGGCGTCGGTGCCGCCGGGCATGCAGTACGGGACCGTGTGGCCCTCGGGCGCGAACTCCTCGACGGCGGCGCGCATTCTGGCGTATGTCGGCGAGTCCACGGGTGACTGCAGAGCCACCTCCTGATGGTGGAACTCCCACTCCACGTCGGGCCCGGTGAGATCGTCCACGGTCGCGCGGAACTCGTCCTCGAAGCCGGGCAGATACCGCCCGTCGATATAGGCCACGGCCTCCCCCGGGATCACGTTGAGCTTGTAACCCGCCTGCAGCATGGTCGGGTTGGCGCTGTTGCGGACGGTCGCCTCGACGAGCTGGGCCGCCGGGCCGAGCTTCTCCAGCAGGCCGTCCACGTCGTCCAGGTCGGCGTCGAGGCCGTACAGCGCCGCGAGTTCGGTCAGGGCGGCGCGTACGGTCGGGGTCAGCCGCAACGGCCACTCGTGGCCGCCGATCCGGGTGACGGCGGCGGCGAGGCGGCTCACCGCGTTCTCCCGGTTCGGCCGGGAGCCGTGCGCGGCCCGCCCGCGTGCCGTCAGCTTGATCCAGCCGGTGCCGCGCTCCCCCGCCCCGAGCGGGTAGATCTGCCGGCCGCTGCCGTCGTGGAAGGTGAACGCGCCGGACTCGCCGATGCCCTCGGTGCAGCCCTCGAACAGCTCCGCGTGCCGGTCCGCGAGAAATCCGGAGCCGTCCTCGGCGCTCGCCTCCTCGTCGGCGGTGAACGCGATCACGATGTCCCGCCGGGGGCGTACGCCCTCACGGGCCCAGCCCCGGACCACGGCCAGGATCATCGCGTCCATGTTCTTCATGTCGACCGCGCCCCGGCCCCACACGACGCCGTCGCGGATCTCCCCGGAGAAGGGGTGCACGCTCCACTCGTCGGCCTGAGCGGGCACCACGTCCAGATGACCGTGGACGAGCAGCGCGTCCGCCGACGGGTCGGTGCCCTCGACGCGGGCGACGACGTTCGTACGTCCCCTGGTGCGCTCCAGCAGAGTGGGCGCCAGGCACGCCTCGGCCAGCTGCGCGGCGGCGTACTCGGCGGCGGGGCGCTCCTGGCAGTCGCCGCCGCCGCGATTGGTCGTGTCGATGCGGATGAGGTCGGAGGTGAACGTCACGACCTCGTCCAGTGCCTGCCCGTCAGCCATACTGCTCCTCCACCGCGGCCGAGACGATCGTGGTGACCGCCTTGAAGGTACGGATTCCCTCGTACATGCGCTCGCTGGTGTACGCCACCTTGCGCTCACCCATCCGTTCGACACCGGGGACGACGGTGGCGGCCATCGCGAGGTGCTCGGCGTCGAACTCGACCGCGACGGTGAACGGACCGTTGCTCACCGGCTCCTGACGGACCGCCAGTGCGGCCGCCTCCTTGGCCGCGGCGCGGATGTCGCCCGCGGTCCTGGTAGGCGTACGGCACACGGCCGCGTACCGCGAGACGTGGTCCTTGACGGCGACCTTCAGTGCTCCCGGCGCGTACCCGAGCGCGTCCTCGCAGGCCACGTCGTCGCCGGTGACGAGCACGACGGGCACGCCGTACTCGGCGACGACGTGCGCGTTCAGCAACCCCTCGCTCGCCCGTACGTCGTTCAGCCACACCCCGGTGATGGAGTTCGCCAGGTAGGTGTGCGCGAGGACGCCCTCCATGCCGGCGCCCGCGTGGTAGCCGACGAAGGCGATGCCGTCCACGTCGCCGTGCTGCACGCCCTCGACCATGGACAGCGTCTTGTGCCGCCCGGTGAGCATCTCCGAGCGCGCGTCGAGCTGTTCGAGCAGCAGGTTGCGCATGGTCCAGTGGGCCTCGTTGATGACGACGGCGTCGGCACCCCCGTCGAAGAATCCCAGCACGGCGGCGTTGACGTCCGAGGTGAACATTCCCCGGCACCGCTCCCACTGAGGCGTCCCCGGCAGCACGTCGGCCGGCCAGGTCACGCCGGTGGCGCCCTCCATGTCGGCGCTGATGAGGATTCTCATGCTGCTTCACGTTACGCGTCGGCGAGGCAACTTCCTACGAGACAGCAGGACGCCGGCCCACACGATCAGGACGTGGGCAAGGGCCAGGTGGCGATCGGGTCGCTGGTGGGGTGGGAGGAGCCTGCGCTCGGCTCGACGGTGACGGCGAGTGCGGCGGCGGCACCGGGCGGGGGAAGGGACGCGGACTGCAGGCCGGCCTTGGCGGCGAGGAGCCCGGCGGAGCGGACTGCGTCCCCGGGGTCGACGTACCACATCTGGTAGGTCTTGTCCGCGGGCAGGGGGGCCAGGTCCTGGCAGAAGTAGACGGCCTCGTCCAGGTCCCGCGAAACCGCCAGGGTGCCGGATCCGCCGTAGGCCAGGTCCTTCTTGACGAAGATGGTGTCGGGAGCCGCGAGGAGCCGGCCGAGGTCGGCGGCCTGGCTGCGGGCCTCCTGACGGGCATCCCGCGCCTCCTGGTGCTGCCAGGCCGCCAGACCGCCGAGCGCGGCGGCCGCGGCGAGGCTCGCGGCCAGTGCGAGATGCAGCAGGGGTGGCATCGATCGCCGGGTGCGCCGCCCATTCGTCCGGCCGGGAGGCGTCGGTGGGAACTGGGGGGTCCGGGCCGCCTCGGCGAGGACGCGTTCCTTCAGACGCGGCGGCGGGGTCCGGGCCGCCGCGAGCGCGAGCCAGCCCGCGGCCTCCTGCTGACGGAGCGTCTCGTGCGCGCAGTCGGGGCAGTCGGCGACATGGCGACGGAAGGCCTCCCGTTCCTCCCGGGTGAGGGCGTTCACCGCGTAGGCACCCGCGAGGTCGTGTGCATCGTGCGAGTCGGCTGTCATCACGGCGGAGCTCCCAGGCAGTGCCGCAGACGGGTCAGAGCCCTGCGCAGACGGCTCTTGACGGTGCCGAGCGGCAGGGACAGCCTCGATGCGATCTCGGTATGGGTCAGGCCCTCGTAGTAGGCGAGCACCACCGGCTGCCGCAGCTCGGCGCTGAGCTCCTTCAGGCACGAGCGGACCTGTTCGCTCTCTCCGAGCGCCTCCACCGCGTCCACGACGTCGTCGAAGGCAGGCGTCGACTCGTGCTGGGAGACGGCGCGCTCACGCTCGGCGGACCTTCGCAGTGCGCGGACGCTGTCCACGGCCCGGTGGTGAGCGATGGTCAGCATCCAGGTCATGGCGTGCCCGCTCTCGGGCCGGTAGCGGGGGGCCCTCTGCCAGACCTCGAGCATGACCTCCTGGGTGACCTCCTCGGCGCGCGCGGGGTCCCGCAGGACCCGGCACGCGATTCCGTAGATCGGTCCGGCGGCCGCGTCGTACAACTGGGAGAAGGCGTCCTGACTGCCCGCAGCGACGGAGACCAACAGGCGATCGGTCTCGGATGTACCGATGCGCCGGGCCCCGGACGCCTCCCGCTTGGCCACACCCTCTCCCACCTGTGTATCTGCCCCGCTCCACCATGCCGGGTTCACCCACCCTCTCCCTAAGTGTCCGAGTCCCGGCCGTCGTCCGCATCCCGCAGCGGCGCGGGGCCGGCGACCCGCGAACCGGCGGCGACCCGGCCGCCGGGACGGAGCACGTCGTCGCCGTAGAGGGCCTGGACCCAGTTGGCCTGGTAGACGGTCTCGAGATAGCGCTCACCCAGGTCCGGGGCGATGGCCACCGCGGTCAGACCGGCCGGGTCGTGCCCGGCCAGCCAGCGCGTCGCACCGCTGACGACGGTGCCGGTGGAGCCACCGAAGAGGAAGCCACGTCTGGCCAGGCGGTGGCAGGCGCGGATGGTGTCCGCCTCCTCGACGTGGATCGCCTCGTCGACGTAGGACTCGTCGAGCAGGGGCGGACTGACGCTCATGCCCAGGCCGGGAAGCATGCGGCGGCCCGGGGTACCGCCGAAGGTCACCGAGCCGGCGCTGTCCACCGCCACGATGCGGACGGGCCGGTGCCACTGCCGGAAGAACCGTGCGCAGCCCATCAGCGTCCCGGTGGTGCCTGCCCCGACGAACAGCACGTCCAGTCCGGGGAACGAGCGGGCGATCGCCGGTGCCGTCCTGCGGTAGTGCGCTCTCCAGTTGCCCGGGTTGGTGTACTGGCTGAGCCACACGTACCGGTCGTCCAGGGCGGACAGCGCGCGAACGTAGTCGAGCCGCGCCTGCAGGAAGCCGCCGTCGGCGCTCGGCTCGGTGATCACGTGCACCTGGGCGCCCAGGGCCTCCATCACCAGCCTGGTCGACAGGTTGCAGCGGGAGTCCGTCACGCACAGGAACCGGTGGCCCTTGCTCGCCGCGATCATGCTGAGTGCCACGCCCATGTTGCCCGACGAGGACTCCAGCAGGACCGACCGCGGGGTCAGGACCCCCGCCTGTTCGGCGGCCTCCACCATCTCGGTGGCGGGCTTCAGCTTGATCGAGCCGGCGAAGTTGAACCCTTCGCACTTCAGGAAGAGCCTGTGCCCCAGTATCGGCTGGAGGTCGACGTAGAGATCCTCCTCGTTGAAGGTGTAGGGGGCGGATATGACTGACACGATGGCCTCCGCGGATTGAAGAGCGACCGGGCGCGGACGGTGTTCACCCGTACCGGCTCAGCTCATGGAAGAAGCCGTCGACGACGTGCAGCTCGCCGGAGCCGGCGACCTCGTCGTAGACGTACTTGCCGACTGCCAGATCGAGCACCCCGAGGCCGAAGGGCGAGAACACCACCGTCCGGTCCGCCGACGGCGATATGTGTCCGGCCATCACGTCCGCCAGCGTCCCCGTCACGAAGTCGCGGTTGCCCGTGAGCTGTTCGGCCAGGTGAACGGAGGTGTCCGCCCTCAGACAGTGCTCGACGTCGTCGACGACGTTGTCCGAGGCGAGCACGACCTCCGGGGCCAGGTCGCGCAGTGACACGTGCAGCACCAGCGGACGGTGTGCGAACCACGACGGATCGTGGACGTGCGGCCGGGCGGCGACCGTGGCGAACACGACCAGGTCGCTCCGGCGTATCAGCTGCTCGGCGCTGTCGTGCAGGACGATCCAGCCGGCGGCGCCGGACTGCTCCAGGTAGCAGCGGAACCCGGCGGCGCTGTCGGCGGACACGTCGTGCACGCCGATGGTGTCGAACGACCAGCCGGTACCGGCCAGGAAGGTGTGGATGTAGCGGGCGATGAGGCCCGTCCCGACGAACCCGACGCGCGTCGGGCGCCCTCGGCCACGGCTGAGTCGGTCCGCGGCCAGCACCGCCGACGCGGCCGTCCTCGTGGCGCTGATGATCGAGGCTTCCATGCAGGCGAACGGGTAGCCGGTGTGGCGGTCGTTCAGGATGAGCACCGCGGAGGCTCTCGGGATGCCGGCCGCGACGTTCTGCGGAAAGCTGGAGATCCACTTCAGGCCGTCCACCCCTGCCTCCCCGCCGATCGAGGCGGGCAGGGCGATGATCCGGGACGACGGGCGGTCGGGGAAGCGCAGGAAATGGGACGGCGGGTTCACCGAATCACCGGCGTCGTGCAGCCGGTAGGTTTCCTCGACCACCTCCACGATCTGCTTCTCGCGCCCTCGCAGCGCTTGCTGGACCTGGCCGCCCGAAACGATCGCGAACGGCGGCACGGCGACCGGCCCGGACGGTGCGGGCTCCCAGGTGCCGGAACGGGTGGTGGTCATCGGGTGATCACCTCCACGGTCGGTGAGCAGTCGGCCAGGCGCACCGCGTCCGCCATCGCGACGAGCACCTCGCGCGGCCCCTCGTAGGGCTCCCTGCTGTGGGCGGTGCGGACGTTGTCGACGAGCATCAGGTCACCGGCCTGCCACGGCTCGCGCACGGTGTGCGACTGATAGACCTCGTTCAGCAGCTGCACGGTGTCCTCGCCGATCGGTGCGCCGTCCCCGTAGCGGGTGTTGAACGGCAGCCCGTCGGCGCCGTAGACGTCGACCAGGTACTCACGGATCTCGGGGGCCAGGGTCCACTCGTTGAGGAACGCGATCTGGTTGAACCAGCAGCGCCGGCCGGTGACCGGGTGCCGCACCACGGCGCTGCGGCGCTGCCGGGTCCGCAGTCCGCCGTCGGGTTGCCACTCGAAGTCGATCGCGGCCGCGCGGCAGTAGCTCTCGACCGCACCGCGGTCCTCACTGCCGAAGGCATCGGTCAGGGAGGCCCCGATCTCCTCGTTGTAGTTGCGGGTGAGCAGCCAGCCCTGCCTCAGGAACCGCTCGACGAGATCGGTGGGCAGCGCGCCCAGCACGGTCGGTGCGTCGGCCAGCGCGGTCGCCCCGCCGGCGTCGGGGGCGCTGAGGCAGGCGAACAGCATCAGACCGGGGAACTCCAGGGTGTAACTGAGTTCATGGTGCATGCACATCGGCTGGTGCGGCGGCCACTTCGACGAGGAGTACACGCCGTCGGCGTAGGTCCGCCGGGATGCGAAAGCCTCCTTCTCGGTCATCAGAGCGGCCGCCAGCCGCCGGAAGACGGCGGCGGTCTCGGTCTGGCCGCCCGGTCCGAGGCCACGGACCAGGACCGAACCGTGCTCGGCGACGACGGCGCGCACCGCGTCCCGGTGCTCGGCGGCCCAACTCGCCGCGTCACCGGATGAGTCGGCGCGCAGGATCGGGGGCTTGCCGGGCTGAAGGTCGACGTCGAGCATCGGCACAGGGGGCGAGGTCGGCATCTCGGTCTCCTTTCGGTCGTGGTTCAGGAGGAAGCCGGTGGTGCGGGGCCGGCTCCGGCCGCGGAGGCCGTCTGCGCGGCGGCTCGGGGGCCGCCGTTGACGACGCGGGCCAGGTCGGCCAGGACCGGGTGGCGCGTGATGTCCTTGATGTCCACCGCACGGTCGAGGGCGATCGCGAGCCGCACCGCCGCGAGGGAGGTGCCGCCGCGGTCGAAGAAGTGGTCGTGCCGGCGGATCGTGTGCTCCGGTATGCCGAGCACCTGAGCCCACACGGCGGCGAGCCGCCGTTCGGTCGGCGTGCGTGGGGTGTCGCGGCCCTCCTGAGCCATGTCGAGCCCGGTGCCGCCGGATCCGAGGTCCGGCAGCACGGCGCCGGCCTGCGCGGCGAGCGCGGTCAGCGCTTTCCTGTCGACCTTGCCGTTGGCGGTCACGGGCAGGCTCTTCCGCCAGTGGAACTCCGACGGAACCATGTACTCGGGCAGCGACCGGCCCAGCCGGTCCCTGAGGTCGGCGTCCTCCAGTGGGCCGTCTCCGCGGTAGAAGGCCACCAGGCGCCCGCCCCGGCCGGCCCCCTCGACGGCCACCACCGCACCGTCGCGGACCCCGGGAGCCCGCAGCAGGGCGCTCTCGACCTCGCCGATCTCGATCCGGAAGCCGCGGATCTTGACCTGGGTGTCCTGGCGGCCGAGGAACTCCAGCTTGCCCCCGGGCACCCAGCGGCCGCGGTCCCCGCCCCGGTAGAGCCGTCGGCCCGCGTGGTGCGGATCCGCCAGGAAGGCCTGCCGGGTGCGCTCGGGGTCGTTGACGTAGCCGCGGCCGACGCAGACCCCGGAGAAGACGATCGCCCCGGGGGCGCCGAGCGGCACCGGTGACAGGTGCTCGTCCACGACGTGGACGTGCACGTTGCTGATGGGCGAGCCGAGCGAGATGCGTCCGTTGGCGGGCGCCCGGTCCATCACCTCGTGGTTGGTGTCGTCCGATGTCTCGGTCAGCCCGTAGGCGTTGACCAGCCTGATGCCGGGCTGGGCGGCGAACCAGCGCTGTACGAGCTCCCATTTCAGCGCCTCGCCGGTGACCGACACGTATCGCAGGTCCGGCAGCGCGCACGGGTGCCGCTCCAGGTAGGCCACGACCGCGTCGAGGTACGACGGCACGACCTGGAGGACGCCGACCCCGCCGCGGGCGATCGTGTCGACGAACCGCGGGACGTCCAGGATCGCGTCCTGTTCGACGAGCAGGGTCCGTCCGCCGACCAGCAGCGCGGAAGCCAGTTGCCACAGCGAGATGTCGAAGCACTGGGGCGCGGTCTGGGCGACCACCTGCCCCTCGCCGATCTCCAGGTCGTCGATCTTGGCGTAGAGGTGGTTGAGCATGCCCGCGTGCTCGCACATGGCTCCCTTGGGCTCGCCGGTGGAGCCGGACGTGAAGTAGATGTAGGCGAGTTGGTCCGGTGCGACGCCGACACCGACGTCGGAGTCGGCGTGGTCCTCCGCGTAGGCGGCGTCGACGGACAGCGCCCGGACCGCGGGCAGCGCGTCGAGGGCCCCGTCGAGCATGGCGGTGCTGCCCGGCTCGGTCAGCACGAGCCGGCACCCGGCCCGCGTGAGCATGGTCGTGATGCGGTCGGCCGGGAAGTGCGGCTCGACGGGCAGGTACACCCCGCCGCCCTTGAGGACCGCCAGGACGGCGGCAGCCCAGTCCAGGTTGCGCTCGGTCACCACCGCGACGACGCCTTCGCGGCCCAGTCCCCGGGCCAGCAGGGCCCGCGCCAGACGGTTGGCCCGTGCGTTGAGTTCCCGGTAGGTCCACCGCTGGTCGCCGTGTGCGGCCGCTATGGCGTCCGGGTGTGCCCTGACGCGTTGTTCGAACAGCTCGTGGAAGCGGTGATCAGGCAGCTCACGGCGGGGTCCTGCGAGTCCTTCGAGCTGGAAGCGGAGCTCGTCGGCGGAGAGCAGGCTCTGCCGGTCGTGTGCGGCGTCGGGATCGGCGGCCATCGCTGTGAGGGCGGTGAGGTGGTAGCCGGCGATCCTGGCGGCGCAGTCGGCATCGATCGCGTCGGTCCGGTACCGCAGCCGCAGCCCGCGCCGTTCACCGGCGCGCGGTGTCTCCAGCCGCAGCACGGCGTTCTCGGCGAGTTCGCCGCCGTCGCCGATCGGATCGAACTCGGCCTCGCTGGACGGTCCGGGCAGGCCCGACTCACGCCGGAGCCGGTCGACGGGGAAGTCCTTGTGCAGCAGCAAATCCGACTCGGCCCGGTGAGTGCGGAGTACCAGCGTCCGCCACGAGCCGGGGCCGACGGTCAGTCGGCAGGGCAGCGGCCGCCCGCCCGGTACGGCGACGTAACCGGTCGTGACCTCGTGTTCGCCGGACAGAGCTGCGAGCACCTTGGCGTGCGCGGCCAGCAGCACCGAGCGCAGGGGCACAGCCAGATCGCCCGCCAGGCGGCTCAGCGCGTCCGTCAGCTCCCTGGGAAGCGTCGCCTCGTGCTGGGACACACCGGTCACCGGATCGACGGTCCACCGCGGGACCGTGGCGCCCCCGCCGACGGCGAGCACGCCCCGCCAGAACGCCCCGCCGGCCTGCGCGGTCGTTGTCGTCGATGCCGGGGATGTCATGGGGCCGACCTCACCTCGTCGTCGCTGTACGAGCGGATCGGCCGTGCCGGATTGCCGCCCCACCAGGCCTCCTGCGGGACCGTCTCGCCCTTCATCAGGAAGGAGTCCGGGGCGAGCACCGCACCGTCGCCCACCGTCACGCCGTAGTGGACGAAAGCGCCGACCCCGAGGGTGCATCCGGAGCCGACCGTGCTCCGGTCGGACTTGAAGGCGCCGTCCTCCTGCGAGTGGCACTGGACCACGCTGCCCTGATTGAGCGTGCAGCCGTCCCCGATGGCGGCCATGGCCCGTTCCGTCAGATGGCAGCCGTCGTCGAAGACCATGCGGCCGAGCCGCACCCCGAGCAGTCGCCAGACGGCGTTCTTGAACGGGGTGCCGTTGAGCATCCTCACGTACGTCTCCGACGGCACCTTCCAGTAGCGCTCGTGCTGCCAGAAGTCCGGGGTGTAGATCGAGCAGAACAGGGGCCTGAGGGGGCGGACCGCTGTCACGACGCGTTCGACCAGCACGAAGTACGTGATGGTGAACAGCACGACAACGACATCGGCCAGCATGATCCCGGACACGCCGAGCGGCCCGTACATCTCCGCGGCCGCCGTGACGAGCAGGATGATTGCGAAGGCAAATATCCAGCGCGACAGCAGGTACCACGCCATCGTGGCGACGTTGTGCCTGTTCTTTGCGGCAAGGCCGTGCCGCAGCTCCTCATGGCCCTTGAGCCGGTCGAACGTGCTGTCCCGCAGGACCGAACGCGGAATCTCGAAGCTGGGCGAGCCCAGCAGCCCGACACCCTCGCGGACCTCCCCGTCGACCGGCACCATCACCTTCGTCGCGAGCAGGCAGTTGTCGCCGGTCCTGCCCCGCGTGGGGTACGCGATCCGGTTCCCGAGGAAGTTGCGCGGCCCGATCGACACCCGGGACACCCGGAACGCCGTACTGGAGAAGTCGGCGTTCATCATCGACAGGCCGTCGGCGACCATCGTCCCGCGCCCGACAGAGCTCAGATACGGCGTCTCGTGCTTCATCTCCGTGCCGAAGTTCGACCCGGTCTGCTGGACGCGGGAGAGGTCGTACCCGAGGCCCCGCAGGTAGTGGACGATGGCGGAGCTGTCACCGAACAGGCGCTTGAGGAACTTCCAGTTGGTCAGGAGCGTGATCGTCCGGTGCACCTCGAAGTGGAAGCCGTACAGACGGTAGGTCCTGCCCGGCGTGATGGTCAGGCTGAGCAGGCGGGGAAGGGCGGTCAGGACGAGGAGACCGGCGGGCACGGCGCCGAAGACGAGCACGAAGGACATCGCCAGGGCCTCGAGGTAGAAAGTCCAGTCGGCGAAGACCGCGGGCCCCGGCTCCAGTGCCGTGCTGAGCTGCGGGACCTCGACGAGCAGTGCGGCGACGCCGCCGACCGCCAGGGGTATGTACACGACCAGCGCGAGCAGCAGCTGCAGAGCACTGTGGGTCGCTCTGCGCACCGCGCCGCAGCGGACCTGCCCCACCACCTGGTAGTCCACGTCGGCCCGCTGCGCCGGTGACCCGTGCCAGTGCTCGCCGTCGGGCACCGCCTGTCCACGGTGCAGCGAGGAGGCGTGGCCGAGCTGTGCCCCGTCACCGAGCGCTGTGTCGATGTCGAGGACCGTGGCCTCGCTGACCAGCACGTTCCTGCCGAGGGTGACCGGGCCGGTCTGGATCAGCCCGGCGTGCGCCCGATAGCAGGAGAAGAACGAGTCCTTGCGGACGACCGCACCGTCACCGATGGAGAGCAGATCGGTGCACACGGGCACGTTCCGGGAGAGGACCACGGCCCCCCGTCCGACCTTCGCGCCCAGCGCCCTGAGGTAGAGCAGGTAGAGCGGGGAACCGCTGAACAGCACCATCGGATCCGCCCGCACCAGCGTCTTGACGATCCAGAAGCGGACGTACCTGACGCTCCAGACGGGGATGTGCTGAGGCTTCCACCGGCCTACGAGGGTCCACTTCACGAGTACGGGCAGGACACAGAGGGCCAAGAAGGCCGCACCCCCGAACAGGACCGAGCGCAGATACACATCGACCACGCCCGATCCGGCGGAAATCCACCCGTAGCCCAGGGCGGTGCCGAAGGCGAGGAGGTAGGCGTACGCCAGGAAGGCGAGGAACTGGAGCGCACCGCAGAGAACGTACTGCCGCATGCCCGCCGCGGACCGGCCCGGCGCCGAAGCCGGGGCCGGTGACTCCCGTGCGGGAGCCGCGGCCGCGGGTTCCGTCCGCGACATCGGCTCGGCATCCGCGAGCGCCGTCGCCAGGCTCCTGATCGTCGGGTGCCGATAGACGTCCCTCATCGACACCGACGGCAGATCCGCACGCTTCCTGACTCGTGCACAGAAGTGCGCCATCACCAGCGAGTCGGCGCCCAGGTCGTCGAAGAAGTGACCGTCGACCGGCACCTGCTCGCTCCGCACGACCTCGGCCAGCACCGCGGCGAGGGTCCTCTCGATGGCGGCCGGTTCATCGCACCCGTCCAGCAGGGCCGTGGATTCCTCCATGCACTTGATTCGGCGCCGCAACGCGGACAGATCGCCATATTCAAAACTTCTTATGACTGATCCGCATTCGATTACCCAGGGTGTACATGTTGTTGCGGAGTCGGCGGCCCGCCCAACTCGGCCGTGGGGCGCGCGAACGCCCCTTTCACGCCCCCGAGGCGCGCTTGTCAGCCACCCTGTGCGGGCACTACTGTCACCACGCCTTGGTGAACGGGAAATCCGGTGTGATGCCGGTGCGGCCCTCGCCACTGTGAATCGGGAAGTCCGGCTCCGGCCCTCACGGGCAGCCACTGGGTCCTTCGGGACCCGGGAAGGCGGAGCACGGGCGGTGGTACCCGTCAGCCAGGAGACCGGCCAAGGCGCGTCAACCATCCACGAGGTGCTGGAGAGGGTCTGCTGAGCCATGCACATAGCCGAGGGTTTCCTCCCGCCGGCGCACGCGGTCGCCTGGGGCGTCGCGTCCGCTCCGTTCGTCGTCCACGGAGTCCGTTCGCTCACCCGTGAGGTCAGGGAGCACCCCGAGAGCACGCTGCTCCTCGGCGCCTCCGGAGCCTTCACGTTCGTCCTGTCCGCGCTGAAGCTGCCCTCGGTCACCGGCAGCTGCTCGCATCCCACCGGCACCGGGCTGGGCGCCATTCTGTTCCGGCCGCCGATCATGGCGGTCCTGGGCACCATCACGCTGCTCTTCCAGGCGCTGCTGCTCGCGCACGGCGGCCTGACCACGCTCGGTGCCAACGTCTTCTCCATGGCGATCGTCGGCCCCTGGGCCGGATACGCGATCTACAAACTGCTGCGCCGCTACGACGTGCCGCTGATGGTGGCGGTGTTCTTCGGGGCGTTCGTCGCCGACCTCTCCACCTACTGCGTCACCAGCGTCCAGCTGGCGCTGGCGTTCCCCGACCCGAGCAGCGGATTCCTGGGCGCGCTCGGCAAGTTCGGCTCCATCTTCGCCGTCACCCAGATCCCCCTCGCGGTGAGCGAGGGACTGCTCACGGTGCTCGTGATGCGGCTGCTGGTGCAGTCCAGCAAGGGCGAGCTGACCCGGCTGGGCGTGCTCCTCACCAAGAGGCAGTCCCGGACCGAGACCGAGGCGGTGGCCCGATGAGCAAGAACACGAAGATCAACGTCCTGCTGCTGCTCGTCGTGGCCGCGCTCGCGGTCCTGCCGCTCGCTTTCGGCCTCGGCGATCACAAGGAGGAGCCCTTCACGGGCGCCGACGCCGAGGCGGAGACCGCGATCACCGAGATCAAGCCGGACTACGAACCCTGGTTCTCACCGCTGTACGAGCCGCCGTCCGGTGAGATCGAGTCGGCGCTGTTCGCCCTCCAGGCCGCCCTCGGCGCCGGCGTCCTCGCCTACTACTTCGGCGTGCACCGGGGCAGGCGCCAGGGCGAGCAGCGGGCGCTGGAGCGGGCACGGGACACCGGGGGCGCGGCCTGCGGCACCGCGGCCGCCGAGGAGTCCACGGCCGAAAGGGCCTGATCACTCGTGCTGCCGATCGACGCGGCGGCGCACAGCAGTCGCTGGCGCCGCCGCCACCCGGTGGACAAGGCCGTCCTCGGGCTCGGTCTCACCGTGCTCGCGATCTCGCTGCCGCCCTGGCCGGGCGCGGCCCTGGTGCTCCTGACGTCCCTCGTGGTGCTGCTGGGACCCGCGGGCGTGCCGGGCCGGCGGCTGTGGCGTGCCTATCGCGTGCCGCTGGGCTTCTGCGTGACCGGCGCGGTCACCCTGCTCGTCCAGGTGGGCGGGCCGCAGGGCTTCGTGTCCCTCGCCCACGACGGGCCGCTGCTGGCGGGGGAACTGCTGCTGCGCACCTCGGCGGCCTCGCTCGGGGTGCTGCTGTTCGCCTTCACCACGCCCATGTCCGACCTGCTGCCCCGCCTGGTGAAGGCGGGGGTGCCCGCGCCTGTCGTGGACGTCGCCCTGGTGACGTACCGCATGAGCTTCCTGCTCCTGGACTCGGTGCGCCGTATCCGGGAAGCCCAGGCCGCCCGGCTGGGGCACATGAGCCGGGCCGCGGAGTGGCGTTCCCTGGCCGGGCTCGGCGCGACCGCCTTCGTGCGGGCCTTCGACCGGGCCACCCGGCTCCAGGCCGGGCTCGCCGGGCGCGGCTACGACGGCACCCTGCGTGTCCTGGTGCCCGAGGCCCGCGTGTCCGTCCGCTTCACGGCCGCGAGTTGCGCCCTCCTCGCAGCGCTGGCCACCCTCACCCTCGTACTGGAGAAGGCCCTGCCATGAGCGAGCCCACCGCCCTGGTCGCCCTGCGGGGCGCGTCCTACGCCTACGAGGACGGCCCCGTCGTGCTCAGCGGCCTCGACTTCGATGTGCGCGAGGGGCGCGCGCTGGCGCTGCTGGGCCGCAACGGCAGCGGCAAGACCACGCTGATGCGGCTGCTCAGCGGTGGACTCAGGCCGCACGACGGCCGGTTGACGGTGCAGGGCACTCGGGTCACGTACGACCGCAAGGGGCTGACCCGGCTGCGCACGACCGTCCAGCTGGTGGTGCAGGACCCGGACGACCAGCTCTTCGCCGCGTCCGTCGCCCAGGACGTCTCCTTCGGCCCACTGAACCTCGGCCTGCCCGACCCCGAGGTGCGCGTGCGGGTCGACGAGGCGCTCGCCGCCCTGGACATCGGCGCGCTGGCCGACCGGCCCACGCATCTGCTGTCGTACGGGCAGCGCAAGCGCACGGCCATCGCCGGCGCGGTGGCGATGCGGCCCCGCGTGCTGATCCTGGACGAGCCGACCGCCGGGCTCGACCCGGACGGCCAGGAACGCCTGCTCGCCACGCTCGACGGACTGCGCTCGAACGGGACCACGGTGGTCATGGCCACCCACGACGTCGACCTCGCCCTGCGCTGGGCCGACGACGCGGCGCTCCTCACCCCGTCCGGGGCACGCACCGGGCCGGCACCGGTCATGCTGGCCCGCACAGACCTCCTCCAGCAGGCCGGTCTGCGGCTGCCGTGGGGCGTCGCGGCCACCCGACTTCTGCGGTCACAGGGGTTGTTGAGTGACACGTCGGCAGGCCCGCGCACCCCGGACGATCTGGCGGCGCTCGTCCCGGCGCCGGAGTAGCGGCAGTCCCGGCACGACATATATGCCCACCAAGGGCATCAATGTCTTGAATGTTTCTCAACTCCCTGTTGTATAGGTCCACGTACAACGGGAGTGAGGGAACATGGCCGACGACATCGCGGACGCGGGCCCGCCGCAGTCCGCGGGCTTGAAGCCCAACGCGATCGGGTTCGTCGACGCCCTCGTCATCGGGCTCAACGC
Organism: Streptomyces sp. NPDC012935; assembly: GCF_042900345.1. NCBI lineage: Bacteria > Bacillati > Actinomycetota > Actinomycetes > Kitasatosporales > Streptomycetaceae > Streptomyces > Streptomyces sp. NPDC012935. Next base: position 968,436 of record NZ_JBIBBC010000001.1, read on the forward strand.
CACCTCCCCCGCGTACTCGGTGGCGGCGGTCATCGGCCCGATCGTGGCACTGGTGGGGATCTACGCCCCCGGCGTGATGCTGGCGTCGTTCGTGCCCATGCTGCTGATCGCCTCGGCGTTCTACTACCTCAACAAGGTCGACCAGGACTGCGGGACCACCTTCTCCTGGGTCACCCGGGCCATGGGGCCCTGGGCCGGGTGGCTCGGCGGCTGGGCCATCGCGATGACGGGCGTCCTGGTCGTGGGGTCGCTGGCGGACGTCGCCGTGACCTTCGCGCTGCTCGCCTTCGGCCTCGACAGCTGGACCGAGAACGACGCTCTGCGCCGGGTGCTCACGGTGCTGCTCATCCTGGTGATGACGGCCATCTGCGTCATCGGCACCGAGGTGTCGGCCAAGGTGCAGAACGTCCTGATCCTCGCCCAGGTCGTCTGCCTGCTCGTCTTCGCCGTGGTCGCGCTGTACCGGGTCTACGCCGACACGGGCACGCTCGGCTCCACCGATCCGGCCTTCAACTGGCTCGATCCCTTCGGAGCCGGCGGAGCGTCACTGACCGGGGCCCTGCTGCTGGGGGTGTTCATCTACTGGGGCTGGGAGTCGGCCGTCAACCTCACCGAGGAGGTCGAGGACTCGGCCACCGCTCCCGGCAAGGCGGCCGTCTGGTCGACGGTCATCCTGCTGGTGACCTATGTGGCGGTGGGTTTCGCGGTGGTCGCCTACGCCGGAACTGCCTACCTGGCCGAGAACGCGGCGGAGGAGGAGTTCATCTTCGCGCTGCTCGCCGGGGAGGCCATGGGCGACTGGGACTGGGTGGTGCTGCTCGCGGTCTCGACATCCGCCCTGGCATCGACCCAGACGACGATCATCCCGGCGTCCCGCACGGCCCTGTCCATGGCCCGCCGCCACGCGCTGCCGACGCATTTCGCACGGATCAGTCCGCGCTTCCGCACCCCGGACGTGAGCACGTGGTGGGTCGCCGGGATCGCCATCGCCTGGTACCTGGTCGTCAGCGAGATCAGTTCCAACGCGCTGTTCGACTCGCTCACCGCGCTGTCGCTGCTGATCGCGTTCTACTACGCGCTGACCGGCCTCGCCTGCGCGGTCTACTACCGCCGCCAGCTGACCAGAAGCGTCCACAACTTCTTGCTCATCGGCCTCGGCCCGCTCGTCGGTGCCGGGCTGCTGGCATGGCTGCTGGTGGAGTCGATCATGGACATGTCCGACCCCGCCAACTCCTACAGCGGCGACTCGTGGTTCGGGCTCGGTCCTCCGCTCGTCATCGGCATCGGCATCACCGCCACGGGTGTGGTCATCATGCTCATCCGGCGGCTGCTCGCTCCCGCGTTCTGGTCGGAACGCCCCGGCGTGGTCGATCCCGCCCTCGTCGACGGCGAGGAGCCGGGGAGTAAGGAGTCCTGAAGATGTCAGTCGTCCTCGGCTATGACGAGTCCCCCGGCGCCCTGCGCGCACTGCACGTCGCGATCGAGATGTCGGCCGCGTTCGGCGAACCCCTCGTGCTGGTCTACGGGGCCGCGGCCCCGGGCGCGATGGGCGACGAGTACACCGCCCACCACGAGGCCGTCCGCGAGGCCGGCAACCTCGCCCTCGCCCACGCGCTCCAGGTGGCGGAAGAGGCCGGCGTGCGGACCACGGTCGAACTCATCGACCAGAAGCCCGCACCGGCACTGATCGACGCCGCGGCCCGCCACGCGGCGAGGCTCATCGTGGTCGGCACCTGGGGCGAGAGCCCGGTTCGCGGCGCGCTGCTGGGCTCGACCCCGCACAAGCTCCTGCACCTCTCCAGCGTCCCGGTCCTCTGCGTGCCGACCGAGTCCTGAGCCGCTCGGGTGCCCGAGCCCGCTCGCGTGACCCAACCCCTCGGGCTCCGAGCCGGTTCAGGTGACCCAACCCGCCCGGGTTCCGAGCCGGTTCAGGTAGCCGTCGCCGCTGCCGCCGCCCGGCCCGCGCTGCGGCCCGAGAACAGGCAGCCCCCGAGGAAGGTTCCCTCCAGGGAGCGGTAGCCGTGCACGCCGCCTCCGCCGAAGCCGGCGACCTCGCCGGCCGCGTACAGACCGGAGATCGGGGTTCCGGAGGCGTCCAGGACGCGGCCGGAGAGGTCGGTCTGGAGGCCGCCGAGGGTCTTACGGGTGAGGATGTTGAGGCGCACGGCGATGAGGGGGCCGGCGCTGGTGTCCAGGATCTTGTGGGCGGACGCGGTCCGGCTGAGCGTGTCTCCCGGGTAGGCGAGCGCGTTGCGGATGCCCATGACCTGGACGTCCTTGGTGTAGGGGTTGTCGATCTCGCGGTCGCGGGCCTCGATCTGCCGCTTGAGGTCCGCGAGGTCGATGAGGTTGTCGCCGGTCAGCTTGTTCATGCCCGTGACGAGTTCGGGCAGGGTCTTGGCGACGACGAAGTCCTCCCCCTTCTCCTTGAACCGCTCGATCGGCTCCGGGGTCTGCCAGATGCGGGACAGCAGCATCCAGATGTTCTTCTCCGTCAGGTCCGGGTTCTGCTCGGAGCCGGAGAGCGCGAACTCCTTCGCGATGATCTTCTGGGTGGTGACGAACCAGGAGTAGTCGTAGCCGCTGTCACTGATCGACTTGAGGGTGTGCAGGGTGTCGTAGCCCGGCATGTCAGGGCTGGAGAAGCGCTTGCCCTCGGCGTCGAACCACATGGAGGACGGGCCGGGCAGGATACGGATGCCGTGGCCGGGCCAGATCGGGCCGTAGTTCTTCAGGCCCTCGGTGTAGTGCCACATCCGGTCGGGGTTGACGATCCGTCCGCCCGCCTTCTCGGTGATCGCCAGCATCCGGCCGTCCACGTGCGCGGGCACTCCGGTGATCATGGACTTGGGCGGAGTGCCGAGCCGGGCGGGCCAGTTCTTGCGCACCAGGTCGTGGTTGGCGCCGATGCCGCCGGAGGTGACGATCACGACAGGGGCGTTGAGCTCGAAGTCGCCGACAGCGGTACGGGAGCTGGGCTTGCCGCGCCCGGCGTTGCTCGGCTCCAGGACGGCGCCGCGTACGCCGGTGACGGCACCGCCCGTGACGATCAACTCGTCGACTCTGTGACGGAACTTGAAGGTTACGAGGCCGTTCTCCACGGCCGCGCGGACCTTCTTCTCGAACGGCTCGACCACGGCCGGCCCGGTGCCCCACGTGACGTGGAAGCGCGGTACCGAGTTGCCGTGCCCGTCCGCGAGGCCGCCGCCGCGCTCGGCCCAGCCGACGATCGGGAACCACTGCATGCCGAGCCCTGCCAGCCAGGACCGCTTCTCCTCGGAGGCGAAGTCCACATACGCCTCGGCCCACTTGTAGGCCCAGTGGTCCTGGCCCGACGGATCGGAGATCCGCCGGTCGAAGCCGGCCGTGCCCAGCCAGTCCTGCCAGGCCAGCTCGTGTGAGTCCTTGATGCCCATCAGCCGCTGCTCGGCGGAGTCGACGAGGAACAGTCCGCCGAAGGACCAGAACGCCTGCCCACCGAGACTGGCCTCCGGCTCCTGGTCCAGGAGCAGCACCTTGCGTCCCGCCGCCGCCAGTTCGGCCGTGGCGGCCAGCCCGGCGAGGCCGTGGCCGACCACGATGGCGTCCGCGTCCGAGGAGCCGACCGAGGCCGCGAAGGCCGGGAACGTCGCCTGCGCGAGGGCGGCACCGGCGAGTACCCCGCCGGCGACGGTCAGGGCGCGGCGGCGCGTGATCGCGGCAGGGGTTGACGAGTTCTCCATGGGCTGCCTTCCGGGGAGATGCGCAAGGGGCGGGAGACACACGAGAGACCGCTGCGAGAGCGGGTGTTACCGACGGTAGCCCAGGGGGTGTCGAAGTCGCCAGATGCTGCAACCGTGAACTTTTCTCACGTTTTCACGTCCCTGAGCGCCGAGGGCGTGGTGGCCGTGTGGTCCGTGGTCAAGGGCGCGACGCAGGAGGCATGGTCCGTGGTCGAGAGCGCGACGCAGAAGGCGTGATCCGTGGTCGAGAGCGCGACGCAGAAGGCGTGATCCGTCACCGCGAAGGCCACGCAGGACGCCCACTGCTCCCGCGCCGAGTTCCCCAACCCGGTGGGCACGACCCGCACTTCACGATGATCCTCACGCGAGTACACCGACTGCTTCGCGGCCAGGTGCGTCATCGCGACCGCCTCGACCGCGGGCGGCAGCCTCGCCTCCACCGGCGTGACAGCGCTCATTGTCGCCGCGCTCGCGGCCGCGCTGCTCGCCGCCGACTAAGACGGCGTATCGCAAGGGCCGTAAGGCCGTCTGACGATGTGGCGGGCGGGGACGTCGCGCCCCGTCTGACGATGCGGCGGGCGGGGCCGTCGTGCCCCGCCCGCCAGCACAGCCGTCACACCGTCCGGCCCGCCACCACCCACTTCGACGGCAGCTCGATCCGCGCGCCGTCGGGCCCGTACTCCGTGGTGATCAGCGGCAGTTCGCCGCTCGCTAGGACGCTGAGTCCGGCCGCGCGCAGATACTCGGGCACGGCGGCGTCGGCGACCTCGCCGGGGGCGATGCCGTGCCGGAAGATCGGTGCGAGCTTGGGCGGCGGTCCCGACGGGCTCTGCGCGAGGCCCATGAGGACCGGCTTCGCGGACTCGGAGAGCTCGACGAGGAAGGCCCGGCCGCGCTCGCCGACCAGCGTGGCGATCCCGTTCACCATCAGCTGCCGGTCGTCGGGCTCGGCCTGATGCAGCACGCCCCGCATGTAGATGTTGGCGTCACCGAGTTCGGCGTGCAGCGTCTCGGCCTCGGCCTTCTCCACCGCGTCGAACAGCCGGTACGTCGCCTGCCCGGCGGGGTCGGCCAGCCGGGCGTGGTCCAGAGCGGCGGCGGACAGCTCTACGCCGACGACACGCGGGAAGCGCTCGGCGAGGAAACGTGTCTGAGTGCCGTTGCCGCAGCCCAGGTCCACCATCGGCAGGCCCGGATCGGTCAGGTGCGCCTCGAAGAGGGCCACGTGGCGGCCGGCGGTCAGGGCAGGCTCGGCGTCCCAGAACACCGCACCCGGTTCATCGCTCGCTTCACGCCAGAAGCCCTCCCAGGCCTGACGGTATCGACTCGTCACGCTCATCTGCCCAACTCCCCAGGTTGCGACGCCGACCCGTCGTCAAGTGACGGGCGAGTACGGTCTATCGCGGCCTGGTGACGGCTACAAGCGCGTGGCGCATTCCTTCACTCCGCATTCGAGACTCGTGCGCCGTCGTACGCCGTTCAGGGCACAAGTCGTACGCCCGTGACGACGTGAGGGTCAGCGTCGCGGGAGCGTGAGTTCGAACCAGACGGCCTTGCCGGCGCTCGTACGGCTCGTGCCCCACTCACGGGCGAGCATGCTCACCACACGCAGCCCGCGCCCGGTCTCGTCGTCCGGGCCGGCGCTGAGCAGGGTCGGCAGATCGTGGTCGTCGTCGCCCACCTCGCACAACAGCGTCTCTCCCCGGACGAGGCGCAGCTCGACGGGACGACGGTGCGAGTGCCGTACGGCGTTGGTGACGAGCTCGCTGACCAGCAGCTCGGCGCTGTCGACGAGACGCGACAGGCCCCAGCCGTGCAGCTGTTCACGGACGACGGCGCGGGCCCGCCCGACCTCCCCCGGGTCGAGGGCGAGCCGCCATTCGGCGACGTCCTCCGGCTCGATGCCGTTGAGGCGGGCCATCAGCAGGGCCACGTCGTCCTTGCGGCCGCCGCGTGTGTTGAGCGCACGGATGATCGTGTCGCAGGCGTCGTCCATGGACGCGGCCGGATGGGCGGCGGACTCGCACAGCGTCGCGAGCCCGACACCGATGTCTTCGCCGCGCACCTCGACCAGTCCGTCGGTGCACATCACGATCCGGTCGCCGGGCTGCACGCGCACGCGTACCGCCTCGAAGGGCACCCCGCCGACTCCGATCGGCGCCCCCGTGGGCAGGTCGAGCAGCTCGCTGTGCCCGTTGTCGGCGCGGACCAGGACGGGCGGGATGTGGCCGGCGTTGGCGATGTGGAGCTCGCCGGCGATCGGGTCGTAGACGCCGTACAGGCAGGTCGCGAGGTAGGTGTCGCCGAGGCGCTGGGCGAGGTCGTCGAGGTTGCGCAGCAGTTGGGCGGGCGGCAGGTCCAGCGCGGCCATCGTCTGCACGGCCGTACGCAACTGGCCCATCATGGCGGCCGAGTTGAGGCCGTGCCCCATGACGTCGCCGACGACCAGGGCGGTGCGGGCGCCGGGCAGTTTCACGGAGTCGAACCAGTCACCGCCGACGCGTCCCAGCAACGTACCCGGCAGATAGCGGGTGGCGATGTCGCAGCCCGCCATGCGTGGCGGGATGTGCGGCAGCATGCTGTCCTGGAGGGTCTCGGCGACGCTCTCCTGGTACGTGTACATACGCGCGTTGTCGAGCACGAGGCCCGCGCGGGCGGCGAGTTCGGCGCCGGTGACCCGGTCCATGTCGTTGAACTCGACGCGCTCGGGGTGGCGCAGCAGGATCATGAAGCCGAGCACCACATCGCGGGCCTTGAGCGGCACGACCAGCATGGAGCGGCCCGTGATGAGCGGCCGGATGTCCCGCTTCTCGAACTGCGAGGCGATGGCGTGCCCCATCTGCTCGCTGATGCGCGGCACGAGCACGGGATCGCCGGTGGTCATGCACTGGAAGAACGGCGTGTGCGCCGGGAACGGCATGGCCTCGCCGACCGGCACGACGTCGTCCCAGCGGCCGGGTTCGTCGGTGTGCTCGAGGGCGACCCGGTGCCACATGGTGGTCGTGTCCGGTACGCCTTCGGGGAACCCCTCGCCGGCGACGACCTGTTCGCGCAGATAGGTGCCGGCGACGTCCGTGAAGCGGGGCACCACGGCCTTGCTGACCTCGACGATGGTTTGTGACAGGTCGAGGGAGGTGCCGATGCGGCCGCTGACCTCGTTGAGGAACTCCAGGCGTTCTCGTACGGCGACGTACTCGAGGTCCTCTGTTTCGTCGGTGTACTCCTGCGGTAACGGCAGGCCCTGAGCGGCGGCCCGAGCGGCCCGCTCGCGGCGCGCCCTGCGCTCGACACGCCGGGGCACGCCCCAGTCGGGGGTGACGGGCACCCGGTCGTTCTGGCTGAACTCCAGTACCGGATAGCCCAGTTCGAGGATCTGGCCGACGATGCGGGCGCTCTCCTCGACGCTCATGCTGGGCAGGATCTCGGGGAGTCTGCGGGCGAGTTCGTCGGCGCCGGGGAAGTCGGTGTGCAGGGCGAATGCGGGGGCGACGCGCTCGTAGCCGGTGTCCACCTCCTCGGCCTCCTGCTGGAGCCGGCCCACGTCGGCGCCCAGCACGAGCAGTCGCTCCGGGCCGGGGCCCACCAGCGGATAGGCCCACCACAGGACGTCGACCCGATCGCTCCCCCACCCTTCGGGCGGGGGGTCCCCCGTCTCGCTTCGCTCGGGCACGGTGAGGCGGGCGCGGCCCGCGGCCGGGTAGTACAGCCGCCCGTCGAGGGACGTCTCAAGATCGTGGCCGAGGCCGTCGTACGCCGAGTAGGCGCCGTAGAGCGAGACGTCGTCGTCCTCGGGCAGCGCGCCGGAGACGGGCAGCAGATCGACGGCCGCGCGTCCGATCGCCTCCTCCTTGGCGGCGCCGAACAGACGGCGTGCGCCGGAGCTCCAGTGCGAGACGAGGCCCTCGCGGTCGACAACGACCACGGCCAGTGGGATCCGTCCGGACGCGGCGTGTTCCGTCACCGCGCCGTCCCTCTCGGTGCCACGGTCCATGGCCCAGGCCCTCTCTCCCCACGGCTCCGCAAGATCTGCGCGCCCACACCACCGTACGGCTCCGGGCCGAGGTGATGTGCGGCAATACGGGAATTGATATGACGGGATCAAGACGGCCCGCACAGGGGCCGGAAGATCCGCCCGCGTCGCGTCCGCGCAGGACAACCCATGTGCGGGTACGCAGGCTCAGTCCTCGTGCCCGAGCTGAAGATCCCGTTCCGTCCGGCCTCCGCCTGCGACCTGGAGCACGGTGGCGACCGGCGGGTAACCGGTGGCGATGACGGTGTACTCGCCGGTCGACAGGTCGACGAACCGGAAGGTCCCGTCGGGGCCCGTGGTGAGCGTGTCCATGACGTTGCCGGCGGCGTCGAGCAGTGTCACGCGCGCGTCCTCGACGGGGCGCCCGCCGCCTGCCCGCACGGTGCCCCGCAGCAGGGCGCCGCCGGCGAGTTCGATGTCCTGGCGGGTCTCGCGGGCCGCCTTGACGGTGACGGGGACGGCGGCCGGGCGGAAGGCGGAGGCGCTCGCGGCGAGGGTGTACTCGCCGGCGACGAGTTCGGTGATGACGTAGCCGCCCTCGCGTCCGCTGCGGGTGGTGGCGACGACCTCGCCCTGCACGTTGGTGAGCGTGACCGTGGCGTCCACGGGCGTGCCGTCCGGTGTGAGCACTCTCCCGGCGAGGCGTCCGGCGCCGCCCAAGACGATGTCCAGGTCGACGGGGCGGTCGCCGACGGTCACGGTGACGGCCTGCGGCTGGTGGCCGCCCGCCGCGGCGATCATGACGTACGACCCCGGGCCCGGTGTCGCCAGCGCGTACCGCCCGTCGCCGCCGCTCGCGCCGCGCCCGACCTGCTGCCCGCCGATGTCGATGAGGGTGAGCGCCGCGCGCGGTACGGCGGTCCCGTCGGGATGCTGCACCAGGCCGCAGACGGGAACTCCGGTGGCGTACTGCGAACGGGCGGGCGGGATCGGGGCGTTCACCGGCGCCGATTCCGTCTCCGGGGCCTGGGCGTTGTGGGACACCAGCGGTTTCTCCTTGAGGAAGAAGGCGATGAGCAGGCCCAGTACGAGCACCGGCACGAGGTAGAGGAAGATCCTCGGCATGGCGTCGGCGTAGGCCTGGATGTAGTCGTCGCGCAGCGCCGGGGGCAGGGTGTGGACGAGCTGCGGGGTGATCGACTCGGGGTCGGGCAGCCCGGCGCCCGCGCGCGTGGGGAGCCGTTCGGCCAGGGCGTCGGCGAGCCGGTCGGCGAAGAGGGTGCCGAAGACGGCGGCGCCGACGCTGCCGCCGATCTGCCGGAAGTAGTTGTTGGCGCTGGTGGCGGTGCCGAGGTCGGCGGGGCGCACGGAGTTCTGCACGGCGAGGATCAGGACCGGCATCACCATGCCGATGCCGGCGCCGAGCACGGCCATCCAGAGGCTGTAGTGCAGCCGGGGCGTGTCGACTTCGAGGCGGGACAGCAGCCACATGCCGACGGCCGAGAGTGCGCCGCCGAGCACGGTGTAGACCTTGTAGCGGCCGGTGAGGCTGATGAGTTGGCCGCACACGATCGAGGCGCCGACGATGCCGCCCATCATCGGCAGCATCAGCAGGCCCGACTCGGTGGCCGTGGCCCCGTCGACCATCTGCAGGTAGGTCGGCAGATAGCTGGCCGCGCCGAACAGGGCGACGCCGATCACCAGGCCTACCAGGCCGGTCACGTTGAAGACGGAGTCCCTGAACAGCCGCAGCGGGATGAGGGGTTCGGCGGCGAAGTGCTCGGCGACGACGAAGAGAACCGCGGCGAGGGCCGCTCCCCCGGCGAGGCCGAGGATGACGCGGGAGTCCCAGGCGTACTCGATGCCGCCCCAACTGGTCAGCAGGACCAGGCAGGTGGAGGCGGCGGCGAGCAGCAGGGAACCGAGGACGTCCAGCCGGGCCCTGGCCTTAGGCTTCGGCAGCTTCAGTACGACGGCCACCACGGCCAGGGTGACGAGGCCGAAGGGCACGTTGATGTAGAAGCACCAGCGCCAGGAGACGTGGTCCGTGAAGTAGCCGCCCAGCAGGGGGCCGGCGACCGAGGCGAGGCCGAACGCGGCGCCGATCAGCCCCATGAAGCGGCCGCGCTCCCTGGCCGGCACGATGTCCGCGATGATCGCCTGGACGCCGATCATGAGGCCGCCCGCGCCGACGCCCTGCACCGCGCGGTAGGCGATGAGCTGGTCCATGGTCTCGGCCCGCCCGGCGAGCGCGGAGCCGACGACGAAGACGACGATCGCGAACTGGAAGACGCCCTTGCGGCCGAGGAGGTCGCCGAGCTTGCCGTAGATCGGCAGTCCGACGGTGGCCGTGAGCAGGTAGGCGGTGATCGCCCAGGACATCTTGTCCAGGCCGTGCAGCTCGCCGACGATCTTCGGCAGCGCGGTCGCGACGATCATCTGCTCCAGCGCGGCCAGCAGCAGCGCGAGCATCAGTGCGAAGAAGACCAACCGCACCCGGCGCGGGCTCAGTCGGTTCTCGGCGCCTTGGGGCGGAGCCTGTGGAGGGGGTGCGGTGACGGTTTCGTCCTGCACCAGAGTCGTGCCGCCCACGTACCGCTCCCCTCGCCGTACCTGCTCACATTTCCCGCATTAGGCGACAACTACGAGCAAGCACGGCGAGTTACGGCGCAGTCCCGGACACGACGGAGATCCACTCGATCCGGTGAGGGGGCCAAGGGCCCCCGGACACCTGGGACTTACTTCTCGACCTCGGTGGCGAGCTTGACGAGCAGCTCGTCGTAGATCCTGCCGAGGCCCTTGGGTGCGAACGTCTTCTCGAAGAAGCCGCCGATGCCGCCTGCGCCCTGCCAGGTGGTGGTGACGACCACGAGGGACTTGCCCTCACCGGCCGGGGTGACCCGCCAGGTGGTGACCATGGAGGAGTTGCGGTCCTTCTCGACGAGCTCGCCGTCGGTGGGCTCGCTGACCTCCAGGAGGCAGTCGCGCACACGCTTGCTGGTGGCCTGGAGCTTCCAGTGGACGAGGGTGCCCTCGCCGTCGCCGCCCTCGCGCACCTCGTACTCGCTGAAGTGCCCGGGCAGCAGCTTCTGCCGCGTGCCGCTGTAGTCGGCGAGGGCGTCGAACACCTTCTCCGCGTCCGCCGCGACGACCCGCTCCGTAGTGGCCTCGACCTGCGCCATTGACTTCCTCCAGGACCTGAATTCTCGGGGGTTGGAGCAAGCCAACCACCCCGCTGCCGGACCGCCCAAATCGGGGTCCCGATCAGCTCTCCGAAGCGATCGCACGCTGATCGAAAACGAAGCCCGGAGATAGGTCGCACGATCAAGGGAACATGTGTTCTATTCTGGGGGCAGTGCTACCGAGGAGGCCTCATGCGCTGGGAGAACCTCACCCTGGAGTCCGACCACAGCCGTGCCGACTCCGCGCTGTTCGGCGCGGACGCGGTGGTCACCCGCACCTTCGACACGCCCGAGTTCGCCGGGATCACCTTCCATGAGATCCGGGCCCGCTCGATCCTCAACCGGGTGCCGGGCGCCTCGCGCATGCCCTTCGAGTGGACGGTCAACCCCTATCGGGGCTGCTCGCACGCGTGCGTGTACTGCTTCGCCCGCAAGACCCACAGCTATCTGGACCTGGACACGGGCCTGGGCTTCGACTCCCAGATCGTGGTCAAGGTGAACGCGCCGGAGCTGCTGCGCCGCCAGCTCGGCTCGCGCCGCTGGCAGGGCGATCACATAGCGATGGGCACGAACGTCGACTGCTACCAGCGGGCCGAAGGGCGCTACCGCCTGATGCCGGGGATCCTCGCCGCCCTGCGCGACCACGCCAACCCCTACTCGATCCTCACCAAGGGCACGCTGATCCTGCGCGACCTGGAGCTGCTCAAGCAGTCCGCCGAGGTGACGGACGTCGGGGTCTCCGTCTCCGTCGGCTTCACCGACCCCGAGCTGTGGCGCACCGTGGAGCCGGGCACACCCGCTCCGGAACGCCGCCTGGACGTCGTACGGACGCTGACCGAGCACGGGCTCGGGTGCGGGGTGCTGATGGCGCCGGTGATTCCGTTCCTCAGCGATCACCCGGCCCAACTGCGGGCCACCGTGCGGGCGATCGCCGCCTCCGGTGCCACCTCGGTCACGCCCCTGGTGCTGCATCTGCGGCCCGGGGCACGCGAGTGGTTCATGGCCTGGCTCGGCCGGGAGCACCCGTATCTGGTGCGCCGGTACGAGCGGCTGTACGCGGACGGCGCCTACGCGCCGAAGTGGTACCAGCGCCGGATCACCCGTCAGGTGCACGACCTCGCGCAGGAATACGGGATAGGCCCCACGCGCGCGGGGATGCCCGTGCGGCTCCGCGAGCCGGAGCCGGCCCCGGCCGAGCACACGCCGTCCGAACCGACCCAGCTCTCGCTGATCTGAGTGCCCTGGCGGGGCATTGGAGCGCATCTCTCGGCCCAATAGGGTCAAGTCTTGCGAGAACCAGTTCTTCCAGGCGCCCGTTCCGGGATGAATGCGGCCGGGATCGTGGCCTTCGCGGTCCCGCACCCTCCGTCCTGGGAGGACCCCATGGGAAGACGCGCAGCCGTGCTGTGCGGCGCCGCCGTCGTCATGGCCGCAACCGTGACGGCCGTCCCCGCCGGAGCGAGCGCCACGAACACCGCGGACACGTTCAAGTCCGCACCCCTGACCTGGAAGAAGTGCGCCACCACGAAGTACCCGACGCTGCAGTGCGCGTCCCTCGACGTGCCGCTCGACCACACCGAACCGCACGGCCGGCAGATCACCCTCGCGCTGTCCCGCGTCCCGCACACGGCGAAGAGGTATCAGGGCCCGCTGCTGGTCAACCCCGGCGGCCCCGGCGGCAGCGGTCTCACGCTCGCCGGATTCGTCGCCTCCGCACTGCCCAAGGCGGTGGCGGCACAGTACGACGTCATCGGCTTCGACCCGCGCGGCGTCGGCAGGAGCAAGCCCGCTGTCAACTGCAAGCCCGGCCACTTCGCCCCGGTGCGCCCGAACTCCGTACCGAACACGCCGTGGATCGAGCGGGCCAACCTGCTGCGCGCCAAGTCCTTCGCGCGGGCCTGTGGCAAGAAGTACGCGGACGTGCTGCCGCACCTCAACACCGTCAGCGCCGTGCGCGACATGGACCGGATCCGCGCGGCGCTCGGGGCGCAGCAGATCAACTACTTCGGTTACTCGTACGGCACCTATCTCGGCGCTGTCTACGCCAAGCTCTTCCCGCAGCGGGTGCGGCGCGCGGCCCTCGACTCGGTCGTCGACCCCACCGGCGTCTGGTACGACGCCAACCTCGCGCAGGACGTCGCCTTCAACGACCGGCACCGCGCGTTCCTGGCGTGGGTCGCCAAGTACGACCGGACATACGGGCTCGGCACCGATCCGTCGCGGGTCGAGGCTGCGTGGTACCGGATGCGGGCGGCCCTGGCCAGGACGCCGGCCGGCGAGAAGGTGGGCGCCGCCGAGCTGGAGGACACCTTCCTGCCCGGCGGTTATTACAACGGCTACTGGCCCTACCTCGCCGAGGCGTTCGCCTCGTATGTGAACGACAAGAACGCCGACCCGTTGGTCGAGGCGTACGAGAAGTTCGGCGCCGCCAACGCTTCCGACGAGAACAGCTACAGCATCTATGCCTCCGTGCAGTGCCGGGACGCCGCCTGGTCCCGCGACTGGCAGCAGTGGCGCACGGACAACTGGTCCGTGCACGCGAAGGCACCGTTCATGACCTGGAACAACGCCTGGTACAACGCGCCGTGCGCGTTCTGGCCGCAGGACCCGCTCCCGTCGGTGAGCATCACCAACGGCAAGGTGCCACCGGTGCTGCTGTTCCAGTCGACCGACGACGCGGCCACCCCGTACCAGGGCGCCGTCACGGTGCACCGGCAGCTGGCCCGCTCCAGCCTGGTGGTCGAGAGGGGCGGTGGGAACCACGCCGTCACGCTGGGCGGGAACTCCTGCCTGGACAGGCACCTCGCGGCCTACCTCGCCGACGGAACGGTGCCGCGCGGCGCGGGTGAGGTCGACGCGGTGTGCGAGGCGCGGCCCGACCCGAAGCCGCTGAGCTCCAAGGTGGCGTCGGCGGCGCGGGGCGCCGAACTGCACCGGCTGGTCGGCTTCCGCCACTGAGCGCTGGAGCGCCGGTCACCGGTCACTGGTCACCGGTCACCGGTCACCGATCGCCTGACGGCCCGTCGGGGGCGTTGTCAGACCCATGGTCCACCATGGACGAATGAGTGAGCTGACCAGGATTCCCGCCCCCGACGGAGTCGCCCCCGCCACCCAGTACACGCATGTCGTGCTCGGCACCGGCCGCTTCGTCGCCGTCTCCGGCCAGCTCGCCCTCGACGAGGACGGCAAGCTGGTCGGCGAGGGCGACCCCGCGGCCCAGGCCCGCCAGGTCTTCGAGAACCTGAAGCGCTGCCTCACCGCGGCCGGCGCGACCTTCGACGACGTCGTCAAGCTCACCTACTTCGTCACGGACATGGCCCACATGCCCGCCCTCCGCACCGCCCGCGCCGAGCACATACCGGACGAGCGCCTGCCGGCCGCGTCTGCGGTGCAGGTCGCCGGGCTGGTGCGACCGGAGTTCCTGATGGAGGTCGAGGCGTTCGCGGTGCTGCCGGGTTAACCGGGGGCGGGGCCGGGTGGAGAGTGGCTACGGTGCCGCCATGGAAGACGACGGCATACGGATCCGCCCCATGACCCTGGCCGACTGCGACCGCGTCGCCGAGATCCGCATCGGCGGCTGGCAGACCGCCTACCAGGGCCTGATCCCGCAGTCGTACCTGGACGCCCTGGATGTGGCCCAGGACGCCGGACGCCGCCGCGCCTACTTCTCGCAGTCCGGCGCCGGCGTGGTCGACCTGGTCGCCGAGCGGGGCGGCCGGATCGCCGGCTGGGCCTGCCACGGCCCGTACCGTGACGGCGAAGTGCGCACCGACGACGCCGAGTTGTACGCCATCTACGTGGACCCCGGGCAGTACGGCACCGGCATCGGGCGCTCCCTGCTCCAGGAGTCGGTACGCCGGTGTACGGCCGCCGGACATGCCCGCATGCTCCTGTGGGTCCTCAAGGACAACGCCCACGCCCGGCGCTTCTATGAACGGTGCGGCTTCCGCGCGGACGGGGCCGAGGAACCCTTCGAGGTGGACGGCGTCGAGGTGCCCGAGGTGCGGTATGCGCGGGCGCTGGGGTCCGGCTGACAGGAGCGCCCCTATTGCACGCTGCCGTCCGTTCTTGCGCCCTGCCGCCCGCCGGCCGCCTCACCGCTGGTGAGGAATACGTGCGAGCGCCCGTACCGCCGCCTCCGCGAGGGTCGGGTGGGCCAGGGCCTCGTTGAGGATGCGTCTGGCCCGGGTGTCGCCGAGGGTGCCGAGGCCGTCCACACAGGCCAGGGCCACGCGGCGGTACGGGTCGTGCGGGCGCAGGCGTCGCTCCAGGGTGGTGATCAGGGCGGGCACGGCCTCGGGGGCGCGCAGTTCGACCAGGAGCCGGACCGGGTGCAGGGCGTAGGCGACGCGCAGTTCGTTGGTGGCGAGGGCGGCGGCCGCGCGGGCGGTGCGCGGGTCGCCGAGGCGGGCGAGGGCGTGCGCGGCGGAGGCGCAGCGCTGCGGATCGCGGTGGTTGAGAAGCAGGACGAGGGACTCGAAGGCCCGCCGGTCCCCGGCGATGCCCAGCCGGAACGCGGCCAACTCCCTGGCCCACAGCGGCTGCCCCGGCGCGGTGAGCACGTCTGCCAGTTCACCCAGGTCCTCGGTCGTCACGAGGCGGTCGTACGCGGCCGACGCGCCGGACTCCTGCCGTAAGCGCTCCGTGAGTGATCGCAACTCTTCGTCCATGGAGGCGAGCGTATGCAAGCGGCCCGCTTCTCGGGACCTACATCACAAAGACGGGGGCTGGCGTGCTCGTTACCCACCGGTTAAGCTCATACGAGCGAGTCACCCACTCGCAGATTTGCTTGCAGCGGCCTGGTGACGCAGCCGCAGCGAGTGCAGGTCGGTTCGGTACTTCGAGTACCTCAATACGACTCGGCTCCGGGACAGGGCCGGTCGGATCCTCCGTTCCCCGGGGCGTGTGCACGCCCCTGGGCGACGGCACCGGGCGTGTGCGCCAGAAGCCCGGCAACACCCGCACTCACTTCTCTCCGCACCCGGTGCGCTCTCGGTTCGGCCCCGATGGGGCCGGGCTCCGGCGCACCCGGGCGCGCTCCCAGTCGTCACCCTCATTCCTGGAGTCCCGCGATGGCCACTCCCCTGTCCGACACCCCTCTGTCCCCGCTGAAGACCGTTGCCGTCGTCGGCCTCGGCACCATGGGCACCGGCATCGCCGAGGTCCTCGCCAAGGCCGGCCGCGACGTCATCGGCATCGACATCAGCGAGGCCGCGACCGCCAAGGCCGTCGCCGCCCTGGAGTCCTCGACCGCCCGCGCCGTGGAGCGGGGCAAGCTCACGAAGGACGAGCGCGCGGACGCTCTCGCCCGTGTCCGCACCTCCACCGACCTGCGCGCCGCGGCCGACGCCGACCTGGTCATCGAGGTGGCGCCGGAGTCGTACGAGATCAAGCAGCAGATCTTCCGCGAGCTGGACGGAATCGTGCGTCCCGAGACGATTCTGGCGACGGGCACCAACGCCCTCTCGGTCACGCGGCTGGCCGCCGACTCGGCCCGCCCGGAGCGGCTTCTCGGTCTGCACTTCTTCAACCCGGCGCCGGCGATGCGGCTGGTCGAGGTCGTCTCCTCGGTGCTGACCGCGCCGACCGCCGTCTCCGCGGTCACCAACCTCGCCCTGGACCTCGGCAAGGAGCCCGTCGCGGTGGGCGACCGGCCCGGATTCGTCGCCGACGGGCTGCTGTTCGGCTACCTCAACCAGGCGGCCGCGATGTACGAGGCGAAGTACGCCTCCCGCGAGGACATCGACGCCGCGATGCGGCTGGGCTGCGGACTGCCGATGGGCCCGCTGGCACTGCTCGACCTGATCGGCATCGACACCGCGCGCAAGGTCCTGGAGGCCATGTACGCCGAGTCCCGCGACCGGCTGCACGCCCCCGCGCCGATCCTCAAGCAGCTCAGCGAGGCGGGCCTGACGGGCCGTAAGTCGGGCCGCGGCTTCTACACGTACGAGGCGCCGGGCAGCGCCACCGTCGTGCGGGACGCGCTGACCCCGCTGGACGGCGCCGCCCTCACGCCGGGACGCGAGGTCCGCTCCGTCGGTGTCGCGGGCTCCGGCACCATGGCGTCCGGCATCGCGGAGGTCTTCGCCAAGGCCGGGTACGACGTCGTGCTCGCCGCCCGCAGCGAGGAGAAGGCGCAGACCGCGAAGGCCCGTATCGGCAAGTCCCTTTCTCGGTCTGTCGACAAGGGACGGATGACCGCCGAGGCCGCCGCGCAGACCCTGGACCGGATCACCGCGGCGGGTTCGTACGACGCGTTCGCGGACGTCGATCTGGCCGTCGAGGCCGTCGCCGAGGACCTGGAGATCAAGCGGCAGCTGTTCGCGACGCTGGACAAGGTCTGCAAGCCGGGCGCGGTGCTGGCCACCACCACCTCGTCGCTGCCCGTCGTCGCCTGTGCCCGCGCCACCTCGCGTCCGCAGGACGTGATCGGCATGCACTTCTTCAATCCGGCGCCGGCCATGAAGCTGGTCGAGGTCGTCCGCACGGTGCTGACGTCCGACGACGTCCACGCGACGGTCCGTGAGGTCTGCGGCAGGATCAGGAAGCACGCCGTGGACTGCGGCGACCGGGCCGGATTCATCGTCAACGCGCTGCTGTTCCCGTACCTGAACAACGCGATCAAGATGGTGCAGGAGCACTACGCGACGCTCGACGACATCGACGCGGCTATGAAGCTGGGCGGCGGCTACCCGATGGGGCCGTTCGAACTGCTGGACGTCGTCGGGCTCGACGTGTCCCTCGCGATCGAGAAGGTCCTGCACCGCGAGTTCCGCGACCCGGGCCTGGCTCCGGCGCCGCTGCTGGAGCACCTGGTGGCCGCGGGCTGCCTCGGCCGCAAGACGGGCCGTGGCTTCCGCGAATATGCCCGGCGCTGAGCGGCCCGGGGACTGGTTCGGAGCGGGTCAGGAGTGGGGCGGGCTGCTGGACCCCGGCGGCTCTCCCCCGGCCACCCGGCGCGGCTCGGCCCCGCCCGACGGGCCCTGCGCTCCCCCGCCCGCCGAGGGCGGGGGAAACCCCGTACATGCGCATCAAGCTGCGCACATGCAGTACGTTCGGGTCATGCCCCAGCCCGCCAAGTCCTCACGTACACCAGTCACGCCCGACGCGCCGGAAAGTGCCGCAGGCAGTCGCGCGGCCGCCCAGCGGCTCAAGATGCGCCGCGAACTGGCTGCCGCGGCCATGGAGCTGTTCGCGACCAAGGGGTACGAGGCAACCACCGTCGACGAGATCGCGGCGCAGGCCGGGGTCGCCCGCCGCACGTTCTTCCGCCACTTCCGCTCCAAGGAAGAGGCGATCTTCCCCGACCACGACGACACGCTGATCCGCGCGGAGGCTGTGCTCAACGCGGCGCCCGCGCACGAGCACCCGCTCGACACCGTGTGCCGGGGCATCAAGGAAGTCATGAAGATGTACGCGGCTCGCCCGGAGATCTCGGTGGCCCGCTACAAGCTCACGCGCGAGGTGCCCACCCTGCGTGAGGCGGAGATCGCGTCGGTGGCCCGCTACGAGCGCCTGTTCACCCGCTATCTCCTCGGCCACTTCGACGAGCACGCACACGACGACGACGCCAACGACGACCCGCTGCTGGCGGAGGTCGCCGCGTCCGCCGTGGTCACCGCGCACAACCACGTCCTGCGGCGCTGGCTGCGCGCCGGCGCACAGGGCGACGTGGAGGCACAGCTCGACCACGCCTTCGCGATCGTGCGGCGGACGTTCGGGACGGGGATCGGGGCGGGCCGGGAGACCGCGCCGCGTACGGTGCCGGCCTCCGTGGCCAGTCAGGGCGAGGTGCTCGTGACCGTGGCACGGACCGACGCGCCGCTCGACGAGGTGATGCGGACCATCGAACAGGCGCTGAAGGAGCGGGCCTAGAGCGTCGCGGGCTCCGGGCGCCTCCTGGTGAGGTCCTCCACGGGAACCAATTCACCGACCCGTCCGTCCTCCATGGCGAAGCACGATCTTGATGGTGCTTGACGGTGTGCGACGGAAGAGGGTTGCCATGCAGACGAACGACCCGAACAGGCTCCAGGCCACGCTGGCCGACGGGCGGCGCATGACCCTGTCCCTCCCCGCGACGGACGCGAAGTGGGCCGCCGACGGCATCAAGGGCCTGCGCGCCGTCCCGCCCACGCACACGGGCCGCGGCGAGGAGCCGCCCGCCCTCCCCGAGGAGCCGGCGCTCCCTCTGCAGGTGGCCCTGCTCGGTCTGGGCGCGTAGCGCCTGTCCGGCGGATCGGGTCGGCCCTGAGCGACGGCGGCTCGGGGCGGGCGTGCCAGGCCTCACGACGGCGGCATGATCCGCCAGACAGGCCCCTGTCCCCGGCGCCGGACCGACGGGCCCGGGGCGCGCACCTCGCACCGCCTCCCGTGAGCAGCCCCACCACCAGCCGTCCCATCGGCGGGGGCCGCCATGTTGTGGCCGGTGCGAGCGGGATCCGGGGGCGACCCGGTACCGGGCCGATCAGGGGCAGGCCGTCAGGGGGCATCGGGTGCGGCCCCACTTCTCAGTGGCCATCACGTCCGGAGGGCAAGATCCCGAGTTGTACGGACGACGCAATCCGCGGCCCCCCGCATCGCCGTCACCCGCGCGCCCTCGACCAGCTCGGCCCCGTCGCGCCCGGCCACGAACTGCCCAGGGTCCACGGCCCGTTGACGCTCCACCGGGAGCCCGGCCTCCTGGTACGACGGGTACGCGGACAGGATGCCCGCTCCCCGACCCGCCGTCGTGCCGAGCGGTGCGACGAGGAGCCGGGCCGAGGCATCGCCGGCCCGCACGACTCGTACCGGGACGCCGTGCCGGCACTGCGTGCCGGGCCACGGCTGGAGCCGCGGGGCCGTGGGCACGTCCGGACCGCCGAGCGCCTCGCCGTCCACCGCAACACCCTCCTGCACCACTGATGGCCGATGCGTAGAGGACCGGACGACGGAGAACGAGCCGACGACTGGTGACCGATAGCGCCCGATTAACACCTACTCGTCGGTAGCTTTGATCGATCATCGCTCATTTGTTACGTAAAGATTTCATCTGAGAGCAAGTTCTGGCACCCAGTGCCTTGCCGGATGACACGCCGTGCCATACGTTGAAAGAGTCCGGGCGGCCGGCGTGCAGAGACCTTTCGTACGTCGGCTGTCCCCGCAAGCTCCTCCCGGGGCCTGCGCGCCCGGGCGCCTGCGTCACAGGCAACCTCCCGCGCCACAAAGCGCTGCCGAACAGCACAACAGCCGAACCGACGGCAACCACCAAAACCCTCAGCAGCACCGACGTAACCCTCAGCACCCCTCCCTCAGGGTGCGTATCGCCGGAGGCAACACCGTGACCGTGAAGGACATCCTCGACGCGATCCAGTCGCCGGACTCCACGCCCGCCGACTTCGCCGCCATGCCGCTCCCCGACTCGTACCGCGCGATCACCGTGCACAAGGACGAGACGGAGATGTTCGCGGGCCTGGAGACCCGTGACAAGGACCCGCGCAAGTCGATCCACCTCGACGACGTGGCGCTGCCCGAGCTCGGCCCGGGTGAGGCCCTGGTGGCCGTCATGGCCTCCTCGGTCAACTACAACTCGGTGTGGACGTCGATCTTCGAGCCGCTGTCGACCTTCGGGTTCCTGGAGCGCTACGGCCGGCTCTCCGAGCTGACCAAGCGCCACGACCTGCCGTACCACATCATCGGTTCCGACCTCGCGGGCGTCGTCCTGCGCACCGGCCCGGGCGTCAACTCCTGGAAGCCCGGTGACGAGGTCGTCGCGCACTGTCTGTCCGTCGAGCTGGAGTCCAGCGACGGCCACAACGACACGATGCTCGACCCCGAGCAGCGCATCTGGGGCTTCGAGACGAACTTCGGCGGCCTCGCCGAGATCGCGCTGGTCAAGTCCAACCAGCTCATGCCCAAGCCGGGCCACCTGAGCTGGGAGGAGGCCGCCGCTCCGGGCCTGGTCAACTCCACCGCGTACCGCCAGCTGGTCTCCCGCAACGGCGCCGGTATGAAGCAGGGCGACAACGTCCTGATCTGGGGCGCGAGCGGCGGACTCGGCTCCTACGCCACGCAGTTCGCGCTGGCCGGTGGCGCCAACCCGATCTGCGTCGTCTCCAGCGAGCAGAAGGCGGACATCTGCCGCTCGATGGGCGCCGAGGCGATCATCGACCGCAGCGCCGAGGGCTACAAGTTCTGGAAGGACGAGCAGACCCAGGACCCGAAGGAGTGGAAGCGCTTCGGCAAGCGCATCCGCGAATTCACCGGCGGCGAGGACATCGACATCGTCTTCGAGCACCCCGGCCGCGAGACCTTCGGCGCGTCCGTCTACGTCACCCGCAAGGGCGGCACCATCACCACCTGCGCCTCCACCTCGGGCTACATGCACGAGTACGACAACCGCTACCTGTGGATGTCCCTGAAGCGGATCATCGGCTCGCACTTCGCCAACTACCGCGAGGCCTGGGAGGCCAACCGGCTCATCGCGAAGGGCAAGATCCACCCGACGCTGTCGAAGGTGTACTCCCTGGAGGACACCGGCCAGGCGGCCTACGACGTGCACCGCAACCTCCACCAGGGCAAGGTCGGCGTCCTGTGCCTGGCCCCCGAGGAGGGCCTCGGCGTGCGCGACGAGGAGATGCGCGCCAAGCACATCGACGCCATCAACCGCTTCCGCAACATCTGAGACACCCGAGGTCATAGATGACTGAGCGTCAGCCCGCCGAAGGCAAGCGGGAGAAGGACCGGCCGTGGCTCATGCGCACGTACGCCGGTCACTCCACGGCCGAGGCGTCCAACGAGTTGTACCGGCGCAACCTCGCCAAGGGCCAGACCGGTCTGTCGGTCGCGTTCGACCTGCCGACGCAGACCGGCTACGACTCCGACCACATCCTCGCCCGCGGCGAGGTCGGCCGGGTCGGTGTACCGGTGGCCCATCTCGGTGACATGCGCCGGCTGTTCCAGGACATCCCCCTGGAGCAGATGAACACCTCGATGACGATCAACGCCACCGCCATGTGGCTGCTGGCGCTCTACCAGGTCGTCGCCGAGGAGCAGGGCGCGGACATCACCAAGCTCCAGGGCACGACCCAGAACGACATCGTCAAGGAGTACCTGTCGCGGGGGACCCATGTCTTCCCGCCGGGGCCCTCACTCCGGCTGACGACGGACATGATCACGTACACGGTCTCCCACATCCCGAAGTGGAACCCGATCAACATCTGCAGCTACCACCTGCAGGAGGCGGGCGCCACGCCGGTCCAGGAGATCGCGTACGCGATGTCCACCGCGATAGCGGTTCTCGATGCCGTACGCGATTCAGGGCAGGTCCCCGCCGAGAAGTTCGGGGACGTCGTGGCCCGTATCTCCTTCTTCGTGAACGCGGGCGTCCGCTTCATCGAGGAGATGTGCAAGATGCGGGCGTTCGGGCGGATCTGGGACCAGGTCACGCGCGAGCGCTACGGCATCGAGAACCCCAAGCAGCGCCGCTTCCGGTACGGCGTCCAGGTCAACTCCCTCGGTCTGACCGAGGCGCAGCCGGAGAACAACGTCCAGCGGATCGTCCTGGAGATGCTGGCCGTGACCCTCTCGAAGGACGCACGCGCGCGTGCCGTGCAGCTGCCCGCCTGGAACGAGGCGCTGGGTCTGCCCCGGCCCTGGGACCAGCAGTGGTCGCTGCGCATCCAGCAGGTGCTGGCGCACGAGAGCGATCTGCTGGAGTACGAGGACATCTTCGAGGGCTCGCACGTCATCGAGGCGAAGGTGAGCAAGCTCGTCGAGGAGTCCCTCGCGGAGATCGAGCGGATCCAGGAGATGGGCGGCGCGATGGCCGCCGTCGAGTCCGGCTACCTCAAGTCGCAGCTGGTCTCCTCGCACGCCGAGCGCCGGGCCCGGATCGAGTCCGGGCAGGAGAAGATCATCGGCGTCAACATCTTCGAGACGACCGAGCCGAACCCGCTGACGGCCGACCTGGACACCGCGATCCAGACGGTCGACCCGGCGGTCGAGGCCCGGGTCATCGCGGGTCTCGAGCACTGGCGCGACACCCGCTACCAGCCGCCCTTCAACCACCCGCGTCCGTGCAAGGCGCTGGACCGGCTGAAGGAGGCCGCCAAGGGCACCGCCAACCTCATGGAGGCCACCCTGGAGTGCGCCCGCGCCGGTGTCACGACCGGCGAGTGGGCCGGGGCCCTGCGCGAGGTGTTCGGGGAGTTCCGGGCGCCGACGGGCGTGTCGTCGGCGCCGGTTGCCGTCCCCGCGGAGGAGGGCTCGGCCATGGCCGACGTCCGCCGCAGGGTCGACCTGACGGCGAAGGACCTGGGCGTCGGCAAGCTGCGGTTCCTGGTCGGCAAGCCGGGCCTGGACGGGCACTCCAACGGCGCCGAGCAGATCGCCGTGCGGGCGCGTGACGCCGGCTTCGAGGTGGTCTACCAGGGCATCCGTCTGACGCCCGAACAGATCGTGGACGCGGCCCTCGCGGAGGACGTGCACGCGGTCGGCCTGTCCATCCTGTCCGGCTCGCACGCCCAGCTCGTGCCCGACGTGCTGGAGCGCCTCCGTGTGGCCGGTGCCACAGAGATACCTGTCATCGCCGGTGGGATCATCCCCAATGGCGACGCCGAGCAGCTGAGGGCCGCGGGTGTGGCCGCCGTCTTCACCCCGAAGGACTTCGACATCACCGGAATCATCGGCCGCATCGTCGAGGAGATCCGGAAAGCGAACAAGCTCGACCCCCTGGAGGTCCCCGCATGACCGTCAACCGTCTGCGTCCCCGCCGCTCCTGTCTCGCGGTGCCGGGAAGCAACCCGCGCTTCCTGGAGAAGGCGCAGGGCCTCCCGGCGGACCAGGTCTTCCTCGACCTGGAGGACGCGTGCGCCCCGCTCGCCAAGCCCGAGGCGCGCCACACCATCGTCAAGTTCCTCAACGAGGGCGACTGGACGGGCAAGACGAGGGTCGTGCGCGTCAACGACTGGACGACCGAGTGGACGTACCGCGATGTCGTCACCGTCGTCGAGGGCGCCGGCCAGAACCTCGACTGCATCATGCTGCCCAAGGTGCAGACCGCCCAGCAGGTCGTCGCGCTGGACCTGCTGCTGACCCAGATCGAGAAGACGATGGGCTTCGAGGTCGGCAAGATCGGCATCGAGGCGCAGATCGAGAACGCCCAGGGCCTGAACAACGTCAACGAGATCGCGACGGCGTCCCAGCGCGTCGAGACCATCATCTTCGGCCCGGCCGACTTCATGGCGTCCATCAACATGAAGTCGCTGGTCGTGGGCGAGCAGCCGCCCGGCTACCCGGCGGACGCCTACCACTACATCCTGATGAAGATCCTGATGGCCGCCCGCGCCAACAACCTCCAGGCGATCGACGGCCCCTACCTCCAGATCCGCAACATCGACGGCTACCGCGAGGTCGCCCAGCGCGCCGCGGCCCTCGGCTTCGACGGCAAGTGGGTGCTGCACCCGGGCCAGGTCGAGGCGTCCAACGAGATCTTCTCGCCCTCGCAGGAGGACTACGACCACGCCGAGCTGATCCTGGACGCGTACGACTACTACACGTCCGAGGCGGGCGGCAAGAAGGGCTCCGCGATGCTCGGCGACGAGATGATCGACGAGGCCAGCCGCAAGATGGCGCTGGTCATCTCCGGCAAGGGCCGCGCGGCCGGCATGCAGCGCACCAGCAAGTTCGAGATCCCGGAGGCCTGAGCGCGATGCAGTTCGGACGCACCTACGAGGAGTTCGAGATCGGGGCGACGTACAAGCACTGGCCGGGAAAGACGGTCACGGAGTACGACGACCACCTGTTCTGTCTCCTCACCATGAACCACCACCCGCTCCACATGGACACCAACTATGCGGAGAAGACGACGGACTTCGGCAAGAACGTCGTCGTCGGCAACTACATCTACTCCCTCCTGCTCGGCATGTCGGTCCCGGACATCTCCGGCAAGGCCATCGCCAACCTGGAGATCGAGTCGCTCAGGCACGTGGCGCCGACCTTCCACGGCGACACGATCTACGGCCAGACGACGGTGCTCGACAAGTGGCCGTCGAAGTCGAAGAACGACCGCGGCATCGTCTACGTCGAGACCAAGGGCTACAAGCAGGACGGCACGCTCGTGTGCGTGTTCCGCCGCAAGGTGATGGTGCCGACCGAGACGTACATCAAGGAGCGCGGCGGCGAGCAGCCGGGCCGCCCCGAGCTCAAGGAGCAGGAGAAGTAGCCATGGCGCGACTCGCCCAGACCGCCGGTCTGACCGACATCCAGCAGGAGATCCTCTCCACCGTCCGCGACTTCGTGGACAAGGAGATCATCCCGGTCGCCACCGAGCTGGAGCACCGCGACGAGTACCCCCAGGCGATCGTCGACGGTCTGAAGGAGTTGGGCCTGTTCGGCCTGATGATTCCCGAGGAGTACGGCGGTCTGGGCGAGTCGCTCCTGACGTACGCGCTGTGCGTCGAGGAGATCGCCCGCGGCTGGATGTCGGTGTCCGGCATCATCAACACCCACTTCATCGTGGCGTACATGCTCAAGCAGCACGGCACGCAGGAACAGAAGGACCACTTCCTGCCGCGCATGGCGGCCGGCGACATCCGCGGCGCCTTCTCGATGTCGGAGCCGGCCCTGGGTTCCGATGTGTCGGCCATCACATCGAAGGCGGTGAAGGACGGCGAGGAGTACGTCCTCAACGGCCAGAAGATGTGGCTGACGAACGGCGGAACGTCCTCCCTGGTCGCCGTTCTGGTCCGAAGTGACGAAGGACACCCCGAGGGCACCGCGCCCCACAAGTCGATGACGACCTTCCTCGTCGAGAAGGAGCCCGGCTTCGGAGAGGTCCGCCCGGGCCTCACCATCCCCGGCAAGATCGACAAGATGGGCTACAAGGGCGTCGACACGACCGAGCTCATCATGGACGGCCTGCGGATTCCGGCCAATCGGGTGCTCGGCGGCGTCACCGGCCGAGGTTTTTACCAAATGATGGACGGCGTCGAGGTCGGCCGCGTCAACGTGGCGGCGCGTGGCTGTGGCGTCGCTCAGCGTGCCTTCGAACTCGGTGTCCAGTACGCCCAGCAGCGTCACACCTTCGGCAAGCCGATCGCCCAGCACCAGGCCATCCAGTTCAAGCTGGCCGAGATGGCTACCAAGGTCGAGGCGGCGCATGCCATGATGGTGAACGCAGCACGCAAAAAGGATTCCGGGGAGCGTAACGACCTCGAGGCTGGGATGGCGAAGTACCTCGCCTCCGAGTACTGCAAGGAGGTCGTCGAAGATGCCTTCCGGATCCACGGCGGCTACGGCTTCTCCAAGGAGTACGAGATCGAGCGCCTCTACCGAGAGGCTCCGATGCTGCTTATCGGTGAAGGTACCGCCGAGATCCAGAAAATGATCATCGGTCGCAGGCTGCTCGAAGAGTATCGGTTCCAGGGATAGATGTACGGGTTCGGGGTGTTTTCTTCGAGAAGAAGATCACACCCCGTCAACACTCTTCAGCCGCCGACTCGGCTTCCTGGCTTGCCCAGTTGTGGCCCGCGCCCGGTACGATCCCCGGAAAGCCGCCGTCCCCCGTCGAAGCGCGGCATCATCCGCTACGAAGGTCATCCATGCCCCACAGCCAAACCTCTGCACCTCGCGACAGCCGGGCCGGCGTACGCCTCGCGCGCGGAGCATCGCCGTGGCTTCTCCCGACCGTCGCCACCGCAGCCCTCAGCCTGGCCCGCGCACGCCGCTCCGGCGTCGCCAAGGCCGTGGCCGTTCCCGCCACCGCGCTCGCGGCGGGCATGCTGTGGTTCTTCCGCGACCCCGAGCGCGAGATCGCGCAGGGCCGGGTCATCTCTCCCGCCGACGGTGTGGTGCAGAGCATCATGCCGTGGAAGGACGGCCGCACCCGCGTCGCGATCTTCATGAGCCCGCTCAACGTCCACGTCAACCGTGCGCCACTCTCCGGCACGGTCACGTCCGTGGAGCACATCCCTGGCGGGTTCGTTCCGGCGTTCAACAAGGAGAGCGAGAACAACGAGCGCGTAGTCTGGCATTTCGACACCGAACTCGGCGACATCGAGATGATCCAGATCGCCGGCGCGGTGGCCCGTCGCATCGTCCCCTACATCCCGCAGGGCACGAAGGTCGAGCAGGGTGACCGTATCGGTCTGATCCGCTTCGGCTCGCGTGTCGACATCTACCTGCCGGAGGGCGTGGAGGTCGCGGTCGAGGTCGGGCAGAAGACCGTGGCTGGGGTGACTCGCATTGACCGTGATTGATCCTGAGACACAGCCGGGCTGGGTGCCCGAGGCCGACGAGGTCGACGAAGAGGAGGAGATGCCTCTTTCTCTCCGCCTGTCGATAGCGGACACCCTCACCCTCGGCAACGCCACGTGCGGCTTCATGGCGGTGTACTTCACCACCACCGGCATCCTGATCCCGCACCTCTCGGGCGACGACTTGGGCATGGCCCGCAACAGCGCGGCCACGGCCGTCATACTCATGCTGTGCGCGGCTGTCTTCGACCTGTTCGACGGCCTCGTCGCCCGCAAGCTGCGGTCGTCGCCGATGGGTGCGGAGCTGGACAATCTCTCCGACCTGATCAGCTTCGGCCTGGCGCCCGCGTACTTCGTGCTCGTGTACGGCATGGTCGCGAGGGACGCGCATGAGCGGGTCGCGGCGGTGGGCGCGATCGTTGTGCTGTTGGCGGTGGTGCTGCGGCTTGCCCGCTTCTCATGCGTCACCGTGAAGGACGGCACGTTCCAGGGCATGCCCTCGCCGTTCGGTGCACTCACAGTCGTCTCGATCGTGCTGCTCGAGCTGCCGTTCGAGGCGACACTGCTGGCGGTTGTCGGTACCGCGTGGCTGATGGTGAGCCGGGTCGAGTACCCGAAGCCGCGGGGCATCCTCGCGGTGGCGATGCTCGGCTGGATCGTGTCGGCCATGGGCATGCTGGCGGCGTGGGCGTTCGACGCGCCGGGTGGCCAGGTGCTGCTGCAGATGGGCTGCGCGCTGCAGATCGTGATGGCGGCGACGATCCCGCTGTTCGCCACGGCGCGCCGGGTGAACACCTTCCGTGACAACCGGCGCGAGAGCCGCGAGGCGCGGGCGGCGCAGATCCCGTAGCTCGGCTTGTACGTTGCCTGAGGGGCCCGGACCGAATCGTGATTCGGTCCGGGCCCCTCAGGTTTTCCCGCCGGCGGCACTCTCGATGCCCTGCCGCTGTGTGCCGAGCACGCGACGGCCGCGTGGCGGAACCGAGTGTTCGGGCCCAGTCGGCCGCCTGCGCCTCCTGACCGGGGCACGACCGAACGCCGCCCGGCGCGTCGCGTCCGTGTCCTGCGCCGCGTGTCCTCGTTCGGTGCGCTCACGACCGTCTCGATCGTGTCGAGGCCCGGATGCCTTCCGCATCCGGGCCTCACTCGTCGCACACGCCAGGCCCCCCGGGGAAGGGGCGGGGTCCGGTGCGGGACGGCGGTCTCCGGGTCTGCCGTCCCGCCGACGGTCAGGTCAGGAAGTCCCGCGCGATCGACTCCGCCGCGCGCTCCAGGAGAGGACCCGCCTGGGCCATGGACTTCGCCGGGTCCGGTTCGAGCGCCGACAAGGCGTACGCGCGGCGGATGCCCGCGCGGCCCAGGGCATCCGGGGGGAGGGCCAGACGGCCGCAGACCGCGACGACCTCGATGCCGCGGGCGCGGGCCGCCGCCGCGACCCCCGCCGGGGCCTTGCCGTGGAGGGTCTGCTCGTCCAGGGAGCCCTCGCCGGTGATGACGAGGTCCGCCCGTTCCAGCGCGGGCGCGAAGCCCAGGACGTCGAGCATGACCTCGATGCCGGGGCGGAAGCGGGCGCCGAGGAGGAGGGCGCCGTAGCCGATGCCACCGGCCGCGCCGGCGCCCGGTGCCGCGGCGTGCTCGGCGGCCTTGGCGCCGACCGACTCCTCCAGCACCTTCGCGAAGTGCGCGAGCGCCGCGTCCAGCGTCGCCACGTCGTCCGGCGAGGCGCCCTTCTGCGGGCCGTACACCGCCGGTGCACCCTTCGGACCGGTCAGCGGATTGTCGACGTCGCTGGCGAGCACCAGTTCGACCGAGGCGAGCCTCGGGTCCAGGCCGGAGAGGTCCGCGGTGGCCAGGTCGCCCAGGCCTCCGCCGCCCGGCGTCACCGGCTCCCCGTCCGCGTCCAGGAACCGCGCGCCCAGCGCGCTCAGCATTCCGGCGCCGCCGTCCGTGGTGGCGCTGCCGCCGACGCCGAACACGATCGTGCGGGCGCCCGCGTCCAGCGCGGCCCGCAGCAGCTCACCGGAGCCGTACGTGGACGCCGTGAGCGGCGCGAAGACGCCCGCGGGCAGCCGCTGCAGGCCGCTCGCCTCGGCCATCTCCACGACCGCCGTGTCGCCGCGCAGCGCGAACGCCGCCGTCACCTCGTGCCCGAGGGGCCCGGCGACCCGTACCTCCCGGCGCTCGAACCCGGCCGCGACCGCCGCGTCCACGGTCCCGTCGCCGCCGTCGGCCACGGGCATGGCCTCGACCTGGGCGCCCGGCACGACCCGGCGCAGACCGGCCGTCACCCGCTCGGCGACCTGCACGGCCGTCAGCGACCCCTTGAACTTGTCCGCGGCGATGAGCACGCGCTGTGTCACCAGTTTTCCCCTTGCTCTCCGGGCCTCGCGCACGTCAAGGCCAGTCGCGCCGTTGCGACCTTAACCGGAGGAGGCCCGTGACGTCATGCCCTGCCCGGAGCCTGAGAAGGCCCTGCGAGCCCGCTGTGCGTACCGGCCGAACCCGGAGCGGACGCCCCCGGAATTGGGTAAACCGGTCCTATGACCCCTGTGGGCACCGAACCAGAGCTCGCCGACCGCGTCCTCGGGGGCTGGCTCGGCCGGATCGCGGGCAACATGCTCGGCAAGCCGGTCGAGCAGGGCGACCTGTGGACGCGGGACCGAATCGACCGCTATCTGCGGCAGGCCGCAGCCCTGCCCCTCACCGACTACCTCCCCGAGCCGATCAGCGAGGACGACGGCTTCGAGCTGCGCCCCGAGTGGCGCCAGTGCGTGCGAGGCCGTATCCACGGCAGCTGCCGTGACGACGACGTCGACTACGCCATCCTCGGCCTCGACCTGCTGGAGACCCACGGCTTCGGCTTCAGCACCGAGCAGGTCGGCGACCTGTGGCTGCTGCGGCTGCCGTACCTGCAGACCTTCACGGCGGAGCGGGCCGCGTACCGCAACCTCGCGAACGGTCTGAAACCGCCGCTCACCGCCACGTACGACAACCCCTACCAGGAGTGGATCGGTGCCCTCATCCGCGCCGACATCTACGGCTGGACCTGCCCCGGTGACCCGCGCCGCGCGGCCGCCCTCGCCCGCCGGGACGCGGTGCTGTCGCACACCGGCAACGGGGTGTACGGCGCGATGTGGGCGGCGGCGCTGGTCGCGGCGGCGTTCACGGCGGCCACGGTCCGCCACGCGGTCGACCAGGCGCTCGCCGTCATCCCGGCGAGCAGCCGACTCGCCCGCACCGTACGCCGCGTCGTCTCGCTCCATGACACCCGGATGACCTGGGAGGACACGCTCACCACGGTCGCCGAGGAGACCGCCGGGCTCGGCTGGATCCACACCGTCCCGAACGCGGCCGTGCTCACCGCCGGGCTGCTGTACGGCGACGGCGACTTCACCCGCAGCATCACGCTGACCGTGCGCGGCGGCCTGGACACCGACTCGAACGGGGCGACGGCCGGCTCGGTGGCGGGAGTGCTGACCGGGGCGGAGGCGATCCCGGACCAGTGGACGGGGCCGCTGGAGGACACGGTCCGCAGTGCGGTGTTCGGGTTCGACGGGATGCGGATCAGTGAGCTGGCGGAGCGGACGGTGCGGCTCGCGGAGGCGGAGGTGGAGGCGGAGGCGGACGTCTAGCCGGTCCGGCCGGGGGACGGGGCGGCGGGGCCGGGTTCCCAGGCTGGTTACGCTTCCCCAATGACCACCACGCCTGACTTCGCCGCGTACATCGCAAGTCTGCCGCGCGTCCTCGCCGGTGCCGCCGCCCTGTTCCGGGACGCCGAGGGCCGGGTACTGCTCGTCGAGCCCAACTACCGTGAGGGCTGGGCGCTTCCGGGCGGCACGATCGAGTCCGACGACGGCGAGACGCCCCGCCAGGGCGCGCGCCGGGAGACGGCGGAGGAGATCGGTCTGGACCGTGACCTGGGCCGGCTCCTCGCGGTGGACTGGGTGCACGGCACGGGGCGGCCACCGCTGGTGGCGTACCTGTACGACGGCGGGGTCCTCGGCGAGGACGACTTCAAGGCGATCCGCCTGCAGGAGGAGGAGCTGCTGTCCTGGCGTCTGGTGCCGCGCGAGGAGATCACCGCTCATCTGCCGGGCGCCCTGGGCCGCCGCGTCCTGGCCGCACTGGAGGTGCTCGCGGACGGCGGCGGAACTGCGGAGCTGGAGAACGGCCACCGGGTGGGCTGACCGGCCACGGGCCACCGGGTGGGCTGACCGGCGACCGGCCACCGGGTGGGCTGACCGGCGACCGGCCACCGGGTGGGCTGACCGGCGACCGGCCACCGGGTGGGCTGACCGGCGACGGGCCACCGGATCAGTCGGCCAGGGACGGGCCACCGGATCAGTCGGCCGACTACGGGCCACCGGATCGGTCGGCCAGGGACGGGCCACCGGATCGGTCGGCCGGCGACGGGCTCGCCGGCTCGAATATCCATTCGCCGCCCGTGCGACGCTCGTCCTACCCTCGGCAGCATGACCAAGCCCCTCGTCGCCCTCCTCAGCGGCGCCGGCATCTCGACCGACTCCGGCATCCCCGACTACCGCGGGCCGAACGGGCTGTGGCGCCGCGATCCCGAGGCCGAGAAGCTCGTGACGTACGAGTACTACATGGGCGACCCGGAGATCCGGCGGCGCTCGTGGCAGATGCGGCGCAAGAACCGGACGCTGAAGGCCGAGCCCAACGCCGCACACCGGGCGGTGGCCGAGCTGGAGCGGTCCGGGGTGCCGGTGCGGGTGATCACGCAGAACGTGGACGGGCTGCACCAGCTCGCCGGGATGCCCACCCGCAAGGTGCTCGAACTGCACGGCAGCGCCCGGAGCGTGGTCTGCACGAAGTGCCATGCCCGCGGGCCGATGGAGGACGCGATAGCGCGCGTCGAGGCGGGGGAGGACGATCCGCCGTGCCTGGAGTGCGGCGGCGTCCTCAAGTCGGCAACCGTGATGTTCGGCGAGCGGCTCGACCCCGTGGTCCTCGGTGAGGCGGTCGCGATCACGAAGGCGTGTCAGGTGTTCATCGCCGTCGGCACCACCCTCCAGGTGCAGCCCGCCGCCGGCCTCGCCGGCGTCGCCGCCGACCACGGCGCCCGGCTCGTCATCGTCAACGCCGAGCCGACGCCGTACGACGACCGCGCCGACGAGGTGATCCGCGAGCCGATCGGCACGGCGCTGCCGAAGCTGCTGCGCGGGTTGGCCGAGTAACCCAGAATACGATCATGACTTCTCGGATACGCCATGTGACGATCGACTCCGCCGACGCCTTCGCCCTCGCCGGCTTCTGGTCCCAGGTGCTCGGCCTGCCCGTGCACGAGGACGACGAGCCCGGGGACGAGGAGGTGCTGATCGAGGGCGCGGGGCTGCTGTTCGTCACCGTCCCGGAGCGCAAGACCCTCAAGAACCGGGTGCATCTGGACCTTCAGCCGCAGGACCGCACCCGTGACGAGGAGGTCGAGCGGCTGCTGTCCCTCGGCGCCACCCTGGTCGACGACCGCCGTACACCGGAGGGCCGGGGCTGGGCGGTCCTCGCCGATCCGGAAGGCAACGAGTTCTGTGTGGAGCGCGGGGCCGCGGAGCGGGCCGGTGAGGCGGGGGCGGTCTAGGCCCCGTCTGACCATTCCCCTCCAGAACAGGGCCGTTTGAAACAAGGCCGTTCAGAACAGGGCCGCTCCGTTCTCGAAGTCCAGCAGGCGCTGCTTGCGGTCCAGGCCGCCGCCGTATCCGGTGAGGCTGCCGTTCGCGCCGACGACTCGGTGGCAGGGGACGATGATGCCGATCGGATTCTCCGTTGGCGAGGCCGACCGCGCGGGAGGCGCCGGAGTTGCCGAGGGTGTCGGCGAGTTCGCCGTAGGAGCGGGTCTCGCCGTACGGGATGTTGCGCAGTTGCTCCCAGACGCTGCGCTGGAACGGGGTTCCGCTCAGGCGCAGTTCGAGGGTGAACTCCTTCAACTCACCCGCGAAGTAGGCCTTCAGCTGATCCTCGGCCTCCCGGAAAAGGGACTCGTCGCGGGCGCCGAAGGTCTCCTCGGCCGGTCGGTGGCGTTGATCAGTCATGTAGAGCCCGCACAGGACGCCCTCCTCGGCGACGAGCGTGAGGGGGCCGTACGGGCTGTCGACGAGGGTGTGCTGCTTCATCACGCGTTCCTTTGACGTGCTTACACGGGGAGGAAGTTGATCGGGTGGCTGTCCGTCGCCCACAGGTACTGGACGGCGTACGCCCGCCAGGGGCGCCACGCGGCCGCCCGGGCCGTGAGAGCCGCGGGAGTGGACGGCAGGCCCAACTCCTGGGCGGCGCGGCGGATGCCGAGGTCGGTGGGGAGGAAGGCGTCGGGGTCGCCGAGGGCGCGCATCGCGATGACGTCGACCGTCCAGGGGCCGAAGCCGGGGAGGGCCAGGAGCCGGGCCCGGGTCTGCGGCCAGTCGCTGTCCGGGCCCAGGCGGACGTCACCGTCGGCGAGTTGGCGGACCAGGGTGGTGAACGTCGTACGGCGCGAGCGGGGCATCGCCAGTGACTCCGGGTCCACCTCGGCCAGTGCCTCAGGGGCCGGGAAGAGGTGGGTGAGGCCGCCCTCGGGGTCGTCGACCTGCTCGCCGTGGGCGGTGACCAGGCGGGCCGCGTGGGTGCGGGCCGCCGCCGTGGAGACCTGCTGGCCGAGCACGGCCCGTACGGCGAACTCCGCCTCGTCGACCGTGCGCGGCACCCGTCGGCCGGGCGCCTTGTCGACCAGGGGCGCCAGCAGCGGATCCGTGCGCAACTGGTCGTCGATCGCGACCGGATCGGCGTCCAGGTCCAGCATGCGCCGGCACCGGCTGATCGCGACGGTCAGATCGCGCAGGTCGCTGAGGGTGAGGCGGCAGGCGATGTGGTCGGGCCGCGGGGTCAGGGACACGATGCCGCGGCCGTACGGCAGCCTGAGCGTGCGCCGGTACGCGCCGTCGCGCCACTCCTCGACGCCGGGGACGGCGGTCGCCGCGAGGTGGCCGAAGAGGTTGTCGGGGTTGAGGGGAGTGCGGAACGGCAGGCGCAGCGTCAGGACGCCGGCGGTGCTCGCCGCGACTTCCGTGATCCGCGAGGTTCCCGAAGTCACCGGGCTGCTGCGCGGTGCCGGGGCCGCCCGGGTGCGCAGGTCGGTCGGGGCCAGGGCGTAGACCTCGCGCACGGTGTCGTTGAAGGTACGGATGGACGCGAACCCCGACGCGAAGGCGATGTCCGCCATGGGCAGGGGCGTCGTCTCGATGAGGAGGCGGGCCGCCTGGGCGCGCTGGGCCCGCGCCAGGGCGAGCGGGCCGGCGCCCAGTTCGGCGAGGAGCTGCCGTTCGATCTGCCGGGTGCTGTAGCCGAGCCGGGCGGCGAGGCCGGGGACGCCCTCGCGGTCCACGACTCCGTCGGCGATCAGTCGCATCGCACGGGCCACGAGGTCGGCGCGCTGGTTCCATTCCGGGGAGCCGGGGCTGGTGTCCGGTCGGCAGCGTTTGCACGCCCGGAAACCGGCCTGCTGGCAGGCGGCGGCGCTCGGGTGGAAGCGCATGTTCTCCGGCTTGGGCGGGACCACGGGGCAACTGGGCCGGCAGTAGATACCGGTCGTGACGACCGCGGTGAAGAACCACCCGTCGAAGCGGGCGTCCTTGGACTGGACGGCGCGCACGCAGCGCTCGGTGTCGGTGTGCATCCCCTTCTGCATGTGTCCAGCATCGTCCACGCGGGCGGGGCGGGCTGGCGAGAATCCGACATCGACCTCGGCTGGGCTGGGAGCCGCCGGATCGCCCGAGCCGGTCGGGCCGGGCCGGTTCCGAGACACATGAAGAAGCATTCATGTGTTCATGTACGATGAGTAAGATACCCGCCATGGGTCATGGAGCCGTCACCGCCGCGCAGGACGCCGCCGAGCGCGTACGCCTGGACGCGGCCAACGTCGCCAAGGTGGCCACCACCCTCCAGGCCCTCTCCACCCCCTCGCGTCTGCTGATCCTGGCGCGACTGCGCGAGGGTCCGCTGCCCGCCACGGAGCTGGCGGCGGAGGTGGGCATGGAGCAGAGCGCCTGCTCGCACCAGCTGCGGCTGCTGCGCAACCTGGGGCTGGTGGTGGGCGAGCGGCGCGGTCGTTCGGTCGTCTACGCGCTGCACGACCACCATGTCGCCGAGCTGCTCGACCAGGCCGTGTACCACGTGGAGCATCTGCGCCTGGGCATCAGCGACGCGGCGGAGTGACCCGCACCGGCCGGGCCGGGGCAGCCTCCGCCGGTGGCGGCGCTACGACGCGCTGGGGGCGGGTGTCGGGCCCACGCCCCGCAACTGCTGGATCTTTCCGCCCAGTTGGGGCCGCAGCCGGTCCAGCACCTCCGGCTTCGCGCTGACCACCCAGCGGGTGCCCACAAGGTACTTGCCGCCATAGACAGCGGCCGCGTCCAGCCAGGTGAGCTTGAACTTCTCCTGCGGGAACGTGGTGATGAGGTAGTCACCCTTCTTGGTGCGGCAGACACCCTCGCGCAGTTCGTCCGCCTCGGTCCGGATCCTGACCTTGCAGCCCGTCAGGCCGGCGATCACCTCGACCTTTGCCGGTGCCACGACTCCGGCGACGGTGGCGGAGACGTTCGCCGGAGTGCTCTTCGCGGCGGCGGCTCCGTCGTCCTCACCTCCGCCGCACGCAGTGGTCAGGAGCAGGAGGGCCAGACTGCCGACCGTCGCGATACGGCCCATGCTTCCTCGGTGTGACTGCACGATTCTTCCCCGGTGCTTCTCGGTGCTTCCTCGGTGCTTCCTCGGTGTGGCGGCGCGAAGAGTGGTACGGATCAACGCCGCGAGCCGTTCACCTGTGGTGTCACACGGTGGCGATCGGCAGCCAGCGGGCGACGTAGGCCTGCAGCCCCGCCGGCTCGGCGCCGCGCGCGACGTAGCCGAGGTGGCCGTCAGGGCGTACGAGCGCCTGGGCCACACCCGGCCAGGGGCTCCGATCGCCCAGGCGGTGCACGGTGATCAGGTCGGCCCGGCCGTCCAGGAGCGGGGCGAGCCGCTGGTCCGGCCAGAGGTGCGGGGGTCCGGTCAGCAGCAGATGCCAGCCGGGAGCGGCGACCCGGGCCTGGAGCCCGTGCGGCCGGTCGGGCAGCCGGTCCCCGGCCCGCGGGCCGCGGCGGGGCGATCGGGGGCCCGTCGCCGAGGCGGGGCTGCGGCGGTAGTGGATGCCGAGTTCGGAGACGGTACGGAACATCCGGCGGCGGGGCATCGTCGCCCGTACGGCCAAGGGGGCGAGGCGCGGGACGAGTTGCTCGCGGGCGAACCTCAGGACGGGATGAGGGCTGGTGCCGATCACGAAGGCGCGGTCGGTGAACCGCCGCACCTCGCGGCCGACCGGGGCACGCTCGCTCGCGTACGTCTCCAGCAGCTCCTGCGGCGCGGCGCCCCGGCACACCAGGGCGAGCTTCCAGCCCAGGTTGAGGGCGTCCTGAATGCCGGTGTTCATGCCCTGCGCCCCGGCCGGACTGTGGATGTGGGCGGCGTCGCCCGCCAGGAAGAAGGGTCCGGAACGGTAGTGGGTGGCGCCGCGGTTGTGGAGCCGGAAGTCGGTCATCCAGACGGGATCCCGCAGAACCAGCCCGTGGGCGCCGTACCGCTCGGCGATCCGCTGCAGCAGCGGCACCGTCACCTCGGCGTCCGCTGCGTCGGCCGGCCGCACGGCGAGCATCCGCCAGGACGCCGGCGTGACCAGCGGGAAGAAGAACACCATCCCGCCCCCGGTCATGTACGAGTGCACGGAACCCGGCTCCAGCCCGTCCACCTCCAGGTCGGCGAGCAGATACGTCTGCGGATAGGCGTAGCCCTCGAAGCCGATGCCCGCCTGCGCGCGCACCGTGCTGTGGGCGCCGTCGCAGCCCACGACGTAACGCGCCGTCACGACTTCCTCCGTACCGTCCCGGGCGCGCAGGCGGCAGAGGACGCGGGAACCCTGTCGCTCCAGCCGGACCAGCTCGGTGCCGCGCTCGATGGACACCTCCCCCGCCGCCAGGTGCTCGCCGAGCACGCTCTCCGTCTCGGCCTGAGAGAGGAACAGCAGGAAGGGGTACGGCGTGTCGGTCACCCCGATGTCGAAGAGCGGCACCGACACCGTGCGCCGGGTCAGGTGCAGGCTCAGCCGCACCGCCGGATTGCCCCGGGCCACGAGCCGGTCGGTCACACCGAACCCCGCCAGCGCCTCCAGGGTACGGGGCTGGATGCCGAGAGCCCTGGACTCGCGCACCCGGTCGAGGGAGCGGTCGACGATGCGGAACTTGGCCCCGTAGGAGCGCAGTTGCGCGGCGAGCGCGAGCCCCGTGGGCCCTGCGCCGACCACCAGCACGTCCAGCGATGCCGTCATGGGTCCACGGTAGACAGACAGCCTGACGGTTTCATTGACGGGGTCAGCGCTCACCCCTATCTTCTGGTCGAAGTTACGCACGGTGTACGAAATACCGACCCTGTCGAACGGAGACCTGCATGTCGTCCGACACCGCACACCGCCGCGCCGCCGTGGTCGGTCTGGGTGCCCGTGCCCGGCTGTTCACCGAGGCCCTGGCCGGTCCCTACGCGGACCGGTTCGAACTGGCCGGATTCTGCGACGTCAACTCCCGGCGCATGGCCGTCCACAACGCCTGGCTCGCGGAGGCGCACCCGGACCGGGCGCCCGTACCGTCGTACGGCGCCGAGGACTTCGACGAGATGCTGCGGCGCGAACGGATCGACCTGGTCGTGGTGTGCACGGTGGACCACACCCACGACGACTACATCGTGCGGGCTCTCGAGGCGGGCTGCGATGTGGTCACCGAGAAGCCGATGACCACGGACGCCGACAAGGCGCGCCGCATCCTGGACTCACGGCAGCGCACCGGCCGTGAGGTCCGGGTCGCGTTCAACTACCGTTACAACCCGGTGCATTCGGCCGTACGGGAGATCGTCGCGTCCGGAGAGATCGGCGAGGTCGGCTCGGTGCACTTCGAGTGGCTGCTCGATCTGCGGCACGGCGCCGACTACTTCCGCCGCTGGCACCGCGACAAGGCCAACTCCGGCGGCCTGATCGTGCACAAGTCCACGCACCACTTCGACCTGGTCAACTGGTGGCTGGCCACCCGGCCCGAGACCGTCCACGCACAGGGCGGCCTGTTCTTCTACGGCGACGAGGCCGGCCGGCGCCGCGGTCTCGCCCGCGACTACGATCGCGCCCACGGCTCCCCCGCCGCCCGGACAGACCCCTTCGCCGTGCACCTGGCCGACTCGCCCCTGCTCAGTGCCCTGTACCTGGACGCGGAGGCGGAGGACGGCTACCAGCGCGACCGGAACGTGTTCGGGCCCGGCGTGAGCATCGAGGACGACATGGCGGTCCTGGTCCGCTACGCCACCGGTGCCACCCTGACCTACCACCTGACCGCGTACTCCCCCTGGGAGGGCTACCGGATCGCCTTCAACGGCAGCGAAGGACGCCTGGAGCTGCTGGTGGAGGAGTCGACGTGGACCCGCCCCCAGCCGCGCACGGACACCTCCGACCCCGTCCTGCACGGCGCCGAAGTGGAGGACACCGCCGGACGCACCGAGCTGCTGCTGCGCCGCTTCTGGGAGAAGCCGCGCGAGATCAAGGTGGCCACAGGCGAGGGCGGGCACGGCGGCGGTGACGTACGCATGCTGGAGGACCTCTTCGGCACCCGGGCCCCGGACCCCCTGAACCGCGCCGCGGACGCGGCCGACGGCGCCCGCTCCCTGGTCACCGGCCTCGCCGCGAACCGCTCCCTCGAGACGGGCCTGCCGGTACGGACGCGGGATCTGCTGGACCTCTGACGACGCGCGCTCACCCGACCTGCCGGGCGAACTCCTCGTGGGCCGCCTTGTCGAAGAGGACGAACCTGACCTCCTCGACTGAGGTCTGCGCGGCCCGCACGGTAGCCACCGCGATCCTGGCCCCGTCGTCCATGGGCCAGCCGTAGATGCCGGTGGAGATGGCGGGGAAGGCGACCGTGCGAGCGCCCAGCTCGTCGGCGACCCGCAGCGACTCCCGGTAGCAGGAGGCGAGCAGCTCCGAGCGGTCCTCGGTGGCCGCCCAGACGGGGCCCACCGTGTGGATCACCCATTGCGCGTCCAGTTGCCCCGCCGTCGTGGCGACCGCCTGCCCGGTCGGCAGGCCCTTGCCGTACCGGGAGGCGCGTAGCTTGCGGCACTCGTCGAGGATGGCCGGGCCGCCGCGGCGGTGGATCGCGCCGTCGACTCCTCCCCCGCCGAGGAGGGAGGAGTTCGCGGCGTTGACGATCGCGTCGACGGACTCTCGCGTGATGTCGCCCTGCACGAGCGTGATGCTGGTCATGACTGTCTCTATAGCAGCCACGGCCGCCGGCCGCCGGTCACGACCAGGCGACCGGCAGCGAGCGCACCCCGTGGACCGTGCTCGTCGAGAGGGCGAGCGACTCGGTCGGGGACGTCATGCGCAGGTTCGGGAGCCTGTTGAACAGGGTGGACAGGCCGAGGCGGAGTTCGGCGCGGGCCAGCGACTGGCCGAGGCACTGGTGCAGGCCGTGTCCGAAGGCGACGTGGCCGCTCGCGTCGCGGCTGACGTCGAGGGCGTCGGGGTCGGCGTACACGGACGGGTCGCGGTTGGCGGACTGCAATGCCACTACCACCCCCTCTCCCGCGCGGATACGGACGCCGGACACGTCGACGTCCTGCGTGGCGACCCGCCGTATCCCGGAGTGGATGACGGTCAGGTGGCGCAGGAGTTCCTCCACCGCGCCCGGCCACAGGGAGTCGTCGGCGCGCAGGGCGTCCAGCCCGGCGGGATTGTGGAGCAGGGCGATCACGGCCAGCGGGAACATGTTCGCCGTCGTCTCGTGGCCGGCCAGGAGGAGCAGGGAGACCATGCCCGTCGCCTCGTCGAGGGTGGCCTCGCCGGTCGCGACGCGCTCGGTGGCCAGGCGGGAGACCAGGTCGTCGGCGGGGTCGTGCGTGCGCCGCTCGATGAGGCCGCGCAGATAGCCGTAGAGCGCTATGCGGGCTGCCATGGCCTCGGCCGGGTCGCCGGCGACGCTGGTGAGGGCGTTGGACTTCTCGCGGAAGAAGCCGTGGTCCTCGTAGGGGACGCCGAGCAATTCGCAGATGGCCAGGGTGGGCAGGGGCAGGGCGTACGAGGCGACCAGGTCCGCCTCCGTCGCGCCGCCGCCGGTCATCGTGTCCAGGAGGTCGTCGCAGATCCGCTGGATGGCGCCGTCCAGCTGCTCGACGCGCCGGAAGGTGAAGTCCGGGATGAGCATGCGGCGCAGCCGGGTGTGGTCCGGCGGGTCCATCTGGTGGAAGAGGCCGGGGGCCTGCGGCGGGACACCGGGGCGAGTGTGGGGGAAGTCGGGGTGGTTGGCGTCCGCGCTGAAACGCTCGTCGGCCAGCACCGTACGGGCGTCCTCGTACCGGGTGATCAGCCAGGGGCTGTTGTCGCCCCAGATCGTGACCCGGCGGATCGGCTCCTCGGACTGCCACTTGGCGTATTCGGGGGCGGGGTCGAGCAGCGGGCGGGTGGTGGGGAGCGGCGGGTGGATCGTCACTTCTGCGTTCCTTCCGTGGGCAGGCCCGCGAGGCCCAGCAGCAGCGACTTGACCTCCGTCGCCGCGTACGCCTCCCTCGCTCCGTCCGGCTCCGAACACAGCAGTACGGGGCCGTGGTCCGGGTCGGCGGGCAGGCGGCCGTGGCTGCCGCGGACGCCGGACGGGTTCAGCGGGACGGTCTTGAGCCGGTAGCGGAAGCCGAGCTTCTTGCGGGCGACCTGCCCGACGGCGCGCAGCTTCACCGCCGGGACGGTCTCGTCGTACAGCAGCTCGGCCGGGTCGTAGCCGGGCTTGCGGTGGATCTCGACCTGGCGGGCGAAGTCGGGGGCGCGATCGTCGTCCAGCCAGTAGTAGTACGTGAACCAGGCGTCGGGGTCGGCGAGTGCGACGAGTTCGCCGGAGCGCTCGTGGTCCAGGCCGTGGGCCGCCTTGCCGTCGGCGTCCAGCACCTGCTCCACACCGTCGACTTCAGCGACCAGCTTGGCGACCGCGTCGATGTCGGCCGGGTCGCGGACGTAGACGTGGGCGACCTGGTGGTCGGCGACCGCGAAGGCGCGCGAGGTCCAGGGGTCGAGGTACTCCATGCCGTCCTGCGTGTACACCTCCAGCAGGCCTGCCCGGCGCAGGGCGCGGTTGATGTCGACCGGGCGGGAGACGGGCGTGATGCCGTACTCGCTGAGCGCGACGACGGTGGCGCCCTCGCTCAGGAAGCGGTCGATCAACGGGCGCAGGGCGTCGTCCAGTTGATGGGCCGCGGCGATGGTGGCGGGTGAGTCGGGGCCGGAGCGCTGGGGCTCGTAGTCCATCTGCGGGATGTAGACGAGCGTGAGGTCGGGGCGGTGTTCGTCGAAGACCTGGCGGGCGGCGGCCAGGATCCACTGGGTGGAGGGCATGCCCGCGTTCGGGCCCCAGTAGGTGAAGAGGGGGAACGGGCCGAGCCGGTCGGTGAGTTCGTCGTGCAGGGACGGCGGCCAGGTGTAGCAGTCGGGTTCCTTGCGGCCGTCGGAGTAGTAGACGGGACGCGGGGTGACCGTCCAGTCGACGTCGGCGCCCATCGCGTACCACCAGCAGATGTTGGCGACCTTGTAGTCCGGGTTGGCCTTACGGGCCGTCTCCCAGATCTTCTCGCCGCCGACGAGCGCGTTGTGCTGGCGCCACAGCATGACTTCGCCGAGGTCGCGGAAGTACCAGCCGTTGGCCACGGCGCCGTGCGTGGCCGGGGGTTCGCCGGTGAGCAGGGTGGACTGGACGGTGCAGGTCACCGCGGGGAGCACGGTGTCGAGGCGGGACTGGAAGCCGCGCTCACCGAGGGCTGCGACGGCGGGCATGTGCTTGAGGAGATTCGGGGTCAGGCCGACGATGTCGAGTACGACCACGCGGTTCGCCGGTGCGGTCATGAGGGGTCCTCCTTGAGGCCGAGGCCGGTCAACCGGTCCCGGGCCCAGGCGAGTTCGGCGGCGATGCCGCCGGGCAGGTCGGTGGGGGGTTCGGGGAGGACGGACCAGGTGTAGGTCTCGACCTCGATGTGGTCGCAGCCGGCCGAGGCCCCGCCCAGCAGCCCGGCGAGGACCTGGTCGAGCTGGTCGGCGGTGGTGCGCAGCGGGGGTTCGGGCTCGGTGTGCAGCGGGGCGTGGAAGTGGACCCGCCAGGGCCCGCCGCCGTCGGGTAGGTCACCGCCGAGGGCGTCCGGGAGGTCGTCGACGGCCAGGACGTCGCCGTCGGCCGGCGTGCGGGTCTGGTGCAGGAACCGGGGTTCGGCGAGCCGGTGCAGGGCCGCTCGGGCGGCCGGGTCGGCCGGGTGCTCCGCCTCCACGGCACAGGACGCCTGGAGCTTCACCACGGGCAGCCCGGCCTCCGCGAGCCGCCGCAGCGCCTCGGCCGGCTCCTCGAACTGCACGGCGAGATGGCAGGCGTCGAGGCAGATGCCGAGCCGGTCGGGGTCCAGCCCGCCCAGTTCCCGTACCGCCTGGGTGGTGGTCTCGACGACGCACCCGGGTTCCGGTTCGAAGCCGACGCGGACACGGCGGCCCGTCCACGCCTCCAGCGCGGCGAGCCCGGTGGCCAGTCGGTCCAGGGCGTGCCGGGCCTCGTCGGCACAGGGTGGCGTCCACGGTGTGCGCCACGCCAGCGGCAGGGTGGAGACGCTGCCGTGTCCGACGTCGTCCGGGAGGAGGGCGGCGAGGACGCGGGCGCAGTCCAGGGTGTACTTCAGCCGGGCCTCGTCGGCCCAGTCGGGCAGGTAGACGTCCTTCTTGACGACCTCGCGGTGGAAACCGGCGTAGGGGAAGGCGTTGAGGGTGACGGTCTCCAGGCCGCGTGTCCGCAGCTCTGCCTTCAGCCGCTCCAACGCCGCCTCGTCGTCGGCGAGTTCGGTGACCACGGGGCGCGCCAGCCACAGCCCGATCCCGAGCCGGTCGGCGCCCAGGCGCTCACGCACGGGCTCGGCGTACTGCGCGAGCTGGGCGATCACGCCCTGGAGGTCCTCCGCCTGGTGGACGTTGCTGCAGTAGCCGAGGTGGACGGTCGTGCCGTCCGGATGCAGGAAGCGCATGCGATGCTCACGCTCCCCCGCGGCGTATGGAGTTGCCCTGGAAGGTGGCCGCCTCGTCCGGCTTGGGCTCCTCCAGCTCCAGCCGCCCGCTCCGGCCGTAGAAGGCGACGGGGTTGCGCCACAGCACCTCGTCCACGGCGTCGTCGTCGAACCCCGCGGCGAGCATGGCATCGGCGGTCTTCCGGGTCTTCAGTGGGTCCGAACGCCCCCAGTCCGCGGCCGAGTTGACCAGCATCCGGCGCGTCCCGTGCTCCTTGAGGATCTCGACCATCCGGTGCTCGCTCATCTTGGTCTTCGGGTAGATCGAGAACCCGGCCCAGCAGCCGCTGTCGAGGACCATGCCGACGGTGAGCTCGTTGAGGTGGTCGAGGACGACGAGTTCGGGGTCGATGCCCGACTCCCGTACGACGTCCAGGGTGCGCCTGGTGCCGGTGGCCTTGTCGCGGTGCGGGGTGTGCACGAGGGCGGGCAGCTCGTGCTCGACGGCGAGCTGGAGCTGCCGGGCGAGCGCCTCGTCCTCCTGCGGGGTCATCGAGTCGTAGCCGATCTCGCCGACGGCGACGACCCGGTCCTTGGCGAGGTATCGGTCCAGTTCGTCGAGGACCGGGAGGCACCGGGGGTCGTTCGCCTCCTTCGGGTTGAGCGCGATGGTGCAGAAGTGCTGGATGCCGAACTGCGCGGCGCGGTGCGGCTCCCAGCCCAGCAGCCCGTCGAAGTAGTCGTAGAAGCTCTCGGGCGAGGTGCGGGGCTGGCCCAGCCAGAAGGCGGGCTCGACGACCGCGCGCACCCCGGCGGCGTACATCGCCTCGTAGTCGTCGGTCGTCCGGGAGGTCATGTGGATATGGGGGTCGAAGATGCGCACGGTCAGCCCTCTTCCTTGAGTGCCTGGTTGAGTTCCGCTTCCTTGAGTGCCTGGTTGAGTTCCGCGCCGATGACGTCCTGGAAGGCACCGACGACGGGCAGGATGTCCTGGGGTACGTCCCGCCCCGCGACGATCCGCTCGTGGGCGAAGTCGGCGAGCATACGGGCCAGTTCACGGTCCGCACGTGCGCCGAGGCCGGCGACGCGGGCGAGCGGGATCTCGCAGAAGACGCACTTCAGTACGGCCTGGCGGTACTCGGCGTCCGGAAGGTGAGCGGCGGCGTAGGGGCCGACGGCGGCCTCGATCAGGGTGGTGTCGTTGCCGCGCAGGGTTTCCCTCACGATGGGCAGCGCGAGGTCGCCCAGGTCGAGCAGGGGCAGGGTGCGCAGGATGGCGCGCTGCTCCGCCGGGTCACCGTGCCGGTGGAGGCGGGTGACCTCGTCGGCGAGGGCCTGGCCGCGCTGGGGCAGTGCGGTGAGCAGGACGGCCCGGGCGGCCTCGTCGACGGTCCAGTAGCCGGTGAGGCGCCCGTGTCCGCAGCGCCTTCGGGCGGCGGGGAAGAGTCGCCGTACGGCGGTGGGTTCGGCGGCGACCTCGGCGACGCTGTCGTCCAGCCAGGTGCGGGCCGTGGGGTCGAGTACGTCGGTCAGGGCGGGGTGGGGGTCCGCGGGGGTCGTGAAGGATCCGGCTATGACAACCATGGGGGGAACAACTTCCGGGAGGGTGAGGCGAGTCGAGCAAGGAGCGGCGGGGAGGGGGCTAGACGCGCGTGCCGGCCCGTTCGGCCGCGCGCAGGAAC
This sequence comes from Streptomyces sp. NPDC012935, assembly GCF_042900345.1. NCBI lineage: Bacteria > Bacillati > Actinomycetota > Actinomycetes > Kitasatosporales > Streptomycetaceae > Streptomyces > Streptomyces sp. NPDC012935. The sequence goes on from NZ_JBIBBC010000001.1 coordinate 1,013,292, forward strand.
TCGACGGAGCGGCGGGCGACCTCGGGCGCGTCGAGCGAGCCGCCCTGGATCTCCACGGAGACCAGACCGCGGTGGTTCAGATCGCGCAGGGCATCCAGTACGGGCGGGAAGTCGATCTCCCCGGCGCCGAATTCGAGGTGCTGGTGGACGCCACGCCGCATGTCCTCGATCTGCACGTTGCGCAGGAGCGGTGCCGCCTGGTGCACGCAGTCGAGCACGGAAGGTTCCTCCACGCAGTGCGCGTGGCCGACGTCGAGCGTGATGCCGAACAGTTCGTGCCCGCCCACCAGTCGGGCGAGGTGCAGACAGCGTTCCACGGTGTCGACGAACATGTACGGCTCCGGCTCGAAAGCCAGCGCCACCCCGTACTTCTGCGCCGTCTCCAGCACGGTCTCGACACCGCCCGCGAGCCGCTTCCACGCGTCCCGCTCCGGCAGTCCCCCGGGTGCCGGGCCGCTGCACAGGTGGACCGTGGGCGAGCCGAGGTCGGCGGCGATGCGCAGGGCGCGGCGCAGCAGGTCGATCCTGAGCTCGGAGCCGTCCGACATCAGCGTGGGCAGGTGCTTGCCCCAGGGGTCGAGGAAGTACGGCGCACCGGTCTCCACCGTCACCTCCAGGCCGTGCCGCGCGAGCTGCCGCGCGAGGGCGGTGACACGCCGGGGCAGATCGTCGGCGTACGGGTCGAGGTGACCGTGGTCGAGGGTGAGGGCGACGCCGTCGTAGCCGAGGTCGGCGAGGACGACGAGGACGTCGGTCAGCCGGTGGTGGGTGAAGCCGTTGGTGCCGTAGCCGAACTTGAGAGGAGTGGGGGGAGAAGTGGGGGGACGTCTCATGGTGCGGGTTCCTCACACGGAGGTGGTGGGTCTCAGGTGGGGGATATGCGTCGGGCGAGCCGTCGCGCGAGGGGGTGGACGACGCCGAGCGCCGCGGCGACGGCCGGTGCCCCGGCGCGCGCGGTCAGCGCCGCCTGCAGGGGCATCAGCCCGATGATCCCGGCTCCGACGGCCCGCCGTACGTTCTCGGCCGAGGGTTTTTGCACGGCACGGGCCTGGGCGGTGCCGTATGTGCCGAGGTAAGCGAGGGACCCGGCGGCGGCGACAGCAGTACGGAGCTTCCCGGAGCGGGCGGCAAGCGCAACGCCCCCCAGGGGCGCGGGGAACTGCGCGACCAGCCCCAACGGCGCAGCAGACGCCTGCCGCCCCTTCGCGGCACTTCCCGTGGCGACTCGGGCAACCGGAACAGCCGTTGCGATGGCCGCAGCCGCTGACACCGCAAGCGTCCCGACCGGAACCCGCACGGGCGCACCACCGATCTCGTGCCGGCTGAGCGCCATCAACGTGCCGGTATGAACGCCGACCAGCCCGGCAGGCACGGCGGCCCGACGAAGCGCGACGCCGACCGATTCCGCACCGGCCCCGGGCACAACCGCTCCCGCCAGAACGTCCAGAACCCGAGCCCCCGCCATCACGACGCCGCGCGCCGACGTGGACTTGAGCTTCAGGTCATACGCCCAGATCAGCCCGGCCAACGGCAGCGCAGCGCCCACGCTGCGACGACCTCCCGCGGCAGCCGCAAGACCGAGCCCCGCCGCGGTGAGACCGCCGGCCACGGCGAGGGCCGTACGCCGGGGAATCCGACCCGACGGCACCGGTCGTTCGGGCCTCTCGACGGAGTCGACCGTGGCGTCGGCGTAGTCGTTGAGGGCCATGCCGGCCCAGTAGAGGCAGACGGAGGAACCCATCACGCCGAACGTACGGGCGTCCAGCGGACGTCCGGCGGCTGTCGCTCCCGCGATCACGTCACCGGGGACACTCAGCGCGGCCGGCGCCCTGACAAGCTGCGCGAGGTCGGTGAGGTGCACGGCAGACCGGGATCCGAAGCGGACAACCGCTTTCCGATCTTTCATGGCCGCACCCTACTCGGGGGCTGTTGACCATTCAGGTACCTACCCCCCGGTAGGAGAAGTGACAAAGAGAACACGGATTTCTCTTACTGCACGGCCCGAACTACCGGTAAAGGTGGGTCGTTTGAGCAGGATCGGCCTCAGGGCTCCTGCCGCAGCCGCCGCCACACGGCCTTGGCCGCGTTGTGCCCGGACATGCCGTGCACGCCGGGACCGGGCGGGGTCGCCGACGAGCAGATGAAGACCGCCGGGTGCGGGGTGCGGTAGGGGAAGAGCGACAGCTTGGGCCGGAGCAGGAGTTGGAGTCCGGAGGCCGCTCCGGAGCCGATGTCGCCGCCGACGTAGTTGGCGTTGCGGGCGACGAGTTCGGCCGGGCCGGCCGTCGCGCGGGCGAGGACGCGGTCGCGGAACCCCGGGGCGAAGCGCTCCAGTTGACGCTCGAGGGCGTCCGTGAGGTCTCCGGTCCAGCCGTTCGGCACGTGTCCGTACGCCCAGAAGACCTGCTGGCCCGCGGGGGCCCGGGTGGGGTCGACGACGCTGGGCTGCACCGTGATCATGAACGGTTTGCCGGGCGCCCGGCCCTCCCGGGACGCGGCGCGCAGAGCGGTGGCGATCTCCGCGCTGTTCCCGCCGATCTGTACGGTGCCGGCGCGGCGGGCCTCCGGCGAGGTCCACGGCACCGGGCCGTCCAGCGCGTAGTCGATCTTGAAGACGCCGGGGCCGTAGCGGTAGCCCTCGTAGTAGCGGCCGAAGCCGGCGATGCGCGCCAGGGCCGTGGGGGAGGTGTCGAAGACGTAGGCGCGCGCGGGCGGCAGATCGTCGAGCCGCTTGACCTCGTAGTCGGTGTGGACGGCGCCGCCGAGGTCCTTGAGATAGGCGGTGAGGGCGTCGGAGATGGACTGGGAGCCGCCGCGGGCCAGGGGCCAGCCGCGGGCGTGTGCGGCGAGGGCGAAGACCAGGCCGATGGCGCCGGTGGCGAAGCCGCCCAGTGGCGCCATGACGTGCGCGACGAGGCCGGCGAACAGGGTCCTGGCCCGCTCGTCGTGAAAGCGCCGCATGAGCCATGTCGACGGCGGCAGTCCGACCAGGCCGAACCGGGCGAGCGTGACCGGGTCCCTGGGGAGCGCGGTGAGGGGCAGGGACATGAAGTCGCGGGCCAGGGTGTCCCACTTGCTCAGGAACGGATCCACCAGCCTGCGATACGCGCCCGCGTCGCGCGGGCCGAAGGAGGCGGCCGTCTCGGCGACGGAGCGTGCCAGCACGGCCGCGGTGCCGTCGGCGAAGGGGTGGGCCATGGGCAGCTCGGCGTGCAGCCACTCGAGGCCGTAGCGGTCGAGCGGCATGGTCCGGAACACGGGCGAGTTGATACCGAGAGGGTGTGCGGCGGAGCACGGGTCGTGCCGGAAGCCGGGGAGGGTCAGCTCCTCGGTGCGGGCCCCTCCGCCGACCGTGTCACGTGCCTCGAACACGGCCACGGAGAAGCCGCGACGGGCCAGCTCCACGGCAGCGGTCAGTCCGTTCGGCCCCGCACCCACCACGACCGCATCGAGCATCGACGGCACCTTCGGACTCCTTCGTCAGCCGATGGCCTTGAAGGATCAGGATATGCCGGGGCACTGACACAGCAGGGCGCGGTGCCCCACCCGGGGGCGCCGGGCTGATCGAAGTGCGGCCGGCCGAGCGCTGGGACGATCAGATTTCCGCCGAGAGCAGGCCCGCCACCCGGCGCGCCGTGGCCGCGTCACGGGCCGCGGTGAACGGCAGCGCGTTGCCGCCCGTGATGCGGAACGGTTCGCCCGTGCGGGTCAGGTGGGCGCCGCCCGCCTCCTCGACCAGGAGGATGCCCGCCGCGTGGTCCCAGGCGGCCTCCCAGCTGAACGCGGTCGCGTCCAACTCGCCCCGGGCGACGGCGAGATACTCCAGCCCCGCCGAACCGCAGGCGCGGGGCCGCACGCCCTCGGTCCACAGGGCGAGCAGCGCCTGCTTCTGCTCGTCGGTCGTGTAGTCCGGGTGGGATGTGGCCACCCGCAGGTCGCGGCCGGGATCCGGCGTGCCGGCGTGCAGTCGCTCGCCGTCGAGGAAGGCGCCCTTGCCCCTTACCGCCGTGGCCAGTTGCTCGCGGGCCGGGGCGTAGGTCCAGGAGGCGAGCAGGACGCCGTGCCGGACGAGCGCGACCAGGGTGCAGAAGCCGTCGTCCCCGTGCACGAACTGGCGGGTGCCGTCGACGGGGTCGACGATCCAGACCGGGGCGTCACCGCGTATCGCGTCGTACGACGCCGGGTTCGCGTGCACCGCCTCCTCGCCGACCACGACCGAGCCGGGCAGGAGCGCGCCGAGTGTCTCGGTGAGGTACTGCTCGGCGAGCCGGTCGGCGTCGGTCACCAGGTCGTGCGGTCCGTTCTTCTGGTCGACCTCGTGTGCGGCGAGCTGCCGGAAGCGGGGCATGATCTCGGTCGCGGCCGCCTTGCGGACCGCTTCTTCCACGTCTGCCGCGTGCTGTGCGAGAAACTCGTCGATGGTTTCGTTGTTTTCGATCACCCCTCCATAAGAGCACGTCCCTCTGACAACCCCCGCCTGCCGGGTGGACACGGGATGGCATCGACGTGAACTCGTGGTGCCGGTATCGGCAGGTCAGAGGCCTGTTCTCGGGCGGCTCGGCGGCGCGGGCACGTCCTCAGCGGCCGACTGCGTACCCCTGCATCCCCCGTGGATTCGCCGCCGCCGACAGGACGCCGGTCTCCGGGTCCCTGGCGACGGCGCACAGCCGGCCCTCCGACCAGTCATCACCGACCGTCACCACGTGGCCACGACGCCGCAGCTCCTCCACCACCTCGGCGTCCGTCCGGGACTCGACCGTGACGCTCCCCGGTCGCATCCCACGCGGGTAGAAGGAGCCGGGGAAGCTGTCGTTGTGCCAGTTGGGGGCATCGATCGCGCCTTGGAGGTCGAGGCTGCCGCGGACCGGGGCGCGCAGCGCGACCGCGAGGAGGAAGTGCAGCTGCCACTGGTCCTGCTGGTCCCCGCCGGGCGTGCCGAAGGCCATGACCGGCACGCCGTCGCGCAGGGCGATGGAGGGCGTGAGGGTGGTGCGGGGCCGGCGGCCCGGGGTCAGCGAGTTCGGCAGGCCCTCCTCCAGCCAGGTCATCTGCAGCCGGGTGCCGAGCGGGAAGCCCAGTTCGGGCACGACGGGGTTGGACTGGAGCCAGCCACCGCTGGGCGTGGCCGCGATCATGTTGCCCCAGCGGTCGACGACGTCGAGGTGGCAGGTGTCGCCTCGGGTGCCTCCGTCGGTGGCGACCTCGGGCTCGCCCGGCACCGGTGAGGTCGGTCGCTTGGCGACCGTCGGTTCCCCGCCGCCCAGCGCGTCGATGCCGGGCCCTTCGGCGGCTGCCACGCGCGCGTGCGCGCACAGTCGCGGGACGCGGCCGCCCGGACTGCCGGGCCGCAGCTCGTGGGAGGCCTTCTCGCCGACCAGCTCCCGCCGGTCCGCGTTGTACCGGTCCGACAGCAGCTCGGCGAGCGGTACGTCGGCCGCGTCGCCGTACCAGGCCTCCCGGTCGGCCATGGCCAGTTTGCAGCCCTCGATCAGCAGATGGACGTACTCGGCGGACCCGTACCGGGGCAGCTCGGGCGGGAGCAGCGCGAGCTGCTGGAGCAGGACCGGGCCCTGGCTCCAGGGGCCGGCCTTGCACACGGTCCAGCCGTTCCAGTCGTACGTCGCCGGCGCCTCATAGGTCGCGGACCAGTCGGCGAGGTCGGCGGCGTCGAGCGTGCCGGAGTGCCGCTCGCCGCTGGTGTCCATGGTGGGGCGCCCGGCCTGCCGTACGAGGGCCTCCGCGATGAAGCCGGTCCGCCACACCTCCCGCGCGGCCTCGATCTGCGCGACCCGGTCCCCGGCTTCGGAGACCTCGTCGAGCAGCCGCTTCCAGGTGGCAGCGAGGGCGGGATTGCGCAGCAGCTCCCCGGGCCGGGGGGCCTGCCCGTTCCGCAGGTACACCTCGGCGGACGACGGCCACTGCGTCTCGAACAGCTCCCGGACGGTCTCGACCGTCTCGCCGACCCGCTCGACGGGCGCGTGCCCGTGTTCGGCGTAGCCGATGGCGTACTTGAGCACATCGGCGAGCGTCTTGGTGCCGTGGTCCCGCAGCAGCAGCATCCAGGCGTCGAACGCGCCGGGCACGGCGGCGGCGAGCGGGCCGGTCCCGGGTACGAGGTCCAGCCCGAGCCCCCGGTAGTGCGCGACGGTCGCACCGGCGGGCGCCACGCCCTGCCCGCACACCACGCGCACCTCGCCGCCCGCCGGTGCGATCAAAATCGGCACCTCACCGGCCGGGCCGTTGAGATGCGGCTCCACGACATGCAGCACGAACGCGCCCGCCACGGCGGCGTCATACGCGTTGCCCCCGCCCTCCAGCACGGCCATCGCCGACTGCGAGGCGAGCCAGTGGGTGGAGGACACCATGCCAAAGGTGCCCTGGAGGGTCGGTCGGGTCGTGAACACGGAGCCTCTCACCTCGCTGTTTGCATGTATCGGCCCGGCGTCTGCTGCTCCCGTTCCCTCAGGAGGCTGTCGATCGCCCTGGGCCTCTTCTTCCTCGACCTCTCTGAACTGGGGTTTCTTGCAAGGTCGTCTACGTTGGCATGCCCTCGGGCACGTTGGCCAGTCTTTCCGGGATCTTTCCAACCCCGTTGCACGAGGCGCCGTTTCGTGGCCTCTCTCAGGCACTCGTACCGTCTGATTTCATGGAGTGGAATTTTCCGACGGCCGAAGAACTCGCGGCTGCCTTGCGTGCCGGTGAAGTGACCTCGGCGGAACTGACTGACGAGGCGATCGCCCATATTGAGCGGGACGACGATGCGGTCAACGCGATCTGTGTGCCCGACTTCGACCGTGCACGGGCCGCCGCGCGCGGTGCCGACCGGGCGCGTGCCCGCGGGGAGGACCGGCCCTTGCTGGGCATTCCGGTGACGGTCAAGGAGTCGTACGACATTGCGGGGCTGCCCACGACCTGGGGTATGTCGCCGCACCGGAACTTCGTGCCGGCCGAGGACGCGGTGCAGGTGTCGCGGCTCAAGGCCGCGGGCGCGGTGGTGCTCGGCAAGACCAATGTGCCCGTGGGGCTGCAGGACGTGCAAACCTTCAACGAGATCTACGGCACCACCAACAACCCGTGGGACCACCGTCGTACGTCGGGCGGATCCTCCGGCGGCTCGGCGGCGGCCCTGGCCTGCGGATTCGGGGCGCTGTCCATCGGCTCCGACCTCGCCGGTTCGTTGCGCACCCCCGCGCATTTCTGCGGCGTTTACGCGCACAAGCCGACACTCGGGCTGGCGGCGAGCCGCGGCATGGTCGCGCCGCCCGGGCCGGCCCTGCCGGTCGAGCACGAACTCGCCGTCGTCGGTCCGATGGCGCGCACCGCTCGCGACCTCACGCTCCTGCTCGACGTCATGGCCGGACCGGACCCACTGACGCGCGGTTTGGCGTACCACCTGACGCTGCCGCCCGCGCGCCACGAACGGCTGCGCGACTTCCGGGTCCTGGTCCTGGACGAGCATCCCCTCATTCCGACCGGGTCCGCCGTGCGGACGGGCGTGGGCCGCGTGGCCGACGCGCTTGTCGACGGCGGTGCCCGCGTCGAGCGGGACAGTCCGCTGCTGCCCGATCTGACCGAAGCCGCGGTGCTCTACACGCAGTTCCTGTTCTCGGGCTCCGTTGCACGTTTTCCCATCGAAGGGTACGAGCAGTTGCGGGCCCGCGCCGCCGGACTGAGCGCAGACGACCGGAGTCTCGATGCGGCGCGGCTGCGCGGCATGGTGTTCAGCCACCGCGACTGGATCGAGGCGAACAGCCTTCGCGAGCTCCACCGCCATGGCTGGCGGCAGTTCTTCGCCGAGTTCGACGCCGTGGTGTGTCCCATCACGCCCACTCCCGCGTTCCCGCACGACCACAACCCTGACCTGATGAAACGTCGGATCGACATCGACGGCGTCGAGTATCCGTACTTCGACCAGCTCGTCTGGGCCGGTCTGGCCACTATGCCCGGTCTGCCCGCCACCGCTGTACCAGCGGGCCGGTCGCCCGAGGGTCTGCCGGTGGGAGTGCAGCTCATCGGTCCGATGCTCGAGGACCGCACCCCGCTGCGGCTGGCCGAGTTGCTTGAGCAGAGGATCGGCGGCTTCCAGGCAACGAAGTAGGGCGGGCCCGTTCGGAGGGCAGCCTTCGGGCTGGAGGCGTTTCGGTGTGCGCGGTGAGTGACCCGAGCGGCCCTCCCCCTCATCGTGCGCGCCCGGGCGGGGTGAACGTGTAGAGGTCGAGCACGTCGGGGCAGGGTGCGACGCCGGGGCCGCCGGCCCGGACCCAGGTGATGATGTCCTCGGTGGCTTCGGGGTCGTTGACGAGGCCGAGCCAGACGGGGCGGCCGCCCGCGGCGCGGCCCGCGGCGGAGGGCTGGACGACGATCACATTGGCGTGTGCGCACACGCCGAGGCAGTCGGAGATGCGCACCGGCGCGTTCTCGGCGAGTCGCGCGGTCTGCTGCGCGTGATCGACTCCGGGCACCTTCGGGGTCCCGCAGCAGCAGTCCCGGCACACCACGATCCGGCTGGGTACCGGCTGTTTGGAGGGTGTCCGCACGTCAGCACCGCCCGCCGGCCGGCCTCAGGAAGCGGATCACGGGGTGGCCGGGGTCGTCGGTGACCTCGGCGCGCACGCCGTAGACCTGCTCGATGAGCGCCGGTGTCAGGACCTCGGCCGGGGTGCCCTCGGCGACGGCGCGGCCGGCGCGCAGCACGAGCAGGCGGTCGCAGTACATCGCGGCGAGATTGAGGTCGTGCAGGGCGATCACGGTGGTGACCGGGAGGCTTGCGACGAGGGCCAGCAGGTCGAGTTGGTGCTGGATGTCGAGATGGTTGGTGGGTTCGTCGAGGAGCAGCTCGCGGGGTTCCTGGGCGAGGGCGCGGGCGATCTGGGTGCGTTGGCGTTCGCCGCCGGAGAGGGTGTGCCAGGACTGGGCGGCCCGCTCGGTGAGCCCGGTGCGGGCGAGGGCCGCGGTGACGGCCTCGCCGTCGGCCGCCGTCGGCGGCGTCCAGGCACGGCGGTGCGGGATGCGGCCGAGGGCGACGACGTCGCGGACGGTCAGCTCGGTCTGGGTGTGGGCGTGCTGTTCGACGGTGGCTACACGCCGGGCGGTGGCGCGGCGGCCGACCTCGGGCAGCGGGCGCCCGTCCAGGGTGACGACCCCGGCGGAGGGGGCGAGGACCCCGGCGAGGAGTCTCAACAGGGTCGACTTGCCGGAGCCGTTGGGGCCGAGCAGGCCGACGGTCTCGCCGGGACTCAGGGTGAGGGTGACGCCGTCGACGACGACCTTGTCGGCGAGGCGCCGTACGACACGGTCCGTGCGCAGGCTGGTCATGCCGCCGTCCTCCGTCCCCGGTAGAGCACGGCGACGAAGGCAGGTACGCCGATGAGGGACGTGACGACGCCCACGGGGACCTCCTGGGGGTCGAGGACGGTGCGGGCGGCGGTGTCCACCCACACCAGGAAGACGGCTCCGGTCAGTGCCGTGACCGGCAGCAGGCGGGCGTGACCGGAGCCGGTGAGGGCGCGGGTGGCGTGCGGCAGGACCAGGCCGACGAAGCCGATCGCGCCGGCGCAGCTGACCAGGGCGGCGGTGAGCAGCGCGGTCGCGCAGAGCAGGACCAGCCGGGTGCGGGCGACGCGGACGCCGAGCCCGGCGGCGGCGTCGTCCCCGAAGGCGAAGGCGTCCAGGGTGCGGGCGTGCCCAAGGCAGACGGCGAGGACGACGGCCAGTACGGCGGTGCACAGCAGCACCTGTCCCCAGTCGGCGCCGGTGAGCGAGCCCAGCAGCCAGAACAGCACGGCACGGGTGGTGTCGGCGTCGGCGGAGGTCAGCACGATGAACGAGGTCAGCGCGGAGAACAGCTGCATGGCCGCGACCCCGGACAGCACGACCCGGTCCGTGCTGCCGCCGAGGACGTGACTGAGCAGCAGCACCATGGCGAAGGAGGCCAGCGCGCCGAGGAAGGCTCCCGCCGACAGCGACACCACTCCCCCGCCGACCCCGAGCACGACCACTGCGACCGCTCCCGTGGACGCGCCGGAGGACACCCCGAGGACGAACGGATCGGCCAGCGGATTGCGCAACAGCGACTGCATGACCGCCCCGCACACGGCGAGTCCGGCCCCGCACACCGCGGCGAGCAGCGTGCGCGGCATGCGCAGGTTCCAGACGATGCCGTCGCGCAGCGGCGCCAACGTGCCCTCGCCGAGGCCCAGATGGGCGGCCACGGACGCCCACACGTCCGCCGTGGAGATGTCGGCCGGCCCGATCGTCACGGCGACGGCGACCGACGCGAGCAGCGCCGCCAGGCCGCCGAGGGTCAGCAGCGGCGTACGGACGCTCACTTGGCGAGTCCCGCGGGCCCGGCGAGCCCGAAGTCGCGCAGGCCCGCGGCGACCTTCTCGATCCCTTCGACCGTGCGGATGGACGGGTTCATCGCCTGACCGCTGAGCAGGACGTACCGCTTCTTCTTCACGGCGGTCAGGTTGCGGGTGGCGGGGTCGGTCTCCAGGAAGCGGATCTTGGCCTCGGCGCTCTCCGCGGTCTGCTGCTTGCGTGTGAGGTCGCCGATCACGATGACGTCGGGGTCTCGGTCGGCGACGGTCTCCCAGCCGATCTGGGGCCACTCGTCGTGGGTGTCGGAGAAGACGTTCCGGGCGCCGACGGCGCGGGTGATGGCACCCGGCGCGCCGCAGCAGCCGGCGAGGTAGGGCGACTGGGAGTTGGCGAACCAGTACATCAGGGTGACATCGGAGGCGGCGGGCCCTGCGGTGGACTTGTGCACCCGCTCCTTCAGCTCGGCGACCAGCTTCTCGCCGCGCTCGGCGGCGCCGAACGCACGGGCCAGATCGCGTATCTCGCCGTACACGGTGTCGAGGGTGAGCGGGGTGGAACGCGAGCCGTCGCCGCCGCTGCCGTTGTCCTTGCCCGCCGAGCAGTCGGAGGGCGAGACGTAGGTGGGCACGCCCAGCTTCTCGAACTGCTCGCGGGTGGCGACACCGCCCTTGCCGAGGGTGGAGACGAAGGAGGAGGTCACGAAGTCGGGCTCGGCGTCCAGGACCTTCTCGAAGGAGGGCGCGTTGTCCGCGAGCCGCGGCACGGAGGCGTTCGCCTTCTGCAGTCCCTTCATGACCGGGTCGGTCCAGGTCGCCGTGCCGGCCACCCGGTCGGCGAGGCCGAGGGAGAGCAGGATCTCCGTGGTGCCCTGGTTGAGGGAGACGGCCCGCTTCGGGGGCGACTTCAGGGTGACCTGGTGGCCGCAGTTGTCGAGGGTGAGCGGGTAGCCCGCGGCGGCGGACTTCCCGGTGTCGTCGGTACTGCCGCTTCCCGAGCCGCCGCACGCGGTGAGCAGGAGGGCGGGCGCCAGCAGCAGGGCGGCGGGACGGAGGGCAAAACGGTACACAGGCGTGCCTCGGTTGTCGGGGCTCGTACGCGGAGCCTGGCCTACGGACGTCCTCCACGCGCGGGCGTGGAGTGCCAGCAGGTCTTCGGACTCGGGTTCGTCCCGACGGGGCGCCTTCCCGGTCTCCCAGTGGCGTGCGTCTGTGCCCCGCCGGTCCCCCTCACCGCTGCGCGTCAGTTCCGGATTCGCACCGGATTCCCTGGCCTCGGGTGTGGCTCGACTGGCCCTCGGAGGCTATCAAGCCCAGCTTGCGGCGGGGGCGTTCGAGCGGGCATCCCGGGGGCCCGGCAGGGCGCGGAGACCCACGTCACAACTTGGAAGAGGGCAAGGTCACAGCCGTGCCCTCTGCTGCTCCTTTGATGATCTGACCTAGCATCCGAGCATGACGGTCCTGCCTGACGACGGGCTCTCGCTGGCCGCCGAGTTCCCTGACGCAACCCATGAGCAATGGCAACGCCTGGTGGAAGGCGTGCTGCGCAAGTCGGGCAAGGACGTCTCGGGCCCGGCGGCGGAAGACGCCCTGTCCACTGCGTTGGAGGACGGGCTGCGCACCCGCCCCCTGTACACCTCGCGCGAAGCCGCACCCGATCCCGGTCTGCCCGGATTCGCCCCGTTCGTCCGTGGCGGTCGCGCCGAGGGCAACACGGCCGGCGGCTGGGACCTGCGGCAGCGGCACACGGCCCTCACGGACGGCCTGGTGCTCGCGGATCTGGAGAACGGCGTCACCTCGCTCTGGCTGGTCCTCGGCGAGGGCGGCCTCCCGGTGTCGTCGCTCGGCCGGGCTCTGGAGGGCGTCTACCTCGACCTGGCCCCTGTCGTCCTCGACGCCGGAGCCGACGTGGAGCCCGCCGCGCGGGAGCTGCTGCGGCAGTACGAGGAGCGGGGCGTCGCCAAGGAGGCCGCGCGCGGCAATCTCGGCGCCGATCCGCTCGGCCATGAAGCCCGTACGGGCACGTCCTCGCAGTTCGCGCCGGTCGCCTCGCTGGCGCGGCTGTGCGCCGGGGAGTACCCGGGGCTACGGGCGCTGACCGTGGACGCGCTGCCGTACCACGAGGCCGGCGGCTCGGCCGCGCAGGAGCTGGGCTCCTCGCTTGCGACCGGCGTCGCGTATCTGCGTGAGCTCACCGAGGCGGGGCTGACGGCGGAAGCGGCATGCGCCCAGCTGGAGTTCCGCTACGCGGCCACCGCCGACCAGTTCCTGACGATCGCCAAGCTGCGGGCCGCGCGTCGGCTGTGGGCGCGGGTGACCGAGGTCTGCGGGGCGCCCAGCGCGCAGGTGCAGCATGCCGTCACCTCGCCGGTGATGATGACGCGCCGGGACCCCTGGGTGAACATGCTGCGCACGACGGTCGCCACGCTGGCCGCCGGGGTCGGCGGCGCCGACGCGGTGACCGTGCTGCCCTTCGACCACGCGCTCGGCCTGCCGGACGCGTTCGCGCGCCGCATCGCCCGCAACACCTCGACCATCCTCATCGAGGAGTCGCACCTCGCCCGGGTGATCGACCCGGCGGGCGGCTCCTGGTACGTGGAGACCCTCACCGACGAACTGGCCCGGGCGGGCTGGGCGTTCTTCCAGCGGATCGAGCAGGCGGGCGGCCAGGCGGCCGCGTTGCGCTCCGGGCAGCTGGGCCAGGACCTGGCCGAGACGTGGCAGGCGCGTACCGGCAAGCTCGCCAAGCGGCGCGAACCGATCACCGGCGTCAGCGAGTTCCCGAACCTCACCGAGCCGCCCGTGGAGCGTGCGCCCGCGCCCGAGCCCAGGTCGGGGGGCCTCCCGCGGGTCCGCCGCGACGAGGCGTACGAGGCCCTGCGCGCCCGCTCCGACGCCCACCTGGCCGCCACCGGCTCCCGGCCGCGGATCTTCCTGGCCGCGCTCGGCCCGGCCGCCGCCCACACCGCGCGCCTCACCTTCGCCTCGAACCTCTTCCAGGCGGGCGGCGTCGAGCCGGTCACCGAGGGCACCTTCGAGGAGAGCGGTGCCACGGAGGTGTGCCTGTGCTCCAGTGACGCCCTCTACGAGGAGCGGGCCGAGACGGTGGCCGCCGAGTTCAGGTCGGCGGGCGCCGCGCACGTGTTCCTCGCGGGCCGCCCCGGGCAGTACACCGATGTCGACAGTTACGTCTTCGCGGGCTGCGACGCGGTCGCCGTGCTGTCCGCCGCCCTCGACCGCATGGGAGTGTCCTGATGGGAATCCCCGACTTCTCCGGGATCGAGCTGGGGACCCCGGCCGCCGCGGGCGGCGCCGACGAGTGGCGCACGGCCGTCAAGCAGGCCACAGGCGGGGACGAACCCCTGTGGGAGACCCCGGAAGGGATCGCGGTCAAGCCGCTGTACACCGGCCGTGACCTGGAGGGGCTGGACTTCCTGGGCACCTACCCGGGCATGGCGCCGTATCTGCGCGGCCCGTACCCGACGATGTACGTCAACCAGCCCTGGACGATCCGCCAGTACGCGGGCTTCTCCACCGCCGAGGAGTCCAACGCGTTCTACCGACGCAACCTCGCCGCCGGTCAGAAGGGCCTGTCGGTCGCCTTCGACCTGCCGACCCACCGCGGCTACGACAGCGACCACCCGCGCGTGACGGGTGACGTCGGCATGGCGGGCGTGGCGATCGACTCGATCTACGACATGCGGCAGCTCTTCGACGGCATCCCGCTCGACAGGATGACCGTGTCGATGACGATGAACGGCGCCGTGCTGCCGGTGCTGGCGCTGTACATCGTCGCAGCCGAGGAGCAGGGCGTACCGCCCGAGAAGCTGGCCGGGACCATTCAGAACGACATCCTCAAGGAGTTCATGGTCCGCAACACCTACATCTATCCGCCGAAGCCGTCGATGCGGATCATCTCCGACATCTTCGCCTTCACCTCGCAGCGGATGCCGCGCTACAACTCCATCTCCATCTCCGGCTACCACATCCAGGAGGCCGGTGCCACGGCCGACCTGGAGCTGGCGTACACGCTCGCGGACGGCGTCGAGTACATCCGCGCGGGCCGTGAGGCCGGCCTGGACGTGGACGCGTTCGCGCCCCGGCTGTCGTTCTTCTGGGCGATCGGCATGAACTTCTTCATGGAGGTCGCCAAGCTGCGTGCGGCGCGGCTGCTGTGGGCGAAGCTGGTGAAGCAGTTCGACCCGCAGAACTCCAAGTCGCTGTCCCTGCGCACCCATTCGCAGACCTCGGGCTGGTCGCTGACCGCGCAGGACGTGTTCAACAACGTCACGCGCACATGTGTCGAGGCGATGGCCGCGACGCAGGGCCACACGCAGTCGCTGCACACCAACGCCCTCGACGAGGCGCTGGCGCTGCCGACCGACTTCTCGGCCCGCATCGCGCGCAACACGCAGCTGATGATCCAGCAGGAGTCGGGCACGACCCGGGTCATCGATCCGTGGGGCGGCAGTGCCTATGTGGAGAAGCTGACGTACGACCTCGCCCGTCGTGCCTGGCAGCACATCCAGGAGGTCGAGCAGGCGGGCGGCATGGCCAAGGCGATCGACGCCGGCATCCCGAAGCTGCGCATCGAGGAGGCCGCGGCGCGTACGCAGGCCCGTATCGACTCCGGGCGCCAGCCGGTCATCGGTGTCAACAAGTACCGCGTCGACAGCGACGAGCAGATCGACGTGCTCAAGGTCGACAACTCCTCCGTGCGCGCCCAGCAGATCGAGAAGCTGCGGCGGCTGCGGGCTGAGCGGGACGAGACGGCCTGCCAGGGCGCCCTGGACGCGCTCACCCGGGCCGCCGGCGGCGAGGGCAACCTGTTGGAGCTGGCGGTGAACGCGGCCCGCGCGAAGGCCACCGTCGGGGAGATCTCGGACGCGCTGGAGAAGGTGTACGGCCGGCACGCGAGCCAGATCCGTACCATCACCGGCGTGTACCGCAACGAAGCCGGGGAGTCGCCGTCCGTGGACCGCACCCGCACCCTCGTGTCCGACTTCGAGGAGGCCGAGGGCCGCCGCCCGCGCATCCTGGTCGCCAAGATGGGCCAGGACGGCCACGACCGCGGCCAGAAGGTGATCGCCACCGCCTTCGCCGACCTCGGCTTCGACGTCGACGTCGGCCCGCTGTTCCAGACCCCGGCCGAGGTGGCCCGCCAGGCCGTCGAGGCGGACGTGCACATCGTCGGGGTGTCGTCCCTGGCCGCCGGTCACCTCACCCTCGTACCGGCGCTCAAGGAGGCGCTGGCGGAGGAGGGCCGCGAGGACATCATGATCGTGGTCGGCGGGGTGATCCCGCCGCAGGACGTCGCGACGCTGCTGGAGATGGGCGCGGCGGCCGTCTTCCCGCCCGGGACGGTGATTCCGGACGCGGCCTACGACCTGGTGCGGCGGCTGGCGGCCGACCTCGGGCACGAGCTGTGATCGATCTCGACACGTATGTGAAGGGTGTCCTCGACGGGAAGCGGGCGATCGTCGCGCGCGCCATCACGCTCGTCGAGTCCACCCGCCCCCAGCACCGGGTGCTGGCCCAGCAGTTGCTGACCGAGCTGCTGCCGCACAGCGGGCGGGCCCGGCGGATCGGGGTCAGCGGGGTGCCGGGGGTCGGGAAGTCGACGTTCATCGACGCGTTCGGCACGATGCTCACCGCGCTCGGCCACCGGGTCGCGGTGCTGGCCGTCGACCCGTCGTCCAGTCGCACGGGCGGGTCGATCCTGGGCGACAAGACGAGGATGGAGCGTCTGTCGGTCGACCCTGCCGCCTTCATCCGCCCCTCCCCCACGGCGGGCACGCTGGGCGGCGTCGCCAAGGCCACCCGTGAGTCGATCGTGGTGATGGAGGCCGCGGGCTACGACGTGGTGCTGGTCGAGACGGTCGGGGTCGGCCAGTCCGAGACCGCGGTCGCGAACATGGTCGACTCCTTCCTGCTGCTCACGCTGGCCCGCACGGGCGACCAGCTGCAGGGCATCAAGAAGGGCGTCCTGGAACTGGCCGACGTGCTCGCCGTCAACAAGGCGGACGGCCCGCACGAGCGCGACGCCCGGGCCGCCGCGCGCGAACTGGCGGGCGCCCTCAGGCTGATGCACGGCAAGGACGCCGCCTGGACACCGCCCGTCCTGCACTGCAGCGGACGCGAGTCGATAGGCCTGGACGGCGTGTGGGACCGCCTCGAACAGCACCGTACCCTGCTCGACTCCACGGGCCGCCTCGCCGCCAAGCGCCGTGACCAGCAGGTCGACTGGACGTGGACCATGGTCCGCGACGAACTCCTCGGCCGCCTGCACGCCGACCCGGCGGTCCGGGCGCTCGCGCCGACGCTGGAGCAGCAGGTCAGAAACGGCGAGTTGACGGCAACGCTGGCCGCCGAGCGGATCCTCGCGGCGTTCGAGGCCGCACCGGCGGACCGCCCGGCGGGCCCGGCGGCTCAGCAGGCCGAGGCGTCGGAACCCCGCGGAGTCACCAGCCCCGACTCGTAGGCGAACACGACGAGTTGGGCCCGGTCCCGCGCCCCGAGCTTCGTCATCGCCCTGCTGATGTGGGTCTTCGCCGTGAACGGACTGATCACCATGTGCGCGGCGATCTCCTCGTTGGTGAGCCCACGCGCCGCCAACGCCGTCACTTCACGCTCGCGGCGGGTCAGGCACTCCAGGCCGGGCGCCGTGGCCCGGTCGGGAGGACGCGAGACGAACTCACCGATCAGGGCGCGGGTCACGGACGGCGACAGCAGTGCCTCCCCGCCCGCCACCACCTCGATCGCCTGGAGCAGGTCGGCGGGTTCGGTGTCCTTCAGCAGGAACCCGCTCGCACCGGCACGCAGCGCCTCGAAGACGTACTCGTCGTGGCCGTAGTTGGTGAGGATCACGACTCGGACTCCCCGCAGCGCCGGGTCGGCGGCGATGTGGCGGGTCGCCTCGATGCCCGTCATCACCGGCATCTGTACGTCGATCAGCGCGATGTCGGGCACCTGCGCGCGAATCAGCGCCAGACCCAGCTCACCGTCCGCCGCCTCGCCGACCACCTCGATGCCGTCCTCGGCGTCCAGCAGGGCCCGGAAACCGGCCCGCATCAGCGCCTGGTCGTCGACGAGCACCACCCTGATCACACCGTCCGTCATCCCGTCTCCCCCACTGGCAGCCGTGCCCGCACCGCGAATCCGCCCTCCTCGCGCGGGGCGGCATCCAGAGTGCCGCCGAGAGCCGTGACTCGTTCGCGCATTCCGGTCAGGCCGATGCCGGGGGTGGGTGGACGGGACGGGTCGGCGGCGCCGTCGTCCTCGACGCATATCGTCAAGTCGCCGTCCGCGTAGACAAGTTGTACGCTCACCTTCGCCGGTCCCGCGTGCCGGGCGGCGTTCGTCAGCGCCTCCTGGACGATGCGGTACATGGCCCGGTCGACCGTCGCCGGCAGTGGCCGTTCCGCTCCGGTCACCGTCAGGTCGACCGCGAGCCCCGCCGCCCGCGCCCGCTCCACGAGGAGCGCCGGTGTGCCGGTCGACTCGTCGGTGCGCAGCACCTCCAGCGTGGCGCGCAACTCGCGCATGGCCTCGCCGCTCGCCTCCTGGATGGCGAGCAGCGCGGGCGGCACCTCCTCGCGACGCTTGCGGGCGAGGTGCACGGCCACACCGGCCTGGAGCTTGACGATCGAGATGCTGTGCGTGAGCGAGTCGTGCAACTCCCTCGCGATCCGCAGGCGTTCCTCACCCGCCCTGCGCAACGCCGCCTCCTCCCGGGTGCGTTCGGCCTCCAGGGCGCGCTGTTCCGTCTGGCGCAGATAGGCCTGCCAGTTGCGGTCGGCGAGGCCCGTCACCACCGCGCACAGGAACCAGCCGGCCAGCAGCAGCGCTTCCTGAGCGATGGCTGAGCCCGCCGAGCCCGCCGCCACATAGCCGCCGAGGAACAGCGCGGCGGTCGCCGCCGCTGTGCCCCGGTGTCCGGTCCGCGACGCCGTGTGCACCGCGCCCACGACGGGGATGGCCAGCGTGGCGGCGGGCCCGGCATGGAGCACTTCGGCGAGCAGAGCACCGGTGGTGACGGCGAGGACCACGCGCGGGGCGATGCGGTGCGCGGCCAGGGCCAGTGAACCGACCGCGATCAGCGCGCAGTCGAGGAGCCCCGCACGGTCGTCCGCCACGGCGACGAGCAGCACGATCACGCCGACCACGACCCCGACGGCCCCGTCGACGAGCCGCTCACGTGTGACCCGGTGCTCGCTCATGCACGCACACTAGACGGCGCCACCGACAGCGACGTCACCCCTGTGGACGGCTCTGTGACTACTCCCCACGCAGTAGTGCCCGCCACCGGCCCGCCCCAGCGTCGCAGCGCCGACTGCCACCGCCGGTACGACGACCCGGCCCAGCCCGGCGGCGCAGGCTACTGCCCATGCCCACACCTTTCCGTCACACCGAGCCCCTCCCGCCCAAGTCGGCCACCGGCGCCGTCGCCGAGGTGTACGCGCAGATCGCCCTGGACTTCGGCATCACCGAACCCGTCACCTTCGTGGTCCTGTCCTCCGCGCCCGAACTTCTCGCCCCCACCTGGGCGTTGATGCGCGAGTCGCTGATCGCGGGGGCCGGCAGCCGGACCGGCAAGGAACTGGCGGCTCTCGGGGTGTCGCTCGCCAACAAGTGCCCGTTCTGCGTGGACGCGCACACCGTGCTCCTGCACGCCACCGGGGACCACGCGCTCGCCGAGCGGCTGGCCCGCGGGGAGCAACCGGAGAACGAGGAGCACGCACGCGTGCTGGCCTGGGGGCGGCACACGCGCGTGCCCGGCGCCGACCTCACGCCGTACCCCTTCCCGCGCGAGCATGCGCCGGCCTACCTCGGTACGGCGCTCACCTTCCACTTCATCAACCGCATCGCGTCGGCCCTGCTGACCGAGAACCTGCTCCCGGCCGGAGCCCAGCGGTTCCGGGCCGTACGCAGCCTTGCGGGCCGCACGCTCGCCCGGACCGTACGCCGCCCCGCCCGGCCCGGCGTGTCCCTGCCCCTGCTCGAACCGATCGACCCCGGCGAGGCCCCCGCTTGGGCGGACGGCACGCCCGTCGGTCTCGCGTACGCGGCCCTGCTCAGGGCGGCCATGTCGGGGGCCGGCCTCCTCGACGCCGACGACCACGACCTCGTGGAGGCGACCCTGCAGGACTGGGACGGCTCCCATCCGCCGCTCACCCTGGACGGGTTTCCGGACCGCAGGGAGCGACCGGGGGCGCGGCTGGCGCTGCTTGCCGCTCTCGCGCCGTACCGCATCACGGACGAGGACGTGAAGGCGTGGCGCCGCCCGGAGCACACCGATCACTGCCTGGTGCACCTCGTGGCGTACGGCGCCTTCACGGCCGTGGACCGCATCGAAAGCTCGCTTTCCTCGCAAATCGTCCGGGATGCCGAGCAAGTGGCCCAGGGCACCACGTAATTACGGCCGACCGGCGACCCGGCGGTAACCACGTCAGCACGGAGCGAGTTGGCACTTCCGCCCCACAGGGAGTCATGTGACACTGGCGTCCCGTCCGCAGTGCGGACTCCCTCCGCACCGTCCCCCACGAAATGTGCGCCGTGCGTTCTCTTCCCTTGCCGCTCGCCCTCACCGCACGCCTGTCGCCCGTCGTCGTGCTCGCCGCGGCGGGCTGGGCGCTGTCGTCCGGACCCGCGACACCGGCCGCCGAGGACACGGCGACGCAGAAGAGCGGCGACGAGTCGCCCACTGCCCCGGCCACGGCCGCCGTGTCGAAGACGTACGCCGCGGCACCCGCACCCTGCGACAGCCTGAGCTCGAAGTCGGTCAAGGATCTCGTGCCGGGCGCCAAGCCGGCCGGCAAGGAGATCCCGTCGACCGACGCGAAGGTGCGCCGCACCTGCTCGTGGAACGCGCTCGAGGGCTTCGACTACCGGTGGCTGGACGTGTCCTACGAGGTCACCGAGTCCGACGAGGCGGCGGAGAAGTCCTACAAGGAGCGCGTCGCGGACAAGAGCGGCGGCGGCGAGGTCCCCGGTGTCGGCGACGCGGGGTACTCCGTCGTGAACCTCACCACCGAGGACAAGCAGCAGACCCGCGAGGGCGTGGTGCTGGTCCGCGCGGCGAACGCGCTCGTCTCCGTCACCTACAGCGGCAGTGACTTCGAGTCGAACAAGGCGCCGGCCACGGCCGAGATCAACAAGGGCGCGATCAAGGCGGCCAGGGAGGCGGTGGCCGCCTTGGAGGACGGTCAGAAGGGCTGACCGTCCTCCCGGGGCTCAGGCCTCGACGCGTTCCCTGTGGCCGGCCATCAGCACCACGTACAGCACCAGCGAGGCGCCCAGGCCCACCGCCCAGCCGTAGTCGGCCAGCGGCTTGAGGAACGGGATCAGTCCGTCGGCCGGGAACGGTCCGGTCTTCGAGCCGTCGGCGCCGACGCCCGAGTACGAGCCGCCGACCGCGAGGACACCGCCGACCAGGAACGCGAGGATCGCGCGCCAGTTCCAGCCGGACGTGTACCAGTAGCGCCCGCCGGGCGTGTACAGGTCCGCGAGGTGCAGGACCGTGCGGCGGACGATCCAGTAGTCGGCGATCAGGATGCCCGCGACCGTGCCGAGCAGGCCGCCGACCACGCCGAGCCAGGTGAAGATGTAGAACTCCGGCGTGGAGATGAGCTTCCACGGGAAGATCAGGATGCCGACGACACCGGTGATCAGCGCGCCGGTACGGAAGTTGATGAGCTTCGGCGCCAGGTTCGCCAGGTCGTACGCCGGGGAGACGACGTTCGCCGCGATGTTCACGGAGACGGTGGCGACGAGGACGACGATGAGCGCGAAGAGCAGACCGAAGGCGTTGTCGGTCTTGGCGGCGAGGGTGACCGGATCCCAGATCGCCTCGCCGTAGACGACTTCGGAGCCTGAGGTGACGAGCACGGCGAGGATCGCGAACAGCGTCATGGTGGTGGGCAGGCCCAGCGACTGTCCCCACGTCTGCGCCTTCTGACTCGCGCCGAAGCGGGTGAAGTCGGGGATGTTGAGGGACAGGGTGGCCCAGAAACCGATCATCCCCATCAGGGACGGGAAGAAGACCGGCCAGAAGTCGGGGCCCCAGCCCAGCTTCGACGGCTGGTCGAGCAGCGCGCCGAACCCGTCCGCCTTGACCGCGATCCAGACCAGCAGCACGAGCGCGCCGACGATCACGAAGGGCGCGGCCCAGTTCTCGAAGTGCCGCAGGAAGTCCATGCCGCGGTAGATGATCGCGATCTGCAGCGCCCAGAAGAGGAGGAAGCACAGCCACAGGGGCCATGGATTGCCCGCGATCTTCCCGGCGTTCTCCCATCCGCCGCCGGTGAGCTTGGACCCCAGCGCGAAGATGCCGCTGCCGCCGATCCAGGTCTGGATGCCGAACCAGCCACAGGCCACGGCCGCCCGGATCAGCGCCGGGATGTTGGCGCCTCGGAGGCCGAAGGAGGCCCGCGCCAGCACCGGGAACGGGATGCCGTACTTGGGCCCGGCGTGCCCGGTGGCCAGCATCGGCAGCAGCACGATGACGTTGGCCAGGGCGATGGTGAAGACGGCCTGCTTCCAGTCCATGCCGAGGGCGACCAGGCCCGAGGCGAGCGTCCAGCTGGGGATGCAGTGGGCCATGGAGATCCACAGGGCCGCGAAGTTGTACGTCGTCCACTTGCGCTCGGCGACCGGGACGGGACGCAGGTCCTCGTTGGCGAAGGGGCTGTTGGCGGGGAATGCCTCGGGGGCGAGCTCGATCCGTCCGCCGGCGTCGGCGGACTGCGATATCGGTGACCCCGTGGGGACTGTTTCGGTCATGGGCAGGCCAATCGATCAGAACGGGACGGGAAAGGCCGTGCGGGCGGGCCTTGGGCCCCTCCCCGGGGACGGCGGCGGGGAGGCCTGGACCGCGGGGAGGGAGACAAGGGGTGGGGGGTCGGGTGGCGCCGGGTCGCGGGCCGGGATCAGGAGTTGATGGCCGGGATGACCGACGCACCGTATGCGTCGATCACGGCTTCCTGCGCGTCGTGCATGTCGTACACGGCGAACTGGTCGACACCCAGGTCGCGTAGCGCGTTCAGCTTCTCGATGTGCCTCTCGACCGGGCCGATGACACAGAACCGGTCGACGATCTCGTCGGGCACGAACGCGGTGTCGGGGTTGTCGGCGCGTCCGTGGTGGGAGTAGTCGTACCCCTCGCGGGCCTTGATGTACTCGGTGAGTTCGTCGGGCACGGCGGCGGAGTGCTCACCGTACTTGGACACCAGGTCGGCCACGTGGTTGCCGACCATCCCGCCGAACCAGCGGCACTGCTCGCGGGCATGGGCGAGCTTCTCGGGAGAGTCGTCCTCGGTGACGTACGCCGGGGCGGCGACGCAGATCTTCACCGCGGACGGGTCACGGCCGGCGTCGACCGCGGCCTGCTTCACCGCCTTGACCATGTACTCGGTCAGATAGAGGTCGGAGAGCTGCAGGATGAACCCGTCGGCCTCCTCGCCGGTCATCTTCAGGGCCTTCGGGCCGTACGCCGCCATCCAGACGGGGAGTTGGGCACCCGGCTTGATCCACGGGAACCTGACGACCGTGCCGCCACCGAGGTCGGCCTCCTGGCCGCTGCCGAGCGCGCGGATGACCTTCATGGCCTCGCTGATCCGGGCCAGGGTGTTGGGCTTGCGTCCGGCGACGCGCATGGCCGAGTCGCCGCGGCCGATGCCGCAGACCGTGCGGTTGCCGAACATGTCGTTGAGGGTGGCGAACGTGGAGGCGGTGACCTCCCAGGTGCGGGTGCCCGGGTTGGTCACCATGGGGCCGACCGTCAGCTTCTGGGTGTTGGCGAGGATCTGGCTGTAGATGACGAACGGCTCCTGCCACAGCACGGCCGAGTCGAAGGTCCAGCCGTAGCTGAAGCCGCTGCGCTCGGCGCGTTTCATCAGGCTGACGACCCGCGAGGCCGGCGGGTCGGTCTGCAGGACGAGTCCGAAGTCCATGTGCTCCGCTCCTAGTTGAGGTACTGACAGGTGGAGCGGGGGGTGTAGACGCCGTGCCCGGCGTGCCCGGTGTACTCCCGCTCGGTGATGACGAGTTCGCCGCGCGAGAGGACCGTCTCGACCCGGCCGGTGGTCTGCTTGCCCTCGTAGGCCGAGTAGTCGACGTTCATGTGGTGCGTCACGGCGGACATGACCTGCTCGGCCTGCGGGTCGTAGATCACGACGTCGGCGTCCGCGCCCGGCGCGATGGTGCCCTTCTTCGGGTACATGCCGAACATCCGGGCCGGGGTCGCGCAGGCGATCTCGATCCAGCGGCGGCGCGAGATGTGACCGTCGACGACGGCCTGGTGGAGCAGGTCCATCCGGTTCTCGACGCCCGGCAGACCGTTGGGGATCTTGGAGAAGTCGCCGCGGCCCAGCTCCTTCTGACCGACGAAGCAGAACGGGCAGTGGTCGGTGGAGACGACCTGGAGGTCGTTCGTCCTGAGGCCCTTCCACAGCTGGGCCTGGTGTTCCTTGGGCCGAAGCGGCGTCGAGCACACGTACTTCGAGCCCTCGAAGTTGGGCTCGGCGAGGTTGTCGGTGGACAGGAACAGATACTGCGGGCAGGTCTCCCCGAAGACGTTCAGCCCCTCGTCGCGCGCCCGCGTCAGCTCGGCCACTGCCTCCGTGGCCGAGACGTGCACGACGTACAGGGGAGCGCCGGCGACCTGCGCGAGCCTGATGGCCCGGTGGGTCGCCTCGGCCTCGAGGAGCGCCTTGCGGACCTCGCCGTGATAGCGGGGATCGGTCTCGCCCCTCGCCAACGCCTGTTCGACCAGCACGTCGATCGCGATGCCGTTCTCGGCGTGCATCATGATCAGGCCGCCGTTCTCGGCGGAGCGCTGCATGGCGCGCAGGATCTGACCGTCGTCGGAGTAGAAGACACCCGGGTAGGCCATGAACTGCTTGAAGGAGGTCACCCCCTCCTCCACCAGCAGGTCCATCTCCTTCAGCGTCTCCTGGTTCACATCGGAGACGATCATGTGGAAGCCGTAGTCGATCGCGCAGTTGCCCTCCGCCTTGGCGTGCCAGGCGTCGAGGCCCTCGCGCAGCGAGTGGCCCTGGCTCTGCACGGCGAAGTCGACGATCGTGGTCGTACCTCCCCAGGCGGCGGCCCGGGTGCCGGTCTCGAAGGTGTCGGAGGCGAAGGTGCCGCCGAACGGCAGCTCCATGTGGGTGTGGACGTCGACGCCGCCCGGGATGACGTACCTCCCGGTGGCGTCGATGGTCCGCTCGGCCGTCCAGGCCTCGGCGGCGGACGTTCCGGCGGCGGCGAGGGCGGCGATACGGCCGTCCTCGATCAGGACGTCGGCGTGCATCTCGTCGGACGCGGTGATGACGAGGCCGCCGCGGATTACTGTTCGGCCGGTCATGGGTCCTCTCCTCGTTGGTCACGTGCAGCTCGGTTGTGGCTGGTCGCGCTCGCGCGGCGGAGCCGCAAACTGATACAGCCCCGTGCCCCTTACGGGGCGCTGACGCGGCCGGTGCTATTACGGCGCCGTCAGCGGGCCGTACGCTCCCGGCGCGCGGTCCCTGTAGAACTGCCAGCGGTCGCGGACCTCGCGGAGCTTGGCCAGGTCCAGGTCGCGTACGACGAGTTCGGTCTCCTTGTCGCTCGCCACCTCCCCGACGAACTGGGCCTCCGGGTCGACGAAGTACGTGGTGCCGTAGAAGTCGTTGTCGCCGAGGTCCTCCACGCCGACCCGGTTGATCGCGCCCACGAAGTACTCGTTGGCGACGGCCGCCGCCGGCTGTTCCAGCTGCCACAGGTAGCGGGAGAGCCCGCGGGAGGTGGCCGAGGGGTTGAACACGATCTCGGCGCCACCCAGGCCGAGCGCTCGCCAGCCCTCCGGGAAGTGACGGTCGTAGCAGATGTACACGCCGATCTTCCCGACGGCCGTCTCGAAGATCGGCCAGCCGCTGTTCCCCGGGCGGAAGTAGAACTTCTCCCAGAATCCCTGCACTTGGGGGATGTGGGTCTTGCGGTACTTGCCGAGGTAGGAGCCGTCCGCGTCGATCACGGCGGCGCTGTTGTAGAGGACCCCGGGCTGCTCCTCCTCGTACATCGGCAGTACGAGGACGATGCCGAGCTCCTTCGCCAGCGCCTGGAAGCGGCGCACGGTCGGGCCTTCGGGGATCTGCTCGGCGTACTCGTAGAACGCCTTGTCCTGCACCTGGCAGAAGTACGGCCCGTAGAAGAGCTCCTGGAAGCACAGCACTTGAGCGCCTTGCGCGGCCGCGTCGCGGGCCGCCTGCTCGTGTACCTGGATCATCGATTCCTTGTCGCCCGTCCACGCGGTCTGGAAGAGGGCGGCACGGATCACTCGGCTCATCGGGACCTCCGGTCGCTCGGTGTGCGAGAAGGCTAGGAAGTCCCGGGCGCCGGTTTGAGTTGCACGGTGTCACGTCTGGAGGCATGCGGCGTGCCACGGTGTCACCCTGTCGTGATCCCATGTTTCACCGCCGTTTTCCCAGTTCGTGGCAGGTTTCAGGCTTGTTGCGCGTCGTGCGCGAGGAGTGCGATGTGCACGGATGCGGCCTGCTCGAAGTCGTCGAGGTCGACGCCGAGCCGCGTCTGTATCGCCTCCAGGCGGCGATAGAGCGCGGGCCGCGAGACATGGTGGAGCTGGGCGGTGCGGGACTTGTTCCGGCCGGTCGCGAGGTACGTCCGCAGCACGGCCAGCATGTCGTCGTCGGCCACGCACAGCAGCCCGTCCAACTCCCGCTCCGCGAACGACTGCACCTGCGGATCGTCCCGCAGCAGCCGGATCAGGCCGCGCAGATGCACGTCCTTGAGGCGTACTACGGCCGGGAGGTCGAGGGCGGTGGAGGAGTCGGCGACGGCATCGGCGACATGCTGGGCCTCGCGCAGTCCGGCGGGCACGTCGTCCCAGGCGGTGCGTGCGTCGGCGGCGGCCACGACGGTGTGTTCGGCCCCGGACCCGGAGCGCACCCGGGCGGCGAAGTTGGCCGCGAGTACGGCGGCGTCCTGGTCCCGGGCGAGGCTGAGCAGCACGGCGGTCGCCCCGTCGGCGAGTTCGGCGGCGATCCCGGACAGCCCCAGCATCCGCAGCACACGCTCCAGTTGGGCCGCCTCACCGTCACGCACGACCAGCGGCACGAAGGTGCGCCGGTTGACCGGCAGCCCGGCGGCACGCGCGCGTGGCAGCAGCTGCCGGGCCGGCACGACCCCGCTGACGAGGTCGGTGAGCAGGCTCTGCGCGGACTGCTCCTCCCAGCTGTGCGCGGAGTTGCCGCCGAGCATGCGGTGCAGGACGAGGGCCTCGGCAGCGCGCTCGGCGAGCAGCCGCCCTGTCGCGGTGTCGCCGCGATGCCCGCACAGCATGATCTGGCCCCACCGCTCCCCGCGACCGCCGAGCTCGGCGCGGATCCAGCCGTCGCCTTCGTTGCCGCCGGCCTGGCGGGCGATGCGCTCCCAGTCGCGCAGCACGTCGTCCACGGCCGAGCGCTCCCCCGCCGTGGCGAGGACGCGGTGCGCGAGGTTGGTGACGACGACGGGGCAGGCGCTGTGCGAGGCGACCTCGTCGAGCAGCCGTTGCAGCGGGGCGCCCGCGGTGATGAGTCCGGTGAGCGCCGTCCGTACGGCCTCCGAGAGGCTGACCGCGGCGAACTTGCGCCGCACGAGACGCGACTGGACCTCCTCGGTGAGCTCGGCGAAGGGGAACGGCCGGTGCAGGACGACCATGGGCAGCCCGCACCGCTCGGCAGCCCGGCGCATCACGTCCGGCGGTTTGGGGAACGCCCGGCCGAGGCCCAGCACGACGGCCGCCGCCTCGGCCCGGTGCAGGGAGCGGATGTACTCGGCCTGCTTGTCCTCGTCCCCGGCGAGCAGCACTCCGGTGGTGAGGACCATCTCGCCGCCGCTGAGCATCACCCCGACGTCCGGCGCCTCGGCGACATGCACCCAGCGCACCGGCCGGTCCAGCTGACCGGCGCCGGCCACCACCTCTGGCTCCCCGGCGAGCACCCGCTCCAGGGTGAGGACCTGCCGGACCGACAGGGCGGGTTCCAGAGGTTGTGAAGGCTCCAAGGGCTCCCGAAGCTCCGAGGTGATGGTCATGGCGGCGTTCCCTTGCTTCAGGTACTCACAGATGTTCAGCCGGCTCCTGCTAGAGGCTCCTCAGAGCGTTCTCGAGGATCGCGGCGCCTTCCTCGGCCTCCGCGACGGTGAGGGACAGGGGCGGGGCGACGCGCAGGGACGTGGTGTTGTGGCCGCCGCCCTTGCCGATGAGGAGGCCGCCGTCGCGGGCCGCTTCCAGGACCGCCGACGCGGCGGCCGGGTCGGCCTCGTCGGTGCCGGGCCGGGTGAGTTCGATGCCCAGCATCAGGCCCCGGCCGCGTACCTCCCGTACGTGCGGCACCTGCGCCGCGACGGCCCTGAGCCGTTCGAGGAGCAGTCCGCCGACGCGCCGGGCGTTGCCCTGGAGGTCGTGTTCCAGCAGGTACGACAGGTTGGCGAGGCCGGCCGCCATGGTGATCTGCGTGCCGCCGAAGGTCGAGATGCTGTTGGCGTCCAGGCAGTTCATGATCTCGCCGCGGGCGACGACACCGCCGATGGACATGCCGTTGCCGATGCCCTTGGCGAAGGTCAGGATGTCCGGCGGACCGGACCGGCCGTGCGCCTGCCAGCCCCAGAAGTGGTCCCCGGTGCGGCCCCAGCCGGTCTGCACCTCGTCGGCGATCCACAGGATGCCGCGCTCGGCGAGCACCTCGCGGAAGGCGGCGTACAGCCCGTCGGGCCCGGATGTGAAGCCGCCGACGCCCTGGATGGGCTCGGCGATCAGGGCCGCGGGCGGGCGGGTGTGGCCGAGGACGTCGTTCAGGTCGTCGACGCAGGCGGCGATGAAGTCCTCGTCACTGAGCGAGGCGTACGGGCCACGGGTGCGCACCCCGCCGTGAACGTAGAGCGTCTGCAGCGGCGACAGCGAGGTCGGGGACCAGCCGCGGTTGCCGGTGATGCCGACGGCGCTGAAGGAGCGGCCGTGGTAGCTGTTGCGCATCGCGAGGATCGTGTTGCTGCGCCGGTAGGTCGTGGCGAGCAGCAGGGCGGTGTCGTTGGCCTCGGTGCCGGAGGTCGTGAAGAAGACACGGGCGTCCGGGATGCCGCTCAACTGGGCGATGCGCTCGGCCAGTTCGACCATCGGCCGGTTGAGGTACAGGGTCGAGGAGTGGATGATCCGCCCGGCCTGTTCGCTGACCGCCTTCGTCACCTCGGGCAGGGCGTGCGCGGTCATCGTCGTCAGGATGCCGCCGAAGAAGTCGAGGTACCGGTTGCCGGCGGCGTCCCACACGTGACGGCCCTCGCCGTGGGTGATCTCCAGCGGCTCCTCGTAGTACAGGGCGAGCCAGTCCGGCATGACGGCGCGGTGGCGGCCCAGAAGGTCCTTGGTCACGGCTGCACCAGCCCTTCGTAGGCGTCGGGGCGGCGGTCACGGTAGAAGGCCCACTGCTGCCGCACTTCCTCGATGAGGTCGAAGTCGAGGTCGCGGACGATGAGTTCCTCGCTCTTGTCACTGGCGGTCTCACCGACGAACTGGCCGCGGGGGTCGACGAAGTAGGACGTCCCGTAGAAGTCGTTGTCGCCGTACTCCTCGACGCCGACCCTGTTGATCGCGGCGATGAAGTACTCGTTGGCGACGGCGGCGGCCGGCTGCTCCAGGCGCCAGAGATAGGAGGACAGGCCGCGGTGGGTGGCGGAGGGGTTGTAGACCAACTGGGCTCCGTTGAGTCCGAGTTGGCGCCAGCCCTCCGGGAAGTGGCGGTCGTAGCAGATGTACACGCCCACCTTCCCGACGGCGGTGTCGAAGACGGGCCAGCCGATGTTGCCGGGCTTGAAGTAGTACTTCTCCCAGAATCCCTTGACCTGCGGGATGTGGTGCTTGCGGTACTTGCCGAGGAAGGTGCCGTCGGCGTCGATCACGGCCGCGGTGTTGTAGTAGAAGCCCGACTGCTCGACCTCGAAGACGGGGACGACGACCACCATGCCCGTCTCGCGGGCGAGCTCCTGCATACGCCGCACGGTCGGCCCGTCGGGGACCGGCTCGGCCCAGGAGTAGTGCTGCGGATCCTGGACCTGGCAGAAGTAGGGAGCGTTGAAGACTTCCTGGAAGCCGATGATCCCGGCGCCCTGCCGGGCGGCCTCGCGGGCGTGCTCCTCGTGTTTCGCCACCATGGACTCGGTGTCGCCGGTCCAGGTGGCCTGGACCAGAGCGGCGCGTACGACGTTGGCCATGAGCTGCTCCTTCGACGGGACGTCAGAGCCTCTACGCCCGTAGAGGGGGGCCGTAGAGGCTCGAAAGTAAGCCCCTGGAACAGCCTTGCCAAGACCATCGTCGTTAACCCGCTGAGTCGATCACGTTTCACACTCCTGTGGGTGATGGATGGGGCCGGTGGGGCGGATGTGGCGGGAGCGGCGCCAGGGTCCGTGCCGGGGGTGTCACGCCGTGAAGCCGGCGACCCGAAGGGCGTGGACAAGGTCCCAATGGCACTCGTCCGAGACGCCCTGGGCCGCTGCCAGCAGCAGCGGTACGAGCGACTTCGGGTCGGCGGCGGCGCTGCGGGCGGCCTCCTCCGGGGTCCGGACGCGGACGTACGCGTCGAGCAGGGTCCGGACCTCACGGTGCCGTCCCGCGCCGGCCAGCCCCACGACGGCCTGCCCGATCTCGTTCGCGGGCCGCGCCACGCCCTGGCGCAGGATCTGCTCCCCGTCGTCGGCCCGGCCCGCCGCGGTCAGCGCGTCAGCCGCCGCGACGAGCCGTTCGGCCGGCAGCGAGGCGGCCTCCCACAGCAGGGTCGCCCAGTCGGCTCCGAGCCCGGCACGCTGCATCTCGGCGGCCAGCAGCGGGATGCGGCGGGCGGGCCAGTACGCGGCCTCGACGAGCAGCGCGTGCGCCTCGCCACTACGCCCCGCACCGCGCAGCCGCACCAGCCTCTCCACGACCCCGACGACCTCACGCCGCTCCTCGGCATCGGCGGGCTCGGCCTGCGACTGCGGGTCCGGGGCCGCGGGCACCTCCTCGGCGGCACCGGCGAATCGGGCTCCGCGCGGGGTGCGGCGGGTGGTGGCGGGCTGGGCGGGGAGGCTGGGCAGGTCGGTCGGCGGTACGGTCACGGGGACGGCCTCCTCCTCTACGATCCCGGCGAAGCGGGCGCTGCCTCGGCGGCGTTTGCGCGGCGCCGGTCGCTCGTCGGGCCGAGCGGTTTCGCGGACGGCGGTGTTCCCCGGCTCCTGGACCGGGCGCGCCGGCTCGGCCACCGGCTCGGGCTCATCGGCCTCACTCAACCGCGTACCGGCGACGGCAGCGGGCCCTGCGGCGTCACCGAAGCCCGCGCTGCCGATGCCGTCATCCGCATGGCGATCGCGTCCAGGCCCGCCTTCCCGGACGTCGCCCGCGCCACCCTCATGTCCGAATGAGCCGCCTCCAGAGCCTCCACCCTCAGAACCACCGGCCCGGAAGAATCTCTCCTCCCCCGCTCGCTCCCGCCGTATCGCCTGACTCCGCGCGTCGGCCTCCCGGTGATCCAAACCGGCCATCCGCGAACGGAGTTCGGCGCATCGGGCGGTCGCGCGTTCGTGGTCGTCGCGGGCCCAGGCGAGGTCCAGGCGGATGGCGTCGGCGTCCTGGCGCTCGGTGGCGGAGGCGAGCAATCGGCCCAGATCAGCCTGCCGTTCGGCGGCGTAGCGCTGTTCGCGGAGCATGACGTCGAGGCGGTCCCCGAGGGCGTCACGGCCACCGGGCCGGGCGTCGTACGCGGCGAGGGCGCCGGCGTGCAGGGCGCGGGCGCGTTCCGTCTCGGGGGCGGCGCCGCCGGGGCCGTACTGGCCGGCGAGGTCGTACAGGAGGGACTCCACCACGTCCCAGGGCGGCACTTCGCGCCCGTCGAGGCAGGCCTGCATGCCCTCCGGGTCGCGCTGCCAGAACACCCCGCACCAGCCGCCGCCCTGGTCCAGGCGCGCCACAAGGCCGTCCAGGTAGTTCACGAACTCCCGCATCCGAGCCGGGAGTTGATCCACTGACATCGCCCAACTCCCGCCAGACCGGAGCACTCCGGTCCGTTAGGCAACACCAGTGATGTTACGAGCGTGCTACGGGGAGTTTTCCGGCTGAACGCAGAGTACGCCGCGGCTCCCGGAGCGTGACGTGCGCACCCTCTCGGACAGCGACCTAGGCAGCAGTCTCACGCGGCCGCTTCGGCAACCGCTGCGCAGCGCCCGACCAGTTCGTCCATCGACAGGCCGAGGGCATGCGCCACCGCCGCCACCGTGAAGAAGGCCGGCGTCGGCGCCCGCCCGGTCTCGATCTTGCGGAGCGTCTCCGCGGAGATACCGGCACTCGCGGCGACGTCCGTCATGCTGCGGCCGCCGCGAGCCTCGCGCAGCAGCCGGCCGAGCCGCTCGCCGCGTTCACGCTCTTCGGGGGTGAGAGGGGTGCGCACCATGCCACCATTCTAATACCGGTATAGTAATTGGCATGGTGGAGCTGAAGACGAACCAGTCGATCGATGCGATGTACGAGGCGGGGCAGGTGGTGGGCCAGGCCCTCACCGCCGTGCGCAAGGCCGCCGACGTGGGGGTTTCCCTGCTGGAGCTGGACGAGGTGGCGCGCGAGGTGCTGCGGGACGCGGGGGCGACGTCACCCTTCCTCGGCTACCGCCCCTCCTTCGCCCCCGTCCCCTTCCCCGCGGTCATCTGCGCCTCGGTGAACGACGCGATCGTGCACGGCATCCCGACCGGCTACCGCCTGCGCGACGGCGACCTGGTCTCCATCGACTGCGGCGCGGAACTGGGCGGCTGGGCGGGAGACTCGGCGATCAGCTTCACGGTCGGCAGCGCGCGCCCGGCCGACGTACGCCTTATCGAAACCGCGGAGAGGGCCTTGGCGGCGGGCATCGAGGCGGCCGTCGTCGGCAACCGTATCGGCGACATCGCCCACGCGATCGGCTCGGTGTGCCGGGCGGCCGGATACGGCGTCCCGGACGGCTTCGGCGGGCACGGTATCGGCCGCAAGATGCACGAGGACCCCTCGGTGCCGAACGAGGGCCGTCCCGGCCGGGGCATGCCGCTGCGCCACGGCCTGGTCCTCGCCATCGAGCCGATGCTCATCGCCGGCGGCCAGGACGGCTACCACGCGGCGCCGGACGGCTGGACCCTGTGCACGAACGACGGCTCGCGCGCGGCCCACGCGGAGCACACTGTGGCGATCACGCAGGCGGGGCCGCGGATCCTGACGGCACGCTGAGACGCACCCCCGCCGGTGAGGTTCGGCGGAGGTCCGGGCGGCCGCAGGCCGGTGGGTGAAGTCGGCGGTCGCGGCCTGGGGCGGCCGTCGATCGCCGAAGGACTCCGGCGCCCTCGGGTGCCGTTTCCCTGAAGGTGCCCCCGGCCATCGTTCGTGCGAAGGTGTTCTACGAACGCGGCCAGGTGTAACCGGCTTGCGCCCGGGTTACCCGACTCCGGCACGTCGATGAGCGAGGGCGACCCTGCCCGCGCAGGGACGCCGGATGGGAACGCCATGACCAGCGGCTTCACTGGTGGTCCGGAAGACTACGACCCCTTCGGAGAATTCCTCGCCCGCTTCTTCGGCGGCCCGCGCCCCGGCCCCCGGCAGATCGACATCGGCCGCCTGCTCAGTCAGCCGGCCCGGGAGCTGGTGCAGGGCGCAGCCCAGTACGCCGCCGAGCACGGCAGCCGCGACCTGGACACCCAGCACCTGCTGCGCGCCGCCCTGTCCGCCGAGCCGACCCGGAGCCTGCTCACCCGTGCCGGCGCGGACCCCGACTCGCTGGCGACGGAGATCGACGAGCGGTCGGGCCCGGTCCAGCACCCGCCGGGCGAGGCCCCGCCGCCGACGTCGCTGTCCCTCACCCCGGCCGCCAAGCGCGCCCTGCTCGACGCCCACGACCTGGCCCGGGCGCGGGGCACCGGCTACATCGGCCCGGAGCACGTGCTCAGCGCCCTGGCCGCGAACCCCGACTCCGCGGCGGGCCACATCCTGAACGCGGCCCGTTTCGCCCCCTCCGGCCCCGGCCTGCCGCCCGAGGCCTCGGACAGCTCCCAGTCCCGTCCCCGCGTCGATCAGCGACCGCGCGTCGACTCCGGTACGCCCACCCTCGACAAGTACGGCCGCGACCTCACCGACCTCGCCCGCCGGGGCCGTATCGACCCGGTGATCGGCCGGGACGAGGAGATCGAGCAGACCGTCGAGGTGCTCTCGCGGCGCGGCAAGAACAACCCGGTGCTGATCGGCGACGCGGGCGTCGGCAAGACCGCGATCGTGGAGGGCCTGGCCCAGCGCATCGCGGACGGCGACGTGCCCGACGTGCTCGGCGGCCGCCGGGTGGTCGCGCTGGACCTGACGGGCGTGGTCGCGGGCACCCGCTACCGGGGCGACTTCGAGGAGCGGCTCAACAACATCGTCACCGAGATCCGCTCGCACTCCGACCAGCTGATCGTCTTCATCGACGAGTTGCACACCGTCGTGGGCGCCGGAGGCGGCGGCGAGGGCGGCTCCATGGACGCCGGGAACATCCTCAAGCCGGCCTTGGCCCGCGGCGAGTTGCACGTCGTGGGCGCGACCACGCTGGAGGAGTACCGACGGATCGAGAAGGACGCGGCCCTCTCCCGCCGCTTCCAGCCGATCCTCGTCCCCGAACCGACCACCGCCGACGCGATCGAGATCCTGCGCGGCCTGCGCGACCGCTACGAGGCCCACCACCAGGTCCGCTACAGCGACGAGGCGCTCGTCGCCGCCGTGGAACTGTCCGACCGCTATCTCACCGACCGCCGCCTGCCGGACAAGGCGATCGACCTGATCGACCAGGCGGGCGCCCGGGTCCGGCTGCGCGCGCGGACCAAGGGCACGGACGTACGGACCATGGAGCGCGAGGTCGAGCAGCTCTACCGGGACAAGGACCAGGCCGTCGCCGACGAACAGTACGAGCAGGCCACGCAACTGCGCGACCGTATCGTCGAGTTGAAGCAGCGCATCGCGCAGGCCTCCGACAACGAGGAGGCCGACGAGGGGCAGCACCTGGAGGTCACCGCCGAGGCCATCGCGGAGGTCGTGTCCCGGCAGACCGGCATCCCGGTGAGCAGCCTCACCGAGGAGGAGAAGGACCGGCTGCTCGGCCTGGAGGATCACCTGCACGAACGGGTCGTCGGCCAGAACGACGCGGTGCGCGTGGTCTCCGACGCGGTGCTGCGCTCCCGGGCCGGACTCGCCAGCCCCGACCGGCCGATCGGCAGCTTCCTCTTCCTCGGCCCGACCGGCGTCGGCAAGACCGAGCTGGCCCGCGCCCTCGCCGAGGCGCTGTTCGGCAGCGAGGAGCGGATGGTCCGCCTGGACATGAGCGAGTACCAGGAACGGCACACCGTCAGCCGCCTGGTGGGCGCCCCGCCCGGATACGTCGGCCACGAGGAGGCCGGACAGCTCACCGAGGTGGTGCGCCGGCATCCGTACTCGCTGCTTCTGCTCGACGAGGTCGAGAAGGCCCACCCGGACGTCTTCAACATCCTGCTGCAGGTCCTGGACGACGGCCGGCTGACCGACTCCCAGGGCCGCACGGTCGACTTCACCAACACCGTCATCGTGATGACCAGCAACCTGGGTTCGGAGGCGATCGGCCGCGGCGGCGCCGGGATCGGGTTCGGCGCGGGTGACGAGGAGGCCGACGAACAGGCGCGCAGCGAGCGGGTCCTGCGGCCGCTGCGCGAGCACTTCCGGCCCGAGTTCCTCAACCGCATCGACGAGGTCGTGGTCTTCCGCCGCCTGACCCCGGAGCAGTTGGAGCGGATCACCAACCTGCTGCTGGACAAGACCCGTCGCCTGCTGCACGCCCAGGGCGTCTCGGTCGACTTCACCGGCGCGGCCGTCGACTGGCTCTCCGAGCGCGGCTACCAGCCCGAGTACGGCGCCCGCCCGCTGCGCCGCACGATCCAGCGGGAGGTCGACAACCAGCTCTCCCGGCTGCTCCTGGACGGCCGGATCGGCGAGGGCGGCCGGGTGACGGTGGATGTGGCGGACGGACAGCTCACCTTCCGTGCGGAGGAACTGCCGCCCGCCCCCGAGTTGTGACGTCCCGCGCGGACGCTACGACGCCGACCGCACCACCATCGCCGAGCCGCCGCCGCGCCGTACCGTCTCGGCGGCGGCCAGCCACTTCCCGTCCGGCAGCCGCTGCACAGCGGTGGCTGCACCGATCTCGGGGTTGGGCTTGAAGGAGTGCCCGATGGCCTCCAGCCGGGCCTTCGTCTGACTGTCGAGGCCCGGTTCCAGCTCGGTCTGGGCCGCGTTGCGCTGGCTGGCGCGGGGCGCGGCGATCGCGTCGACCAGCGGCAGCCCGCGGTCGACGAAGCCGGTCAGGGTCTGCAGCACGGTCGTGATGATGGTCGCGCCACCGGGCGAGCCGAGCGCCACGACGGGCTTGTCGTGCCGGTCGAGGACGATGGTCGGGGACATGGAGGAGCGTGGACGCTTGCCCGGACCCGGCAGGTTCGGGTCGTGGACGGCCGGGTTGGCCGGGGTGAAGGAGAAGTCCGTCAGCTCGTTGTTGAGGATGAAGCCACGGCCCGGGACGGTGATGCCGCTGCCGCCGGTCTGCTCGATGGTGAGCGTGTAGGAGACGACGTTGCCCCACTTGTCGGCCACCGTGAGGTGGGTGGTGCTGTCGCCCTCGTAGGTGGTCGGGGCCGCCGTGCCGCCGGCGTCGCAGGCCGCCGGGTTGCGCGGGTCGCCCGGCGCAAGGGGGCTGCTCAGCACCGCGTCGTCCTTGATCAGGCACTCGCGCGAGTCGGCGTACCGCTGCGACAGCAGCTCCTTCGTCGGTACGTCCTCGAAGGCGGGGTCGCCGACCCAGCGCCCGCGATCGGCGAAGGCGATCCGGCCGGCCTCGATGTAGCGGTGCAGGTACTGGACCTTGCTCGCCTTCGACAGGTCCGTGTTCTCCAGGATGTTCAGCGCCTCGCCAACCGTCGTGCCGCCGGAGGAGGAGGGCGCCATGGAGTAGACGCCGAGTCCGCGGTACGAGGTCCTGGTGGGCGCCTGCGACTTGGTGCGGTAGCCGGCCAGGTCCTTGGCGGTGAGGTCGCCGGGGCGGGCCTTCCAGCCGGAGCCCGGGTCCACGGGCGGGTCGTTGACCGTGTCGACGATGTCCTCGGCGATGTCGCCCCGGTAGAGCGCGCCGACGCCCTTCTTCGCCAATTCCGCGTAGGTGCGGGCGAGGTCGGGGTTCTTGAAGGTGGAGCCGACGACCGGGAGGGCGCCGTTCGGCAGGAACAGCTCGGCGGTGTCCGGGAAGTAGCGGAACCGGGTCTCGTTCGCGGCGGTCTGCGAGCGGAAGGTGTCGTCGACGGTGAAGCCGTCCCGGGCCAGCCGCTCGGCGGGCTTCAGCAGGGTGCCGAGCGGCTTGCTCCCCCACTTGTCGAGCGCCTTCTGCCAGGTGGCGGGTGTGCCCGGGGTGCCGACGCTCAGGCCGCTGGTGACGGCCTCGGCGAAGGGGATCGCCTTGCCGTTCTCCACGAACAGGTCGGAGTCCGCGCTCAGCGGCGCGGTCTCGCGGCCGTCGATGGTCCGCACCGTACGGGACTTGGCGTCGTAGTAGACGAAGTAGCCGCCTCCGCCGACGCCGGCGGAGTAGGGCTCGGTGACGCCGAGCGCGGCGGCCGTGGCCACGGCGGCGTCGACGGCGTTGCCGCCCTTGCGCAGGACCTCGATGCCGGCCGCGGAGGCGTCCGGGTCGACGCTCGACACGGCGCCGCCGTAGCCGACCGCCACAGGGACCTTCTCCGGGCTGCTCTGCGCGGCGGGGGGCGCCGCCGCTCCGACCGACACCACGGCGGCCGAGACCGCCAGGACCGACAGTTTCCGCGCGACAGGGCGACGCATCCGCACCTCCAGGCAGGGGCTGTTGGCGCAGCCTAATCGATCGACATGCCCCCGTCAGGAGCGCGTGACCCCGTGTGTCGAACAACGGTTTGCGTTGGCCCGCTACCATGCGCGCCCATGAACGACGACGTACGCAACATCGTCCTGGGCGTGGTCGCGGCGGCCATAAGTGCCGCCCTCGGCTGGCTGGCCCGTACGTACCTGTACAAGCGCAAGCTGCGCCGCAAGCAGGCGTTTTTCGGGCTGCCCGACAATGCCGAGTCCCTGCTGGTGGTGAACCGCGGGGCCGGCGGACCCGAGCTCACGGTGATGCGTTACGACGTGTTCGCGCTGCTCGAACTCGCGGCGCTGATCAAGGACTGCAACGCCCACGCCCAGATCATCCCGCACGACGCGGCACGCCAGGGCTTCGGCGAGCGCACCGAGTTCTGCGTCGGCGGCCCGGCGTCGAACCGCCGCATGACGGCGCACCTGGCCTCCCTGCTGCCCGGGGTGCGGGTGAACGTCGACGCCGAACCCGGCCCGGACCGGGGCGCGCTGCAGATCGGCTCCGAGCGCTACCGGGTGGAGGTCGGCAAGGAGGAGTACGCCCTCCTCGCCCGGCTGACCGTCGGCGAGAGCCAGGGCCCCCGTCCCGTCTTCCTCTTCTGCGGGCAGACCGCGATCACCAACCAGGCCGCCACCCGCTACCTCGCGCGCAACCACGAGCGGCTGACCCGCAAGCACGGCACCGGCTCCTTCGTCCTGCTGCTGAAGGTGGTCAACTCGCAGGCGTACGGCCCGGATGTGGTGGAACTGGTCGCGGATGTCACGCGGGCGGCGCAGGCTCCGTTGCCGACACCGGCGCCCGCGCGAAATACCCATCGGTCCTCCTGAGGTCCAACACATTCCGGTAATCGTTACTCGCACGTAACTTACCGACGGGTTACTTGCGGTAAGGGGCCACGGTTACCGTCGGGTCACTTTGCACTGACACGAGTGAGGAGTGACCCGTGGGACACCATCGCAAGGCCCTGCGTACGACCGCCGTGGGCGCCGTCTCCGCGACTCTGATCGCCGGTAGCGCCCTCGGGCTCGCCCCCGCGGCCCAAGCCGCCCCGAACAGCGTCCGCTTCGTCGACATCACCGGCGACGGCGGCACCACGCTCAAGGCGAACGTCGTCACGCCGGCCGGCGCCGACGGCACGCGCACCTACCCGCTGCTCGTCATGCCCACGAGCTGGGGCCTGCCCCAGGTCGAGTACTTCGCCCAGGCCCAGAAGCTCGCGAACTCGGGCTACATCGTGGTCAGTTACAACGTCCGCGGCTTCTGGCAGTCGGGCGGCGAGATAGAAGTGGCGGGCCCGCCCGACATAGCCGACGCGTCCAAGGTGATCGACTGGGCGCTCGCCAACACCCCCTCCGACGCGAAGCACATCGGCATGGCGGGCGTCTCGTACGGCGCCGGCATCAGCCTGCTGGCCGCCGCGCACGACAAGCGGGTCAGGGCGGTCGCCGCCCTCAGCGGCTGGGCCGACCTCATCGGCTCGATCTACGCCGGCCGCACCCAGCACCTCCAGGCCGCCGGACTGCTGGACGGCGCGAGCCTGGTCACCGGCCGTCAGAGCGCCGAACTGAGGCAGATCTTCGACGACTTCTACGCCTCCGACCTGTCCAGGGAACAGGACATCATCAACTGGGGGAAGAAACGTTCGGCCGCGACATACGTGGATCAACTCAACGAGAGCGGCGCCGCGGTCATGATGGCCAACTCCTGGGGCGACACGG
Organism: Streptomyces sp. NPDC012935; assembly: GCF_042900345.1. Classification (NCBI taxonomy): domain Bacteria; kingdom Bacillati; phylum Actinomycetota; class Actinomycetes; order Kitasatosporales; family Streptomycetaceae; genus Streptomyces; species Streptomyces sp. NPDC012935. The sequence goes on from NZ_JBIBBC010000001.1 coordinate 1,052,271, forward strand.
TCTTCCAGCCCAACCAGTACGCGGACTTCTACGAGAAGCTGACCGGCCCCAAGCGCCTGGAGTTCCGCCCGGGCGACCATGCGACCGCCGAGCTGACCGGCCTGTTCGGCCTGCCCAACGACGTGTGGACGGACACCGAGCGCTGGTTCGACCATTACCTCAAGGGCGAGGACAACGGCATCAACCGCGAGCTGCCGGTCCAGCTCAAGTCCCGTTCCGCGGGGGGCTACGAGGGCTACCCGGACTGGAAGTCGGTCGGCGCGACGAACAGGAAGATCGCCCTGGGCGGCAGCACCACGATCCGCGCGAACGTCAACTCGGGCGCGGACGGCGGAGTCGTCTTCCTGTCCAGCATCCTCGACCAGGTGGCCCAGCTGCCCCCGATGGCCTCGATCCCGCTGCTCCCCCGGCTCTGGGCGGGCGTGTGGCAGTCCGAGAAGTACGCCACGACCCAACGTGTGCGTGGCACGGCGAAGTTGCACACCACCGTCACACCGACCAAGGAGAGCGGCACCCTCGTCGCCTACCTGTACGACGTGGGCCCGCTCGGCCTCGGCAAGCTGGTCAGCAACGCGCCGTACACCTTCCACGGACGTACACCCGGAAAGCCGTTCGGCGTCGACCTGGAGCTGTACTCCACGGCCTACGACGTCCCGGCAGGGCACCGGCTGGCCCTGGTCGTCGACACGGTCGACCCGCTCTACATCGAGCACAACCCGTCCGGCGCGCGGCTGACCTTCTCCTCACCGGCGAACGACCCGTCGTACGTGTCGATTCCACTGCGCGAGCAGTGATCTCCGGCCGGCGCCGGGCGGGTATGGCTCTGTAACTGCTGCCCCCTGCTGCCCCTGTTGCTAGGGGCCGTGGGGGGATCCCCACCCGGCAGCAGCGTCCCTGGTCGCGGCCGAGGTCATCACCACGGCTTTGGGGACGGACGGAACATCGTAGTCGAGGTCGGACGCGGAGGGGATTGCGGTGTCCACAAACGCCGTTCGTCTCGGCATGGGTCGTACATACTCCCCGCTCAGTGATGGAGGATCTTCGACAGGAAGTCCCGGGCGCGCTCGCTTCTGGGGTCGGTGAAGAACTCCTCGGGGCTGCGGTCCTCGACGATGCGGCCGTCGGCCATGAACACGACGCGGTTGGCGGCCGAGCGGGCGAAGCCCATCTCATGGGTCACGACGATCATCGTCATGCCGTCACGGGCGAGTTGGCGCATGACCTCGAGGACCTCGTTGATCATCTCGGGGTCGAGCGCGGAGGTCGGCTCGTCGAACAGCATCGCCTTGGGTTCCATCGCGAGGGCCCGGGCGATGGCCACGCGCTGCTGCTGGCCGCCGGAGAGCTGCGCGGGGTACTTGTCCGCCTGGTCGGCCACGCCGACGCGCTCCAGGAGTTCGCGGGAGCGCTTGTCGGCCTCGTCCTTCTTGCGCCCGCGGACCCTGACCTGCCCCAGCGAGACGTTCTGCAGGACCGTCTTGTGGGCGAAGAGGTTGAAGGACTGGAAGACCATGCCGACTTCGGCGCGCAACCGGGCGAGAGCCTTCCCCTCGGCGGGCAGCGACTGTCCGTCGAGCTTGATCGTGCCTGATTGAACGGTCTCGAGTCGGTTGATGGCCCGGCAGAGCGTCGACTTCCCCGATCCCGAGGGGCCGATGACGACGACCACCTCCCCCTTGCCGACGGTGAGGCTGATGTCCTGCAGGACATGCAGGTCCCCGAAGTACTTGTTGACGTCACGCAGCTCGATCAGTGGATCGCCAGCCATGCCCAGCCCCAGTCACTCTCAGCTGTGTAGCGGTCTCCGCAAACTATCCGGGCAAGAGTGGACTTAAAGCACGACACGCACTTTTCGGGCATAAGCCGTATTTACGCCGAACTTATGTCGAACAACAGGCCAGAGCCTTACGCTTCCGCGACTTCCGCGTACAGCTGCGACAGCTCAGGCACACCGCTCGCGGCCCACTCCTGCCCCGAGGCTACGACATCGAACTCACGGCCGGACGCGAGTCGTACGACCGGCTGCCCGTCCGGCCGGATCTTCCAGGCCGCTCCGGGCACGGTGCGCACGATGACGGTGCCGAGATACAGACCTGCGTCGTTGCCCAGCCAGGGCAGGATCTCCTCGTCCTCCCGCCAGCGCGGCACCAACTGGTCGACGGCCTCCAACGAGGCGGTGGAGTCGTCGAGTTCGACGCCTGCCCGGGATGCGTGGGAGCGCAGGAGTTCACATTCGGCAAGGAGTTCGGCGATGCCCTCGGGGTCGGGGGCCCCGCGCTTCTCGCGCCGGTGGCCCAGAAAAGGGATCTTCATACGCCCAGCGTGTCATTCGTCCTGCGGAACGCGCCACAGGCGCGCTGGCCGCCGATTCCGGTCGAGTTCACGCCGAGTTCGGGCATGGCGCGTTGACGGGTCACGGGTGCCTCTCTAACTTCTCGGTGCGTCTTGCGTCTCGTCCGAACGTCTCAACCGAGCCTGTCGTCCGAGTGTCGCGCCTGAACGTCTCGCTTGAACCTGTCATGCGCAGTCATACGCAGTCCTGAGCGGTCGTGAACGGGAGGAGTCGGAGTTGCGCCGACGTGTGTGGATTTCCGCGGTCGTCCTCGCTGTCTTCGCGGTCCTGGTGCCGGGGGTCTCCGCGCAGGCGGCCCCCGAGCGCAGAGCCGGGCCGCTCCCGCTGGAGCGGCTCTTCGACAACACGGCCGTCAGCGACGACGCCCGGCCCGCGCAGGCGGACTTCGACGGGGTGGGCGGCTCACTGTCCGCGCAGGCCCTGGCGGCCGCCGGCTGGACACCCGGCCGGGCGCTGACCGTGCAGGGAGCCCGCCTGACCTGGCCGAAGCGGCAGCCGGGCGAGGCGGACAACGTCCTGGCCGCCGGACAGGACGTAAAGGTGCAAGGGCGCGGTGACGCCCTCGCGTTCCTCGTGGCGGGCACGGACGGTTTCGATGTCGGCGGCACGGGGACGGTGTCGTACGCCGGCGGCAACCGGTCGACCTATCACCTGACCGCCCCCGACTGGCGCACCGGCCCGCTCGCCACCAAGGCGGTGGCCCTGCCGCACATCAACACGCCGAACGGCCAACTCGACGAGCGGGCGCGGCTGTACGTCGTCACCGTGCCGATCCTGGCGGGGCGCGAGGTCGCGTCCGTACGGCTGCCGAAGGCGTCGGGGCTGCATGTGTTCGCGCTGACGGTCCGGGCCCCGGCCACCGGCTGGACGGGGAGTTGGGCGGCCGCGACGGGCGGCTATCCGACCGTGGGGCCGTGGACCGACCGGACGCTGCGCCTGGTGGTGCACACCTCGGCGGGCGGGCCGCGGGTGCGGCTGCGGTTCGACAACACCTTCGCGGCGGCGCCGGTGCGGATCGGCAGGGCCACGGTGGCGGTGCAGGCGGCGGGCGCGACGGCGAAGGCGACGCCGGTCCGGGTGCTCTTCCGGGGGTCGGCGGGCGTCGAGATCCCGGCCGGGGCACAGGCGTACACCGATCCGCTCGGGTTCCAGGTGCCGGCGGACAGCAATCTGCTGGTGAGCTTCCATCTGCCCAAAACCGTGCCGGCCGCGCCGGTGCACCGGCTCGCGCAGCAGCGGTCGTACGTGAGCGCGCCGGGCGACCACACGGCGGACGTCTCCGCATCGGCCTACCCCGCCGTCCTGACCAGCTGGCCGCTGCTGACCGGTGTCGACGTGAGCGGCGGGCCGGGGTCGGTGGTGCTGCTGGGAGACTCGATCACCGACGGCGAGAAGTCCACGACGGACACCAACCGGCGGTGGCCCAATGTGCTGGCCACACGGCTGTTGAACCAGAGCGCGGTCCCGCGCTATGGGGTGCTCAACCAGGGGATCTCCGGCAACCGTGTGGTCTCCGACCGGTATCCCGGTGACGGGATCTCCACGGACACGGCCGGAGTGAGCGCCTTGTACCGGTTCGACCGGGATGTCCTGTCCCAGACGTCGGCGCGTACGGCGGTGGTGTTCGAGGGCATCAACGACGTGCGCTGGGGCACCACCGCGGAGCAGGTCATCGCCGGGCTGCGCGCGATCGCGGACCGGGGCCACGCGCGGGGCCTGCGAATGCTGGCGGCGACGATCCTGCCCTGCGAGGGAGAGGCGCGGTGCACGGCCGCCGTCGACGCCGAGCGGGCCGAGGTGAACCAGTGGATCCGCTCCGGCGCCGCCTTCGACGGCGTGCTCGACTTCGACGCGGTGGCGCGGGACCCTGCACGGCCGTCCCGGCTGCTGCCCGCGTACGACAGCGGGGACCATCTGCACCCCGGGGACGCGGGGCTCGCTGCGCTGGCTCGGTCGGTGGATCTGCGTGTGCTGATGCGGTGAGGCTGTGCGGGCGTCCGAGGTGGCCGTCCGGGGGCTCTGCCCCCGGACCCCCGTATCGGCCTGAACGGCCGCGTCCTCAAGCGCCGGACGGGCTGGAGGGCGTGCCCTACACGTCCAGGTCCACGACCACCGGCGCGTGGTCCGAGGCGCCCTTGCCCTTGCGCTCCTCGCGGTCCACGTACGAGTCGGTGACCGCCTTGGCGAACGGCTCGTTGCCGTACACCAGGTCGATGCGCATGCCGCGGTTCTTGGGGAAGCAGAGCTGCCGGTAGTCCCAGTACGTGTACGGGCGGTCGTACTTGAGGGGGCGCGGGACCACGTCGGACAGGCCGGACTCGCGCAGGGAGGCGAGGGCGGCGCGCTCGGCAGGGGTGACGTGGGTGAGGCCGTCGAAGGCGGCGACGTCGTAGACGTCGTCGTCCGTCGGCGCCACGTTGTAATCGCCCATCACCGCGAAGGGGCGGCTGCCGCCCGCGTCGCCGGCGACGGCCGCCTTGAGGGCCTCGAACCACTGGAGCTTGTAGGCGTAGTGGGGGTGGTCCACCTCACGGCCGTTCGGCACGTACACCGACCAGACGCGGATCGGGCCGCAGGTCGCGGAGATGGCGCGGGGCTCGACGACGTCGTCGAAGCCGGGGTCGCCGGGCAGGCCCTTGACGACGTCCTTGAGGCCGACGCGGGAGAGCACCGCCACGCCGTTCCACCGGCCGGTCGCGTTGACCGCCGCCTCGTAGCCGAGGTCGCGCAGCGGGTCGAACGGGAACTGGTCCTCGGCGACCTTGGCCTCCTGGAGGCACAGCACGTCGGTGCCGCTGCTCTCCAGCCAGGCCAGGAGCCTCGGCAGGCGGGCGGTGATCGAGTTCACGTTCCAGGTGGCGATGCGCATGCCTGACAACCTACCGGGCGGGACTGACAACCCGGTCCCGCCCGGGGTGGGGCCGCTCACACCTCCGCCGAGTCCCCCGGCGTCAGGCGCAGGTGCTCCGCGCCGCCGAGGCCGCCGATCTGGCGGTCGTAGATCGGCCGGGCCAGGTCGGTGAGCAGGGCGTCGTGGATGTCGTAGGCGCGCTGCGGCTTGACCTCACGGACGTAGTCGATGACCTCCGCGATCTTGTTCCAGGGGGCCATGACCGGCAGCATCAGCGTCTCCACCGGGCGGTCGGGGACGGTGAGGGCATCGCCGGGGTGGAAGACCTTGCCCCCGTCGACGAGGTAGCCGACGTTGGTGATGCGCGGGATGTCCGGGTGGATGACGGCGTGCAGCTCGCCGTGGACCTGGACGTCGAAGCCGGCGGCGGTGAAGGTGTCGCCGTGGCCGACCGTGTGCACACGGCCCGGGAAGGCCGCCGCGATCTGCTCCGCGACGGAGCCGAGCGTCCAGATCCCGGCGGCCGGGTTGGCCTCCATGGCCGCCCGCAGCCGCCCCTCGTCGAAGTGGTCGGGGTGCTCGTGCGTGACGAGGATCGCATCCGCGCCGAGCGCGGCGTCCTCCTCGCTGAATCCGCCGGGGTCGAGAACCAGCGTCTGCCCGTTCTTCTCGAGCCGGACGCAGGCGTGCGACTTCTTCGTGAGCTTCATGGCTCCATCCTGACGCGCGGCGGTTGCGGATGCCCGCTCCTGCGGATGCCGACGCTGCGGGTCCTCACTCCTGCGGATGCCGACCGCTGCGGGTCCTCACTCCTGCGGAGTGGTCTCTTCCCTTATGACCTGCTGGGCGACCTTGAAGGCGGTGTTCGCCGCCGGCACGCCGCAGTAGACGGCCGCCTGCAGCAGCACTTCCTTGATCTCGTCCGGCGTGAGGCCGTTGCGCAGGGCGGCGCGGGTGTGGAAGGCGAGTTCGTCCATGTGGCCGCCCGCGACCAGGGCGGTGAGGGTGACACAGCTGCGGGAGCGCCGGTCGAGCCCGGGTCTGTCCCAGATCTCACCCCAGGCGTATCGGGTGATGAACTCCTGGAAGTCCCCCGAGAACTCGTCCGCCTGAGCCAGCGCCCGGTCGACATGCGCGTCACCGAGCACCTCACGACGGACCCTGATCCCGGCGTCGTACGGGTCCGGCCGTTGCGTCGTCTGCGGTGCCACGACGGCCGGGGCTATCTCGGCCACGGGCGCGGGTTGCGAGGGCGGTGCGGCCAGGACCGGCTTCACGGGGGCGGCGACGATGGCCATCTGGCCGGTCGTGGAGTCGTAGGCGGGCTGCCAGGCGGTGGAGAAGTGCCGGACCAGCAGGTCGGTCACGGCGGCGGGCTGCTCGACCGGCACGAGGTGGGAGGCGCCGGGCACGACGGCGAGACGGGCGTCCGGTATCCCGGCGACCAGCGTGCGGGCCTCGGCGGGGCCGGTGACCTGGTCGTCCGAGCCGACGAGGACGAGCGTGGGCACCGCGACGCCGCCGAGCTGCGGCCGTACGTCGAAGGAGGCGAGCGCCTCGCAGGCGGCGATGTAGCAGCCGGGGTCGGTGGTGCGCACCATCTGCACGGCCCACTCGGTGATGGCGGGCTGGGCTGCGGCGAAACCGGAGGTGAACCAGCGGTCGGGCGAGGTGCGGGCGATGGGGTCGAGGCCGTTCGTGCGCACGATCACGCCCCGCTGGCGGAACTCGTCCGCCGTGCCGAACCGGGGGGAGGCGGCGATGAGCGCGAGCGAGGCGAGGCGCTCCGGGTGGCGCAGGGCGAGCTCGATGCCGAGTGCGCCGCCGAGTGCGCAGCCCGCGTAGCCGAAGCGCTGCACGCCCAGGCCGTCGAGGGTGGCGAGCAGCCGGTCGGTGAGCTCGGCCACGGAGCCCGCCGGGTACGCGGGCGCGCCACCGTGTCCCGGCAGGTCGAACCGGAACACACGCCATTGCTGGGTCAGCTCGGGGACCTGCCGGTCCCACATGTGCCAGGTGGTGCCCAGTGAGGGACCGAGGATCAGGACTGGGGCGTCTTCCGGCCCGTCAAAGCGGTATTGCAGGGTGCTCATCGGTGTCTCACTCACCCGCCTGACCCTCTCATCTCTCACGGGCGCCCCTATAACGGGGGGTCGGTGCAGACCGTCCGGACCCATTGAAGACCTCGCGGGCGGCAATAATCCACACTTTCCTGAATTCAGGATTCCCTGTACTTTGAGGGTGTGCTGACTCTCGCCCCCGACATCGACGTCCTGGTCCGGTTCGGCCGCGCACTCGCCGACCCCATCCGCTGCCGCATCCTGCTCGTACTCCGTGAGGCCCCCGCCTACCCCGCGGACCTCGCCCACGCGCTCGGCGTCTCCCGTACGAGACTGTCGAACCACCTAGCGTGCCTTCGGGACTGCGGCCTCGTCCTCACCGTGCCCGAGGGACGGCGCACCCGGTACGAGCTGGCCGACGAACGCCTCGGCCATGCCCTGGACGACCTACGCACCGCCGTCATCGCGGTCGAGGCGGACAAGACCTGCGCAGACGCCACGGAGAAGGGCTGCTGTTGATGGCCGCCGAGGTATCCACAACCCTGGCCCTCGAACCGTCCCCTGTCCGACGCGACGCACTCGCTCGCCGGATACGCCTGCTGGTCGCCGCGACCATCACCTACAACGTCGTCGAGGCGATCGTCGCGATCACCGCCGGGACCCTCGCCTCCTCCACCGCGCTGATCGGCTTCGGGCTGGACTCCGTCATCGAGGTCTCCTCCGCCGCCGCGGTCGCCTGGCAGTTCTCCGCCCGCGAGCACGCCGTACGCGAGGCGCGCGAGAAGACCGCTCTACGGATCATCGCCTTCTCGTTCTTCACCCTGGCCGCATACGTCACCGTCGACGCCATCCGCGCCCTCACCGGCACCGGAGGGGCCGAACGCTCCATCCCCGGCATCGTCCTCGCCGCCATGTCACTGGCCGTGATGCCGTTCCTGTCCGCGGCCCAGCGCCGCGCCGGCCGCGAACTCGGCTCCGCCTCCGTGGTGGCCGACTCCATGCAGACCCTGCTGTGCACCTACCTGTCCGCCGTACTCCTCGTCGGCCTGGTGCTCAACGCCACCCTCGGCTGGTCCTGGGCCGACCCCGTCGCCGGCCTCGTCATCGCCGCCATCGCCGTCAGGGAAGGCCGCGACGCCTGGCGGGGCGAAGGCTGCTGCGCCCCGACCGTCACTTCAGCGGGGCCGTCGGGCAACGCCAAGGAGGACGCGTGCGGTTGCCACCCCGGATGCGACTGCTGCAGCTGACCAACCGGCTGCACCGAGCTCAGCCACCCAGCGCGACCCCCGTCGCCAGCGCGGCCGTCACCGGATGCGCCGGTGAGCTGAACAGCCGTGCGGTGGGGCCCGACTCGACCACGCGGCCCTCGGACATGACGACCAGCGAGTCCGTCCGGTCGGCGACGAGGCGCAGGTCGTGGCTGACGAGGACCAGGGACAGGCCCCGCCGGTCGCGGAGCTCGGTGAGCAGGTCCATGACCGCTACGGCGGTTTCCGCGTCGAGCGCGGAGGTGACCTCGTCGCAGAACAGCACGTCGGGCTTGGCCGCCAGCGCGCGGGCGATCGCTACGCGTTGGCGCTGCCCGCCGGACAGCTCGTGCGGGTAGCGGTCGGCGGTCGCGGCGGGCAGGCCGACCTGTTCCAGGAGTTCCAGGACACAGGCGGGGGCCTCGGCGCGGCCGGTCCGGCGGTGCAGCAGGAGGGGGCGGCGCAGGGCGGTGCCGACGGTGCGGCTGGGGTTGAGGGTGCCGAGCGGGTCCTGCGGCACGAGTTGGAGGCGTCGGCGCTGCTCGCGGGATCGGCGGTGCGCTGTCGGGGCGAGGCCGGCGCCGTCGAGGCTGACGGTGCCGGCGGTGGGGCGGTGCAGTCCGACGAGAGTGCGCAGCAGGGTCGTCTTGCCGGAGCCCGAGGCGCCGACTATGCCGAGGCTGCTTCCGGCGGCGAGGGCGAGGTCGATGCCGTGGAGCACGGGGACGCGTCGGCCCCGGTGGGTGTGGGCGGCGTTCAGGCCGGTTGCCGTGATGGTGGTCGTGCCGTCGGCCGGGGTGCGGACGGGCTCGTCCGCGGCGCGCGGGCCGGCCATGGCCGCCTTGGGGCCTGGTCCGGTCAGGTCCACGACGTCGTCGGCGAGGCGGGCGACCAGGTCGGTGTCGTGGCAGGACAGGGCGATGGCGATGCGGTGGTTCTCGGCGAGGTGCCGCAGGAGCTCGGCTATCTCGTCGCGCAGCGCCGGGTCGAGTCCGGCCGTGGGCTCGTCGAGGAGCAGGACGGCGGGGCGGCGTGCCAGGGCCCGGGCGAGTGCGACCCGGCGCTGCTGGCCGCCCGACAGCCCGCCGATCCGGCGGTCCGGCAGGCCGCCGTCGACGGGCAGCCGGACCTCGGCGAGCTGTGCCCGGATCGCCTCGCGGCTCCCGTCCACGGCGACTTCGGCGAGCAGGCGGCGCACGCTCATGCGCGGGTTGAGGCCGGAGCCGGGGTCCTGGCCGACGTAGGCGAGGCGGTGTCGGCGCAGGGTGCGCAGGGCGGGGGCAGGCAGGGTGAGGGGGTCCTGGCCGAGGACGGTGACGGTGCCGGTGGTGCGTTCGGTGTCCGGTGGCAGGGTGCCCGTCACGGCACGCAGCAGGGTGGTCTTGCCGCAGCCGGAGGGGCCGACGACGGCGGTGACGCGGCCGGGGGCCAGCTCCAGGTCGGCTCGGTCCAGCAGGAGGCGGCCGCTGCGGGCGGCGACGGTCAGGCCCGAGACCTGGACCGCGTTCTCCCCTTCCGCCGCCTGGCTGTCGGGGTACCAGTCGGGCATGTGGTTCACAGTGCGGGTACCGCCTTACGGCCGGTTGCGGGGACCAGGGCGGCTGCCGCCAGGTTGACGCTCATGGCGAGCAGACCGATGGCGATGCTGGGGGCGAGGACGGCCCAGGGGTTGAGGACGATGCCGGCGGAGTTCTCGCGGATCATCAACGCCCAGTCGGCGGCGGGCGGTTGAGGGCCGACCTGGAGGAAGCCGGCGGTGGCCACGAGGTATACGGCGGCGACGAAGCGCAGTCCGAAGAGGGCGAGCAGGGTGGCTCGCAGGTTGGGCAGTACCTCGCGTACGACGAGGTGCCACAGCCGTTCGCCGCCTACGGCCGCCGCCTCCACGTAGCCGGAGGCCGCTACGGGCGCGGCCGCGCCTGCGACCAGGCGCACCGCGTACGGCACGCCGAGGACGACGGCCGCGGTGACGACGGCGAGGCGTCCGCCGTCCGGCCAGGACAGGGTGACGAGGAGGATGCCGAGGACGGCGGGCAGCAGCATGAGGACGTCTGCGGTGCGTTCGACGATCCGTCCGACGGCCGGGCGCAGGGCGCTGACCGCGCCGAGCACGGCGGCCACGGCGGTGACCAGGACGGCGACGAGCAGGGAGGTCACGACGAGTTCGCGTCCTCCGGCCAGCACCCGGCTGAGCACGTCCCGGCCCAGCTGGTCGCCGCCGAAGGGGGCGTCGCCGCCGGGTTCGGCGTAGGGGGCGGTGACGGGGACGTCGATGGCGTGCGGGGTCAGCCAGGGTCCGGCCAGGGCGAGGGCGATGAGCAGCAGGGCCGGGAGCACTCGCAGGGCCAGTCGGCGACGCCCGGGAAAGCGGCGTGCGGGAGAGACGGGATGTGCGGTGGATATGGGTACGGTCATGTCCGGCCTCCGGAGGCCCAGGCGCGTACGAGGTCGGCGAGCAGCAGGACCCCGGTGATGACGGCTCCGGTGACGGCGACGACGCCGGCGATGACGGGGCTGTCCCGGTCGGTGACCGCTCCGGCGAGGACCGAGCCGATCCCGGGGTAGTTGAAGATGGTCTCCACCACGACCGCGCCGCCCAGCAGCATGCCCGTGGAGGTGGCCAGGCCGGCGGCGATGGTCGGCAGGGCGCCGGGCAGCAGATGGTGGGTGAAGATCCGGTGCCGGGGCAGCCCGTCGAGCACGGCGGTCTCGATGTGCGGCGCCTTGGCCTCGTCGGCGAGCGCGGCCCGTACGATCCGGACGTTCCAGCCGATCTGCGGGATCGCCAGGGCGAGCACCGGCAGCAGCAGCATCTCCCAGGAGGCGGGCGAGCCGTCCGCGTCGGTGAGCGTGACGGCGGGCAGCCAGTCGGTCCACAGGGCGAAGACCAGCACCAGGGCCACCGCGACGACGAACTCGGGCAGCGCGAGCACCCCGGTGGCACTCGCCGACACGGCACGGTCGGTCTTCCCGCCGGGCCGGGCCGCCGCCCAGCAGCCGAGCGCGACCGAGGCGACCAGCGTCACCAGCAGCGCGAGCCCGCCGAGCAGCAGGGTGTTGGGGAAGGGACGGGCGAGCAGATCGGCGACGGATTCGCCGCGTGCGGAGGTGCCGAGGTCGCCGGTGGGCAGGCCGGTCATCCACTCCCAGAAGCGTTCGAGGACCGGCCGGTCCAGGCCCAGCAGACGACGCCGCTCAGCGAGGTCCGCCGCGCTCTCCCCGCGTTCGGACGTGGCGTTGGCCGCGTCGCCCGGCAACAGCTCCACGGAAGCGAAGACGAACGCGAGCAGTACGGAGAGCAGCAGGGCCCGGCGCGCGAGCACTCCGGCCACGCGCAGCACGAGACGTACGACGGCCGGGGCCGGCCGGGGCTCGTTGCCCCCGGCCGGCCCACGTCGTACGGCCTCGATCAGCGAGCCAGCCATGCCGTCTCGAGCTGGACGCGCCCGTAGCCGGGCAGGGTCGGCAGGTCACGCACCGCCGCAGCGGCGAGGTCGATGCCGTCGGCCATGCCCCACAGCACATAGCCGGACTCGTCGTACTCGATCTGCTGGAGCTCGTGCAGCACCTTGGCGCGTTCCGCCGCGTCCTTGGTCGCCATCGCCTTCTTGTACGCGGCGTCGAACTCGGTGTTCTTCCAACCGGCCTCGTTCTGGCCGGAGTCGGACACCATGGTCTTGCTGGCGAAGAACACCACCGAGTCGTTGGTGCCCCAGTAGGTGGTGTACAGGTCGCCCTTGAGCCAGGTCTTCTCCCAGAAGGTCGCCGACTCCTGCTTGACCACCTCGACCTTCACCCCGGCCTCGCGGACCTGGGAGGCGAACAGGGTGGCCGCCTCGGCGAGGCCGGCGATGTCCTCGGTGGTCAGAAGCTTGTACGTCTTCGACAGGTCGAACTTGGCTTCCTTCAGCAGCGACTTGGCCCTGGCCAGATCCCGCTTGCGCTGCGGGATGTCCTTGGCGTACGCCGGGTCGCCGGTGCCGAGAATGTCGTTGGCGACCGTGCCGTATCCGGACAGCACCTGCTTGACCATGGCCTCGCGGTCCACGGCCAGCCGCAGCGCCTCCCGCACCTTCGCGTCCGCGAACGGACCGTCGGCCGTGCGCATGACGATCGGCATCGCCATGTCGTTGGGGCGGCGCACGATCTGGATGTCCTCGCGCTTCTCGGCCGTACGGGCCGCCACCGCACCGACATTGGAGGCCACGTCGATCTGCCCGGCGAGCAGTGCGTTGGCCATCGCCTGCGGGCTCTCGAAGATCTTGACCTCGATGGCGTCGAGGAGGACCTCTCCGCCGTACCAGTCGTCGTTGCGGACCAGCCGGGCGTTGCCGGAGCGGAACCAGTCCAGCTTGAAGGGGCCCGTGCCGGGGGCCTTGCCGAGGTCCTTCTCCGCCGTGTCCTTCTTCAGCACGAACGTCGTCAGGCGGGTCAGCTGCGGCAGTTCGGCGTTGGCGTAGTCGGACACCAGGACGACCGTGTCGTCCCCCTCGGCCTTGATGTTCTCCGGCTTGATGCCCGGCAGACGGGACGCGCCGGAGGGGGTGTTGCGCAGCCGCTTCAGGGACCAGACGACGTCCTCGGCGGTGACCGGGGTGCCGTCGTGGAACTTCGCACCCTTGGCAAGGGTGAAGCTCCAGGTCTTGAGGTCGTCCGACGCCTTCCAGGAGGCGGCGAGGCGGGGGACGGTGTTGGGCTTGGTGCCGGGGACGGTGAGGGTGTCGTGGACCAGCGAGATGATCAGGTAGTCGCTCTCGTTGGCCTGGGTGCCGTGGGGGTCACGGGTGATGGCCGAGGCGCGGCCCAGCGCACCGACCCGGAGGGTGCCCCCGGGCCGCGGCTTCTCGCTCCCCTTCGCCGGCGATTCGGACGAGGTCTCATCACCGCCGCCGCAGGCGGCCAGGAGTGCGGCCGCGCCTATCCCGCCGCCGGCCCACAGCAGTTGTCGTCTGTTCCAGTTCACGTACGACCTCGTTCCACTCACACGGGGCAGATTGCTTAGGTGTGCCTACCCTAAGAAGATCCGTTGTGCAAGCTGTGAGGCGGCTTGTCGGTGTTTCTGCCGGTGCGTCAAATGGGCGCATGGAAGCACAAGTAGGCGCAGTGGATGTACACGGATCCAACCGGAGCACAGGCTCTAGTAAGGATTGCCTTACCTAATCACCACTGATACGTTTTCGGCCGCCGAGGCACAGCAAGTCCACAGGAACGCGTATCCGTCGCACCCCGCACCCGCACCCGAACGGATGACCCCGCCATGCCCACGGGAGCCGCACCCATACGGCAGCTCGACGCGCACGCCGTCGCCGAGCTGACCGAGACCGCCCAGAAGATCCTTGCCGACTCAGGCAGTTCGGCCGCGCGGCCCGAACTGCTCCGCCGGGTGGCGGCGTCTGCCGCCCGCCTCGGCACAACGATTCGTCGTCACTGCCGCCCGGTCGAAACCGACGACGGCCTGTTCGTCCTGCGCGGCCTGCCCGTCGACGACGGCGGAATCGGCCCCACGCCCGCCAGTTGGGCCACGGCGGGGGACTGCGCGGCCGAGTGGGACGTGATCCTGCTGCTGCTCGCCACCGCCATGGGGCACCCGATCGCCTGGGAGGGACAGCAGGAAGGCCGGTTCGTGCACAACATCGTGCCCTCGCCCGGCCACGAGCAGGCGCAGACCGGCGCGAGCAGCACCGTGCTGCTCAGCCCGCACACCGAGGACGCCTTCCACCCCGGCCGCGCCCACCTGCTGCTGCTCGCCTGCATGCGCAACCACGACGCCATCGCCACCACCGCCGCCGGCATCCGCAAGGTCCGGCTCGACGCGGACGACGTGGCACTGCTGTCCCGCCCCGTGCTGCCGATCCTCCCGGACGACGCCTACGCCGAGGCGCAGGGCTTCGCGGGTGAGCCGCCGAAGGTACCCGTCCTGTGGCAGACCGAGAACGGGCCCACCCTGCGCTACGACCCCGCCTACACGCCGCTCGACGAGGCCCCCGCCGACTACCGCGCCGCCTACGACCGGCTGACCGCCGAGCTGGAACGCGTGTCGGTCGCCGTCGCCCTGGAGCCCGGAGACGTCCTGGTCGTCGACAACGACCTGGTCGTCCACGGCCGGGTGCCGTTCAAGGCCCGCTACGACGGCACCGACCGCTGGCTCAAGCGCGCCTCGGTGCGCGTCCCCGGCCGCCGCAGCCGCCCGCTGGCCGAGGCGGACGAACACGGCTACGGCCAGACCGCCCTCGTGGCCCACCTCTGATCCCCAGCCATCCCCCCTCATACGAAGGGACCAGCCGTGACCGGCACCCCCGCACGCACGGACAACGACCCGTCCGACATACCCGCGGACGGCATACCCGCGGCTCACATACCCGCGGACGACAGGACCCTGCGCATCCTCAGCACGAGCGATGTCGCCGGCCTCGATGTCTCCCTCGCCGACGTGGTCGACGTGGTCGAGCAGGCGTACCGCACCCTGGCCGACGGCAAGTCGGCCAACCCGCGCAAACTCACCGTGAAGCCCGAGGACGGTCACTCCGTCTCGTACGCGATGCTCGGCCGTGACGGTGTCCGCGAGGTCGTCGCGATCAAGACGTCGTACAAGCACGGCCTCGACAAGGGCCGCGACGAGCAGCACTATTACACGACCCTCACCATCTACGACGACGTCACCGGCCTGCCGGTCGCGATGATGGACTGCTCTCGCGTCGGCTCGCTGCGCACCCCGGCCGTATCGGCGCTTCTCGCCCGCGAGCTGGCCGCGCCCGGCAGCCGCAACGCGCTGGTCATCGGCACCGGGACCCAGGGCCGGCTCGCCCTGCCGTTCCTGCTCACCACCCTGCCGGACCTGGACCGGCTCATGGTCTACGGCACCCACCCCGACGGCCTCGCGGCGGTCCGCGAGCGGCTCCACCACTACTTCCCCGACCGGGAGGTGGAGGTCGTGGACGACGTGCGGGCTGCCGCTGCGGAGGCTGACGTGGTGGTCGCCACCGCCGGCCAGCACACCCCCGCCGCGGTCGAGGCGGCCGATCTGAAGCCGGGCGCGCTGTCCATCCTGGTCGGTCACGGCATCACGCCCTCCACGCTGCACGAGGCGGACCGGGTGATCGCCACCAGCGAGGCGCAGATGAAGGTCACCGGCACCGACATGGCCGACGCCGACGGCAACTTCCCGCCCGTGGACGCGGAGTTCCCCGAGGTCGTGGTGGGACGGGCCGAGGGCCGACGCTCCGCCGACGAGCGGATCTTCGCCTACAACAGCGGCCTCGTCGTCACCGACATCGCACTCGGCCACCGGTTCGCGCAGTTGGCGGTCGAACAGGGTCTGGGAACGCGGGTCTCGCTGTGGCAGTGACCCCCACCTCCGCGGAGGCGGGCGGCTTGGCCGGCGCCCCGCCGCTGCCCGCCCACCCGGATCCGCAGCTCGACGCGGTCCTGGACAGCGGGCTGCCGCACGAGCTGTCGCACGCGCTCGGTGGCCCCTTCCACCTGCTGCTGCCCGAGCGCTTCGACGCCAACGCGGCCGCGTTCGAGGACGTGTTGCGCGAGGCCGGTGTCGAGGGCCGCGTGTACTACGCGAAGAAGGCCAACAAGGCGGCCGTGTGGATGGACCGCTGCGCGCTGTCCGGCAGGGGCGTGGATGTGGCCAGCGCCGGGGAGCTGCGGGACGCGCTCGGGCACGGGGTGCGTGGCGAGGATGTGGTGGTCACCGGGCCGACCAAGGCCGAGGGCCTGCTGCGGGTCGCCGTCCTGCAGGGCTGCCTGATCGCCGTCGACGCACCCGACGAGCTGGAGAGCGTCCTCGCGCAGGCGCGAGCCGTCGCCCGCCCGGCGCGCGTGCTGCTGCGGCGACTGCCGCCGGCCCAGCCGCACAGCCGTTTCGGGTTCGACGACGGGGAGCTGGAGGCCGCCCTCGCTCGGTGCGCGCAGGCCAAGGACGCCATCGTCATGGAGGGCTTTTCCTTCCATCTGTCCGGCTACGACCCGTTGCTGCGCGCCGAGTCGGCGGGCGAACTCGTCGAGCTGTGCCTCAAGGCCCGGGTCATGGGACTGCGCGCGGACCGGATCAGCATCGGCGGCGGCTTCGCCGTCGACTACACCGACGCCGAGCACTGGGAACGCTTCCTGCGCGAGCAGCGGCCCGAGCACTACCACGCGGGCAAGTCCTTCGCCTCGGGCGACTTCTACCCGTACCACTCGCCGGTGGCAGGCCCCGATGCCCTGCGCACGGTCCTCGCCGCCGACGGTCTCGCCGGGCGACTGCGAGAGGCGGGCGTGCAGCTCTTGTTGGAGCCCGGCCGGGCGCTGCTGGACCGTGCCGGGTGCACGGTCTTCCGCGTGCAGGGCGTGAAGAACCGCAGTGGCTACGGCATCGTCACCGTGGACGGCAGCAGCCTGAGCCTGTCCGAGCAGTGGTTCAACAGCGAGTACCTGCCGGACCCCGTGCTGCTGCCCGCCCACGAGCGGCAAGGCGAGCCGTACGCGGCCTGCGTCGGCGGTGCGACCTGCCTGGAATCCGACATGGTCACCTGGCGCAAGGTGCGGTTCCCCACCCGCCCGGCCGTCGGCGACCTGCTCGTCTACCCCAACACCGCCGGATACCAGATGGACTCCAACGAGTCCCCCTTCCACGAGCTGCCGCTCCCCCCGAAGATCGTCCTCGACACCGCCGGCGGTACGACCCGCTGGCGGCTCGACCGCCATCCACTCGCCTGACTCTCCCCCCTCCCCAACCTGGAGCCATCCGATGGACAAGGCGCTTTCGCGTCCCGCCGTGGTCAACCGTGTCTCCGACCTGATAGGCCACACCCCGCTGTTCGAACTGTGCCGCACCGACACCGGCAGCCGACTACTGCTCAAACTGGAGCAGTTCAACCCGACCGGCACCGCGAAGATCCGCATGGCCCGGCAGATGGTCCTCGACGCCGAGGAACGCGGACTGCTGCGCCCCGGCGGCCGAGTCGTCGAGTCCACCTCCGGCAACACCGGACTTGGCCTCGCCGTCATCGCGGCCGAGCGCGGCTACACCTTCACCGCTGTCGTCGACCACCACGCCGCCGCCGACAAACTGCGCGGCATGAAGGCGCTCGGCGCCGAACTCATCTACGTCGCCGACGAGGGCGACGAGGAACTGGCCACCGCCGCCCGCGAGGAGTTCGCCGAGAAGCTGGCGGCCGAGAGCGACAACGCCTACTTCACCGAGCAGCACAACAACATGGCGAACGGGGACGGCTACCGGCCGGTGGCGCATGAACTCGACGCCGCTCTGGACGGCCGTATCGACATCCTGATCGGCGCCGTAGGGACCGGCGGTGGGCTCTTCGGAACCGGCGGGGAACTGCGCAAGACCGTGCCGGACGTACAGATCGTCGGGATCGAGCCGAAGGGGTCGATCGCCTTCGGGCCGCCCGCCCACGACTACTACCAGTCCGGCACGGGCACGCCCGAGGGCGCGACCATCGGCGCCATGGTCGACTACGGCCTGCTGGACGAGGGCGTCAAGGTCGGCGACGTCGAGGCGTTCGCCACCGCGCGTGTGCTGGCCCGCCGTCTCGGCCTCCTCATCGGCGGCTCCGCGGGCGGGGTGGTGTACGAGGCGCTGACCCGGATGTCCGGCCTCGCACCGGGCACGACTATGGTCGCGCTGATCAACGACGGAGGCGAGAAGTACATGGACACCGTCTTCGACGACGACTGGATGAACGCCCGCGACCTGATCGACCCGGCCGTCGAGCGTGAGATCGACGAACTGCTGACCAAACTCCGCGAGAACTGAACCCCGATGCCGACACCGCTCACCACCCTGCTCCACGACAGCCGCGCCCTTGCCACCCTGGCCGTCCCGCTCGCCCTGACCCAGCTCGCCCAGGTAGCCCTCACCACCACCGACACGGTGATGATGGGCCTGATGGGCGCGGAGGCGCTGGCCGGCGGCGGCCTGGCGCTGGTCATCTTCAACCAGCTGCGCACCATGGGCGTCGGCATGGTCACGGCCGTCGGCAACCAGGTCTCGGCCGCCTCCGCCCGCGCCGACGAGGAGGACGAACTCACCGATGAGGCGCGCGAGGAGGTCCGGGACATCGTCCGCGCCGCACTGGCGCTGGCCACCTTGTCCGGCATCGTCGGCGCGCTCGTCATCCTGCTGATCGGACAGGCCGTCGCCTTCCTCGGCCAGGACCCCGAGGTCGTCGACACCGCCTGGCCGGTGCTGCTCGCGCTCGCCCCCGGCCTGATCCCCTGCCTCTGGTTCCAGGCGATCCGGCAGTTCACGGTCGGCATGCGTCGACCGCAGGCCCTTCTCCAGATCACCATCGCGTCCGTGGCCGTCAACGCGGCCCTCAACTGGGGCCTGATCCACGGCACCTGGATCCTGCCGGAACTGGGCCTGGCCGGCGTCGGCGTCTCTACCTCGCTCGTGTACGCCCTGACCTGTCTGGCCCTGTACGCGTCGGCACGCCGCGACCCGAAACTCGCCCCTCTACTGGACATCCGCATCTGGAAGGCCCGCCCGGCCACCCTGCGCCGCCTGACCGGCCTGGGCGTACCCATCGCCGCCACCTACGGCTCCGAGGCCGGCTTCTTCTCCGTCGTCGCCCTGATCATCGGCACCTTCGGCAGCGCCGCCCTTGCCGCGCACACCGCCGTCAACCAACTCATCTACATCGTCTTCCAGATAGCCGTCGGCCTGTCCCACGCCGCGTCCCTCAACGTCAGCAGGGAACTCGCCCTGGACCGGATCACGGCGGCCCGGCGCATCAAGAACACGGCGCTGGCGTGTGCGGCGGCAGTGATGGCGGTGGTCGGCGTCGTGTACCTGATCGTCCCCGGCCTGGTGCTGCGTCCTTTCCTGGACCCGTCAACCCAGGACGGTTCCAGCGCGACGGACATCGCCACGAACCTCCTCTTGGTCGCGGCGGTGCTGCAGTTCTTCGACTGCGCCCAGAACATCGGAGTGGGCCTGTTGCGCGGCCTGGACGACACCAAGAGCGGCTTCCGCATCACCCTCGTCGGCTACTGGCTGATCGGCCTGCCCGCCGCCTGGCTGCTCGGCAGCCTCGCCGACCTGGAGACCGCCGGTGTCTGGCTCGGCCTCCTCACCGGCCTCGCCGCCACCGCCGTGCTCCTGCTGCGCCGCTACAACCAGACACTGTCCCATCGCGCTGCCGAGGAACCGGCCGTTGCTTGAGTCGACAACGCCTGCCGCGCCGCGCGGGGTGGCGGCCGGCACGAAACCTGGACCGTGATGGCAACAGCACCGTGCCGGCCCCACCGTGGACGCCGGCCGACTGACCGTACGCGAGCGCGGTAATCGTCTGGGGCCTTCTGCATCGCCTGTTCTGTCACACGCGAGTCAGGAACACCACCGACGCACTCGAACCACAAGGACATCGTCTTCCCAACGGCATCATTTCGGACCACGTGGACGTCAGAAGACGGTTCCGACCAGTTGTGCCAGGTGGTGCCGAGCGAGGGGCCGAGGATGAGGACCGGGGCGTCTTCCGGGCCGTCGAGGCGGTGCCGGGAGGGCTGGGGTCTTCGTCTCACTCACTGCTCCACGCTGACCGCCTTGGCGAGCGTCGGACCCCTGGGCCCCAGGTCCTCACACCTGGCTCCCTCATATCAGCGAGGACCTGGCACACCGCCTTGACGGGATGTGGGTCCGAGCCGGGTCAGCCTTCCGGCGAGGCACCTAGACCCGTCAGGGCGCCGACCGGGTCCAGGTCGGGCGTGCCACGGGGCCACCAGTCGTCGTGGCCCGGCTCCGATTCGTACGGGTACCACAGGCCGTCCCGGCCGAGGCGGATCTGGACATGACCACGGGGGTGGGTGAGGTGGTTGCGCCACGGGCGGAAGGCGGGGAGGTCGGCGGCGAGCAGGAGCGGGCGGGCGCGGTCGAAACGGCCGGCCGGCGGATCCCAGGATTCTTCGAGCACGGCGAGCCCTTCGAGGCCGCCCTGCCGCCAGGCGGCGACCGCGCGGGCCAGCTCGGCCGGGGTGCGGTCGGCGGCGGCGGACAGGGAGGAGTACAGGGCGCGGGTGCCGGCGGTGAGGCCGGAACCGGGACGCGCGGCGGCGAGCCGGACCGCGTCCTGCCACAGGGTCAGTTCGGCCACCGGATCGCGGCCGGTGCCGAGGAGGGCGTGCGCCCGGGCGGCCGCGTCGGTCGCCAGCTGGTCCAGCGCGAACGGGTCCGGGCCGCCCGGGGCCGCCGGATAGACGGGCGGTTGCTCGGGGTGCGGGGGCACGGGCAACGGAGCGGGCAGCGGGGGGAGTCGGCGGTCCGGGGCCAGGGCGTCGGTGGCCCGTACGCCCGCCGGTGGGGCCGGTGCCTTCTCCTGTGCGGCGCGGGCAGCCCGTGCGGCGTTGCGGCGGGACAGGGCGTCGAGCAGGGCGCGCTCTCCCCGGCCGCGCAGCAGGAGCAGTACGAAGGGGTCGGCGTCCAGCAGGCGTGCGGTCTGGTAGCAGAGGGCGGCGGCGTGTTTGCAGGGGTGGCCGCGGTCGGGGCAACTGCAATGGGGGTCGAGTTCACCGGGCCCCGGCAACAGCGGCACCCCGCAGTCGGCGAGGGACTGGGGCATCTCCTTGTCCAGCAACGCCGCGATGTGCCCCGGCCGTTCGGCCACGGCGTCCAGGAATCGTGCCCAGTCGGCGTCCTCCAGCGTCCGCAGCCTCACCTGCACGCGGTACGGCCGCGGACGGCTGCCCCGCACATACGCCAGCACGAGTCCCGGCGTCACGGTGATGGCATCGACGTGGCCCTCCTGCGCGTAACCGCGCCCGCGGGCCAGCCGCTTGGGATCTAGCGCGCCTTCTTCCAGGGCAGTCACCCAGGCGTTGCCCCACCAGGTCTCGGCAAAGCGGGCGTCGTCCGCCGGGCGGGGCCCGAAGGCGGGGAACGTACGCCGGAGTTCACCGTCCCGGGCGGGGGCGGCCATGGAACGGGGGACTTGAGGGGTGGCCGGGGCCGCGGGGGTGGCGACGGCGGCGGGTCCAGGCGCGGGGTCGGGGTCGGCGGGGTCAGGGGCGGGATCGGCGGGGTCGGGGGCGGGGTCGGCGGGGTCAGGGGCGGGATCGGCGGGATCGGGGGCGGGGTCGGCGGGATCGGCCGGTGAGGGATCGACGCCGGAGCGGGCCACGGGCGGTTCGGGTGAGTCCTTGTCCGGGAGAACGGGGCTTGACGGGGTCGAACGGGAGCGCGAGGAGGGGGCCGTTGGCATCTTCCGCCGCTGTGCAGTCGGATCCGGCATCGCACCGATGCCCGAGACGTCCTCGTCGGGCGAGTCCGCGGGCGGCATCTGGAAGGCACCTGCGAGCCAGCGCCGTACCTCAAGGGCACGCTGGTTCTCCGTCCCGCCGGCCGGGCTGCGTCGGCCCTCGGCGCCGGAGGGTGCGGTTCGTCGCGATCGACGCGGGCCCTGGGCTGCCCGGTCGGCTTCCTCCGACTGAGCCCGCCGCCTCTCCCCCAGCGCGGCGCGCAGCGCTGCCCGGGCGGCATCCGCCGGACGCGACCCCCCTGGCCCGGTCTCGATGCCGAGCACGCCCGATGCGGACTCCGACGCGGTGCGCGAGCGGTCCCCGTCCTCGCCGGAGGCGAGGGGCGTGGCAGGTCGCGCCTTGGGACCGTCGCCGTCCGACGCCTCGGGAACGTCCGCGGAGGCGTCCGGCGCGTCCGGGCCCTCGGAAGAGGCCCCCACCTGGCTCGCGTTCGCCCCTGATGCCCCCTCCCGCCGTTCCCGCGCAGCCCGCAACGCTCGGCGCGCAAGGTCGGCCGGCCGGGGCGCCGCCTCCTCGTCGCGAGGCGGCTCATCCGGTCGACCCGGCTTCGTCTTCCGGCTCAACTCGTCCTGCCGGGCCTTCTCGTCGCCCCCGCCGCCCACCCCCGTCATGACTCCCTCCGCAAGGACACGAGGTCGGACAGCTCGCGGGCCGTCAGTTCCGTGAGGGCGGATTCACCGGTGCCGAGGATTGCGTCGGCCAGGGCGCGCTTGGACTCGAGCATCTCGGCGATGCGGTCCTCGACCGTGCCCTCGGTGATGAGGCGGTGGACCTGCACGGGCTGGGTCTGGCCGATGCGATAGGCGCGGTCGGTGGCCTGTTCCTCGACGGCCGGGTTCCACCAGCGGTCGAAGTGGACGACGTGGCCCGCGCGGGTCAGGTTGAGGCCGGTGCCCGCCGCCTTCAGGGAGAGGACCAGGACCGGCGTCTCGCCGCTCTGGAAGCGGTCCACCATGCGTTCGCGGTCCGGGACCGGCGTGCCGCCGTGGAGCAGGTCCACGGGGACGGCCCGGGCGGCGAGGTGGGAGGCGATCAGACGGGCCATCCCCACGTACTGCGTGAACACCAGGGCCGAGCCGTCCTCGGCCAGCAAGGTGTCCAGCAGTTCGTCGAGCAGCGTCAGCTTGCCGGAACGGGCGGCCAGGCGGTCCGACGCCGCCTCGGCCTCCTTGAGGTACAGGGCCGGGTGGTCGCAGATCTGCTTCAGGGACGTCAGCAGCTTCAGGACCAGGCCCTTGCGCGCCATGCCCTCCGCCGTCTCGATGACGTACATCGACTCTCGGACCACCGCCTCGTAGAGCGCCGCCTGTTCACGGGTGAGCGGGACCGGGTGGTCCGTCTCCGTCTTGGGCGGCAGTTCCGGGACGATCCCGGGGTCGGACTTCTTTCGGCGCAGCAGGAAGGGCCGGACCAGACGGGCCAGCCGGTCCACCGCCTCCTCGTCCTCGCCGTTCTCCACCGCGCGGGCATGCCGGGCGCGGAAGGACTTCAGGGGACCGAGCAGGCCGGGCGTCGTCCAGTCGAGCAGCGCCCAGAGCTCGGAGAGGTTGTTCTCGACCGGCGTGCCGGTCAGCGCCACGCGCGCGGGCGTCTCGATGGTGCGCAGGGCCTTCGCCGTGGCCGAGTAGGGGTTCTTCACGTGCTGTGCCTCGTCGGCGACGACCATGCCCCAGGTGCGCTGGGCCAGCGTCGGCGCCGCCGACCGCATCGTGCCGTACGTCGTGAGGACGAAGCCGCCGTCCAGGTCCTCCAGGGTGCGGTCCGGACCGTGGAAGCGGCGCACGGGGACGCCGGGCGCGAAACGGGTGATCTCCCGTTGCCAGTTGCTCAGCAGCGAGGCCGGGCAGACGACGAGGGTGGGGGCCGTCCGCGCGCGTTTCAGATGCAGGGCGATGACCGTGATCGTCTTGCCGAGTCCCATGTCGTCGGCCAGGCAGCCGCCGAGACCGAGGGACGTCATGAGGTCCAGCCATGCCAGGCCCCGGAGTTGGTAGTCCCGCAGCGTCGCCCGCAGCCCCGGCGGCGGTTCGGCCGGGCGGACCCCCGACGTCAGCCGGTCGCGCAGGGCTGCCAGCGCGCCGACCGGAACCGCCTCGACCGTCTCGCCGTCGACCTCCGCGCTGCCGGTGAGGGCGACGGACAGCGCGTCGACCGGGTCGAGCAGGCCCAGTTCGCGCTTGCGGGCCTTGCGGACCAGGGCCGGGTCGACCAGCACCCAGCTGTCCCGCAGCCGGACGACCGGGCGGTGCGCCTCGGCGAGCGCGTCCATCTCGGCCTCGCTGAGCGGGTCGCCGCCGATCGCCAACTGCCAGCGGAACTGGAGGAGTTCCTCGCTCTCGAAGAAGCCGGTGCCGTCGGTCGCCGAGCCGGGCGCGGGTCGTACGACCGCGGCTGCGCTCAGGTCCTGGGCCAGGTCCCGGGGCCAGTGCACCGCCACTCCGGCCGCCGCGAGGCGGGTCGTCGCCACGCCGAGCAGGTCGCCCAACTCCTCGTCGGACAGGGCCAGCACGTCGGGCACGTCCTGCTCGGACAGCCGGTCGAGCGGGGCCCACACCCGGGCCGCCCGCCGCACCGCCAGCGCCGCGTCCACGCGCGCGCGTGGCCCGAAGGCAGCGTCCGCCTCCCCCGACCACAGGGCGGCCGCGTCGGCCACCAGGGTGGGGTCGGCGAGACTGTGCACCTGGACGATCGCCGCGCCCGCGCTGCGTACGCCGTCGTCGCGGTCGTCGAAGAGGTCGTACGCCGAGAGGTCCAGCCGGAGCGAGACCCGCACGCCCGCGTCCATGCCGGCGGCGACCTCGGCCGCCCAGTCGTGCGCGGCGGGCAGGCGCTGGGCCTCGCGCGCGGCGAAGGGCCTGCCCGAGGCGTGCGGTGCGGCGGGGGTGCGGGGCAGGGTGTCCGCGACGGCGTCCAGGAAGGAGCGCATCAGCGCCTCGGGCTCGGGCAGCCGCAGCGGACCCGGGCCGGGCAAGGGGACCGCATGGCCTTCGGACGGCAGGGCGGCGGCGACCGCTCGCAGGTGTGCGATGTCGTCCGGGTCGAGGGGGCCGGCCCGCCAGGCGTCGTGGCCGGTGGGCGTCAGGCCGGGCAGCAACCGGCCGCGCGCGGTGAGCCGCAGCGCATGCAGCGCTGCCGCGCCCCAGCAGGCCGTGGCGGGGTGGGCGGCCGGATCGCGCCGGGCTTGCACGAGCAGCGGCAGCGCCTCGCCCAGCGGCAACGACAGGGCCGGTGCGGTCCTGCGGCGGACTCCGGTGCCATGGCGCACTACGACGGTGAGCTCGGTGTCCTCGGTGGGCAGCGGGCCGCCCTCCGGGTCCCAGAAGGCGATCCGCCCCTCGCGCGGCAGGGACGCGGGCAGGAAGACGGCCGCGAGGCGGACGGGGACGGCGTCGCCCGACCGCTCGGCCACAGCGGCGCCGCCGCGCGCAACCCGGTCGCTCATACGTCCTGTCACCTCCCGCCCATGAGTCGGATCAACCGTCTTCGACTCTACGGGCGGGGTCTGACAATCGGCCCCGACGATCAATCCCGGCGATCGACCCCGACGATCGGTCCAGGCGACCGGTCCGGGCGATCGGTCTGGGCGATCGGTCCAGGCGGCCGGTCCGGGGCGGGTCTTCACCGAGTCGTCGACGGCATCATCAAGGGATGGTGCGCGAGACGACGTACACGAACGGATTGTCCGGGTCGGACATGTTCACGACGACGTCCTGGGTCGGTGCCGGGTCCTTCTGCTTGTGGACGAGGCCGTACCACGGGCCGGGGCGCTTGAAGTCCCAGCCGGTGACCTTCTGGTCGCGGGCGCTGATGGTGATGGCGTCCGGCTTCAGCTCACCGAAGCTGACGCCCATCTTCTTCAGGAACCAGTCCAGGTTCCCCTTGGGCGTCTGGAACTGGACGTAGAGACGGCTGGTCCGCCAGTTGTTCGTCTCGTAGTAGGCGACCTTGCCCGACGGATCCGGGACCGGGATCTGGTAGAGCCGGCGCTGGACCTTCGACGGCCAGCCCTCGGTGAGGCCGGTCGCCGAGTACTTCTCCTCCTTGTCCTTGCCGCTGTCGCGGCTCTGGTTGGCGGAGATCACGAGGTAACCGGCCGGCACGCCGATGAGCAGCACGATGATGAGCAGCGTGAGCGCCCTGCGCCGGATCTTGTGGCGACGGTCCTCGGTCGGCTGCTGCTCGTCCGGGGAGTCGGCCTGGCGGGGTAGTGACATGGTCACGCCGACCCCTGCGATGCTCGGCGGGCCTCGGCGAACCGCGCATAGCGCTCGTACCGCTCGACCCGGCGCCGGTTGGCGCGTCGGAAACGGCGGGCGACCAGACGGGCCAGGTCGGCGGCGCCGACCATGCCTGCCTCGGGGCCGAGCTGGGCGCGGGTGACCCGGGCCTCGGGGCGGTAGCCGCGGCCGGTGAGGTGGCGCTTGAAGGCGTCCCGCGCGGGGCCGATCAGCAGGTCGTCCGCGGCCGACACACCGCCGCCGATGACGAAGCAGGAGGGGTCCAGGGCGGCCGCGAGGTTGGCGATGCCGACGCCGAGCCACTGGCCGATGTCCTGCAGCAGCTCGATGCACATGGCGTCGCCCTCGCGGGCCAGCTCGGTGATCATCGGGCCGGTGATGTCGCCGATGTTGCCCTTGACGTGCTCGATGATCCCGTACGCCACCGGCGAGTCGGCGGCGGCCAGCTCGCGCGCCTCCCTGACCAGCGCGTTGCCGGAGCTGTACTGCTCCCAGCAGCCGCGGTTACCGCACGGGCAGCGGTGGCCGCCGGGCACGACCTGCATATGGCCGAACTCGCCGGCGACGCCGTACTTGCCGCGCTTGACCTGACCGTCCTCCAGGATCGCGCCGCCGATGCCGGTGCCCAGCGTGATCATGACGAGGTGGTCCTCGCCCCGGCCGGCGCCGAAGCGCCACTCGGCCCAGGCGGCGGTGTTGGCGTCGTTGTCGACCAGGACGGGCACGGCGAGGCGGCCCGCGATGCGGTCGCGCAGCGGCTCGTTGCGCCAGGACAGGTGGGGCGCGAAAAGGACGCGGTTGCGTTCGGCGTCGACCCAGCCGGCCGCGCCGATGCCGACGGCGTGCACGTCGTGCCGGTCGGACAGGTCCAGGACCAGTTCGACGATGGTGTCCTCGACGACCTTGGGGCTCTTGGACTTGTCCGGGGTCTCCGCGCGGAGCTTCTCCAGGATGTTCCCGTCGGCGTCCACGACGCCCGCCATCACCTTGGTGCCGCCGATGTCGATCCCGACAGTGGGCACGCGGGGCGCGGTCAGGTGCGAACGGCGCTCCCGCGGGCCGACCGTGCGGAGCACGGGGGCTCGCCGGGAGCCGATGGGGGCGGTGAAGTCGCGGTAGGTGCTCATCAGGCCCGATTCTGCCGCACGCTCACCCTGGGTGCCGAACGGGGCGACAAAGGGGGCACGCGTCACAGTAAATTGTCCGGACATTGCGACCAGCCCGGCCCTCCGCCACCCCTCAGGACCGTACGACTGCGGAGCTCACGGCCGGACGAGCAACTGGAACTCGAAGGAGTACCGGCTCGGGCGGTAGGTGTGGGTGCCGTACTCGACGGCTCGGCCCGTGTCGTCGAAGGTCACGCGCTGCATGGTGAGCAGCGGGGCGCCCTCCTCCTCGGCGAGCCGTTCGGCTTCGGCGCCGGTGGCGGCGCGCGCGCCGATGGTCTGGCGGGCGCTGTGCAGGGTGATGCCGGCGGCCCTCATCAGCCGGTACAGGCCGGTGGACTCCAGCTGCGCCGTGTCCAGGTCGATCAGGGCCGGCGGCAGGAAGTTGCACAGGTACGCCATCGGCTCGCCGTGTGCCAGCCGCAGCCGCTCGATGCGGTGCACGTCGCTGTCCTCGGCCACCCCGAGCGCGGCCGCGACCTCGGCGGACGCCGGGACGACGGTGTTGACGATCACCTTGGTCGCCGGACGCTGGCCGGCCGACTCCAGGTCGTCGTAGAGGCTGCTGAGTTCCAGTGGCCGCTTGACCTGGCTGTGCACGACCTGTGTGCCGACGCCCCGGCGGCGCACCAGCAACCCCTTGTCGACCAGCGACTGGATGGCCTGGCGGACGGTCGGCCGGGACAGGCCGAGGCGTGCGGCGAGTTCGATCTCGTTGCCCAGCAGGCTGCCGGGCGTGAGCGCTCCGTGCTCGATCGCGGCCTCGAGCTGCTGGGACAGCTGGAAGTACAAAGGCACCGGACTGCTCCGGTCCACACTGAGCTCGAGTTCCACGGTCGGGTCCACTTCTGGTTTCGGCACGGGCCGAGCGTAGCTCTACGCGTTGTTGACGGGAAGTCGTGTAGTTCGATTGTCCGGACATACGCATTGACAGCCTACGCACCGAACCCCCACTTTGTTTCCATGCGCATCGGGGTCATCGGTACGGGCCGCATCGGCACCATTCACGCCAACACGCTCAGTCGTCACCGCGACGTCGGCTCCCTGATCCTCACGGACGCGGACGGCGCGCGGGCGCAGGAGCTGGCGCGCCGGCTCGGCGAGACGGCGGCGCCTGGCGTGGACGAGATCTTCAGGTGGGGCGTGGACGCGGTGGTGATCACGACCGCGACATCGGCCCACGCCGAACTGATCGGCCGGGCAGCCCGGGCGGGGCTTCCGGTCTTCTGCGAGAAGCCCATCGCGCTGGATCTGCCGGGCACCTTGACCGCGATCGAGGAGGTCGAGACGGCCGGGACGGTGCTGCACATGGGCTTCCAGCGCCGCTTCGACGCGGGGTACGCCGGCGCACGCGAGGCGGTACGGTCCGGGCGGCTCGGGCGCCTGCACACCGTACGGGCGCTGACCAGCGACCAGGCGCCGCCGCCGGTCGCGTGGCTGCCGCTGTCCGGCGGGCTGTACCGGGACACGCTGATCCACGACTTCGACGTGCTGCGCTGGGTGACCGGGCGCGAGATCGTCGACGTGTACGCGGCCGGCTCGGACGCCGGGCCGGTGATGTTCCGTGAGGCCGGTGACGTCGACACGGCCGCGGTGGTGCTCACGCTCGACGACGGCACGCTCGCCACCGCCACGGCGACGCGGCTGAACGGCGCCGGATACGACGTGCGCATGGAGCTGGCCGGGGAGCTGGACCAGATCGTGGTCGGCCTGGACGACCGTACGCCGATCGCGTCCACCGAGCCGACCGGGCCGCCCGCCGCGGACAAGCCGTGGTCCGGGTTCCTGGAGCGGTTCGGACCCGCGTACGAGGCGGAGCTGAACGCGTTCGTGGAGGTGGTGCGCGGGGAGCGGGCCAACCCTTGCGACGGCCGGGAGGCCTTGCAGGCACTGCGGATCGCCGAGGCGTGCGAGCTGTCGAGACGCGAGCGAAGACCGGTCGCGCTCGGGGAGATTCCGGGCGGGACCGCGGCGACGGCCATGTGACGGTCCCGGGCCCGCAACACCCTCGCCGACCACCCCTCTACCAGCGCACCGGCAGGCTGCGCATCCCCCGCATCAGCATCCCCGGCAGCCACTCCCCGGGCGGGCCGTCGAGTGCCAGGCCGGGAGCGCGCTCCAGCAGCGACCGGATCGCCGTACGGGCCTCCAGTCGGGCCAGGGGTGCGCCAAGGCAGTAGTGGATGCCATGGCCGAAGGCGACATGGCCGCGGGAGTCGCGGCGGATGTCGAAGGTGTCGGGAGCGGCATAGCGGCCCGCGTCCCGGTTGGCCGCGGTCAGGCCGACCATCACCGGCTCGCCCGTCTCGATGCGGGTGCCGCCGATCTCCAGCGGCTCGGCGGCATACCGGAACGTCGCCGTCTCCACCGGCCCCTCGTGGCGCAGCATCTCCTCGACCGCACCGTCGAGGAGGGTCATGTCAGCGCGCAGGGCAGCGAGTTGATCGGGGTGGGTGAGCAGCGCGTGCACGCCGCTGGTGATGAGGTTGACCGTCGTCTCATGGCCGGCGATCAGCAGGATGAAGGCCATCCCCCGCAGTTCGTCCGGGGAGAGCCGGTCGCCGTCCTCGGCCGTGGTGCGGATCAGGTCGCTCAGCAGATCACCGCTGGGGCCGGCACACCTCTTGTCCTCGATCAGGTCGGTGAAGTACTCGCCCAGGCGGCCGAAGGCCTCGACCTCCTTGCCGGGGCTGGTGGGTGCGACTGCCTCGGTCGACATCTTGCGGAAGGCAACACGGTCCATCTCGGGCACGCCGAGCAGTTCGCAGATGACGGTGAGCGGCAGCGGGTAGGCCAGCAATTCCACGAGGTCGGCGCGGCCCGAGGGCAGCATGGCGTCGAGCAGGTCGTCGGTGATCTGCTGGATCCTCGGCCGCAGCTCCTCCACGCGGCGCATGGTGAACGCGCGCGAGATGAGGCTGCGCAGCCTGGTGTGCTGGGGCGGATCGGCGTCCAGCAGGTTCTTCCCGATCTGCTCCTCGTCGAGCGACTTCATGCCGATCTTGGCGCCGTCCTTGGACAGCCGCTCGTCGGCGAGCGCCGCCCGCGCCTCCTTGTGTCCGACGACGAGCCACACCTCGGACTGCCAGTCGGGCAGCCGGACCCGGTGGACCGGGCCCCGCTCACGCAAGCGGGCGTACACCGGATGCGGGTTCTCGCGAAACGCCGGTCCGAAC
This sequence comes from Streptomyces sp. NPDC012935, assembly GCF_042900345.1. Lineage (NCBI taxonomy): Bacteria > Bacillati > Actinomycetota > Actinomycetes > Kitasatosporales > Streptomycetaceae > Streptomyces > Streptomyces sp. NPDC012935. The sequence continues at coordinate 1,082,625 of NZ_JBIBBC010000001.1, forward strand.
TCCCCCAGATCGATCACTTCTGTCATGACACTCCCCCTCCCACACTTCGCCAACGCGTGGGAGCCCGCTCTAGTGCCCGTCGTCCTCCACTTCCTCCAGAAGTCCCGCGTCGTACGCCAACAGGGCGATCTGCACACGGTTGTTGAGGTCCAGCTTGGCCAGGACACGGGAGACATGGGTCTTGACGGTGGCGACGCTCATGAAGAGCTCCGCGGCGATCTCGGCGTTGGGCAGTCCCCGGCCCACCGCGACGGCGACCTCGCGCTCGCGCTCGTTGAGGGCGGTGAGCCGCTCACGCGCGCGTGAGCGGCGGGTGTCGGCTGCGGTGCCGGCCGCGTGGGCCATCAACTGGCGTGTCACGGTGGGCGACAGGACCGGATCGCCGGCCGCGACCCGGCGTACCGCGTCGACGATCTCGTCGGGCGGCGTGTCCTTGAGCACGAAACCGGCGGCGCCCGCGCGCAGGGCGCGCAGCACCTGATCGTCGGCGTGGAAGGTGGTCAGCAGCACGACCTGCGGTGCGTCCTTCCTGCTGCGCAGCCGCTCCGTGGCGGTGAGTCCGTCGACCGACGGCATCCGGATGTCCATCAGGACCACGTCCGGACGGGAGCGGTCGACCAGCGCCTCGACCTCGGAGCCGTCGGCCGCCTCACCGACGATCTCGATGTCGTCGGCGCCGCCCAGCATGAAGGACAGTCCGGCCCTGACCAACGGGTCGTCGTCGACGAGGAGAAGTCTGATCGCAGTCATGTGCCTTACGTAATCACGGTTGCACGGCGCGGATGGGCCGGACCGCGTGCAGTTCCCGCCAGGAGCACGGCACACGTGCGTGACGTGCGGGGCACCTCAGGCGCGCCTGCCCCGCGGGCTGCCGCCCCGCTCACAACGGCGCGCACCCAGGCGGCCGTTGAGCGCTCCGCTCCGGGACCGACGGCCCTCACCCCCACGGCAGCCAGGCCCGCACCTCGAACCCGCCGTCCGCGGTGGGCCCGTGCTCCAGTCGGCCACCCGTCAGCGTGGCCCGTTCCGTCAGTCCGATCAGGCCCTGTCCGGAGCCGGGTACGTGCGGCACCTCGCCCTCGGGCGCCGGATTGCGTACCGAAACGGACAGGCCCTCACCCGGTGCGCCGGTCACCGTCACCGTGACCTCGGTGCCGGGCGCGTGCTTGCGGGCGTTGGTCAGGCCCTCCTGGGCGATGCGGTAGGCGGTGCGGCCGACGGAGGCGGGCACGGCGGCGGGGTCGGTGACGCGCTGGTCGAGGGTGACCTTCATGCCGGCCTCGCGGGACTCGGTGGCCAGCGCCTCCAGCGCCGCGAGAGTCGGCTGCGGGCGGCCGGAGTCGTCGGGCTCGGCCGCCCGCAGCACGCCGATGATCTCCCGCAGGTCCTGAAGGGCCTCGTGGGCGCTCTCCCGGATGACGCCGGCCGCTCGCGCGATCTCCTCGCGGGGTGCGTCGGGCCGGAACTCCAGGGCCCCCGCGTGCACGCTGAGCAGCGTCAGCCGGTGCGCGAGGACGTCGTGCATCTCCCGGGCGATGGCCTCACGGGCGAGCCGCTGCGCCTGCTCGGCCCGCAGCCGCGCCTCGTTCTCGGCGCGCCGGGCCCGGTCGCGCAGGCTCAGCAGGAGCTGGCGCTTGGACCGTGCGAGCATGCCCCAGCCGACCACCGCGGCGGTCAGCAGCGAAGCCAGGACGACCGACCAGCCGTACGGCATGTCGGGCTCGGGACGCACCAGGAAGTACAGCGGGTTCAGCAGCGCATACGTCCCGGCGACCCAGGCCACGTACCGGAAGGGCCGGTGCACGGCGAGGGTGAACAGGGCGACCAGGCTCGCGCCGCCCGCGGTGCTGGACACGAGGGCGACCGGGACCATCACTGCGGCGAGCCCGACCGGCCAGCGGCGGCGCAGCCACACCGCGGCGCAGGAGAGCGCGCCGACCAGCTGGTCGAAGACGGCGTATCCGGCGGGAAGGTCCTCGTCCCGAATCGTGTCCGCGGCCAGCAGACCGATGATGACGGCCAGCAGGAAGCAGGAGAAGTCGACCACCCAGTCGCGCGCGGTGCGCCGGGGCCGTCCGGGGCGCTCGGGGTCGGGGTCGAACTCCTTGATCAGGGCCGAGGGCAGCAGCCAGCGCCGCCCCGCGAACGCCTGGGGTGCGGGCACCTGCTTGTCACCACTCACGGTCGACAAATCTACGCAGTGCCGGGTCCCGGCGCGCCTCTGCGGGCGGGAGCGGCGACCAAAGTCGCGGCATCGGCGACCTTGGTCGCGACGGATCACCCGGAACGGGGACTTCCGGCTGCCGTGGCTCGCCCCGCGGCCGATTGGCGTGGGGGGTCCGCGGGGCGAGAGTCATGGCATGAAGCAGTTGCTGGAGATCCTGGGAGTCATCGCCCTGGCGCAGGGCGTCGTGGGCCTGCTGAACGAGTTCACCGACTGGGACTGGGGCCTCGTTCAGGGGCTCGACTTCCTCGACGGCTACGAGATCTACGCGAGCGTCGCCCTGCTCGTGCTGGCGGTCGCACTGTTCGCAGCTGCCGGGAGCCGGAGGTCCGGATGAACGCGGACCGGACCTCCGGCCGGTGGCACCGTTCCTCGGCGCCGGCTGTGACCGTGGGGGATCAGCAGCCGTAGTTGACCAGGTCGAACGACTCGTAGTGGTCGGCCGTGTAGTAGTCCTCCTGGTTCTCCTCACCGGTGACGATCCGGCGAGCTCCGCGGTCGGAGGACCCAGGCGTGATGACCGTGTACTCGTGGTAGTAGCCGGTCGACTGGCTCGGCAGGATGCCTTCCCGGTTCTGGAAGACGGTGCCGTCCTGGTCGTAGGGGAAGGGGCCACCCTGCTCGATCAGGTCGAGCGTGTCGTGCGCCTGCGACGGCAGGTTGCTGTAGCAGATGCTGCCGACCGCGGCGGCCGCCGGCGTGGCAGTGACGGTGCCGCCGACGAGAAGGGCGGACAGGACGGCGGCCGCGGCACCGATGCGAGTGATTCGTGGGGGGAATCTCATGGCTTCATGATGACGCGCGTAGACAGTGGCATGTCAATGTCAACGGCGGAGATTTTCCCGGCAAGTCCGATGAATTTTCGGGAAGTTAACGTGCGCCCCGGCGTCCTCACCCGATCTCCATGAGAGGTCGTGCGAGAACGCCGCAGACGGCTGATCAGGCCTCCTCGGGGAGTCCGAACGTGCCGTACTCGGGGCGACCAGCCAGGTCGTAGGAGTTGATGGCGACACCGGTGCTCGTGACGCTGCCGCCGCTGTGCTTGAACGCGGTGGGCACGGCGCCCTCCGTGAACAGGCGGTGGCCCGTGCCGAGCACGACCGGGAAGGTCAGCAGGTGGAGGGTGTCGACGAGGCCGAGGGCAAGCAGCGACCTGACGAGGGCACCGCTGCCGTGCACCTGGAGCTCGCCGTCGACGCGCTCCTTGACGGCGGTGACCTCCTTGGCGAGGTCGCCGCTCAGCACGGTGGTGCCGGCCCAGGCGGGGTCCGTCAGCGTGGCGGACGGGACGTACTTCGGCAGGGCGTTCAGCTTGGAGGAGACGGGGTCGGCCGGATCGGTCACCTTCGGCCAGAACGCGGCGAAGATGTCGTACGTACGGCGTCCGAGGAGGAAGGCGGCCGGGCGGGCGAAGACCCCGTTCATGAACTGGCCGAAGTCGTCGTCGGCGTACGGAAAGCTCCAGCCGCCGTGCTCGAAGCCGCCGCGGGTGTCCTCCTCCGGGCCACCGGGAGCCTGGTAGACGCCGTCGAGCGTGACGAAGAGGGTGGAGACGAGCTTGCCCATGAGGAGTGCCTCTTTTCCGGTTTTCGGGGCGCGATCTGTTTCCGGTTTTCCGGGGTGAGATCTGCTGTCATCACCTCAGACCCCGCCGGCACCCGCAACTCATCGCTGGACCGTGTTCCGCGGCGCCTTCCCCCCGGCACCTCGGTGTCCGTTCGCCGCCAGCACCTCGGCCCGTGCGGCGCTGGGATGGACCCATGACAACCACGCATGCACCCCTGACAACCACTTCCGCAGCCCTGCACGGCAAGATCGCCCTGGTCACCGGCGCCAGCCGTGGCATCGGCGCCGCCACGGCGCTGCGGCTCGCCCGGGAGGGCGCCGACGTCGCCGTGACCTATGTGAACGGCAAGGAGGCCGCCCAGGAGGTCGTACGGGCCGCCGAGGCGCTGGGGCGGCGGGCCGTGGCCCTGCGGGCCGACTCCGCGGACGCGGACGAGGCGGCGGGCGCCGTGGAGCGCACGGTCGAGGAGCTCGGCGGCCTGGACGTGCTGGTGAACAACGCCGGCGTCGGGGTCCTGGGTCCGCTGGAGGGTCTGTCGCTCGCGGACGTGGACCGGGTCCTCGCGGTGAACGTCCGAGGGGTCTTCCTGACCTCCCAGGCGGCGGCCGCCCGGATGAGTGCCGGGGGCCGGATCATCACGATCGGCTCCTGCATGGTCCAGCGGGTGCCGGGCCCCGGCGGAACGCTCTACGCGACCAGCAAGTCGGCCCTGACCGGTCTGACGAAGGCCCTGGCACGCGAGCTGGGCCCGCGCGGCATCACGGCGAACGTCATCCACCCCGGCCCCATCGACACCGACATGAACCCGGCCGACGGCCCCTACGCGGCAGACCAGGCGGCCCTGACCGCCCTGGGCCGCTTCGGCACGGCCGACGAGGTGGCGTCGATGGTCGCGTACCTGGCGGGGGCGGATTACGTGACGGGTACGGAGTTCGCGGTGGACGGCGGCCACGCGGCCTAGCACCTGCGGTGGGTCCGGCCTCCCCTGGGCCGGACCCACAACCCTGTTTCGGCACAGGCGCACCGGTGTCGGGCTCCGGTGCGCCGGCGGCGTCAGCCGCCCAGCTCCTGGTGGCGCGCCGCCAGGCCCGCCGTGCCCTGCTCCGTCAGCGAGCCGTGCAGCCGCAGGCGGGAGATGCCGCCGTCCGGGAAGATGTCCACGCGCGCGTGCGTGCCCACGGCGGGGTCGGGCAGGACGAACCGGTGGTTCGTGTCGGGCTGGAGGCGGGTGCGCGGCAGGATCTCCGTCCACTCACCGTCCTCGCCGTCCTTCACCGAGACCGAGGCCCAGCCGGCGCTGTTGCCCTTCAGGTATGCCGTGTCGATCTCGATCGCCCGGATCTGGGACTGGGCGACGAGGCGGTAGCGGATCCAGTCGTTGCCCTGGTCGCGGCGTCGGCGCGTCTCCCAGCCGTCGTCCATCTTGCGGGAGCGGCCCGGCTGGATGGTGTTCGTGGCGGGCGAGTAGAAGAGGTTGGAGGCGTCCTCGACCTGGCCGCCGTTCTCCAGGGCGACGACGTCGAAGGTGCCGAGCACGTCCAGCCACTGCGGGTCCGGCGCGACCTCGCCGTACACGCGCAGGCGGGCGATGCCGCCGTCGGGGTGCTGGTTGACACGCAGGTGGGTGAAGCGCTGCTCCACGGCGATGGCGAAACCATTCTCCGCATGCCCGCCCACCGGCGTGCGCGGCACCAGCGTCGTCCACTTCACGTCGTCCGCCAGCAGCTCCTGCGGCGACGGCGAACCCGGTACCGACGTGGCCTCGATGGACACCGCCTGCGGGTAGTTGCCGCGGAAGTGGGCCGTGTCGACGACGATCCCGCGGATCACCCCGGGCGCGCCGAGACGCACCAGCGCCCAGTCGTGGTCCTCGGCCGTCGGCCACGGGTGCTCGGCGGAGGCACCGCGCCGCCGCCGGGTCTCCCAGCCGTCCATGATCTTGCCCTTGTGCCCGAAGTGCTCGGGGTCGAACTCGGCCCGCTCGGGCAGCAGAAGGTTCTCGCGCTGGGCGAAGAACTCGTCGTTGGCGGCGATGACACCGGCGCCCAGCCCTCGGTCGGCGAGGTTGGCGTACTGGGTGAACGGGAAGTCGGCGGTGCGGTGGTCGGCGTAGGGGTCGCCGCCGTCGTAGGGGTTCGCGTCGCCGGTGAAGCTGGGTATCGCCGTCACGGTGATCAGGTCTGCCTTTCGCATTCGATGGGTGGGATTCAGCTGGTCCGGGTGAGGAGTCGCCCCTTCGGGTCGGTGAACTCGCCGTCCGCGACGATGCGTTCGCCGCGCAGCCAGGTGGACTTCACGACGCCGTACAGGGTCTTGCCCGCGTACGCCGTCACGCGGTTGCGGTGCTGGAGGGCGGCCGGGTCGACGGTGAACGTCTCGTCGGGCGCGAGGACGGCGAAGTCGGCGTCACGGCCCGCCACGATGGCGCCCTTGCGGTCGTCGAGTCCGACGAGCTCCGCCGTCCGCGCGGACATCCAGCGGACCACGTCCTCCAGGCCGTGCCCGCGCTTACGGGCCTCGGTCCATACCGCCGCCAGGCTCAGCTGGAGCCCGGAGATGCCGCCCCAGGCCGTCGCGAAGTCGTCGGTCTTCAGGTCGGCCGTGGACGGGGAGTGGTCGGTCACGATGCAGTCGATCGTGCCGTCGGCCAGCGCCTGCCACAGCAGGTCCTGGTTGGCGGACTCGCGGATCGGCGGGCAGCACTTGAACTCGCTGGCGCCGTCCGGGACTTCCTCGGCGGTGAGGGTCAGGTAGTGGGGGCAGGTCTCGACGGTGATCCGGACCCCGTCCGCCCTCGCCTCGGTGATCAGCGGCAGCGCGTCGCTGGAGGACAGGTGCAGGACGTGCACGCGTGCGCGCAGGGCCTTCGCCTCACGGATGAGCTGGGCGATGGCCGTGTCCTCGGCGTCCCGGGGTCGGGAGGCCAGGAAGTCGGCGTACTTGGGTCCCGGCTGCTGCGGGGCGGAGGCCAGCAGGTGCGGGTCCTCGGCGTGCACGATGAGCAGGCCGTCGAACGCGGCGATCTCGGCCATGGAACGGGCCAGCGGGTCCCGCTCAAGGTGCGGGAACTCGTCCACGCCGGACGGCGACAGGAAGGCCTTGAAGCCGAAGACGCCTGCCTCGTGCAGCGGTCGCAGGTCCTTGACGTTGTCGGGCAGGGCGCCGCCCCAGAAGCCGACGTCGATGTGCGCCTTGTCGGCGGCGACCTCCTGCTTGACGCGGAGGTTGCCGACCGTCGTGGTCGGCGGGAGGGAGTTGAGCGGCATGTCGACGAGGGTGGTGATGCCACCGGCCGCCGCGGCGCGCGTGGCGGTCCAGAAGCCCTCCCACTCGGTGCGGCCCGGGTCGTTGACGTGCACGTGCGTGTCGACGAGGCCGGGCAGCAGGACGTTGTCGCCGAGATCCTCCAGACGGGCACCGGACGGGACTTCGGCGTCGTACCCGAGTACGGCCGTGATCTTGCCGGCGGAGACCAGGACCGAGGCGGCCCGTGTCCCCTCCGGGGTGATGACGCGCGTCGAGCGCAGCACCAGTTCAGCGTCGGACACCCGAACCCCTCTCTGCCGCCGTTCACTTCCGCGTAACGGAATTCAACGTTCTGTTGAAGGAGTCTCCGCTCCCGTTCCCGCGCCGTCAAGGGCACACTTCTCCACAGTGCACCCGCCCGCCACTCTCTGGACGTTTCCACAAAGCGGAATTATAATTCCGGCAAGCAGAACGTAGCTACGTACAAGCGGGGGGTCAACCGACCGACGGGTAGGCTTCTGACCTCCCACCGGTCCCGAAAGGAACGCCGTGCCGACGTCCAGCGCCAGCACCACCGACTCCGCCAGGTCCAGCTCCAATGGTGGCGTCCAGTCCCTCGAGCGCGCCTTCGACCTGCTGGAACGGATGGCGGACGCGGGCGGCGAGGTCGGCCTGAGTGAGCTGTCCGCGAGCAGCGGGCTGCCGCTGCCCACCATCCACCGCCTCATGCGGACGCTCGTGGCGTGCGGTTACGTACGCCAGCAGCCCAACCGCCGCTACGCCCTCGGCCCGCGCCTGATCCGCCTCGGCGAGTCCGCGTCCCGGCTGCTGGGCACCTGGGCCCGCCCGTACCTCGCCCGGCTGGTCGAGGAGACCGGCGAGACGGCGAACATGGCGCTGCTCGACGGCGACGAGATCGTGTACGTCGCCCAGGTGCCGTCCAAGCACTCGATGCGGATGTTCACCGAGGTCGGCCGGCGCGTGCTGCCGCACTCCACCGGTGTCGGCAAGGCGCTGCTCGCCTCCTTCCCTCCGGAGGAGGTGCGGGCACTGCTGTCCCGCACGGGCATGCCGGCCGCCACGGAGAAGACGATCACCACGCCGGACGGCTTCCTCGCAGCCCTGGAGGAGGTGCGGCGCACCGGCTACGCGATCGACGACAACGAACAGGAGGTCGGCGTCCGCTGCCTCGCCGTGCCCGTCCCCGACTCCCCCACCGCGGCGGCCATCTCGATCTCCGGCCCGGCAGGACGGGTCACCGAGGCGGCGACGGACAAGATCGTGCCGATGCTGCAGCAGGTGGCCGTCGAGCTGTCGCAGGCCCTGGCCAGCTCGGCACCGACCGCCTGATCCGATCAGGTCCGGGGACTCAACGACGCGGCGGGTCCCCGAACAACTCCACCGCGTCCCGTACGGCCGACAGCCCCCGGGACAAGGCGCTCACTGAGCCGATCGCGCCGGCGATCAGCAGCAACGACCGGCGCAGACGCGGGATTTCGGGGGCGCCCTCGATCGTCATCGCGGCCAGCGTGGCAAGTTCGTCCTCGGCGATTCCCCGGTCGGGGAACTCGCCGGGGTGCGCGGCGAGTTCGCGGCGCAGACGGGACACAGCCGTCCGCAGTCCCGCCACCCTCAGGTCCTCGTCGCTGCCCGTCACCGGCCTCTGCCCCAAGCTCCGCAACAAAGCTCCCCCTCGCACGCCGTTGTGCGCCAGTAGTCACGCGTCCCCCGTCGAGCACCCCGGACGGCGGTCGGGCGCCGGGGACGCGGGCCAGTAAACGCCACCGCTGCCGGGCGCGCCACCATCCGGACCGAAATTCAGCCCAACGGCACCGGCCGCGCCTGCGGACGTCAGGTATGCAGGACGCATGAATGAGAAACAACCCCCACCGGTCACAGGTCTGCTGCTCGCCGCCGGGGGCGGACGGCGGCTCGGCGGACGCCCCAAGGCCCTGCTCCGGCACCGTGGCCGACCGCTCGTCGAGTACGCGGTCGGCGTGCTGCGCGCGGCCGGCTGCGCCCGCGTGCACGTGGTGCTGGGCGCGCAGGCCACCGCCGTACGGGAGCAGGCGGAGCTCGGTGACTGCGTCCTGGTGGAGAACCCGGACTGGGCCGACGGGATGGGCTCCTCCCTGCGGACCGGGCTCGACTCGCTCGCGGGCACGGGTGCGCGGGCGGCGCTGGCGGCGCTCGTCGACCAGCCCGGCATCGGTCCGGAAGCGGTCGCGCGCGTGCTCGCCGCCTACGAGGACGAGGCGTCGCTCGCCTCGGCCGCCTACGACGGCGTACGCGGGCATCCCGTGCTCTTCGGCGCCGCCCACTGGGCGGGCATCGCGGCGACTGCGACCGGCGATCGAGGGGCACGCGCCTATCTGAAGGCGCATGAGGACGCGATCGTGCTCGTCGAGTGCGGGGACGTGGCCCGGCCGTACGACATCGACACGGAGGCCGATCTCGCCCACCTTGAGTAAAGACGGTGGCACCCAGAGCCACCTTGCCTCGACTCAGAGAATCTCGACATCAACAAACCATTGAACTTCCACCATGAGGAAACTAGTATCCACTGTTCAGAAGCGCCCGACTGCTCCACGGGCGCTCCCAGCCGTATCCGGGAAGACTGGCACCCGGTGCCAAAGCTCGACCGCTCGTCTCCGTAGTTCGCTGAAGGAAGTGACAGCTCATGTCCGCACCAGCGCCGTCCCCGCTGGCCATCGTCGACGCCGAGCCCCTGCCGCGGCAGGAGGAGGTCCTTAACGAAGCGGCCCTCGCCTTCGTGGCCGAGCTGCACCGCCGGTTCACGCCCCGCCGTGACGAACTCCTCGCCCGCCGTGCGCAGCGCCGCGCCGAGATCGCCCGCACCTCCACCCTCGACTTCCTCCCTCAGACCGCCGCCATCCGTGCGGACGACTCCTGGAGCGTGGGCCCGTGCCCGCCCGCGCTGCAGGACCGCCGGGTCGAGATCACCGGCCCCACCGACCGCAAGATGACCATCAACGCCCTCAACTCGGGCGCCAAGGTCTGGCTCGCCGACTTCGAGGACGCCTCCGCCCCGACCTGGGAGAACGTCGTCCTCGGCCAGGTCAACCTGATCGACGCGTACACCCGGAACATCGACTTCACCGACCCGAAGTCCGGCAAGTCGTACGCCCTGCGCGCGAACGACGAGCTCGCGACCGTCGTCATGCGCCCGCGCGGCTGGCACCTGAACGAGCGTCACCTCCAGATCGACGGTGAGCCGGTCCCCGGCGCCCTCGTCGACTTCGGCCTGTACTTCTTCCACAACGCCCAGCGCCTGATCGACCTCGGCAAGGGCCCGTACTTCTACCTCCCGAAGACGGAGTCCCACCTGGAGGCCCGCCTCTGGAACGACGTGTTCGTCTTCGCGCAGGACTACGTCGGCATCCCGCAGGGCACCGTCCGCGCGACCGTCCTGATCGAGACGATCACGGCGGCGTACGAGATGGAGGAGATCCTCTACGAACTGCGCGACCACGCCTCCGGGTTGAATGCCGGCCGCTGGGACTACCTGTTCTCCATCGTCAAGAACTTCCGTGACGGCGGCGCCAAGTTCGTCCTCCCGGACCGCAACGCGGTCACGATGACGGCCCCGTTCATGCGCGCGTACACCGAACTCCTCGTCCGCACCTGCCACAAGCGCGGCGCGCACGCGATCGGCGGCATGGCCGCCTTCATCCCGTCCCGCCGGGACGCCGAGGTCAACAAGGTGGCCTTCGAGAAGGTCCGCGCCGACAAGGACCGCGAGGCCGGCGACGGCTTCGACGGCTCCTGGGTCGCCCACCCCGACCTGGTCCCGATCGCCATGGAGTCCTTCGACAAGGTCCTCGGCGACAAGCCCAACCAGAAGGACCGCCTGCGCGAGGACGTCTCCGTCCAGGCGGCCGACCTGATCGCCATCGACTCCCTGGACGCCAAGCCGACGTACCCGGGCCTGGTCAACGCCGTCCAGGTCGGCATCCGCTACATCGAGGCCTGGCTGCGCGGCCTCGGCGCGGTCGCCATCTTCAACCTGATGGAGGACGCGGCCACCGCCGAGATCTCCCGCTCCCAGATCTGGCAGTGGATCAACGCGGGCGTCGAGTTCGAGAACGGCGAGCACGCCACCCCCGAGCTGGCCCGCAAGGTCGCCGCCGAGGAACTGGCGAACATCCGCGCCGAGATCGGCGAGGAGGCCTTCGCGGCCGGCCACTGGCAGCAGGCCCACGACCTGCTGCTGGAGGTCTCCCTCGACGAGGACTACGCGGACTTCCTGACGCTGCCGGCGTACGAGCAGCTGAAGGGCTGAGCCCTCAGGAAGCCGGTTTGTCCGAGTGGCCCAGGGACTTCCCCGGGGCCACTCGGTCGCGTACGGCCTGCTTGACCGCCGTCGGCTCGGGGAACCCCTGCTCCCGGCGGTCCCAGACCACCTCGTCGCCGACGCGGACGACGAAGATCCCGCCCTTGCCCGGCTTCAGCGCCAGTTCGTCCAGCTCCGCCTCGAAGGTGGTGAGCAGTTCCTGCGCCAGCCAGGCCGCCCGGGGCAGCCACCTGCACTGGGTGCAGTACTCGATCTCGACACGGCCACTCATCCGAGGTGCACCGACCAATCCTGTTCCGCGGCCGGCTTGCCGTGCAGGTCGGGCACCTGCTTCAGCCACTTCGGCCGGCCTTCCTGTGACTTCGCCGCGCGTCGGGCCTGCTCGGCGGCGAGTTCCTCCCGGGTGGGGAAGTCGGTGGGGAGCCAGGCGGAGGACGCACGCACGCGTGCGTGGAGGTAGCCGACGTAGGCCTCGCGGAGCGCGTCGGGCGTCTCGAAGCCGGGCTCGTCCGCCAGCCAGGCGTCCGGCACCTCGGCCACGATTTCGCGCAGCAGTTCCTCGCTCACCCTCGGCGCCAGCTCCGCGTCCGCGGCGCGCACGTCGGGGGCGTAGTGACCGAGGGCGTGGTGGCGGAAGTCGTAGGACTTCCCCGGGTCCGAGCCGTCCCAGCGGTGGTGAAAGACCAGGGCCGCCCCGTGGTCGATCAGCCACAGGCGCGGCGCAACCGTGCCGAGCGTGGGCCAGATCATCAGGTTCGAGCTGTGCACCGTGCGGTCGACGTTCGTGGTCAGGGCGTCCAGCCAGACGATCCGGCCCGCCTCCAGCGGGTCGACGGGGAAGGTCTTCGCGACCTCCGGGGTGAAGTCCCGGGCGCCCGGCAGAAAGTCCATGCCGAGGTTGACCCCCGCGCTGGCGGCGTGCAGGTCCCGCACCTCCTGGTGCGGCTCGCTGTCCGCGACGGCGGGGTCGAAGTGGACCAGGACCAGCTCGGGGAACCGCAGCCCCAGCGCACGGGCCAGTTCACCGACGATCACCTCGGCGACCAGCGCCTTGCGGCCCTGCGCGGAACCGGTGAACTTCACGACGTACGTGCCGAGGTCGTCGGCCTCGACGACTCCGGGCACGGAGCCGCCGGACCGCAGAGGGGTCACGTATCGAACAGCAGTCACGTCGCGCAGCACACCCGCCAGGGTAAATCAGCGCTCACCCGGCCAGCGGGTTCGGCAGGGGCAGATAGCGGGCGTCGGCGCCGTCCGCGCCCGTCCAGCGCAGCAGCAGGTTCGTCTTGCCGGGGAGCGTGGGTGCGGTGAGCAGGCCGGCGATCTCGGGCAGGTCGTGGCGGGCCAGTTCGCGGCGTACGGCGGGCCAGGGGTCGAGGCCGGGATGACGCTCGGCGAGGGCGGCGGCGAGCTCGCACAGGTGATTCACGACGAGCGTGTAGACCAGCCGCTCCCAGCCTGCCTCACGGGGCACGTCCGGCAGCAGCTTCACGCCCTCGGCGTCCCGGAACAGGGCCTGCACCGGGATGCCGTCGCTGTCGACGGCGACGAGCGTGTTCTGCAGGTGGGCCTCCAGGACGACGCCGTGGTCGGCGAAGGCGGCGAGGGCGGGCGGGACGACTGCCCGCAGGTATGCCTCCCACCAGGCCGTGTCGCCGAGCGTGCTGCCTTCGAAGCCCTCCAGCAGGCCTGCGGCGAGGATCGGCGCGGCACCGGGCAGCAGGTGGCCCTGGAAGCCGTCGCGCACGAGGACCGCGAGCTCCTCGAACGCGAAGTCGGCGGTGCGGTAGGCGCGGTCGGAGAGCCAGGCCGCGGGGCCGGTCGCGAACGCGCGGGACGCCGCCGCATCGGTCCTGCGGAGTTTCAGCAGGTCGTGGCGCCACAGCCGACGGATGTCGTTGGTGATGCGGACGTCGAGGCTGAACTTGAGGAAGAGGTCGCCGGCAGGGGCGCCCTCAGGGACGTACAGCGTGCGGATCGCGGCCGTCGGCCATGCGTCGAAGCCGGTCGTGCCCAATCTCACGAGCCTGCCGTCCGCGAACGCGTCCGCGAGCTCCCGCCCGACCAGGTCGAGCTGCCACGGATGCGCGGGCAGCAGCCGGTAACCGGGCGGGGCCTCGCCGAAGGCGTCCAGGGCGGAGGTGTCGCCCTCCTCGACGACGGTGTCCTCGCGCAGGCCGAGCAGCGTCAGCGGGAAGCGGGCGTGCGCCTCGGGGGCGTACGGCAGCCAGGCCGCGACGGGGCCGCCGCCGCGCGCCTTGGGGGCGGGGTGGTAGGGGTGGCCGGTGAGGAGGCACTGCTCGGAGCGGAGGTAGGGGTCCTCCGGCGGCGTCGCACGCGCGCGTGCGGTGAGCAGCGCGGCAACCGTGTCCCGGCTGTCGATCATCTCGGCGGGCAGTTCGTGGTTGGGCAGACCGGTGTGGCGGCGCAGCTCGTCGGCGACCAGCTTGACGAGCTCGGTGTGCCCGATGCGATGCCAGGTCCCGTCCGCATGCACCTCGGGCTCGGCGGGCCGCCGCTCGCCGAGGACGCGCAGCAGGCGGCCCGTACCGCGCAGCCGGTACACCCGCCGCCCGCCCGGGCTCACAACGGGCTCGGCCAGCTCCCGGAGGAAGCAGTTCAGCAGGGGCGCGACCGCGTGGGCGTCGGCGCGGGCCGCGACGTCCTCGGCCAAGGCGACGCCGGCAGCGGCGGACAGGGGGTTGAGGTGCACTCGCTCCACTCGTTCTCTACGGTCCGTTCAGGACGCAATCCACGGTCCGTTCAGGTCTGTCTCTACGGTCCGTTCCGGTGGGAAGACGATCAGTATGTCTGTCGTCGGCACCCGACCCGACGTCCTACTCGTACCCGAGGAGCCCGCCCGTGCACCGTCTCCCCAGCGCAGAGGCCGAGGTCCGCGCCGATCTGGCCGACGTACGCCCCGAACTCGCACCGCGGTACGCCGCCGAGCTGCCCGGGGCCCGCGCGGCCGTGCTGACCCGGCTGTGGCGTGCGCTGGCGTACGAGCCGCTGCCCTGGGTGGTGCGCCGTGAGCGCGGCGGCGAGGGCCTCACCCTGCGCCTCTCGGACGGCCGCCGGCTGCTCGGCCCGCATGCCGACCCGTACGGCACCGCCGCGTACGTCAACGCCGTACACCTCGACGAGACGCCGTACGACGATCCGGCCAGGCTGCTGACCGACCTCTCCGTACCGCACGGTACGTCCCTCGCCGCCGAACTCGGCCACAGCGTCGCCTCGTTGGCGCTGTCGCGGGCGGGGCAGGACGGTCACCCCGAAGAGTGGCCGGTATCCGACTGGGAGTGGGAGCAGCGGGTGGTCGACGGGCATCCGTTCCATCCCAACTGCCGTTCCCGGCCCGGCTTCTCGGTCGCCGAGCAGCTGGCGTACGGGCCCGAGCACCGGCCGGTGGTGAGGCTGGGGCTGGTGCCGGTGCGGGCGGCGCAATGCCTCGTGTCGGGCCGGTGGCCCACGGGGATGCGGGACGGGGAGCGAGTGCTGATCCCGGTGCATCCGTGGCAGGCCGAGCATGTACTCAAGCGCCCCTACGACGCCCATGGCGACGGGATCGCCGCGCACCCGCTGATGTCCCTGCGCACCCTCGCCCTGCCCGGCGGACCGCACGTGAAGACCGCGCTCAGCGCACGCCTGACGTCCTCGGTGCGGGACATCTCGGTGTACTCCGTCGGCATGTCGGCCACGCTGTCGGACTTCGCGGCGGAGCCGGCGGCACGCATGGACGGGCTGCTCCACGTCACGCGCACGCTGGGGGCCGTCACGGCCGACTCCCCCGACCTGGCCGCGGTGTTGCGCGAGTCGCCGCAGGAATACGCCGGGCCCGGCGAACGAGTCGTGCCGGTGGCCGCGCTCCCCACCACCGAACTGCCCCGATCCCCGGCCTGGCTGGCCGAGTTCACACGTCTCACCCTCACCGTGGGGCTGCGGTTGCTGGAGCTGGGAGTCGCGCTGGAGGCGCACGGCCAGAACCTGCTGGTGGTGCTGTCCGCGAGCGGTTCCCCGGTGCGCCTCGTCTACCGCGACCTCGCCGACATCCGCATCAGCCCGGCCCGACTGGCCCGGCACGGCATCACGCTGCCGGAGCTGACCGGCCGGATCGTCACCGATGACGTCCCGACCCTGCGCCGCAAGCTGTTCGGCTCGCTGGTGGCCGGGGCGCTGGCGGGCACGGCGGGCTCGGGCGCGGCGTTGCGCGGGGCGCTGGAGGCGGTCGTAGGGGAGCTGCCGGGCACCGGGGATCTTGCCGCGCTGTGCGAGGAGCCGTTGCCGACGAAGGCGCTGACGCTGATGCGGCTGTCGCCGGGGACGCCCGGGGACCAGTGGGCGGAGCTGCCCAATCCGCTGGTCACCGAGGTGTTCTGACCCCCGTTCCGACCTCGTTTGAAGCGGGACACCTCTGATCAATAAGATCCGCCGATGATCACAAGAACACGGCTGGTGACCGGGGTTTGCGCCCTGCTCGCCGCGCTCGCGGCCGGGATGGCGTTCCCGGCCGGGGCGGTTGCCGATGAGACCAGCGCGATGGCGCCCAGGGTCGATCTCGTCCTCGACGTGAGCGGCTCGATGCGGGCCAGGGACATCGACGGCCAGTCCCGGATGGCCGCCGCGAAACAGGCCTTCAACGAGGTGCTGGACGCGACGCCCGAAGAGGTTCAGCTCGGCATCCGCACGCTCGGCGCCAACTACCCGGGCGACGACCGCAAGACGGGCTGCAAGGACACCGCGCAGCTCTACCCGGTCGGTCCGCTGGACCGCACCGAGGCCAAGACGGCGGTGGCGACCCTCACGCCGACCGGCTGGACGCCCATCGGTCCCGCACTGCTCAAGGCGGCCGACGACCTCGACGGCGGCGAGGGCTCCAAGCGGATCGTGCTGATCAGCGACGGCGAGGACACCTGCGCCCCGCTCGACCCGTGCGAGGTGGCCCGGGAGATCGCCGCCAAGGGCATCGGTCTGACCATCGACACGCTCGGTCTGGTGCCGAACACCAAGATGCGGCAGCAGCTCAGCTGCATCGCCGAGGCGACCGGCGGCACGTTCACCTCGGTCGAGCACACCGAGGAACTCGCCGACAAGGTCAACCAGTTGGTGGACCGCGCGGCCGATCCGGTGGCGACACCGGTCGCGACGACGGGTGCGGACCAGTGCGCGAAGGCGCCCACGCTGAAGTCCGGCCTGTACACCGACCGCGAGGAGTTCGGGCAGCAGCGCTGGTACCGGGTGGACGTCGAGCCCGGCAAGGAGCTGCGCGCCTCGGTGAGCGTGTCGGCCGACCGGGCGGTGAACCCCTCCTACGGGGTGATGCTGCGTGCGGTGACCGAGCGGGGCCGGGAGATCGTGCGCGGCGAGGCCGCGGGCAACGGCCGTACGGATGTCGTGTCCACCGGTCTGCGCTATCCGAAAGCGCAGGCCGACGGTGACGACGAGGACAGCGCGCCCGCCGAGACCGTGTGCCTCCAGGTCACCCAGTCCTTCTCGGCGGGCTCAGGCGTGCAGGCCACGCCCGGTCTGCCGCTCGAGCTGACGGTCGACGTCGTGGACGGGCCGTCGGCGGCGGGCGATGTGGCCTCCTTCGGCCTCGGGCGCGGCTGGTGGCTGCTGGGCGCGCTGATCCTCACCGGCTTCCTCGCCGGTCTCGTCTGGGGCTGGCTGTCGCGCTGGCGGGTCGCGGTCTGGAGGACCAACTGATGCGGATCACACGAGTGCTGAGCGGCGCCCTGCTGGCGCTGGGGCTGGCGGCGGGTCCCGCGGCTGCCGACTCCTCGCCGTCGCCGAGCGCGTCGGAGGAGGGCGGCGCGCCGACCACGGCGGGCACCTCCTTCCGCACGGCTGCCGAGGTCGAGCAGGGGCAGACGGCCACGGCGAGCGCCTCCACGGGTGACTACCTGTACTGGTCGTTCCCGGCGGACGCCGGACAGCGCCCCACCGTGAAGGCGACGGTGAAGCTGCCGGACACGCACGCCGCCGAGACCTGGCAGATCGACGTGTACGACGGCCTGCGCCGCCGTCAGGCGTGCCAGTACGGGGCACAGACGCGCACCGCCGCGGCCGACGCGGCCTCGGTCGAGCTGACCTGCGTGCTGCGCACGGTCCGCGCCTGGTCGGAGCAGTGGGCCAATGACCCGCTGCCGGGCACCTACTACATCCGGCTGACGGCCGTGGACGTGCCCACCGCCGACCTGGGCCTGCCGGTCGACGCGTCGCTGCGGGTCGACTCCAAGGACATCGGCGGCGCGGCCGCGGTGGACGGCCGGCTGGCACATCCGCTGGTGCCTGGGGCCGGGGCCATCTCGCAGGGCGGCGAGGAGGAGTCGACCAAGGAGGCCCTGCTCGCGAGCCTCGAACCCAGCGGCGGCTGGGCGTCCGGCTGGTGGTCCGACCGCTGGGTGTGGACGGCGATCGGCGGCGCGCTGGCCGCGCTCGCGGGGATCGGCGGGTACGCGCTGACACGCGGGGCGGGGCGGCCGACCCGGGTGCCGCCGGGCGCCTGACAACTCGTCACAAGGGGCTCACCGCACGGGCGGTGGGCCCCTTGGCCGTTCACGTCTCCCTGAGCGCCTTGGCGAGCGTTCCCTCGCCGGTCACCTCGATGCGGCCGCCAAGTACGGCGTCGGCCAGGCTCAACTCGCCGCGGGCGACGGCCTCGCACGTCCCGGGGTCCAGGACCAGCCGTGCGTCGGGCTCCCCAGGGGCGGGTCCGTCGCCGTAGACCGGCCCGTCCTCGGCGCCGACGTGCAGATGGAAGTCGCCCTCCTCCAGGCGGACTTCGACGACACCGTCCCCCTCCAGCGCACGCAGCAGCGGCAGCGCGAACCAGTGCGCGCGCACCGCGTCGGTGGGCCGCCGCTCGCCGAGTTCGGCCTCGCCCCACTCCCCCAGTGCCTGCAGCACGGGCAGCAAATCCCGCCCGCGCCGGGTGAGTTCGTACACGTATGCCGCGCCCGGCGGGGGCAGCTTGCGTCGCGTGCTGATGCCGTCCCGCTCCATGTCCTTCAGCCGGGACGCGAGGACGTCCGTGCTGACGCCGGGCAGGTCGGCGTGCAGGTCGGTGTAGCGCCGCGGACCGGCCAGCAGCTCCCGGACGATCAGCAGGGTCCAGCGGTCGCCGACGACGTCGAGCGCGCGGGCGGCGGAACAGTACTGGTCGTAGCTTCGGCGAGGTGACATGCGACGCAGTCTAGACATGTTGTTGGACTTTCCAAGCTCGAACTTGGTAAAACCAAGCAACACACGAAACCGGAGGGGCGAGCGCGCATGGAGTTCCGGCAGTCGAGCAAGCTGAGCGAGGTCTGTTACGAGATCCGCGGCCCGGTGATCGAGCACGCGAACGCGCTGGAGGAGGCGGGCCACAGCGTGCTGCGCCTGAACACCGGCAACCCCGCGCTCTTCGGCTTCGAGGCGCCGGAGGAGATCCTCCAGGACATGATCCGGATGCTCCCCCAGGCGCACGGCTACACCGACTCGCGCGGCATCCTCTCCGCCCGCCGCGCCGTCGCCCAGCGCTACCAGACGCTCGGCCTTGAGGTCGACGTCGACGACGTCTTCCTGGGCAACGGCGTGTCCGAGCTGGTCTCGATGGCCGTACAGGCACTGGTCGAGGACGGCGACGAGATCCTCGTCCCCGCCCCGGACTTCCCCCTCTGGACGGCGGTGACGACCCTCGCCGGCGGCAAGGCCGTGCACTACCTGTGCGACGAGCAGGCCGAGTGGTACCCGGACCTGGACGACATGGCGTCGAAGATCACGGACCGCACGCGGGCCGTGGTCATCATCAACCCGAACAACCCGACCGGCGCGGTGTACCCCAAGGAGATCCTGGAGGGCATCCTCGACCTCGCCCGCCGCCACGGCCTGATGGTCTTCGCCGACGAGATCTACGACCAGATCCTGTACGACGACGCCGTGCACCACTCGGTCGCGACCCTCGCCCCCGACCTGGTGGTCCTCACCTTCTGCGGGCTGTCCAAGACGTACCGGGTGGCGGGCTTCCGCTCCGGCTGGCTCGTCGTCACCGGCCCGAAGCAGCACGCGAAGGACTATCTGGAGGGCCTGACGATGCTGGCCTCCATGCGGCTGTGCGCCAACGCGCCCGCGCAGTACGCCATCCAGGCCGCGCTCGGTGGCCGCCAGTCCATTCGCGAGCTGACGGTGCCGGGCGGGCGGCTGTACGAACAGCGCAACGTGACCTGGGAGAAGCTCAACGAGATCCCCGGTGTGTCGTGTGTGAAGCCGAAGGGCTCGCTGTACGCGTTCCCGCGCCTCGACCCCAAGGTGTACAAGATCCATGACGACGAGAAGTTCGTCCTGGACCTGCTGCTGCGGGAGAAGATCCAGGTCGTGCAGGGCACCGGCTTCAACTGGCCGACCCCCGATCACTTCCGGATCCTGACCCTGCCGTACGCGGACGACCTGGAGGCGGCGATCGGGCGGATCGGACGGTTCCTGAGCGGGTATCGGCAGACCTGAGCGTCCAGGGTGGGTAGAACCGGAGCATGAGTACCCGCCCTCTGCTGCTCCTCGACGTGGACGGTCCTCTCAACCCGTTCCGCGCCCCGTACCTCCGCCATCGCGGCTACGTGACGTGCCGGCTGCACCCCGCCAACTGGTCCGCCCGGCAGCCGCCGGGGTCCCGGCGGCTGCGCCGGGGCCTGAAGGTGCGCCTGCATCCGGGCCACGGGGAGCGGCTGCTGGCGCTGCCGTACGAGCTGGCGTGGGCCACCACCTGGCAGCACCAGGCCAACGAGATGATCGGGCCGGTGATCGGGCTGCCGGGTGATCTGCCGGTCATCGAGTGGCCCGAGCTGTTCGGGACGGATCCGGACGGGCTGTACTGGAAGACCCGGCACGTGGTCGCCTGGGCGGCGGGCCGGTCCTTCGTCTGGGTCGACGACATGATCACCGACCTGGACGTACGGCATGTCGCAGCCCACCATGACGCGCCCGCACTGCTTGTGCCGGTCGACGCACGCAAGGGGCTGCGCGCGCGTGACTTCGCGGAGTTGGAACGCTGGGCTCTTAGCCTGTGACACATGAGTGATCTTTTCCTCGTCCGGCACGGCGAGACCGCTTGGTCGCGGTCCGGGCGGCACACGGGCCGGACGGACGTACCGCTCACCGAGCACGGGCGTGAGGAGGCGCGGCGGCTGGTGCCGATGATCCGCTCGCACCGGATCGGGGCGGCGTTCGTCAGCCCGTCACAACGCGCGCGGGAGACCGCCGAGCTGATCGGACTGCACGACATGCGGGTCGACGCCGATCTGCGGGAGTGGGACTACGGCGGGTACGAGGGAATCACGACCGTCGAGATCCAGCGCGAGCGTCCGGGGTGGTTCCTGTTCACGGACGGGGTCGCACCGGGGCCGCCCGACCGTCCCGGGGAGAGTCCGGAGCAGGTCGGGCAGCGCGCCGACCGGATGCTGGCCAAGGTGGACGCTGCCTTCGCCAACACCGAGGGGTGCGTGGTGCTCGTGGCGCACGGTCACTTCCTGCGGGTGCTCACTGCCCGGCGGCTCGGGCTGCCGGCGGCGGACGGGGCGCTGTTCCAGCTGGCGACTGGGACCCTGTGCCGACTGGGTACGGAGCACGGTCGGCCCGTGATCGCCGGGTGGAATGTCAGACCCGGGTCGTAGCCTTCCAGCAGATGGGCCGGTCCCGCCTGGAGGTGGACCGACACCGTGCCCGGAGATCGGGCCGGTGCCCCAGCGCCCGGGAAGGAGCACTCCGTGACTCGACCGCCGACGGCCGCCCAGCGGCGTGTCATCGATGCCGCCGATCCCGTCACCGGGCGGCTGCGGGGCACGGAGGCCCAGCTCGCGGCGCTGGTGAAGCGGGGGCTCGCCTTCCGGCACCCGCGGCCGCCGCACGATCACTTTCTGACGCCGGCGGGGCATCGGGCAAAGGAGGCGGAGCCCTCCGAGCAGACGGCACCCGCGCAGCCCGCGGCTGCCGCGGCCGACGGTGTGTTCGCCGCGCGGATCGGGGGCGAGGAGGACGCCGGGAGGACGGGTCCGGCGCGGCTGCGTGAGGTGCGGGGCGTCTGGCAGGGCCTGTTGGAGCTGCGGCGGATGACCAATCCGGACGGGGCCGTGGACCGGCCGTGCGCGTGGGAGCGTACGCATCTGGTGCAGGCCGCCGCGCTCGCCCTGGAGGCCGCCGGGCACCGTCCTGCCGAGGGGGACTCGGGGCCGGGTTACCGGGTGCGGGCGACGCCGCAACCCGAGGCCGTCGCCGTGCGCGAGCCCGACGCCGCGCGTCTGCGGGAGTACACGGCCACACTGGACGATGCGGGGTGGCAGGTCGGCGAGTACACCGAGCCTCGCACAAGAGCGCGATATCTACTGGCATCCCCAAGACGGATGTAGAGGGCACATGCCAGGATCGGGGCGATCAGCGATCGCAGGCGAAAGGGAAGTCGTGACCGAGCCGTTTTCCGTTCCGGTGACCGTCCGAGGGTACGAGACGGATGTGCAGGGACACCTCAATCAGGCGGTGTACCTGAACTATGCGGAACACGCCCGCTGGGCGCTGCTGCATGCGGCCGGCATCAGCCAGACCGGCCTCACCTCCAAGGGCGTGGGACCGGTGGCCCTGGAGACGACCATCCGCTACAAGCGCGAGCTGCTCGCGGGCGACGAGGTCGAGGTGACGTGCGCCTTCACCTGGGGCGGCGGCAAGACGTTCACCATCGAGCAGACCATCCGCAAGGCCGACGGCACGGTGGCGGCCGAGATCACGGCGGTCGGCGGCATCCTGGACCTCCAGGAGCGCAGGCTGGTCGCGCGTCCCGACGAGGTCTTCAAGGAGCTGGCGTCGGACCCGAGCCTGTTCGGGCTCTAGTCACCGCTCCGGGCTCCAGTCTCTCCTCCGGGCTCCAGTCTCTCCCGGGCTCCCGTCACGCCTTCGGGCTCCGCTCACGCCGGCTCCGGGGCGTGCTCCTCGTCGTAGGTGGCGCGCGACTCGGCGATGTACACCCTGTTCCGCTCGGCCCAGTCGGTCAGGCGCTGCAGGGTCTCGTGCAACTCCCGTGCCACCGGCGTCAGTTCGTACTCCACCTTCGGCGGCACCGTCGGATGGACGGTGCGGGTGACAAGGCCGTCGCGCTCCAGATTGCGCAGCGTGAGGGTCAGCATCCGGCGGCTGATGCCCTCGATGCTGCGCTCCAACTCGGTGAAGCGGATGGGCCCGTGCGCGGCGGCGACGAGGATCTGGACGCTCCACTTCCCGGAGACCCTGTCAAGAACTTCGCGGACCGGGCACGCGTGCGCGTTCACTGCCTGGACGGTTACACCGGTGTTCCTCTGGGACATCGAACTGCCTCCTTATGCCGCTCTCCCATGGTCACTCACGATGAACCCCGTTACAAGTCGTGCACCATTGGAGAAAGCCGGAGGCAGGACCGTCATGACGGCCATCATCGAGTCCCCGACGCCGACATCACACCGAACGTACTCCCGCTGGGCAGCCCTCGTCGTCCTGTGCGCGGGGACGCTGATGACGATCCTGGACGGCAACATCGTCACGGTCGCCATGCCGGCCATCCAGAGCGACCTCGGCTTCTCAGGGCCGGGCCTGGCCTGGGTCGTCAACGCCTATCTGATCCCCTTCGGCGGACTGCTGCTGCTGGTGGGCCGGCTCGGCGATCTGATCGGCCGCAAGCGGATGTTCACCGCGGGGCTCGCCGTGTTCACCGCGGCCTCCGTGCTGTGCGGAGTGGCGAGCGAGCAGGGCATGCTGATCGCGGCGCGCGCCCTGCAGGGCGTGGGCGGGGCGATGACCTCGGCCGTGGTGCTCGGCATGCTGGTGGCGCTGTTCCCCGAGCCGCGCGAACAGGCCCGCGCCATCGCGGTGTTCAGCGCGGTCGGCGCGGCGGGCGGCGCCCTCGGCACCTTCCTCGGCGGCGCGCTGACCGAGGCCCTGAACTGGCACTGGATCTTCCTGATCAACCTGCCCATCGGAATCGTGGCATGGCTCGCGGCGCTACGGGTGCTGGAGCCGGACCGCGGCGCCGGGCTCGGCAAGGGCGCCGACTACCCAGGCGCGGCGCTGGTCACCGGCGCGCTGATGCTCACGGTGTACGTCATCGTCGGCGCCGGAGAGCGTGGTCTGACCGCCACTGTGCTCCTGGCCGCCCTGGCCCTCACCCTGTTCGTGGCGTTCACGCTCCGCCAGGCGCGGGCGGTGCGTCCGCTGCTGCGGCTGCGCCTGTTCGGCTCCCGGCTGCTGAGCGGCGCGAACGCCGTGCAGATCCTGATGATCGCGACGATGTACGGCTTCCAGTTCATCGGCGCGCTGTACCTCCAACGCGTCCTCGGTTACGGCGAGTTGCTCACCGGCACGGCGTTCCTGCCGGCGCCGATCGCCATCGGCGTGCTGATGCTGGGCCTGTCGGCGCGGACCGTCGACCGCTACGGGGCGTACCGGGTCCTGCTGGCGGGGCTGGCCCTCATCGTCGCGGGCATGGCACTGCTGAGCCGGGCGCCGGTCGACGGCTCGTACCTCACCGACGTACTCCCGCCGCTGCTTCTGCTCGCCACCGGCTTCGCCGCGGCGATGCCCGCACTGACCGGGCTCGCGATGTCGGGGGCCCGCGAGGAGGACGCGGGGCTGGCGTCCGGACTGTTCAACACCACGCAGGTGGTGGGCGGTTCGCTGGGCCTGGCGGTGCTCTCGGTCCTGGCCGCGGGCCGCACCGACGGCCTGCGCGAGCACGGTACGCAACTGGTGACTGCGACGGCAGCGGGTTATCAACTGGCCTTCCAGGTAGGGACGTTGATCGCCGCGGGCGCACTGGTACTGGCGGCGGTCGCGCTGCGATCGCGGCAGAACTGAGCACAACCATTCGGATACCCCGTGGGTCACATCATGCAGGAGCAACCAACTCCAATGGTTACCAGGGGGAAATATGCGATACACCCGTTCTGTGCTGTCCGGCGCCGCAGTGGCGGCCCTGATGGTGGGGAGCACGGCCGCTCTGGCCTCGCCCGCCTCCGCGGCGCCCAACACCACCCCGCAGAGGGTCTGCGGCAGCGCCTACAAGACCGTGAACTCGGCGCCCGTCGGCTCGCTGGGCACCGTCTATCTGACGTACAACGCCTCCAACGGCGAGAACTGCGTCGTGACCATCCGCAACAACCCGGGCACCGCCCAGGACATGTCCGCTTGGATCTACGTCCCCGACACCGAGGAGTTCCACGAGGACAGCGGCAGCTTCACGTCGTACGCCGGACCGACCTACGTCACCGGCAAGGGCCACTGCGTCGACTGGGGCGGGCACATCAAGAACGTGTACGTGCAGGTGACCGGCTCCAACTGCGGTTCCCTGAAGGAGAACCGGGTGACCTTCACCCGCTGATCCGGCCCTACGGGGACACAGCTCGCCCCGGCAGGACTCCCGGAGTCCTGCCGGGGCGGGCGCATGTCGGCCCCGGGGGCTAGGCAGCGTTCGTCCAGACCGTCATGTCCAGGCTCAGCGCGGCGAGTTCCGGCAGCGCTGTCGACTTGGTCTGGATCACGAGCAGCGCGATGTCCCCGGAGGAGTGCCTGACGCAGATCTCACTGCCGGCCGCCACCGAGGCCAGCGTCCAGCGCTTGCGATCGGCACCACCGAGCAGGAGGCGGCACTCGTCGAGGGTCGTCCCTGTACTGCCGAACATCTGGACGAACACGCTGGTATCGCTCTCGATCGCACAGCCGACGTCCTTGCAGTCGAGGCGGATGTCGCCTTTGCGGTCCTCGCGCCAGAGCGGCTCCTTGAAGCTCAGTGACGTCTCGGCCGTCAGCAGCACGGGGGCTTGAGTGAGGACTCGCGGGGACGCGGATGTGGTCGGGGAGACCTTCGACGCCTCCGGTGTCCGGTCGCCGGTTCCCGACGCCTCGACTTCGCCCTCCGACGTCGGCGCGGATGCCGACGACGATACTCCCGACTCCGACCCCGACGACCGTGCGGAGTCCTCGGGGCCGGACGCCGAACGTGCGCCGGCGACCGAGTCGCCGAACCTCTCCCCCGCGTCCGCGACCAGCCACGCAAAACCCGTCAGCACCACGGCCCCGGCCGTCACCGCCGCGGTCGTGATCAGCGCGGTACGCCGCCTGCGCGCCCGCCGCTCGTGGGGCTCCGCCGGCTGCGGCAGTGGCTGCGTGACGACCAACGGCCGTGTGTGCAGTACCCGGGTGGGGTCGGGCACCGGGGACGGAACCGTCACCTCCAGCCCCATGACGTCCCGCCAGACGGTCGGCCCCGCGCCCGCGTCGGCGTCGGCCCCGAGCCGCCTCCGGCACCACTCGATGATCTCCGCCGGGGTCGCACGCTCCTCCGGGGCCGCGGCCAGGCACCGGGCGAACAGGGGACGCAGTTGCTCGGGCAGCGCGGACAGGTCGGGTTCGTCGTGCACGATCCGGTACAGCACGCCGGGCGCGGAACCCTCCCCGTAGAGCGGCCGGCCCAGCGCCGCGAACGCCGCCGTCTGACCCAGCGCGAAGACATCGGTCGCCGTCGTGACCTCGCCCCCGGACGCCTGCTCGGGAGCCATGAAGTGGGGCGTGCCGACGGTGGAACCCGCGGCCGTGTGGGAGCTGAGGTCAGCGGCCAGCGAGATGCCGAAGTCGATCACGCGCGGTCCGTCGGCGGCCAGCAGCACGTTCGACGGCTTCAGGTCGCGGTGCACGATTCCCGCTCCGTGGATGGCCTGGAGCGCTTCGGCCACCCCCGCCATCAGCCACAGCACCGCGGGCACCGGCAACGGGCCACGCCGGGCGACGGCCTCCGTCAGGGAGGGCCCGGGCACGTACAGCGTGGCCAGCCAGGGCGGTACGCCGTCCGCGTCGGCGTCGATCAGCTCGGCGGTGTACGCGCCACGGACCCGCCGGGCCGCCTCGACCTCCCGGCGGAATCGCCGTCGGAAGCCGGGATCGTCAGCCAGCTCCGGGCGTACCACCTTGATCGCCACCGGTCGGCCGCCCTGCGTGTGCGACAGAAAGACCCGGCCCATGCCACCGGCGCCGAGCCGGGCGGCGAGGCGGTATCCGGCCACGGCGGGCGGATCGTCCGCCTGGAGTGGCTGGAACACCTCAGTCGCGTTGCTCATCGGCCCGCTTCCCCCTCATCCCCTGAACCCCTGGTCAATCATGAGTTGACCGAGGCAGAAGCCTAAGCGGAGTTCGGATGCGGAAGGCGCCGGCCACCTGGAAAGCTCCCACTCCATGGCCGAGTGCAGGACACCGGCGGATTCACGGCGGCCGACCCGGAGAAGGACACCTTCTACCGTGAACTACGGCCGATCGGCGAGGAGTTCGTGCTCGAGGTGCTCGCCGTGAGCGGGCTCGATCGGGAGCGCCTCCGCAAGGAGGGTCTCGACCCAGCTCTCGCGCTCGCTCAGTTCGCGCGCTGGGTGCGTGAGGTCAGCGGCGACGCGCAGCCGGTGATGTGCGGCTACCCGGCGTCGTACGACTGGACGTTCCTGTACTGGTACTTGATCCGGTTCACCGGAGCGAGCCCCTTCGGGCACTCGGGTCGCCTGGACATGAAGACGCTGTACGAGACCAAGGCCGGGCTGCCGCTGCGGGCGGTGGCCAAGGGCACGATGCCGCGTGAGCTGCTCTCGCGGCGCCGCCATACGCTCCCCCGAGCTCTCGAATTCGCTCGAGCTCGGGGGGACCCCCATCGCGTTGGACGACGCCGTCGAGCAGGCCGAGTTGTTCGCCAACCTCATGGCGTGGCCGGGGCCCGGGTCGCCCCGGTGATCTCCTCCCCTGCCTCCATGGGGTGGGTGACGTCCTGCGCGTCCCGGCCCCTGCCGAGGTGGTTGAAGACGAGGTTGAGCGCCACCGCCGCCACACAGCCCGTCGAGATGCCGGAGTCGAGGACGATCCGCGCCGTCTCCGGGAAGGCGTGGTAGAACTCCGGCGCCGTGATCGGGACGATGCCGACGGCCAGGGAGACGGCGACGATCAGGACGTTGTTGTCCCGGTCCAGGCCGGCCCGGACCAGGGTCTGGATGCCGCTGGCCGCCACCGAGCCGAACAGGACCACGCCCGCGCCGCCCAGCACCGGGCGCGGTACGACCGCGATGAGCGACGCGGCCATCGGGCACAGGCCCATCAGGACCAGGAAGCCGCCGCCCGCGGCGACGACGTACCGGCTGCGGATCTTCGTCATCGCCACCAGGCCGATGTTCTGGGCGAAGGCGCTGCACATGAAGCCGTTGAACAGGGGGCTGATCGCCGAGCCGAGGGTGTCGGCGCGCAGGCCCGCCGCGATGGTCTTCTCGTCGGCCGGGCGGTCGACGATCTCACCCAGCGCCAGCATGTCGGCGGTCGATTCGGTCATCGACACCACCATCACCACGCACAGCGAGATGATCGCGGCGAGCTGGAACTGCGGGGCGCCGAAGTAAAACGGCGTCGGGAAGCCGATGACGTCGGCGTCGGCGACCGGCCCGAAGTCGGTGACGCCGAACGGGATCGCGATCAGCGTGCCCACCACCAGGCCGAGCAGTACCGCGATCTGCTTGACGAAGCCCGTGGTGAACCGGCGCAGGAGCAGGACGATCAGCAGCGTCCCGCCCGCCAGGCCCAGGTTCGTCGCCGAACCGTATTCGTCCGCGGCCGGGTTGGGACCCTGCGCCCAGCCGAAGGCGACGGGGAGCAGCGAGATGCCGATCAGGGTGATGACCGTACCCGTCACCACCGGCGGGAAGAAGCGCACCGCCTTGCTGAAGAAGGGGGCGGCGAGAAAGCCGAGGAGGCCGGCGACGATCACCGCGCCGAAGATGATCGGCAGGGCGTCCGACTTGTCCTCGGTGGAGGCGACGATCGCGGTCATGGGGGCGACGCCGGCGAAGGTGACGCCGTTGACGAACGGCAGCCGGGCGCCGATCTTCCATATCCCGAGGGTCTGCAGGAAGGTGGCGAGGCCCGCGGTGAACAGGCAGGCGCCGGTGAGGAAGGTCAGCTCGGTCGCGGACAGGCCTATGGCCGCGCCGACGATCAAGGGTGGGGCGACCACTCCCGCGTACATGGCGGCCACATGCTGCAGGCCGGTCGTCGCCATTTTCAGGGCGGGGAGTTTCTCGTCGACTGGATGAACGGACTTGGCGGACACTGCGGCTCTCCTCCGGTCGGTTACACGGCGGCTCTGACGTGGGTTTCAGGGAGGTGGTGCGCGGTCGTGCGGGACCGGGGACGGGCCCGTTCCGGGGGAAACGGTGACCGTTCCGGGGCGCACGCATGGGCGCGCGCCCCGGAGACGGCCGCCATGGACCCCGCTCGGGTCCACGGCTACCGGTCGGGAGCCGTCCCTCCCGACCGGAGATCTTCAACTGATCAGGCCTGCGCGGCGATCCTCGCCAGGCGCTGTGCCTCTTCGCGGGTCGAGCGGGCGATCGCGTCCTCGTCGGCCGTGCGCAGACGTCCGTCCTCCACGATCTGGCGGCCGTTCACGAACGACGCCGTGACCGGGGCCGCCGCGCCGAAGACCAGCGCGGTCACCGGGTCGGCGATGGAGGCGTGGGCGAGCGTGTCCAGCTTCCACAGCACGAGGTCGGCCAGCTTGCCCGGCTCCAGCGAGCCGATCTCGGCGGCGCGGCCGAGGACCTGGGCACCGCCGTAGGTGCCGAGCCGCAGGGCCTGCCGGGCGTTCAGGGCGGCCTCGCGGTGGGCGCCGAGACGGTTGATGAGCAGGGCGTTGCGCAGTTCGGTGTGCAGCTCGCCGGACTCGTTGGACGCGGTGCCGTCGACGCCGAGGCCGACCGGGACGCCGGCCGCCAGCATGTCGGGGACGCGGGCGATACCGGCGGCGAGGCGGGCGTTGGAGGACGGGCAGTGGGCGACACCGGTCTTCGTCCGGGCGAAGGCGGCGATGTCGGAGTCGTTCATGTGGACGCAGTGCGCCATCCACACGTCCTCGCCGAGCCAGCCGGTGGACTCGAAGTAGTCGGTCGGGCCCATGCCGAACAGCTCGTGGCAGAACTTCTCCTCCTCCACGGTCTCCGAGCCGTGGGTGTGCATGCGCACGCCGAGACGGCGGGCCAGCTCGCCGCCCTGCTTGAGCAGCTCGGTGGAGATGGAGAACGGGGAGCAGGGGGCGACGGCGACCTGGGTCATCGCGTCGAAGGAGGAGTCGTGGTGCTGCTTGACGGTCTCCTCGGTCGCGGCCAGCGCACCTTCGAGGGTCTCGACGGCGAAGTCCGGCGGCAGCCCGCCGTCCTTCTCGCTGCGGTCCATGGAGCCGCGGGCCAGGGTGAAGCGGACACCCATGTCGCGGGCGGCGCCGATGATGGCGCCGGAGAGGTCGCCGGAGCCCTGCGGGTAGACGTAGTGGTGGTCCATGGCGGTGGTCACGCCGCCGCGGGCCATCATCGCCAGGGAGCCCTGCGCGGCGGAGCGCACCATCTGCTCGTCGATGCGCGCCCACGTCGGGTAGAGGGCGACGAGCCAGTTGAAGAGGTTGTGGTCCGTGGCCAGGCCCCGCGTGATCCACTGGTAGAAGTGGTGGTGGGTGTTGACCAGGCCGGGAGTGACCAGATGGCCGGTGGCGTCGATGCGGCGTACGACGTTCTCCAGGCCCTCGGGGGCCTTGCCCGCGCCGAGCGACTCGATGCGGTTGTCCGCGATGACGAGGTGGCCCGTGGCGTACTCGGTGTCGTTCGCGTCCACCGTCGCGATCGAACAGTTCTCGATGACGATGCGCTGGGCTGCTGCCATGATTCGTCCCTTTTCGACGAGGTGTGCTGAGCGGAGAGGGCACGGCAGGACCCTGGGGGATTTGAGTACCGCGGCCGGGGAGCCTCTCAGGCTCGCTCCTCCGGCCGCGGGTGCCGAAATGGAGTTGCTTGCTTACAGGTTGGTGAGGTCCACCGGTATCTTCGGCTCGCAGCCGTCCCGCAGGATGGTGGCCTCGATCAGGCCGTAGGGGCGGTCGGCGGCGAAGTACACCTCGTTGTCGTTCTTCAGCCCGAACGGCTCCAGGTCCACCAGGAAGTGGTGCTTGTTCGGGAGGGAGAAGCGGACCTCGTCGATCTCGCTGCGGTTGTTGATGATCCGCGAACCCATTTGGTACAGGGTCTGCTGCAGCGAGAGCGAGTAGGTCTCGGCGAAGGCCTGGAGCATGTGCTTCTTGGTCTGCTCGTAGGACTTCTCCCAGTTGGGCATCCGCTGCTCGTCGTCGGTCCAGTTGAACCGCCAGCGGCCGGAGACCTGGGTGGCCAGGATGCGGTCGTAGGCCTCCTTGAGCGTCGTGTACTTGTCCTTGACGTAGCCCCAGAACTCGGAGTTGGTCGAGTTCATCACGACGAGGTCCTTGAGGCCGGAGACGACCTCCCACTTCTCACCGTCGTAGGTGATCTGCGTGACCCGCGTCTCCTGGCCCTTGCGGACGAAGGAGTGCTTGACCTCGTCCGCGCCGATGAACTGGGAGTTGGCGTCGGAGGCGTCGATCCGCTCCCAGGCGTACTCCTCGATGCGGATCCGGGCCTGCTGGATCGGCTCCTGCGAGGTGACGAAGTGGCGGGCGAGGTGGATACCGAACTGCTCGGCCGACTCGATGCCGTACTCCTTGGCGAACGCGTACACCGTGTTCTTGGTGGTGTCGGTCGGCAGGACGTTGGCGTTCGAGCCGGAGTAGTGGACCTCGTCCATGTCGCCGGAGAGAGCGACGGAGACGTTCAGGTCCTTGATGTGGTGGGTGGCGCCGTCCCGCGTGATCTTTACGACTCGGTTCTCGGCCTTGCCGTACTGGTTCTGTCCCAGGATCGTGGGCATGTCTGCTAGCTCCCTCGGTAAACGGAGTAGCCGAACGGGTTGAGCAGCAGCGGCACGTGGTAATGCTCCCCGGGGTTCACGGCGAAGGTGATCGCCACCTCGGGGAAGAACACGGCACCGCTGTCCCGATTCGCGGGGGCGTCCTGCTGCGCATCGGCTTGCTTCTTCTCGAAATACGGCTCCACGGCGAAGTCGAGCCGTACGTGTGTGGTGCCCTCCGGCAGCGCCGGCAGGTCCTTGCACCGCCCGTCCGCGTCGGTCGCGGAGCCGCCGAGCGTCTGCCAGTCCGCGCCGCGGCCGGTGCGGGCCGCGAGCTGGACGGCGACGGCCTCGGCGGGGCGGCCGACGCTGGTGTCCAGGATGTGGGTGGACACGGAGGCGGTGGTGCTGGTGCTCATGGTCAGGCGTCCTCTTCGGTCTTCCTCGAAGATCAGTCTTCGTCGACGAGCCGGGCGAGCCGGATACGGTTGATCTTGCCCAGCTCGGTGCGGACGATCTCCCGCTCCTGCTCCGGCGAGTTGCCGATCCGTTCCTTGACCGCGTCGCGCATCTGCTCGCCGGTCCGGCCGGTGGCGCAGATCAGGAAGACGTGGCCGAACTTCTCCTGGTAGGCGAGGTTCAGTTCCAGCATCTCCGCCTTGAGTTCCTCGGAGGCGCCGGCCATGCCGCGCTGTTCCCGGGACGAGGTCGGGTCGCCGGGCTTGGGGCGGCCGATGGGCGGGTGCCCGGCCATCGCCTCGGCCAGGTCCTGCGCACTCAGCTCGGCCATGGCGGCGTCACTGGCAGCGTAGAGATCGTCGGCGGTGGCGTAGGGACGGGCGCCCAGCAGCCGGTTCGCCCAGGCCGTGGAGGCGCACGCCTCGTGGAGAGCGGCGTGGGCCGCGTGCTCCTCCAGGGCGTTGAACCGGGCCAGGCCCGGGGGCGTGGAATTCGACGTCACGGGAGCCTCCGTGGCCGCGAAGGGCCTTCGTACTGAACGGGCGTGCCGTTAGCTAACGCCCTACGACGACGAGACGTCAACACTTTGTTGAAAATTCGCGGTAACGAAACCGAGCGAGTGACCTCAGGGGCACTTCTCCCGATTCGGGCCGCTCAGGGGTTCTTCTCCCGGTTCAGGTAGTTGTAGACCGTGAAGCGGCTCACCCCGAGCGCACTCGCCACGGTCTCCACTCCATGCCGCACGGAGAAGGCGCCGCGCGCCTCGAGTATCCGTACGACCTCCTGCTTGGCCTTGCGGTCCAGGTCGGCCAGCGGCTTGCCCTTCCTGCGCTCCATGGCGACCAGGATGTGATCCAGCGAGTCGGCCAGCTGAGGCAGGCGTACGGCGACGACGTCGGCGCCCTCCCAGGAGAGCACGACATCCTCGGGGCCCGCCTCGTCGGGCGGGAGAATCTCGCCGCCCATGGCGTCGACCAGCGGCTTCACGGCCGCGATGAAGGGCTCGTCCCCGGTGCCGGTCACGCGTCACCCTCCCCGACCACATTGACCTGGAGCGAGATCCGGGTCGCGCCGGCCTCCAGGCTCTTGCGCAGCAGGGCGTCCACGGCGGTGAGCACGGCGTCCGCACCGCCCTCCGCCGTGTTCCCGAACGGGCCGACGTCCACCTCGTCGAGCTCGGCCGCCTCGATGACCTCGCGGGCCGCCAGCGCATGCGCGGGCGCCTCGTCGAGGTCGAAGGGCTCGGTCGTGAACTCCACTCTCAATCGCACGCGGTCAACCTAACGCGCGGTGACGCTTTCCGCCGACCCCTCTTGACAAGCTTCGACACACGACGGCAATCTTCCAGTAAGCAGAAAACATCTTCCGCAATACGGAATCTCGAGAACGGAAGGGAGCGCCGGCGACATGCCAGGTTTTGCATCGGACACGGCCGCAGAGCAGCGCTTCAACGTCAACCTGTCGATCCTCTTCACGGAACTCCCGCTCCTGGAGCGCCCCGCGGCCGCCGCGGCGGCCGGCTTCACCGCGGTCGAGCTGTGGTGGCCCTGGGTCGACTCCCCCACCCCCGAGCAGTCCGAGCTCGACGCCCTGAAGAAGGCGATCGAGGACGCTGGCGTCCAGCTCACCGGGCTGAACTTCTACGCCGGCCAGCTGCCCGGCCCCGACCGTGGCGCCCTGTCGATCCCGGGCGAGGAGTCGGAGAGGTTCCGCGCGAACATCGACGTGGCGGCGGACTTCGCGGCCTCCCTCGGCTGCCGGGCGCTCAACGCCCTGTACGGCAACCGCGTCGAGGGCGTGGACCCGGCCGAGCAGGACGCGCTCGCGCTGGAGAACCTGACCCTCGCGGCGCGGGCGGCCGACCGGATCGGCGCGATCCTGCTGATCGAGGCGCTGAACCAGCCGGAGTCGCCGCTGTACCCGTTGGTCAGCGCGCCGGCCGCGGTCGGGATCGTGGACCGGGTCAACGAGGCGACGGGCCTGGGCAACGCGAAGTTCCTCATGGACCTCTACCACCTGTCCATGAACGGCGAGGACCTGCCGCAGGTGATCGCCCGGTACGCCGACAAGACCGGCCACGTACAGATCGCCGACAACCCGGGCCGCGGCGCCCCGGGCACGGGCACGCTCCCGCTGGAGGAGCTGCTCGACCAGCTGAAGAAGGCCGGCTACGAGGGCTGGGTCGGCCTGGAGTACAAGCCGGGCGACCGCCCCAGCGCGGAGGCCTTCGGCTGGCTGCCCCGCGAGGCGCGCGCCGCCCGCTGAACACACCCCCGTATTCGAGAGGCACCCCATCATGAGCAACCTCCCCAAGATCGCCTGGATCGGCCTCGGCATCATGGGCTCCCCCATGTCCGAGAACCTGATCAAGGCGGGTTACCAGGTCACCGGCTTCACCCTGGAGCAGGACAAGCTGGACCGGCTCACCGCCGCGGGCGGCACCGCCGCCGGTTCGATCGCCGAGGCCGTGAAGGACGCCGACGTCGTCATCACGATGGTGCCGGCCTCCCCGCAGGTCGAGGCCATCTCCTACGGCCCCGCAGGCATCCTGGAGAACGCGAAGTCCGGCGCGCTGCTGATCGACATGTCCTCGATCACCCCGCAGACCTCGGTGGACCTGGCGAAGGCCGCCAAGGACAAGGGCATCCGCGTTCTGGACGCCCCCGTGTCCGGCGGCGAGGCCGGCGCCATCGAGGCCGTGCTGTCCATCATGGTCGGTGGCGAGCAGGCCGACTTCGACCAGGCGAAGCCGATCTTCGACGCCCTCGGCAAGACCATCGTGCTGTGCGGTCCGCACGGCTCCGGTCAGACCGTGAAGGCGGCCAACCAGCTGATCGTCGCCGTGAACATCCAGGCGTGCGCCGAGGCCGTGGTCTTCCTGGAGAAGTCCGGCGTGGACCTGCAGGCGGCGCTGGACGTCCTCAACGGCGGTCTCGCGGGCTCGACCGTGCTGACGCGGAAGAAGGACAACTTCCTGAACCGGGACTTCAAGCCCGGCTTCCGTATCGACCTGCACCACAAGGACATGGGCATCGTGACGGACGCCGCCCGCAACGTCGGCGCCGCCCTGCCGGTCGGCGGCATGGTCGCCCAGCTGGTCGCGTCCCTGCGTGCGCAGGGCGACGGTGGGCTGGACCACTCGGCCCTCCTGCGGGCCGTGGAGCGCCTGTCCGGCGCCCAGGTCTGATCCCGGGCCACCCCCATACTTCCGGGCCGCGGCGCCGCTGACACCTGTCCTGTCGCGCCCAGGCGTCGCCGCGGCCCGGAATCGCCTTCAACAAACCGTTGATTCTATTCAACAAACTGTTGACGCCCGTTCGCCCCACTTCTAGGCTCCACAAAGCGGAAACAGGTTTCCGCTGACACCCGCACGGAAGGTCCACGATGTCGAAGCGCGTGCTCACCACCGAGTCCGGCGCCCCGGTCGCCGACAACCAGAACTCAGCCTCCGCCGGCGTCGGCGGCCCGCTCCTGCTCCAGGACCAGCACCTGCTGGAGAAGCTGGCGCGCTTCAACCGCGAGCGCATTCCGGAGCGCGTGGTGCACGCCCGTGGCTCCGGCGCCTACGGCCACTTCGAGGTGACCGACGACGTCACCGGCTTCACCCACGCCGACTTCCTGAGCGCGGTGGGCAAGCGGACCGAGGTGTTCCTGCGCTTCTCGACCGTGGCCGACAGCCTCGGCGGGGCGGACGCGGTGCGCGACCCGCGCGGTTTCGCGGTCAAGTTCTACACGGCCGAGGGCAATTACGACCTCGTCGGGAACAACACCCCGGTGTTCTTCATCAAGGACCCGATCAAGTTCCCCGACTTCATCCACTCGCAGAAGCGCGACCCGTTCACCGGCCGCCAGGAGCCGGACAACGTCTGGGACTTCTGGGCGCACGCCCCCGAGGCCACGCACCAGGTGACCTGGCTGATGGGCGACCGCGGCATCCCGGCGTCGTACCGCCACATGAACGGCTACGGCTCGCACACCTACCAGTGGACGAACGCCGAGGGCGAGGCCTTCTTCGTCAAGTACCACTTCAAGACCAACCAGGGCATCCGCTGCCTGAGCGCCGAGCAGGGCGCCGAGCTTGCCGGCAAGGACGCCAACTCCCACCAGACGGACCTGCTCCAGGCCATCGAGCGGGGCGTGCACCCCTCGTGGACGCTCTACGTCCAGCTCATGCCGGCGGCCGAGGCGGCCGACTACCGTTTCAACCCGTTCGACCTCACCAAGGTGTGGCCGCACAAGGACTACCCGCTGCAGCGCGTGGGCCGGCTGGTCCTGGACCGCAACCCGGACAACGTCTTCGCCGAGGTCGAGCAGGCCGCGTTCTCCCCGAACAACTTCGTCCCGGGCATCGGCCCCTCCCCCGACAAGATGCTCCAGGGCCGCCTGTTCGCCTACGCGGACGCCCACCGCTACCGCCTGGGCGTCAACCACACCCTGCTGGCCGTGAACGCCCCGAAGGCGACCACCGCGCAGAACTACGGCCGCGACGGCCTCATGGCGACCAACTCCCAGGGCCGCGGGGCGAAGAACTACGAGCCGAACTCGTACGACGGCCCGGTCGAGACCGGCCGCCCGCTGTCGGCCCCGCTCGCGGTGACCGGCCACACGGGCACCCACGAGGCGCCTCTGCACACCAAGGACGACCACTTCTTCCAGGCCGGCGAGCTGTACCGCCTGATGTCCGCCGAGGAGAAGTCCCGCCTGATCGCGAACATCGCCGGTGGCCTGTCCCAGGTCTCCCGCGACGATGTGATCGAGAAGAACCTGGCCCACTTCCACGCCGCCGACCCGGAGTACGGCAAGCGCGTGGAGGAGGCGGTCCGCGCCCTGCGCGAGGACTGAACCCCAAGGCTGCGTCCGTCTCCTGACGGGAGGTCATGAGACGGACGCAACGCCCGCATCGACGCCGAGCGACCCGGATGAGGGGTGGTCGCTCGGCGCGGCGCGGGCAACACGAGGACCGCGGCGGCGTGCGAGCCAGTGCGGTGGTAAAGGTTCCGGTCTCCTTCTTCGACCTGAGGGGAGGAGCACCCGGTTCCGTCGCAACCGCCGCGGTCCCGAACCCCCTCCAGACCCCGTCCGGCGGCGCGAACGTCCTGTCGCGCCCAGCCTCGCACCGTCGGACGGCCACAACCGGATATCTCACCGGCCGAAGAGCGCCGGGCACGGACGGTCCCGTGCCCGGCGCTCCTCTGCGTTCCCCGGCGCATTCCGGGGTGCGGATCCGGCCCGGCCGCAGGAGTCTGAAGGCATGGCAGCACACCCGACCGAACATCCGCACGTCGTGGTCCATCCGCCGGCCCTGGACGGCTCCCGGCGGGTCACCGAGGGCGACGAGACGCTGGGCATCGCCACGCACGTGGACGACGTCAGCGAGATCCTGCGGCTCGCCGACCTCTATGTCACGGACATCTCGCAGAGCGACTTCATCGACTGGCAGGGCGGCGGCCCCGACGACTGGCCCGGGCTGTCGGAACACCACGAGCCGTAGACGGTCCCGTACGCCATCGGACGTACGCCGGCTACGAAACCCTCAGATCAACCTCTGAACAAGCTCCGGGAGGCTTCAACCGCCCGCTGTCGCGGGCACATTCCTCTCACACGGGGCCCGCCGGCACGGGGGCGGTGGGCCCCGGACGGGGGAACGCGAAAAGGGGCGGCCCAACCCTTCGGTTGGACCGCCCCTGGGCGTACCGGACGCGTCAGACCTTCAGCGTCCTGATCGACGTCGGCGAGTGACCCGGCTCCGTCGCGATCTCCTCGAACTCGACGACGTTGCTGATGTCGTTCGTGGTCGACATGGAGATGTTGGTGACGCGTTCCAGGATCGCCTCGACGACCACCGGGACCTGGTGCTCCTGCGCGAGCTTCTTGGCCTGCTCGAGAGCGGCGCCCAGTTCGCTCGGGTCGGTCACGCGGATCGCCTTGCAGCCGAGGCCCTCGGCGACCTTGACGTGGTCGACGCCGTAGACGCCGAGCTCGGGCGAGTTGATGTTCTCGAACTCCAGGTTGACCTGGAAGTCGATCTCGAACGCCCGCTGCGCCTGGCGGATCAGGCCCAGGTAGGAGTTGTTCACCAGGACGTGGACATACGGGATCTTGTGCTGCGCCCCGACCGCCAGCTCCTCGATCATGAACTGGAAGTCGTAGTCGCCGGACAGGGCGACGACCTGCGCCTCGGGGTCGGCCTTCGCCACGCCCAGCGCCGCCGGGATCGTCCAGCCCAGCGGGCCCGCCTGGCCGCAGTTGATCCAGTGCCGCGGCTTGAACACGTGCAGCATCTGGGCGCCCGCGATCTGCGAGAGGCCGATGGTGGAGACGTACCGGGTCTCCGGGCCGAAGGCCTTGTTCATCTCCTCGTAGACGCGCTGCGGCTTGATCGGGATGTTGTCGAAGTGCGTACGGCGCTGGAGGGTCGCCTTCTTCTCCTGCGCGGACGCGGCCCAGTCGGAGCGGTCCGGCAGCTTGCCTGCGGCCTTCAACTCCTTGGCCACCTCGACGAACAGCTCCAGCGCGGCCTTCGCGTCCGACGCGATGCCGTAGTCCGGCGCGAAGATCTTGCCGATCTGGGTGGGCTCGACGTCGACGTGGACGAACTTGCGTCCGGCCGTGTAGACGTCCAGTTTGCCGGTGTGGCGGTTGGCCCAGCGGTTGCCGATGCCGAGGACGAAGTCGGACTCCAGGAAGGTCGCGTTGCCGTAGCGGTGCGAGGTCTGCAGGCCCACCATGCCGGCGTTCAGCTCGTGGTCGTCGGGCAGCAGGCCCCAGCCCATCAGGGTCGGGACGACCGGGATACCGGTCAGCTCGGCGAACTCGACGAGGAGTTCGGCGGCGTCGGCGTTGATGACACCGCCGCCCGCGACGATCAGCGGCCGCTCGGACGCGTTCAGCATCCCGATCGCCTTCTCGATCTGGGCACGGGTCGCGGCCGGCTTGTAGACCGGGAGGGGCTCGTAGGTCTCCGGGTCGAACTCGATCTCCGTCAGCTGGACGTCGATCGGCAGGTCGATGAGGACCGGGCCGGGACGGCCGGAGCGCATCAGGTGGAAGGCCTGCTGGAAGACGCCGGGGACCTGGGCGGCCTCCAGGACGGTCACCGACATTTTCGTGACCGGCTTGGCGATCGAGGCGATGTCGACGGCCTGGAAGTCCTCTTTGTGGATCACAGCGGTCGGCGCCTGGCCCGTGATGCACAGGATCGGGATGGAGTCACCGATCGCGGAGTACAGGCCGGTGATCATGTCGGTGCCGGCGGGGCCGGACGTGCCGATGCAGACGCCGATGTTGCCGGCGTGCGTGCGGGTGTAGCCCTCCGCCATGTGCGAGGCGCCCTCCACATGGCGGGCAAGGGTGTGATTGATCCCGCCGGAGGCCTTGAGCGCCGCGTAGAAGGGGTTGATCGCCGCGCCCGGCACGCCGAACGCGTTGCTGACGCCCTCGCGCTTGAGGATCTCGACTGCCGCTCGGGCAGCGGTCATACGAGCCATTGAGTACTCCTGCTTCGGCTGTCGGATTCGCACTCCCGTCGCGCCCCGCGGTGAGCAATTCCGTGACGATGTCGTTCCGCGCTGCGTTTTCCACATTGCGGAAACTGTTTTCTACTATCTGGAAGCAATGTAAGTGGGTAGCTGAGGAGCGTCAAGAGGCGAAGACGGTCAACGGGCGGACAACCGGGCACCACGTGGAGGACGATGGGAGCGCTGTCCCGATGCGAGGTCGTCCAGGAGTGGGCCATGTCCGAGAGCGTGTCGGTGCGCTGCCCGGCCTGCCGGCGCGAGCATCTCTACGAGGCACCCGCCTATCCGTGCGCGTGCGGGGCGCCCGTCGCCCCGGAGCTCGATCCGCACGGGACCGCGACGGCCGTCGCCCACCGGGCCTGGGACGACGAATGGATCGGCGTGCTCTGCGCGGCGTGCGGCCGGGAGAGCCATTGGCCCCGTCCGGAGGTGGGGTGCCCCTGCGGGACGACGGTGCGGGTGCCGGTGGCGCAGGCGGGAGCCGACACGGGGGCGACGCGGCGGGAGGTGCCGCCCACGGCCCGCCGGGCCTTCCAGCCCGTCACGATCCGCACCGCCCGTGACGCGGTCACCGCCGCCGCCGTCTATCTGCGGTGGCTCGGCTACCGGGACATCCGCCGCGCCGACCAGCGGCCCACGTCCGGGGTCGGCATCGCCGCCCAGGGGCTCCTCGCGCAGGTCGATCCGACGGTCACTCCGGCTTCGCTGCGGGACGTGGAGTGCCTGTGGCTGACCGCCATGTCCGAGTCCACGGCCTGCGTCTACTTCTCTCTCGCCGGGTACGCCCCCGCCGCCCGCGTCCGCGCCGACGGCCTGGGCGCCCCCCTGTTCGTCCTCGACCTGACGGGGACGCCCCAGCCGGTCAACAGCCTCGCCGACGAACTGGACGCGACGGGCGCCCGGTAATCCGCTCGCGTCCGGCGCCGACGACGACGGACACTCGGCCCATGCGCATCCGACCCGCGACGTCCGACGACCTCCCCGTCCTCCAGGACATCGAACGCGCCGCAGGAGCCGCCTTCCGCGACCTCGGCATGGCGGCGATCGCCGACGACGAGCCGCCCGCCCTGGACGTCCTGGAGCACTACCGCAGCGCGGGCCGCGCCTGGGTCGCCTGCGGCGCGGGGGACGCCCCGGTCGGCTATCTGATCTGCGAGCCCGTCGACGGCTCCCTGCACATCGAGCAGGTCTCGGTTCACCCTGACGCGGCTCGCAGGGGCATCGGCCGGGCCCTGCTCGCCTACGCCGCCCGTATCGCCCGCGAGGATGGCCTGTCCGGTCTCACCCTGACCACCTTCACCGAGGTCCCGTGGAACGCGCCGTACTACGAACGCCTCGGCTTCCGCGTCCTGGACGAGGCCGAGCTCACCCCAGGGCTGCGGAAGATCCGTGCCCATGAGGCGGAACTCGGCCTCGAGCGGTGGTCGCGCGTGTGCATGCGCCGGACCTAACCGGGCGCGAACCTCTCGCGCAGCTCCACCTTGCGCACCTTCCCGGACACGGTCATCGGAAAGGCGTCGAGGATCTGCAACCGGCTCGGAACCTTGTAGTGCGCCAGTTGGCCGTCGCAGAAGTCCCGCAGCTCCTCCAGGGTCAGCGGGGCGGCCGGGTCGCGCGGGATGACGCAGGCCAGTACCTCCTCGCCGTACCGTTCATGGGGCACTCCGACGACCTGGACGTCGGCGATCTTGGGGTGGCCGTAGAGGAACTCCTCGATCTCGCGCGGATAGATGTTCTCGCCGCCCCTGATGATCATGTCCTTGATGCGGCCGACGATCTCGACGTAGCCGTTCTCGCGCATCGTCGCGAGGTCACCGGTGTGCATCCAGCGGCCCGCGTCGACGGTCTCGGCGGTCTTCTCGGGCTCGTTCCAGTAGCCGAGCATCACGCTGTAGCCGCGGGTGCACAGCTCGCCCGCCGTGCCGCGCGGCTGGGTCACACCGGTCGCCGGGTCGACGATCTTCACCTCGATGTGCGGCAGGACGCGGCCGACCGTGGACGTGCGGTGTTCGAGGTCGTCGTCCCGCCGCGTCTGCAGGGACACCGGGGACGTCTCGGTCATGCCGTAGCAGATGGAGACCTCCTCCATGTGCATCTCGGCGACGACCCGCTTCATCACCTCCACCGGGCAGGGCGAGCCCGCCATGATGCCGGTGCGCAGGGAGGAGAGGTCGTACGACGCGAAGTCGGGGAGGTTCAGCTCCGCGATGAACATGGTCGGGACGCCGTACAGGGACGTGCAGCGCTCCTGCTGGACGGCCTCCAGCGTGGCCTTCGGGTCGAAGGACGCGGCCGGGATCACCATGCAGGCGCCGTGCGACGTGGCCGCCAGGTTGCCCATGACCATGCCGAAGCAGTGGTAGAAGGGCACCGGGATGCAGACCCGGTCCTGCTCCGTGTACGCGATCAGCTCCCCCACGAAGTAGCCGTTGTTGAGGATGTTGTGGTGGGAGAGGGTGGCCCCCTTGGGGAAGCCCGTCGTGCCCGACGTGTACTGGATGTTGATCGGGTCGTCGCAGGACAGCTCCTCGAACGGGGCGGGCGTGGCCCGCGCGATCAGCGCCTCCCAGCTCGGGTCCCCGATGTAGACGGTCTCCCGCAGCTGCGGGCACTTTCCGCGCACCTGCTCGACCATCGCCCGGTAGTCGCTCGTCTTGTGACTCAGGGAGGCGAAGAGGAGCGAGATGCCCGCCTGGTTGAGGACGTACTCGACCTCGTGGGTGCGGTAGGCGGGGTTGATGTTCACCATGATCGCGCCGATGCGGGCCGTGGCGTACTGGACCAGAATCCATTCGGGGCAGTTGATCGCCCAGATGCCCACCCGGTCGCCCTTGGCGATACCGCTCGCAAGCAGCGCGTACGCCAACTCGTCGACGTCGGCGGCGAACCGGGCGTACGTCCAGCGCCGTCCGGACTCCACGTCGACCAGCGCCTCCCGGTCGGGCCATGCGGCGACGGCCCGGTCCAGGTTGGCCCCGATCGTGTCCCCCAGCAGGACGGTGTGGCTCGTCCCGTGGGTGTAGGACAGCTCTGAGCTCACCGGAAGTCCTCCTCGCGGTACTCGGCGTCCGAACCGGCTGCCGTGGCCTCGCGCAGCTCGATGCGGCGGATCTTGCCGGAGACGGTTTTGGGCAGGGGCGCGAACTCCAGGCGGCGGATGCGCTTGTACGGCGCCAGCACCTCCCGTGAGTGCTCGAAGAGCACCTTGGCCGTTTCGGAGCCGGGCTCCCAGCCCTCCGCCAGGACGACGTACGCCTTCGGCACCGCGAGCCGCAGCTCGTCCGGCGCGGGCACGACGGCCGCCTCGGCCACCGCCTCGTGCTCCAGCAGGGCGCTCTCCAGCTCGAACGGGGAGATCTTGTAGTCGGACGCCTTGAAGACGTCGTCCGCGCGGCCGACGTAGGTGATGTAGCCGTCGGCGTCCCGGGAGCCGATGTCGCCGGTGCGGTAGTAGCCGCCGGCCATCGCCTCCGAGGTGCGGTCCGCGTCGCCGTGGTAGCCGGTCATCACGCCGACGGGGCGGGCGGACAGGTCGAGGGCGATCTCGCCCTCGTCGGCGCCGGGCGCGCCGGAGACCGGGTCGAGGAGTTCCACGCGGAAGCCGGGGCTGGGGCGGCCCATGGAACCGGTCTTCAGGGGCTGGCCGGGGCTGTTGGAGACCTGGACCGCGGTCTCGGTCTGCCCGAACCCGTCCCGGATGGTCACGCCCCATGCCTCGCGGACCCGCTCGATGACCTCGGGGTTGAGCGGCTCACCAGCGGCGACGACCTCGCGCGGGCGGCTGCGCAGGACGCTCAGGTCGGCCTGGATGAGCATGCGCCAGACGGTCGGCGGGGCGCAGAAGGTGGTGACGCCGGCGCGGTCCATCTCGGCCATCAGGCGGGCCGGGTCGAAGCGTGTGTAGTTGTGGATGAAGACGGTCGCCTCCGCGTTCCACGGCGCGAAGAGGTTGGACCAGGCGTGCTTGGCCCAGCCGGGCGAGGAGATGTTCAGGTGCACGTCGCCGGGCTCGAGGCCGATCCAGTACATGGTGGCCAGGTGCCCGATCGGATACGAGGTGTGGGTGTGCTCGACCAGCTTGGGGCGGGCGGTGGTGCCGGAGGTGAAGTAGAGCATCAGCGGATCGTCGGCCGCCGTCGGCCCGTCGGGGGTGAAGTCGGCGGAGAAGGCGTACGCGTCCTCGTACGTCTGCCAGCCCTCGCGTGCGCCGCCGACGCTGATGCGCGTGTAGCGGCCGGGCACCTCGTCGAACTTGCCGGTGTCCTCGGCCCGCACGAGCACATGCCGCACACGTCCGCGCTCCACCCGGTCGCGCAGGTCGGCGGGGCCGAGCAGCGGCGTGGCCGGGATGACGACGGCGCGCAGCTTCATGGCGGCGAGGGCGGTCTCCCACAGCTCGGCCTGATTGCCGAGCATCACCAGGACGCGGTCCTCGGCACGGACGCCGCGCGCCCGCAGCCATCCCGCGACGCGGTCGGAGCGCTCGGCCATCTCGGCGAAGGACAGGCGGACCTCACTGCCGTCCTCCTCGACGATGTGCAGCGCGGTGCGGTCGTTCCCGTCCGCGATGACGTCGAACCAGTCGAGCGCCCAGTTGAACCGCTCGGGCCGGGGCCAGGTGAAGCCCTCGTAGGCGGTCGTGTAGTCCTCGCGGTGCTCGAGCAGGAAGTCCCGCGCTCTGCGGAACTCCTCCGTCCCCGTCGTCATCTGTCCTCCTGGTTACCGGAACCTTGCCGGGCGGCCCTCTGCCATCGTGTAATCCGTGACGTGGGTCTCACTACCCCCGAACGGGGGTGTGCGCTCGGGAAAGCCGCAGGAAAGGGCGAGCAGGTGGCAGTGGACGCGGCCGCATCGGTGGAGATAAGGGGCGCGCTGCTGCGCCTGCGACGCTCGACAGGGCTGCCGGTCGCCTTCGGCGGCCTGGTGGAGCCCGGGCGTGCGCGCGTGCGCATCAGCGAACTGAACGGCACCGCCACCGGGTCCCTGAGCAGGCTCGCGGTGACCGCCGGCAACGGCCTGGGCGGCAAGGCGGTGGCCCTCGCCCGCCCGTGCGCGGTCACGGACTACTCCGCCTCACGGCAGATCACCCACGAGTACGACGCCGCCGTAGCCGTGGAGGGACTGCGTTCGGTGCTGGCGGTCCCGGTCGTCGTACGACGCCGGGTGCGTGGTGTCCTGTACGGCGCTCTGCGTACGGCCCAGCCCCTGGGCGACCGCACGCTGACGGCGGCGGTGGAGGCTGCACGGGACGTCGAGCAGGCGCTGGTGGTGCGCGACGAGGTGCGGGGGCTGCTGAAGGCGGCGCGGGTGGAGACGCCGCCGGTGGAGACGCCGCCGTCGGACCGGGGCGCCGACTGGGAGCGGGTCCGCGATGCCCACGCGGCGCTGCGGGCTCTGGCCCCGCGCATCGGCGACGCCGCCCTGCGCGCGGAACTGCTGGACGCCTGCGGCCTGCTGGCGGAGGGCCCGGCGCACCCGCCGAGCGGC
Source organism: Streptomyces sp. NPDC012935 (assembly GCF_042900345.1). NCBI lineage: Bacteria > Bacillati > Actinomycetota > Actinomycetes > Kitasatosporales > Streptomycetaceae > Streptomyces > Streptomyces sp. NPDC012935. The sequence goes on from NZ_JBIBBC010000001.1 coordinate 1,127,189, forward strand.
GTGCGGCTGGCCCCGCGCGAGTTGGACGTGCTGGCGTGCGTGGCCGCCGGCTCGACGAACGCGGTGGCCGGCGAGCGGCTGGGACTGCGGGTGGAGACGGTCAGGAGCTATCTGCGGTCGGCCATGCGGAAGCTGGGCACCCACACACGCGGGGAGGCGGTGGTCGCGGCACGCCGGGCGGGGTTGCTGCCGTAGGCCCGCGGGCTGCCTGTCGTGGGCCCGCGGTTGCCTGACATGGGCCGCGAGTTGCCCTTCGTGGGCCGGCCCACCCCGACGACCCTCCATTCATTCATCCACGCTTTGAATTTCCCTATGCCCGTCGCTGTTATTTGCCTCACCATGTCGTCGGTCCGAAATTCAAAGACCTGTTGCCTAATATTGGCCCGGACACGACACACGGAGGGGAGCGGTGACCGTGCCACGGGACTTCAAGGAGCCTGCCGGCTGCCGCCCCGACCAGGTCATCGGCAGGGAGGAACTGTTCACGGCGGCGCGTGAGCAGCTCGCGCGGGGCGGCAGCGTGCTGCTTCACGGACCTGCCGGAATTGGGAAGTCGACGGTCCTGAGGGCTTTGGCCGGGGAATACGGCGGCGCGGCACGCACCGTGTTGCGCTGCTCGCCCACGGAGTCGGAATCCCATCTTCCCTTCCTCGCCCTGGCCGACCTCCTGGGCCTGGTCCTGGACGAGGTGTCCGAGCGGCTGCCCGCCGCGCAGCGCACCGCCCTGGAGTCGGCCCTCACCGGCCGCGGCGAGTCCACCCTCCAGCGGGACGGCCTCGCGCTGCGCCTGGCCGTGCTGTCCGCCCTGCGCGCCCTCGCCGACACCGGGCCCGTCCTCGTCGTCGCCGACGACCTCCAGTGGCTCGACCCGGCCAGCGCCGAACTCCTCGGTTTCGCAGCCCGGCGCCTCGGCGACACCCCGGTGCGAATGCTGTGCGCGGTGCGGACCGAGGGTGAGGAGTACGACCGCCACCTACGCGCGTCTCCGCCGGACACCCTTGCCGTCCGGCTGGGCCCGCTCTCCCGGGCCCAGCTGTCCGCCCTGCTGGACCACCGCGGTTATACCGGCCTGCCCCGCTCCACCGTCCGCGACATCCACCGCACCAGCGGCGGCAACGCCCTGTTCGCCCTCGAACTGGGCCGCGCCCTGGCCGAGAACCCCACGCCGCCGCGCCCCGGCGAGCCCCTGCCGGTGCCCACCTCGCTGCGCGCCCTGGTGCTGAACCGCCTGGAGATGCTGTCGGAGGAAGCCCGCCGCACCCTGCTCGTGGCGAGCGCCGGCGCCCGCCCCACGCTGGCGCTGCTGCACGCGGCCGGCCGTGACAACGCCGAGGCCGAGACCGCCCAGGCCGCCGAACTAGGGCTGCTGGCCACCGAACCCGAGGGTCCCGCCGTACGGTTCGCGCACCCGATGATCTCCGCCGCGCTGTACGCGGAGGCGCCCGCGCAGGACCGCCGGGCCGCGCACGCCGCGCTGTCCACGGCCGCGTCCGACCCCATCGAGCGTGCGCGGCACCTTGCCCTGGCGACCCATGGCACCGACCCGGAGGTCGCCGCCCGGCTCGCCGAGGCCGCCGCCCTGGCCCGGGACCGCGGAGCGCCCTCGGTGGCCGCGCAGTTGGGGCTGCTCGCCGCCCGGCACACCCCGGCGGACGGCGCACCGAGCCCGGAACTGATGCGCCTGGCCGCCGCCGAGGACGCGATCACCGCCGGGGAACTCGACCTCGCCCGGGACATCGCCCGAGAGGTGCTCAGCCGCACGACCGTGCCCGAGGACCGCGTGCGGGCCTGGATCATCGTGATCGACACGGCGGGCCACGCCATGACGGAGGTCGACGCGATCTTCCCGCAGGCCCTGGCCGACGCCGGCGACGACCCGCGGCTGCTCGCCCTGGTCCACTACCAGCTCACCTGGCGCGCCCTGCTCGTGGAGGGCGACTTCGACGAGGCCCGCGGCGAGGCGGCGTACGCGGCGGAGCTGGCCGCACGGGCCGGCGACCGGTACACCGAGCTGATGGCGCTCGCCTTCCAGGCCCAGATCGAGACCCTCATGGGCAACCCGGACGCCCCCGCCACCATCAGGCGGGCGCTCGAGGAGCCCCAGGACCCGAGGGTGGCGTGCCATCACAACGGCGCCGGCTACTCCCGCTTCCGCTGGCTGATCATGAGCGACCAACTGGCCGAGGCGCGGGCCACCGTCACCGCCCTGCTGCGGGAGGTGCGGCGGCGCGGTTCGGTCGAGAGCGAGGTGCACTTCCTGCGCGGGGTGGCCGAGACCGAACTGCACTCCGGGCACTGCTCACGCGCCCTCGACCTGGCCCGCGAGAGCCTGCGCATGGCCCGGGACACCGGGATCGGCGAGGTGGCCTCCGCCGTGCTGACCTCGCTCGCGGAGGCCGCGGGCGGGGAGGTGGACCGGGCGCTGGAGCTGGCGCGCGAAGCGGTGGCGCACGCCGAGGAGGACGGCGACCAGATGTACGTGTCGCGTGCCCTGGCCGCCCTGGGGCACGCCCAGTTGGTGGCCGGGGACGTGGCGGCGGCGGTGCGGTCGCTGCGCCGGGTGCGGGAGGTGGAGCAGGGCCTCGGCATCACCGACCCGGCGCGCGGCCGGTGGCACGGCGACCTGGCCGAGGCCCTGGTGCGCAGCGGTGAGATCGCGGAGGCGCAGGACGTCATCGACGGCACGCGCGAGGTCGCCTTGCGGCTGGACCGCGAGAGCGTACTGGCCGTACTGGACCGGGCCGAGGCGCTGATCCGCGCGGTGCGGGGCGAACACGACGCCGCCACGGCCCAGTTGACGTCGGCCCAGGACCGGCTGGGCAAGCTGGGCTACAGCCTGGAGGAGGCCCGGGCCGCCTTCGCCCTGGCCCAGCTGCGCTCCGACACCACCGGCCCGACGTCGTACGACGAGGCGGCCCGGCTGTTTCGCCGGTGCCGGGCCCTGCCCTGGCTGCGGCAGGTCGAGGTGGCCGCAGCAGCGCGGCCCGCGGAGGCGGCCCCTGCCCCCGCCGCCGCCCCGGACGGGCTCGACGGCCTGGACGGGCTCGCTTCGATGGAGCGTCAGGTCGCCGCGCTCGTCATGGAGGGCGCCACCAACCGCGAGATCGCCGCGCGCCTTTTCATCAGCGTCAAAACGGTCGAAGCGACGCTCACCCGCGTCTATCGCAAGCTGGGGATCCGATCGCGGGTCGACATCGTCAGACTGGCGGCGGGGCGCCGCAAGACCTGAGGTCGGGGCGCCGTACTACGTGAGATCCGGGCGCCGTACGAGGTGAGTTCACCCGTCTTTGTCGGTCCGCGTGGGTTTATCGAGGCGGACCGAGGGTTTTCCCTGCCCAACTCCCTTAGGGGGTTCCCTCATTGGGAAGGGAAACTGCCGGGACCTACCTTGAGTTCGTGCCGCTCGCTCGGGCACACGGGGGCCGGTCCCTCGACTCCCGTGCACACCCCCCACACCCGCGCGACCCCCCACCGGCAACACCCAATGAGGAGTCTCATGTTCGGGCTCACCCGTGCCAGAAAGACCGCCGCCGTCGCGGCGACCGCTGCCGCCGCCGCGGCCGCACTGCTCAGCGCCCCCACCGCTGAGGCGGCGTCCTCCCGCATCGTGGGCGGTACGACGACCACGACGACCTCGTACCCCTTCATGATGCAGATCACCGACGCCTCGCAGAACCAGTTCTGCGGCGGCACGCTCGTCTCCGCGACCAAGGTGGTCACCGCGGCCCACTGCATGGTCGGCGAGAGCAACAGCAGCGTCCGCGTCGTCGGCGGGCGCACCTATCTCAACGGCACGAACGGCACCGTCAGCCAGGTCAGCGACATCTGGATCCACCCGGACTACTCGGACGTCACCGAGGGCAACGACGTGGCCGTGCTGACCCTGTCCACGTCGATGCCGTACACGCCGGCCTCGTACGTCGACTCCTCGGACACCGGCGTGTACGCGACCGGCGCCACCGCCCGCATCATCGGCTGGGGCACCACCTCCTCGGGCGGCAGCTCCTCCAACCAGCTGCGCACGGCGACCGTGCCGATCGTGTCCAACTCCAGCTGCGCGAGCTCCTACGGCTCGGACTTCATCTCGTCCGACATGGTCTGCGCCGGATACACCTCCGGCGGCGTCGACACCTGCCAGGGCGACAGCGGCGGTCCCCTGCTCATCGGGGGCGTCCTGGCAGGCATCACTTCCTGGGGCGAGGGCTGTGCCCAAGCCAAGTACCCGGGCATCTACACCCGGCTGACCACGTTCTCGGACGAGGTCACCGAACAGGTCTCCTGAGCACACCTCAGGTGAAAGACCAGGGGGCGTTGCGGGCCTCCACGAGCGGCCCGCAACGCTCCCTATCCATGTCCGCCTCCACCTCTGGGGCCCTCTCCACATCCATGTCCACGGTCCTGTCGCGTTGTCAGTGGTGCCTGTTTGAATGGGCTCCGGATGGGGGTGGTGGGCATGGTGTCCACAGATCGTGTGCTGGCCTTCGCGGCGATGTCGCTGCTGGTGATCGTGATTCCGGGGCCGAGTGTCCTGTTCGTCATCGGCCGCGCCCTGGCGCACGGCCGCCGCACCGCCGTGGCGACCGCGCTGGGCAATGTATTCGGCTCGTACCTGCTGGTGGTCGCCGTCGCGGTGGGCATCGGCTCGCTGGTCGAGCGGTCCGTGACGATCTATCTGACGGTGAAGCTGGTCGGCGCTGCCTATCTGGTCTACCTGGGCGTGCAGGCGTTCCGGCACCGAGGCGAGCTGACGGCCTCGGCGATACGGACGCGGCAGCCGACGGAACCGGCGCGAGGTGACCTCCGTACGGTCCTCGACGGCGCCCTCGTCGGCGTCACCAACCCCAAGGGCGTGGTGTTCTTCGCCGCTGTGCTCCCCCAGTTCGTGGACCACTCGGCAGGCCATGTCCCGCTGCAGATGCTCCTGCTGGGCCTGGTCCCGATCACCATCGGCCTGGTCACGGACACGCTGTGGGGCCTGACCGCGTCGGCGGCCCGCAGCTGGTTCGCCCGCTCCGACCGCCGGCTGTCCCTGATAGGCGGGGCCGGCGGGTGCACGATGATCGGGCTCGGGGTGACGGTTGCGGTGACGGGACGGGCGGAGTGACACCCGCACGGCGCCGGCATGGTGCCGACTAGGGGATCACGGTCCCGAAGCGGATGTCGTACGACGCGTCCGGGTGCATCACCTTCAGCATGCGCTCCCCTTCCTCCGTCACCTCCGCACGCTGAGCCTTGGTCAGCTCGGTGAACTCCTCGATGACGAGCTCGTCGCCGAGGATCCGCCACACGCCCACGAGGAAGCCGTCGACGAGGAGCGGGCAGTAGACCGTGTTCACCTGCCAGGTACGGCCACGGTTCGCGGGCGGGATCACACGGGTGCGGTCGGCATGGGAGAGGAGGAGATTGTCGAACTCGGGCAGGAAGCGGGGCGGGGCCGGGGTGTCCGGATCGGGGCGCGGGGCCTCGGGGAGGTCGAAGAGCTCGACGCCGTTCTCGTCGCGGAAGGCGAGCAGGTCGGGGCGGAGCCGTTCGAAGGCGTCGCGCATCCGGGTCAGGCCGCACCAGGTCTGCATGTCCTTCACGGAGGCGGGCCCGAAGGCGGCCAGATAGCGCAGCACCGTCGCATCGGGTGAGGCTGCGGGCTCAGCGGGACGGTCCAGCCAGTTCTCCGCGGTGGTGAGAGTGACCTGGCCACTGCGGCCCCACAGTCCGCGCGGGGTGACCTGGACGAGGGGGAGCTTGCAGCGGGCGGCGACGGCCAGGGACTGCGGGTCGGCGTCCGGCCACTCGACGATCAGGGCTTCGCGCAGCTGCTTCATGGTGCGGGGCTCGGTTTCGACGAGGTCGCGGGCGAGCGCCGCGAGCCGGTCCAGATCGACGCCGACGAGGCCCTTGCGGAAGTAGTTGATCTCGCGGTCCCTGGCGGGCTGGACCAGCGGTCGCAGGGTGAGACTGTCGTCGGCGGTGTGCAGGTGGATCGTCGAGCGCATGGTGACGATCCGCACGGCGGCACGGTCGTCCAGCAGGCCGGACAGTTCACCGGGCGTGAAGCCGTCGAGGCGGGCGGCGAGCGCGTAGTAGGGCGGCTTGACCTCCTGGGCCTGGAGGCCGACCAGATGCTCCACGGCCGCCAGGGCCGACAGCGGCGAGCGACGCAGCAGCAGCTGCCGGTCGAGGGTCGCGCGGTTGAGGGCGCGGGTACTGAGCACGGGGCCGGCCGCGGCCGTCGTCTTCTTGGTGCTGCGCTTCGTCATGCTCCGCACGCTAGCGACGCTTGCGGACACCTTCGGTCCGCAACTCTCACGGAATCCCGGATCGCCTCACCCCTCCCACGCCATTCACCCCGTATATCCTGCATCGGAGATCACCGAGTCGTCGTCCAGACCGGGAGGCAGCCGCGATGTCCGAGCGACGCGCACGCCCCGCCTCGAAGAACCCCGTGAAGTCCGCCTGGCGCCGAGCCGTCACTCCCCCGCCGCAACCGGAGCCACCGGAGCCGGCGCCCGCGGCGGGCACCACGGCCTCCGACTCCTCCGAGGTGGCGAGCGTCGTGCAGGCGGTGCTCTACCGGGACGGTGTGCGGGTGTCCGCTCCCGCCACGCTCGCCGAGACCTACCGCGAGCTGCGCGACCAGCCCTCCGGCATGGCCTGGATCGGCCTGGCTCGCCCCACGGAGGCCGAACTGCTCTCCCTGGCCGCCGAGTTCGACCTGCATCCGCTCGCCGTCGAGGACGCCTTGGAGGCGCACCAGCGCCCCAAGCTGGAACGCTACGGCGAGACGCTCTTCGTGGTCCTTCGTGCGGCCCGCTACCTGGACGCACCCGAGGAGGTCGACTTCGGCGAACTGCATGTCTTCGTCGGCCCCGACTTCGTGATCACGGTCCGCCATGGCGCGGCCCCCGACCTCTCCGCGGTGCGCCACCGCATGGAGGAGACCCCTGAGCTGCTCAAACTCGGTCCGGAGGCGGTGCTCTACGCGATCCTGGACGCGGTGGTCGACGGCTACGAGCCGGTGGTGGTAGGCGTTCAGAACGACATCGACGAGATCGAGACCGAAGTCTTCCGGGGCGACCCCGAGGTCTCCCGCAGGATCTACGAACTCTCCCGCGAAATGGTCGAGTTCCAGCGCGCCACCCGCCCACTGGTCGGCATGCTGCACGGCCTGATGGCCGGCTTCTCCAAATACGGCACGGACGAGGAACTCCAGCGCTACCTGCGCGACGTGGCCGACCACGTCACCCACACCAGCGAGCGCGTCGACGGCTTCCGCCAGGCCCTCACCGAGATCCTCACCGTGAACACGACGCTGGTCACACAGCAGCAGAACGCGGAGATGCGGGCGTTGGCGGAGGCGGGGTTCGAGCAGAACGAGGAGATCAAGAAGATCTCGTCGTGGGCGGCCATTTTGTTTGCTCCGACGCTGGTCGGGACGATCTATGGGATGAACTTCAAGCACATGCCGGAGTTGCACTGGGTGCTCGGATACCCCTTCGCTATCGCCCTAATGGGGATTGTTTGTACCAGTTTGTACGTCATCTTCAAGCGGCGGGACTGGCTCTGAGTAATCACCGTGGAGGACTGCCGTCCGGGGCTTGTGCCGCTCCGATCGCAGGCGTGGAAGACGCGGTTGAGGCCGCTGGGGAGAATCTGGGGAGAATGAGCCGCGCTCCGTTCGGGGCGATCTCCTACGATCGTGGCCGTTGGCATGTGAGAGCCTCGCTGCTGCGATGGCCCCTGGGAGCGCCGACGATCACGGAGCGTGATTGCCTTCGGGGCTGAAAACGCCGAACGGATGGGCACAGCGAGGTGCTGTGCCCATCCGTTTCGTGGGTTGTGGAGGGCGTCCCTCTACGCGGCCGTGGCGACGGCGCCAGTCTGGCCGAGCAAGGCGTCGATGGCCCCTCGCCCCTTCCCGCCAGCCTCGGGCATGAAGTGAGCGTAGTAGTCCAGGGTGATGGTCGGGCTGGAATGGCCGAGCCAGCGGGCCAGGGTGACGACGGACTCACCCGCTTCGAGGATGACCGAGGCGTACGTGTGTCGGAGCACGTGGAAGCCGTCCTTGCGAGATGCCTTCCACCGCTCGTCCTTCTTCCGCATGGGGATGACACCGGCGGCGGCCAGGGCCGGCTTCCACACCTCGACGTTGAAGATGTTCGCGCGAATGGCGTTGCCGTACGTCGTGGTGATATCGAGCGGGACCTTCTTCGTCTCCAGGTCGGGGTCAGGGCCGCCCCACGGCAGCTCGACCTCGACTGCGGGGTATTCCATGAAGTACTGGGCCAGGGCCGCTGCGACCGACGGAGGCATGTCGACGACGCGCGTCTTGCCGCCCTTCGGCAGGGTGAAGTACAAGCGACCGTGGAGGAGTTGCACCTGCCGGCGGATGCGCAGAACTCCGCGCGCGAAGTCGACGTCCTCCGGGGACAGACCGAACACTTCGCCCTGCCGCAGTCCGCAGCCCAGCGCGACGACCACCGCAATGCGGTAGCGCGCGTTAATCGCATCCCGCACGCGCTGCGCGGTCTCCAGCGGCCAGGCTTCCCGCTGGTCCTCCGGCACCTTCGGCCAGCGCACGGATTTGGCTCGCATTGGGTTGCGTGCCAGCCGCTTGTCGTCGATAGCGGTCTCGAAGATGTTCGAGAGCGAGGTGAGGATCTGCCGGGCGTAACGCGGCGAGCACTCCTTCTCCAGTGCAGCGATGTAGCCGCGCAGCACCGCCGGACTGATGTCCCGCAGGGCGATGGTGCCCAGCTGAGGCCGGATGTGGAGACGGACGCGTTCGTCGATGCGCTTGATCGTGCCGGGCGCTCCGCGAACTCCCGTCTGCCAGAAGCGTGTCACGTAGTCGTCCAGCGTGATGGAGCCGTCGCGGGGGTCGACGAACTCGCCTCGTTCACTGTCGGTGCCGGCCCTGCGCAGCCACGCCTTGGCGTCTTCGAGCTTGTCGAACGACTTGTCCCGGACACCTGGGATACCTGCAACGCGGTACCGGGAGCCCTTGCCGTAGCGGGCGGTGCGTTCCCGTTTGCCGGTGGCGGGGTCCTTCTTCTTCTTGATCCAGCGGTCTTCTATGTAGCCGGCCAAATACTTCCTTCAATGGCAGCGGGCATGGGGCGAAAGCGGGAGCAACAGGGAGTCAGGCGCTCGCGGCGTAATCCGAGCGGCTCTGTGGTGCCGCGCCCAACGGACTCAGGGTCGTGTTGGAGCGCGAGTCGGCTTGCTCCTGCTCGTGAATCCACGCGTCCAGGGCCTCAAGCCGGTACGTGACTCGGCCACGCGGTCCCATCCGGAAACTGGGCGGACCGTTTCGGCGATGCCGCCAGACATAGAGAGTATGCGGCGAGAGACCGAGGTACTCGGCGGCTTGTTTAACGCTCAGAAACGCCTGGCGCACTGCGGGGGGCGGTGTCCGGGACTGGAGTGGAGTTCGGGCGTTGAGCAGAAGGCGGATTTGCTTCATCGGCGGAATGCTGGACTTGCGCGGCATTGATGTGGCTGCCTTGTCCAGGCGCCGGAACACCTTTTGTGCGCGGCGCCTTGGTCGCACTGGCCGACAGCGGCGAACTGGAGGTGCTCGACGACCTCGACGGCCCGCAGCACGCCACGGTCTACCGGCTGCCGCGCGCCGCTGCGTGGCTGGCCAAGATGGCGGCGGCGCGGAAGGACGACCCCGAGGCGTACGTCGAGTCCCTGGTCGAGGCCGATCCGGTGCCCGAGCTGGAGGTCGAGCAGCTGCGCATGCACGGCCTCTGGCCCAAGACCGGTTCGGAATCCGACGCCCACCGCCAGAATCTGACCGGGTCAGAATCTGCACCCCCTCGTCAGAACCTGACCCCTCCCCGGGTCAGATTCCGACCCCTGCCCGGGTCTGATTCTGACCCCCAGAACCGTAGTGAACCGAAGGTGAACCGTAGGTACAGCAGCAGTGGTGCTGCCGACCTCACCTCCGCCGCGGACTGGCAGGTCGACGACGCGAGCCTGTCCTGGGCCCAGCAGCAGGGCCATCTCGACCGCCTCGGCGAGCACCGCCTGCAGGCCGCCGACACGAAGTGGCGCCAACACCGTGGCACCTGGAGCGCTCGCCCCGCCTCGACCTGGGCTGACGACTGGCGATCCTGGATCGCCCGCGAGCGGAGCCCCACACCCCAGCGTCCGAACCTCCACGCCCTCCCCCGCGGCGACCCCGCGCCGCAGGCGGGCATGACCCGCGCCGACGCACACATGGCAGCCCTGCTCGCCGCCCTCGAAGAACCGACCGAAACGGAGTAACTGCCCTTGGATCGCCGTGAAGTTGCCGCCATCCTCGCCTACATCGACCGCCTCGACCCCCGCACCATCCGCACGGACGCGGGCGAGGCCCGTGACCAAATCGCCCAGTGGTACGAGCTGCTGCGCGACGTGCCCCTGACCACTGGTCACGGCTGGGATGCCCGCGAGGCGATACGGGCACATGTGCTCGCCTCCCCGTACCCGATCCTGACTGTGGACGTCGCCCGCACGTGGCGTGGCTACTGCCGCGACCGCCTGGACAGGCACACCGACCCCACCCCGTCCGCCGACCCGGACGACCCAGGTGCGTGGCGTGCCGAACTCCTCGCCACCCGGCACGCGGTCGCAGCAGGTATGGCTGAGCCCTCGACACACCGGCAGATCACCGCTGGTGGCCCGCATCCCGCCGTGGAGGCCCGCCTCGCCGCCATCGGGTCGTGCATCCCAGCGGCCGTCCGCGTCGAGCTCGCCCCCTACCGGCCGGCCCGAGCCGCACGTGAAGCCGCCGTCGCCGCAGGACAACCCGACGCCCTCAGCGTCCCCTGCCGGTGGTGCCACGCCGCCCAGGGAGAGCCCTGCCGCATTCGCCGTGTCGGCCTCGACGGTCGTGCCCGGGGCAACGCGCCCCGCGCGACGCCTCACCCGACCCGCTTGGACCTCGCCGCAGCTGAGCTCGCCTCCGCGTAACCCACCCCGGCTTTTCCCGCTACTGCAGTTCCCCCTGACCCGACGCGTCCCTCCTCTGCTCCCTGGGCCGCTACGAGGGCGTGCATCGCCACTGTCGTACTGGCCTCAGTGGCCTTCCTGCTCGCCCTCGACCTCGTGTATCAACTCTCCGCCACGACGTACACCTCCGCGCCGCTGCCCTACGTGTTCCTCGGCGTGCTCGACGGGTTCATCGCCCTGACGATCGCCGCCATAGTCCGGCTGCGCTCGGCTGGTCCCTACACCGAGAAGTACGCGTGGAACGTCGCAGGCGCCGCGATGGCTGCCCGCGCCGTCACGGTCGCGGTACTCGACTCCCTCGCCGATCGGCAGGCCCCGGGTGGCGGCTGGACTCTGGCTGACATCACCGTCCTGGCCATGTCGGCCGTCGCGCCCCTCCTCCCCTTGGGCGCCGTCCACCTCTACGTCCTGGCCTGCGAACGCGCCACAACCATGGCCCCGCGTCGGGGAACGAACTCATGCCAGGAACGGGATCGGGGCGGTGACGCCTGACAGTGCCCTGGCCTACCTGGGAGACCGCTCCCCTAATACTCACCGCCCTGGCCCTCGTCGCCACCGGGGCACTGGCCACATATCTGGCCCTGCGCGGCCGGAACGGCAGCAGCGGCCGTTGGCAAGAGCAGCGAGGAGCATTCGCGCTCCGGTTCGCCGCCGTCGCCGCGACCGTGTGCACCATCTACAGCGCTGACACCAGCTGGCGGTTCGCCGCCCACCACCTCGGCATGTACGGCACGGCGGAGCGGATCGTGATGTTCGCCGCCGGCGAGCTCGCACTGCTCTCCACCGCCCTAATGGCGAGGGCGAACCTCCACAGCGACAAGCGGGCACCCGGTATGCCCGGGGTCATAGTCTGGGCCATCACAGCCGTTCAGATCCTCCCGGCGTACGCCGAATCGGGTCTGCTCGGCGGCACGGTGAGGGCCGTCCTCGGTCCGGTCCTGGCCGCCGTACTGTGGCACCTCGCCTTGGGCATCGAGCTGCGCCAGCGTATTGCCAAGGCCGCCTCCGACAGCCTGGCCGCCCGCATCGGGCGCGAGGTCCGCGAGCGCCTCCTGTCTCGTCTCGGCATCGCCGACCGCAGCCGCGGCGCCCAGGAGATCGCCCGCGAACGCGCCTGTACCAAGGCCGCCGCTCTGGCCGCGCGCCTGCACGCGAAACCCACGGCATACCGCACGACCCGGCGAGGTCAGCTCGCCATGCGCCGCCTGTCCGATGCGCTGGACCGGGCCCAGGTGGCCACCGATCCGCAACAGCGCGAGCGCCTCCTGGCCCGGTTCGCGGCCCGCCGGAATGCCGCGGAACTGCTCGATGCCGACCTGGCTTTCTCCTGGGAGCCGGGCACCCGCCGACATGCCGCAACTGTGCCATCGGGGGTGCCGACTTCCGGTGACTCCACTTCCGGTATTGCTCTGCGTCCCCATGACCGCCCGCACCCCGCGCGCGAGCGGGTACCGGAAGTCCCCACACCCAAGCGCCGGCGGAAGAGGGACACACCGCAAACGAAGCGGGAACCCCCAGAGGAGCCGGAGCCACCTCACCCTGTTCCGGAACGCGGCACGCCGAACCCCCGGCCTCGCCGTACAGGTCGCCCACCCGACACCTCCATCGACGAGCTGATCACCATCGCCCGCGAACTCGAAGCCCGCACCGGATCCGCACCCCACACGGCCATGCGCACCGAGCTCGACAAGCTCGACCGCAAAGCCTCCAACAAACGGATCACGCAGGCACTCGACGCCCTGGAGGCCGAGCGCAATCGCGGCGCACCAGACCTCGGCGACACCAACGGCGGGTAACGGCACGGGCACCAACGCCCAGTGGGCGTACCGGAATCAATTCGGGTACGCCCACTCGCCCTCAGCCAACCAGCCGAAAGTGACCGTCAGCCCGAACGGCTATGGCGTCACCTGCGCCGGCATGGAACAAGCCCTCCGCGCAGTAGGCCACCCCTCCAGGTCATGAGCGGCGAACCCCACGACTCGCCCGACGGAGCACGGCACTCCCTCGACCATCCTCTGAAACGGAGACCCGGTGCACGAACCGCACCACGAAGACCCCGCCATCCACGGGACTGCACTGACGAGTACCCCTGCCCCAGGCGGAGCAAGCAATGGCGATGGACCGTCCATGGGCCGGTACATCGCTAACCCCTCCGCCCCGGGGGCGGCGGAGGGGGAGCTCCAGCACGAGGGCGTGCCGGAGCAGGAGGGGGTGGGCGAAGACGTCATCGCCGAGCAGCAGCCCGCTGTTGTGCGCGCTGCCGACGAAGCCGCGCTCTACCGTGTCGCCCGTCGCCGCGAAGCCAGCGGCGACGGGCAGCGCAAGGAGCGTGTTGATGCCCGCTACAGCGTCGATGAGAAAGCGAGGATCCTCGCTAAGGCCAGAGCGTTGGAGATCACTGGCGCGCACCTGGTCGGGGCGGCCGTCGTGGCCTTCGTCAACGGCGAGGCGCACCTGCCCGACCAGCGCACGGTCTACGACGACGTGATCGATGAGTTCGCCGCCCTGCGCACCCAGATCGCCCGTATCGGTACGAACGTCAACCAGATCGCCCGCCGCCTCAACTCCAGCGGCGATCCGCATCCTGTCGACGCCGCCGTTCTGGAGCGGGCCGAACGCGTCCTGGCTACCGCCCGGGACGCGGTGAGGGCTGTGGACGAGGCTGCCTTCCGGGCCGCCGGGCAGAAGGCGGACCGGGCATGATCGCGAACATCGTCAAGCCAGGCAGCAAGACCCGGGGCGTGCTGATCTACCTCTTCGGGCCGGGCACGGCGACCGTGCACATCGACCAGCACATCGTTGCCTCCTGGGACGGTTTCGCCCCGGACCCGGGCCCCGAAGACAGCCCTGGCCACAGGGAGCGGATGGACCAGCTCGCCAAGGCCCTCGACCTGCGGGTCAAGCAGGCCGGCGGCCAGGCCCCGGAGGGACACGTGTGGCACTGCTCGCTGCGTGCCGCGCCAGAGGACCGCACCCTGACCGACACCGAGTGGGCCACCATCGCCCGCCGTGTCCTGCACGCCACCGGCATCGCCCCGGACGGTGATCCGGACGGCTGCCGCTGGATCGCCGTGCGCCACGCGGACGACCACATCCACATCGTCGCCACCAAGATGCGCGGGGACCTGCGCCCGCCGCGCAACTGGAACGACTACCACCGCGCCATGACAGAACTCACCCGGATCGAGACCGACTTCGGACTCCATCAGGTCAACCGCGACAAAGACACCTGGCCCGCCGCCAAGCGCCCGACCCGGGCGGAGAACGAGAAGGCCGCCCGCAACGGACGCGACCGGGCCGTGCGCGAGCAGCTGCGCGTCATGGTGCGCACCACGCTCTCGCACGCCCACAGCGTGGAGGAGTTCCTCAACCTGCTCGCCGATGCGGGCCTGCAGGTCGAAACCCGCACCCTGCCCTCCGGCGACCTCAAGGGCTACAAGGTCGCCCTGCCCGACGACACCAACACCGACTTCGAGCCCATCTGGTACTCCGGCTCCAGTCTCGCCACCGATCTATCCCTGCCAAAGATCCAAGAACGCCTCGCCGCCACCGAACCCGCCGCCCCACAGCCAACAGGCCGACCTCGGCCGAACCCGTGGCACCAGGCCACCGCCACAATCGCTCGCATCCCTCACCACCTCGCCCACGACAACCCGGCCGCTGTCTCGGCGCATCTGGTGGCGTTCGGGGAGATCCTCTACGCCCTTCCCGCCCTTGCCCCCGCCCGCCTCCGCTCCGAGCTGCGCCAAGCGGCCTTCGCGTTCGAGTACGCGGTCAACACCCGCGCCCGTGTGAACCATCAGCATGCCCGCGCAATGCGCGGCGCCCTGAAGACCATGGGCTCGCACCCCGCCGACGACGGCCTCGTGGCCATGCTCGTGGACGCCGCCATCCTCACGGTCATCGCCTTGCGCCGCAGAAGCGCCCTGCTCCACCACGACCAGCAGGTAGCCGCAGCCCAGCAGACCCTGCACCACCTCCAAGCCGCGTACGGGCAAGCCGCACCGGCCCCGCTGTGACGGCTCGCCGAACGAAAGCCGCCGGCCGACGTCACGCGCCAATACGCCGAACACCTGCGCAAGGCCGTGCCCGCCTACGCCGAACAGGTCCTCGACGAGACCGCCTGGGACGCACTGGCGGCCGTGCTCGCGGACGCCGAACGCGCGGGCCACGACCCCGCCACTTTGCTCCAACAAGCAGCCGGGCAACGCCCGCTGGACGATGCCTGCTCGGCGGCGGAAGTCCTCACCTGGCGCGTCCAGCGCCTCGGTGAACGCCACGCATCCAGCCCCCGCGCTCGGGCCGCGCAAGCCCGCAGCGCCACTGCCCGCGCCCGATCCGCCCCGAAGGACGCTGAGCAGACCCATCCTGCGGTCACACCGCTGACGTCCCGTCCGCACCGGTCACGGTGATCACCCGGCCAGACAAGCAGAGTCTTCTGCATTGACTAGTGGAGACCCTGACACGTCGATCGGAGGAACCGGTTCCAGGTCGGCAAACGACTGACGGGCCCGACCACGCCTGGTCGGGCCCGTCAGTTGTCGTCGCTCAACGGCTTCCGGCGGCTGAGGCCCCCGCTGCGGGAAGGACCCAACTCCGTTGTCAGTGACTGCTGTCAGGCTTAGCACCATTCGCCGCAGGCCGTCGTCAGGAGGAAAGCATGAGCAACGCCGATCTTGGCCCGCTGGTCATCACGCGCCGCAGCGGCAGCGAGCCGATACGGGCCAACGGCGAAGCAGTAGGCAGACTCGGCGAGTTCTGGAGCTGGGCCTGCTCCGACCTGGCCAACAACACTATGCGGGGTGTCCTGGCCGAGTATCTCGTGGCCACGGCCCTGGGCGCGGCCGCAGGTACCCGCACCGAATGGGACACCGTCGACATCCGCACGCCCGAAGGGTGGCGCGTCGAGGTGAAGTCGACGGCCTACCTCCAGTCGTGGGCGCAGTCCGGGGCGTCGAACGTCCAGTTCGGCATCGTGCCGGCTGCCGGCTGGGACGCGAGGACTGGCACCACCTCGGCTGAAGTACTGCGCCGCTCGGACGTGTACGTCTTCTGCCTGCTGCATCACCAGGACAAACAGACCCTCGATCCCCTGGACCTCGACCAGTGGACCTTCTACGTCCTGCCCACCCGGGTCCTGGACGAGCGATGTCCTGGCCAGAAGAGCATCAGGCCATCCAGTCTCAAGCGCCTCAACCCGCTGGAGAGCGACTTCACTGGCCTGCAGAAGGCAGTCGCCGCGTGCGCCGAAGGCACTCTGTAGTTCCAGGGGTGGTGGGCTCAGCCCGCGCTGTGAGCCTTGTCGACCGCCTTCGCCAAGTGGGCATCAACAAGGCCGGGGCTGCCGGAGACCACGACGACCACCGTCCCGGTGCGGACGGCTGTCTGCTTGACGAGGTGGCTGCGTCCACTGGCGGTGAAGGTGAGCAGTTGGCTCCACCGCTCATCGCCCAGCCGGGCCGCGGTCACCTTCTGAGTCGACACCTTGACGGGGGTGCTGCCGAAGAAGACCTGGTACGTGGGGCAGGAGGTCATCGCTTCGGAGATCCGTCCCACGCCATTCGAGAGCCTCTCCTCCGTGTCGCTGTACAACTCCTCGGCCACCTCCGAGTTGCTGACGGGCGCATAGGTGAAGGACGTCTTCGCCCTGCGCGGGAAGTCGAGGCCGCCACCGACAACGGCCTCGCCGCCGAGCTCGTCCAGGGCCGGGCAACCGGACACTGTGACGTCGTCATTCCCCTGGTGCTGCTGCGGCTTGCGGACATAGCCCTCGCCGAGGTCTCGCTCGTCCAGGAGGCGCTTTCGCAGCTCAACCGACGACAGAGGCGCGGGCGCCGGAGCGTGCTTGCCCTCCTGCTGTTTGGACGCGGAGGCGGAGAAGACCGGACCCTCGGTAGACGTGCTGCCGGTGGAGCAGCCCGCCATGGCCAGGACGGTGAGGGCGCTCAGGATGAGGGCGGTCGTGGTGTGAAGGCGCATGCGGAACCCCTAATTGGCTGCGGAGCTGACGGTCTGACCAGGCCGGCCCTCCGGCGCCGGCGATATCCAGGGGCAGAGGCGTGGGGTTTCGAGGTCAGTGGCCGAGGTGACGCAGCCCGTCCTCAAGGGTCGGGTGCCACTGGTCTACCGGACCGGAATTGCGGTTGTACCAAGCAGCGTCCAAACGGGGCTCTCGCACCTGGTGACCGGCCCTGCAGCGCAGCCACACCGAGGCGTCGCGCATGCAGAACACGATCCAGTCCCGGTACACGCCGCACTCGTGGCAGGCACGGATCTCGCCCTAGATGACAAGCGGCTGCTCCCAGCGCATCATCAGCCCGGCCAGCTCCTGGCGCGAGGGAGCCCGCAAGTCTGACGGAAGGACGTCAGGCGCCTGCGATGCGGCCGGTGCCACCGCACCCGCGATGTGGTCCGGCAAGGCCACTCAGCGTGCATCTGCTGTAGGAGCGCGTAACCCGCGCGCTGGGCTTCACGAAACGCGCGGTCCGCTCGGGCACGGCGAAAGAACAAGGACACTTCCTCACTGTCGTGCGGCGGGCACAGAATTCGTGCCTCACCCATCTGAACTGCCAAAACGCAGGGAAACCCCGATGCCCAGCACAGCAGTCCGCAACTGGGCGCAGCGTCAGCTGCGGCGGACGATGTTGAGCCGCCTCTCGGCGCTCTGGGGAAGGGTGCGACGGGACACCGGGGCAGGCGAGGCCAGCGAACGCGGCGACCAGATCATGCGGGACACTGGCGCTGAAGCTGGCACACCACAGATACGGGGCGCCCAGCACAGGCTCCGCCCACGCCTGCCATCCCACCAGATCAGGGCGCGGATCGGCGTCCTGGATGAACGGCGGCAACATCTCCAGGGAGACGCAGGAGGCACATCCGGGGTCCATGGCAGTCGTGCGGGGGCGGTCCACGTCGCGGATCCAGCCCCGGTCACTCAGCGCGTGGAGCACCGTGTCGGGGCCCGCGAAGCTAGCGTCTGGCGCGTCACGGGCGTCGAGAGCGACAAGAAGGTCGGCGAGCGCCTCGTACGGAACGCCGGCAGTGAAGTACGCGTTCCACTCCACCATTGCGGAAGCCCCGTGCGGGCGGGCGCTCAGCTGCCAGGCAACGGGCAGGCCACCCAGCTCGAATGGGTAGCTGGCGAGGATCCCATTCGGCGCCACGCAGCCCGTCCGGGCTCACATACAGCAGGGTGTGGCGCGCTGTCGGCCACATGCTCCAGCCGAGGCTGGCAAGGGTGTCGCCGATCCGCTCGGCGAGTACGCCGTCGTCACCGGCCAGGTGCCGCGGAGTGACCCAGTACACCGGGTCTGGAGAGTCGGGATGAGATAGGCCGCTGGGGTGGTCCGGGTGCAGGGGCGCCTCCGTGGGCTCGGGGATGGGCTTTCCAGCAGGGTGTTTTACGTTGACATGCCCTGCCCCCGGACCACCATTCCCTTCGGGATCTTTCCTGTCTGCCCCCGGCGAACTTGGCCGCCGTTATCCCATGTCGAGTCTGAGATTTCGTGGCCGAATCTCACCGCGGATGGCCAGTCGGCGGCCGATCGGCCACGAATCCGAGATTCCCAGGAAAGACCGTTCACCTTAGAGCTCGTAACAGGATCTTGTTTGCGCGGCGGTCTAGGCGATCCATCCGTTGGTGGGAGGTCAGCGCGGAGGGCTCGGACGTCGTCCGTAGTAGGGCCTCACGGCAAGCTTGCGCTGGATTGACCGCAGCGTCCTGATCGTGGCCTCGTCGGTGAACCCCGTGGTCGTTGACCATTCGACGCCTGAGCCAGCAAGATCGCTGACAAAGACAATCTCTGTTGCCAGGAGAGTCCGTGCCCAGTCCACTGCCTTGAGCGGGGCATCTTCACCGAGTGCACGATTCAGCACGCGGCACTGGTCGAGTAGATCCTGAGCGTCCGCGAACCCCATGCCGACGGCGAGGGGGTCACTGCACCGGGCAGGCCCGCCCCATTCAAGGAGGGAACGCCGAAGTAGTTCGACCTCGTGCTCGGTCAACAGCGCGCTCGCCCGCACCATATGTTCTGGCAACGACTCCCCCTCCCGTCTGAGTCGAAGAATGGTCACGTTACCTTCTTAAGGCGTCTCCAGCAGATGAGGCCGCAGGCAAGTGAGACGAGGGCGTCATGCAGGTCGAGGCGTCTTTCCCATCGGACGGCCAGGCGCTTGAAGTGATGCAGGAGCGAGAAGGTCTGCTCGACGACGTAGCGGAGCTTGCCCAGGCCCTTGATGTTCGGGGCGCCCTTGCGGGAGATCACCGGCAGGATGCGGCGCCTGCGCAACTCGCCACGGTTGGGGTTGCTGTCGTAGCCCTTGTCGGCCAGAAGGGCATCGGGGCGCCGGCGCGGACGGCCCGGCTTACCCGCGACGGGCGGGATGCCGTCGACCAGGGCCAGGGTCGGGGTGACGTCGTTGACGTTGGCCGCGGTGGTGATGACCTTGAACGGGGTGCCGTTGCCGTCGCAGATCAGGTGGTGTTTACTGCCCGTCTTCCCGCGGTCGACCGGTGACGGGCCGGTGGCCTCGCCCCCTTTTTCGCTCGGATGTGGGAAGCATCCACACAGGCCCGGGTCCAGTCCAGGGCGTCGGCCGCGTGCAGCTCGGCGAGCAGGATCTGGTGCAGTTTCTCGAAGACGCCGGCCTTCTGCCATCGGCCCAGCCGGCGCCAGCAGGTCTGTCCGGAGCCGAACCCGAGCTCCAGCGGCAGCAGTTGCCAGCTGACGTCGTTGTAGAGCACGTACAGGATGCCTTGCAGGCACAGCCGGTCATCCACGGGCTTCGGACCGGGTGCCTTCTTGGGCCACGACGGCAGCAACGGCTCAATCAGCGTCCACAAGTCGTCGTCCACGTTCCATGGTCGGTTCCCCACACCCCACGAACGACGGAACCCTCCTACAAGCCACTCCCCATCAGCGCAGGTCCACAAGATCGTGTTACGAGCTCTTAGGGAAGCCAGTCACGCCGAACCCTTGCAGGCGCGGTACACGGATCTGATTCTGGGCTTTGCGATGGAAGGCCGCCGGCCACTGCTGCTGCCGCTGAGGCGTGCGGACTCACTATCTACTTCAACATGAACGTTCGAATTCGATGGCATCCCGGGGTGAATCCTGCCGTTGCGTGTTCGCATGGCTGTTGACGTCGGCTAAACACTTCTGGTGGGGCGAGAGATGAACAGGCATGAACACCATCACAGCCCTGGTGCAGGGGTGGGCAGTTGAGGGGGCAGCCTTCGTGCGGCACGTGTTGCCGTGGCAGTCCGCCTGCTGCGTCTTACTCATCGTTGGAGTGACGAAATTCCTTTCGGAGACGTCGCGCCGCAAGACACTGCTGGCCATCACCACGCAGGCGCCGCCCGGCACCGTAGTGGCGCAGGAGGCTGGCATGGGGGGTCCGAAAATGTTGATTCAGGTCGGAGGCGGGGCAGGGTCGCTTCCGGAGCGGGACTCATGACGCCTCGAATCCCGGCGCATCACTGGGATGAGATTGCGGTCCTGTACATGAAGTTCCGTGATGCCATGGTCAAATTCGCGGACCGGCTGCTTGGTGGCAAGCTTCATATGGCTCGCGACCTGGTTCAGGAGACATTCAAGGCCGCTGCCTTGCAGTGGGGTACTTTGCGCACCCGAAGCGAGTGCAGTCAACGGGCGTGGCTGTACCGAGTGCTGAAGAACAAGGTCTTCGACCAGTGGAAAGCAGCCAGACACTACGCAGAGAGCGTCAGCGGCCAGGACATGGTGTCCGACGTGGATACGCCGCGTACGGCGATCTCCAATCTCCTTTTGCAGAAGTGCTGGAAGGTCGTCGACAGCATGCCTTGTGCTCAGCGACGGGTGGCACTGTTGAAGTGGCAGGGCGAGTGGACCAACCATGAGATCGCCGCACACTTGGACATCGCTCCGAGCACCGTACGGGTCCATCTGAGCAACGCGCGGAACACGCTGGTCGCGGAACTGGGGGGCGAGGTCGTCTTCCCATCCGAGTGGAGGGACGACGATCCAGGAGAGGAGGCAGCGGGATGGGGAACGCCCAGGCGTGGTCAGGCGTGACCAACCCCCCGTCGAGGGCCGGCGTGCCCGTCAGGGCTGACGACCTTCTCAAGCAACTCGACCGTGTAGTGGATGCGCAGGCTCCAACGCAGAGTGCTGTTGAAGGCTTGAACGAGTTGAGGGAGTGGATGGCCGAGGAGAGGCCGTCCCCCCAGGAGCCAGTCGAGCGGTCGGCGCTGTCTTCCGGGGATCGGCGATATGACGCGGCCAGGCATATGGCGCATGAGCTGCGGCTGCCGACCACCGAGAACTGCCTGTTGCTGGAGCGCCAAGACGAATTTCGCGCGATCGACGAAGCGTTGGCGGAGCTGGGCAGAACCACCGACCGTGTGGGGCGACCGCGGCGCACCGGGCTGCTCGCCTTCACCGGCCCGGCCGGACTGGGCAAGACGGCGCTCATCGCGGAAGCGCGTGCCCGGGCCGCGGCACACGGTTTCACGGTGTTGTCGGGCAAGGGCGGCGAGACGGAGCAGGAGTCCGCGTTCCGCGTGGTGCGCCAGCTGGTGCAGCCCGCCCTGGCAGCGATGGACGAGGCGGAGCGCCGTGTCTTCCTGGGTGGTTGGTACGACATCGTCGCCGCCGCACTCGGACTCAGGGCGCCAGACCCCACTCGGGCACCGGACCCGACCGGGGTGCGCGACGGCCTGGACTGGGTCGTGACCCGCCTCACGGTCATGAAGGCACCCGTCGTCCTGCTCCTGGACGACATGCACTGGGCCGACATCGAATCTCTGAACTGGATCGCTTCCTTCGCCCCACGAGCCGAAGACCTCCCACTGCTGATCGTCGTCGCCTACCGGCCGGACGAACTGCCGCCCGACGAGACCACCTTCCGCGCGCTCATCGAGCATCACAGGAACCGCCCCTACGCCCTGAAACCACTCACGCCGTACGGCGTGGCACGAATCATCAGGGAGAAGGTGGGCGAGGGAGCCGAGGACGAGTTCTGCCAGGAATGCTGGGCGGTGACCGCAGGGAGTCCTTTCGAGGTCGTCGAACTCGCCATCCGGCTCGGCGAACGGCAAGTAGCAGGCACGCAGGACGAGTTGCCGGTGGTGCGGGATCTGGCCTCGGCGATCAGGGGCCGCGGGCTGATCGAGCGACTGCAAGGGCTCGGTGCGGCGACCGTCCGCTTCGCGTGGGCCGCCGCTGTTCTGGGTACCCCCATCTCGCCGGACCTCACGGCTGCCCTCGCCGTCCTCGACAGCGAGGAGGCCGCCGAGGCGATCCGCACACTGCGCGCCGCGCGAATCCTGACCGACGCCCCCGGACAGGGCGGTGACCTGGAGTTCGTACATCCGCTGATCGCCTCGACGATCTACCGGTCCATTCCCTCGGCCCTGCGAATCGGTCTGCACAATTACGCGGCAGATGCTGTCCGCGCCGCGGGGTTCGGTGCCACCGCCGCTGCCCGGCATCTGCTGGAGGTGCCCTGCGAGGGCAGCCCCGAAGCAGTCGAATGTCTGCGGGATGCCGCGCGGGAGTACCTTCACGCGGGGGCGCCGGAGGCCGCCCGGCGCGTGCTGACCCGGGCGCTGCGGGAGCCGCCCCTCCCGCAGGACCGTGCAGCGCTCCTCCACGAACTGGCCTGCTCGACCTCCCTGATCGACCCCAGCCCCACGATCCGTCATCTCCGGGAAGCTCTGTCGGAACCCGGAGTCGACCCCGAGCTGAGGGCCTCCATGGTCCAACGGCTGACACAGGCGCTGGCCCACACCGACCAGGTGGCCGAGGCGGCAGCCCTGGCCGCCGACGAGGCACGGCAGGCGACCAACCCACGCATCCGGCTGCGTATGCAAGCCGATCACTTCGTATGGAGCGCGCTCCGCGCCGACGAGCCCGACTCGTCCGCCCGCTCGCGCCGGCTGGCGCGGCTGGCCGAGCGCCTGACCGGCCGCGGTCTGGAGGAGCGCTACATCCTGGGCCTGCGAGCCTGGGACGCCATGATGCGCGGCGAGCCGCGGCAGACCGTCCTCTCCCATGCCGAGGAGTCCCTGCGCGGCGGACTGAGCTGGACTGATGAGAACCGGGGCTTCGAGGTACCCGTTTCCGTCGCCCTCGTCTTCATGTACTGCGACCAGCCACGGCGGGCCGAAGAGCTGTTCGCTGAAGGGATGGCCGAGTGCGAGTCCAAAGGCTGGCGCGGCTCCCACCTGGCTGTCGGACAGGCCCTCTTGGCCTACATCCGCTACCGCCGCGGCTGCCTCACCGATGCGGAGGCACTGGTACGGGACGGCCTGCGCACCGCCGAGCGAGTGGAAGGCGCGGTGCCCGCCCAGTGGTTCGCCATCGGCATCCTCATCCAGACCCTTGTCGCCCGCGGGCGGACGTCCGACGCGCGTAAGCTCGCCGATTCCTACCGCTATGGCGAGATGGTTCCGAATGCCGTCGTCTACCCGGATCCCCGCACGGTGTACGCCGAACTGCTCCTGGCCGAGGGGCGGCAATCCGAGGCCGAGCGCATCCTGTCCGACGTCGGGGACTGGCTGGAGTCACGGAACTGGCGCAACCCGACCTGGTGCCCCTGGCAGCTGCACCTGGCGTCCACTCTCGCCTCCACCGATCCCGACCGGGCGGTCCGCCTGGCCCGGGAGGCCGTCGAACGGGCCCGGCACTTCGGTGCGGCGTCCGCGATCGGCCAGGCACTCCACACCGAGGCCGAAGTGACCGGCGGGTCGGCGGCACTCGACCTGTACGCCGAGGCCGTCGACCACCTGGAACGGTCTCCGGCCTCGTACGAGCTGGCCCGGGCCCTGGTCGGATACGGCGCAGCCCTGTCCCGGAACGGCCAACTACAAGAAGCCGCGGATCGCCTGTTCCTCGGCCTGGAAGCTGCTGTCCACTGTGACGCCGAGGCTCTGGCCGCCCACGCCAGAGAGGAACTCTCGGCGGCCGGACTGCGGCCGCTGCGCCACGCGCAGAGAGACACACTCACCGCCCATGAACGACGCGTTGCCGAAATGACGGCCCAAGGCCACCCCGCAGCGGTGGTCGCGAAGGAACTGCGCATCACCGAACAGGGTGTGAAGCGACTGCTCTCCTCCGTCTACCGAAAGATCGGCACCGACAACACCGGTCTCGCCAGAGACCTCGGTGCTCTCTCCCGCTTGTAGCGATACCACGCAGCGCCCGTCGACTCCATGGGTGGGCCCGAAAGCGGGCACCGCGCGACTCGTACCCGTAGGTAGGCCGAGCAGGGCGACCCAATCACCCGGCTGTTCCCTCTGCTTGTGCACTCAACGGACGAGGCGTACCAGGACTGAGAAATCAGGACCGTTTCGCGCTTGAGGAAATGACTCAAGGCTGGGACAGCATGCAGAGGCCACGGCGTGAGACTGCCTCAAAACGTCCACGACATCATGTCGCTGCATGACACGGAAATGGAGAACCTGCATCCCATCGAGACTCGTTCCGAAACGGAACAGACAACGCCGCGAAGTTGGGTGGGGCTCCACCCTGAGAAGCTGTGGACGGGGCCCCATCCGATCCGGCGCTACGCCTTCGTGGCGTACTCGACGAATGCCGCCCAGCTGCTTCGCTGGACGGCCAGCATTCCCCAACCGCGCGCCTTCGTGTCCCGAACAAGCACGTGCTCACGGTCGTTGTCGGCCACTTCGACGCAGTTCTGCGTCTCTGTGTAGGAGCTGGTTCGCCAGTTCGGGGTCATGGGCTGCATGGTGCGCTCTCCTAGTCGCTCGGCATCTGATCGAAGTGTTGGATCGCTGTGGAGATGAGGTCTCGGACGGCGGTTCCGTAGACCGCCGACTGTTTCAAGAGGGCGAACGCCTTGGTGTACAGCTCGATTTCTCGGGGCTGCGTGACGGAGAGCTCCGCCGAGTAGGTCTCGACGAGGACGAGCCGGTCATCGAACATCGAGAACGCGTTGCCCGGCCATATGGAGGTTGGCGCCGACCGGGGGACGATGCCCAGGCTGAGGCGGGGTAGCCTCATCACGGCCAGGAGGCGGTCAAGTTGCCCCCTCATCACTTCCGGGCCGCCGAAGTTGGTGTACAGGGCCTGTTCGCCGAGTAGGACGTTGAAGATGCGATCCCCTTGGTACAGGTACTGCTGCCGCTCCAAGCGCTTCGCCACGGCGGCTTCTGCGTCGTTGGGGATCTCGTAGTAGCTGACGCCCTGTTGGAAGACCTCGGCGGCGTACTCGGAGGTCTGGAGAGTTCCCCAGACGACCGTGGGGTGCCAGATGCGGAAGACCTTGGTCCTGGCGTACACCGGAATGGCTTGGCGCTGCCGCTTCTCGACGCCGGTCTGGAGTTGTCGGCGCCACTCGAGCCACAGCTCGTCGACGTGGCGGACGATCGCGACCAGGTCCCCCAGTTGGTCGCCCTGGCCGGTCATCTCGCACCAAACGCGGATGTCGTCCTCACTGGGGCGCTGTCTGCCGTTCTCGATGCGGGAGACCTTCGACTCCTGCCACGAGGTGGCACGCGCGAATGCCCGGCCGCTGGTGAAGCCGGCGTCCTTGCGGAAGCCGCGCAGCCGGGCACCGAGCGCTTGCAGTGCCTCTTCTACTTGCGTGGTCACGGGTCGGTCAGGGCTTGTACTCGGGGTGGGGGATGGCGGCGTCCCACAGCCGGTCCCGCAGGCGCACGCACACGGCTACGGTTGCCGGATCTTCGACGATCTCCGATCCGAGGACTCTGCCGTCGGAGTCGAAGTGGCCCACGGCGAGAAGGCGGTCGTCGTACAGCCACCAGTCGTTGCCTCCCACGGGGAAGGTGACGCCGTCGGGCAAGCGGTGCCGGGGCAGCCAGCGAATCTCTTCGCCAGCCTCTTCGTTGAGGGCGGTGGTGGCGTGCTCCCACTGGATGTAGGGAGTGTGCGGCTCCGTGACCACGCGGACACGTCGGACGGTTTTCCCTTCCCCGGTGACACGCCGCATGAGCTGCGTCCACGGTTCCATGTAGCAGTAGTCGACGGTCTCACCGCGCAGCCAGCTCGTGAACGGGCTGTCCTCGTCGGGGACGGAGTAGTCGTCCCTCAGCTCCAGATGGAATGCGTCCTGCGCGAAGCTCTCAAAGAGCTGGTTGCGCTCGGCGCTGGAGATCAGCTTCACGCGGTTCCTCCAGTAGGGCGATGATCGCGGTCTTGGGGACCTCGACCACGGTCTCGTAGTCCGGAATCTCCATCTGGGCCAGGGCCTCGGGGTCGTTCACCTCTCGGCCCTGGACGACGAACGTACCCCCCGGCGTCAGGATCATGATCGGGTCTTCGAGGCGCCTGATCTCCCCGGTCGGCAGGCCGTCCTTCGTGAGGTGCTCGAACAGCTCCGTGGGCACCTCCACCGCCGTCTCCCTCTCGGAGATCTCGAGTTGCATCAACAGGTCGTTCGCGAAGATCTTCCAGCCCTGGACGAGGTAGGTGTCCCGGTCTGTGGCGTACAGGGTCGGGCAGTCGCCGACCGTGGAGTTCTTACCAAGGAACCGTAGCTTCATGGTCGTTCTCCTGTCTGCTGCCTTGCTCGGGTTTGCGCGACACGACGATGGTCGAGGAGTCGTTCGAGGCCGTCAATCGGCTTACTGCAAACTCGCGCAATCTTCTTGGGACTTGGGTGAAGGCCGCTCTACGTTCGTCTGCGAACCGAGCAACCGAGGCAGCAGCCGCCCCAGGTTGCAGTACGAAGGGGAGATGCGTGATGGCCACCGTGCCCGACGAACGCAAGGCTCCAGCCGTCGACTGCCTGCCCATCGACACGGAGCTGATCGCGGGCAGCACCGACGCCGCACTGAAGATGGAGCTGAGTACCTCCACCCGCGAGGACATCAACGCCAGGACGACGGTCATCATTGAGCAGCTGGGCCTGCTTCTCGGCGGGGAGCTGGGCGCCGATGAGGACCCCGCCGTCAGGGGCCTGTGCAGAGAGGCAGACAGGCTGCTGACGCTGTCCGAGCGGCCCACGAAGGAGACGCCGGCCTTCAGTGCCTTCTTCTTCATGCGCGACGTGGCCGGGCTGACCCGCCGCCTGCTGTGGGTGTACACGGAGGAAAACGGCCATGCGCCCTGACCACCCCTTGCTGCTTCGCCGCTCGCCCGCGCCTGCACGTGCCGCCTGCGCGCCTGAACCAGGCTTCTGGTGCGAGTGGCGTCACACCGACGGCCGGTGCATCAGCTCGGCTGCGCAGCAGACCGCCGCCTCAGCCGTCCGATGGGCCCGAATCCAGATCCGCATCATCGCCTCGGTCGTCGAACCGGCGTTCATCGACCCGCTCGTGGACCGACGCGACCGGGGATGGCGTGATGCCGCCTCCGCCCTGAAGCAGGGAGCGGACTTCACGCTGCCGCTCACGGCAGAACCCCACTCCTTCGTCTGGCACGCCCGTCCCGTCGCCTTTCTGCCCCTCGTCGGCGGTCACCCGAGGCCGCACCTCCCAGACGGCGGTCCGCCATGGGTTTGAGGCCGGACGAGTTGTGGGGCCGTTTCGACTGGCAGAACGGGAGCTGCTTCAGGTGCGAACAGACCGGCGTTCCGGTGGCAGAGATCGGCGACATCACTGTGGCAGACAGGGCCTTTCCCCTCTTCGCCTGCCAGTGGTGCGTTTTCAGGCTCGAACAGCTCCACTGGACGATGAGCGAGCGAGCCATCCGCCGGCAACGCGCCCCCAGCTCCGCGCTCGCGCAGCCTTACCCCGTCGACCAGTGGCCCACCAGCGCGCCACTCCACAGACCGCCCGCCCACATCGCGTAGGAAGTCGGCCGCGCTCAGCCGGGTCTTCAAACCCCGCCCCCGCTGTTCGAACTGGAGGCTTCCCCTGGCCTCCGAAAGACAGGTCGCAGCGGGAGCGGGCCAGCCGCATCGAACTACTCCGGCGCGGGGCGCCTGCCTCGCCTCCGACCCTCTGTACGGCCCCTCCCCCAACCCCTCGGCGCACGCCCCCGAGAAGGAGAACGCTCGTGGATGACGTCCCCGGCATGACGACCCGGAACAACGACAGTGCCCCTGTGTCCGACCAGCAACTACGCGATGCCATGGTGCAGCGGCTGATCGAACTGGGCGCCGCACGCAGCCCCCGCGTGGTGGCCGCGTTCCGCTCGGTCCCCCGACACCTGGCCACTCCCGACGTGGCCATGGCCAGGACTTACGACGCCGAGTACGCCGCTGTGACGAAGACGGACGCCACGGGCGTGGACGTCAGCTCGGTGTCTGCTCCGCGCATCCAGGCCATGCAGATCGAGCAGGCCGATATCCAGCCGGGGATGAGCGTCCTGGAGATCGGCTCCGGCGGCGTGAACGCGGCCTATCTCGCCGAGCTGCTGGGAGAGCAAGGCCGCGTCATCACGATGGACATCGACCACGATGTCACACAGCGTGCGAAGGACTTCCTCAAAGGGACCGGTCACCGGAACGTCACCGTGATCACCGCCGACGGCGAGCACGGCGCGCCCGGCCATGCACCGTACGACCGCATCCTCGTCACCGTGCAGGCAGCCGACATCCCACCGGCCTGGATCCACCAACTCAAGGAAGGCGGCCGACTCGTCGTCCCGCTGCGGATGCGCGGCATGACCCGCACCATCGCCTTCGTCCGCGACGGCGAGCGTCTGGTCAGCGACGGGTTCGAGCTGTGCGGCTTCGTGCCGATGCAGGGCGCCGGCGAGAACCGCGTGCGCCTGGCCGTCCTCCACGACACGGACGGCGAGGAGATCGCCCTGCGCCTGGACGGACACCCCGAGCCCGACACCGAGGCCCTGCGTACCGCACTGCGCACCGCGCGCGCCGAGGCGTGGTCCGGCGTGACCCTCGCAGGCGATGAGTCCAACGAGCATCTGGACCTGTGGCTGACGACCGCCCTGGACAACCTCCCCCTGATGGCAGCGAAGCCCTCCGCCCGGCAACGCGGCCTGGTCGCCTCCGCCTCGCCGCTCGGCGTGCCGACGCTCGTGGACGGCGACAGCTTCGCCTACCGCACGGTCCGCGCCACCGATGACCCCGACCGGTTCGAGCTGGGCGCGGTCGGCCACGGGCCGCAGGGCAAGGCCGTCGCCGAGCGCCTGGTCGAGGAGATCCAGACGTGGGACCGCGACCATCGCGGTCACCGTGCGCACATCGAGGTCCACCCGGCCGGAACCCCGGACGACCAACTCCCAGCAGGCCGCGTCATCGACCGGCTGCACACGCGAATCACCGTCTCCTGGCCGTGACGCCGCCCGCGTCGCGATCAGGCCGTAAGACACATCCACCCACCTCTGCAGACGAGGAGAACGCGATGGCACCGCAGAACACAGGCACCACTCTGAAGGCCGCCACGGACTTCGGGGCCGCCACAGAGTCGGACTTCGACCTCCGTATCGAGACCGTGGCCTCCGCCCCGGTCCTCGGCTCGCTACTGAACGACACCAGCGACAACTGCGGCTCCACCTGCCAGTCAGCCTGCTCCAACAGCACCTGCATCGGCGGCTGACCCGCCGCGCGGGGCCGGGCCGAGGCTCCTTGCCCAGCCCGGCCCCCGCACCGTCGTGACAATGAAGGAGGCACGTCCCATGTATCGCGCTATTGATGCGGGCATGATCAGAGCTTCGGTGTTCCCGTTGGCAGCGACGCTGCCCCCCTGGCCAGGCCTGTACGGCGACGCCGCCGACACGCACCGGTTGGATGAATGGATCGCTCAGGTCTGGACGGATGACACCGTGGCCCCCGCGATCGAGGTCGCCACCCCCCTCCTTGCCGACACTGTCCGTCAGGTGCTCAGCGGAGAACGCCGGCGACCACGGGTCGTCAGGCGCACGGCTGTCTCTCTGGCTCGCTACCTGCTGCGGATGCAGCACCGCGCCACGCCCTTCGGGCTGTTCGCCGGGCCCGCACCCGTACGTGTCGGGCATGCAGCCCGAGTCCAGTGGGGCACCGAACACCGCGCCTTCGCGCGCGCCGACGCGGTGTGGATGAACGACGTCATCACCGCCCTGGAACGCGACCCGGATGTGCTGCGGCACCTGCATGTCATCGCCGACCCCACCTGCACAGCGCGCGGGGGCCGGATCACAGTGCAGCACCAGCCGGGCGGCCCTGACGGCCCAACCGATACGCGGTTACAGTGCACCCCGGCCGTCGAAGCGGTACTGGCTCTCGCCCGTTCGCCCATCGCGGTCGGCGACCTCACGGCCAAGCTGTCCAGCCGCTACCCCGAGACCCCACCTGCGATGATCGAGGACATGCTGCGCAACCTTGTCGCGCACCGGGTACTTCTGAGCAGCCTGCACGCCCCCATGACGTGCGACGACGCTCTCGGTCACCTGATCGACCAGCTCGAAACAGCCGAAGCCACCTCTGACACGGCGAGGAAGCTGCGGCAGATTCGCACACTCCTCACCGCTCACAACAGCGGCCCACTGGACAACCAACAGTCTCTCCGCGCACAGGCTGGCGCAAGGATGAACGCCCTCACCGGCATCACGGACCGCACTCTGGTCGTCAACCTACGGCCCGACTGCGACGTCGTCCTACCGGAGATCGTGGCCCGTGAGGCTGAGCACGCTCTGGAGGTCATGGCCCGGATCACGCCGTACCCGAACGGTTCTCCGTCCTGGAATGACTACCGGACGCGGTTCCTGGAGCGCTACAGCATGGGCGCCATCGTCCCCTTGCGTGACCTCACCGACCCGGACACCGGCCTCGGCTTTCCCGTCGGCTACCGCGGGACGGTCCTGAAGCGCACAGTGCTGGCCACGAGCCGCCGCGACGAACACCTCCTCGCCCTCGCCCAGCACGCCGCTCTCAACGACCAGCGCGAGATCGTCCTCAGCGAGGAGGACATCCAGGCGCTGTCACTCGGCAAGCCCGACCAGGTTCCCGCGCACGTCGAACTGTGCTTCACCGTGCTGTCGCCCTCCCTGAAGGACCTGGAGCGCGGCCGGTTCACACTGACCACGGCCGGGCTCTCCCTCGCAGCCGGCACCACCACCGGCCGCTTCCTGACCATGCTGGAGCAACCCGACCGGGAGCGGATGACCGCCGCGTACGCCGACCTGCCGACGCTCACTGTCGGCGCCGCCCGAGGCCAGGTCTCCAGCCCGCCGCTGCGGCTGCCGACGTACAACGTCGCACGTGCCCCGGCTGTCTTGCCGAATGTGCTGTCCGTCAGCGAGCACAACCCGCAAGCCACCCTCGACCTGGACGACCTCGGCGTCGTCGCCGACTCGCAACGCCTGTACCTGGTGCAGCTTGCCACCGGTCAGCTGATCGAACCGTCGGTCATGAACGCCGTGGAACTCGCCAACGCCACCCACCCACTGGTCCGCTTCGTGTGCGAACTACACCGCTCACACACTGCGGTCCTCCTACCCTTCGCCTGGGGCGCGGCAGCCCAACTGCCGTTCCTGCCAGAAGTACGCGTCGGCCGCACCATCCTGTCCGCCGCGTGCTGGCGACTACGCGCCCGAGACCTCGGCGGGGACAACTGGGCCTTCCGCTTCACCGACTGGCGCATCCGCTACGGCGTGCCACGCACCGTCTACGTCGGCAGCGACGACCAACGGCTGCGCCTGGACCTCGACATCCCCGCCCACGTCCAGCTCCTTCAGGCCGAGCTGGACCGAAACGGCACAGTGGTGCTGCACGAGGCGCCCCCGGAGAGCGCGTTCGGCTGGGTGGGACGCGCGCATGAGATCACCGTGCCCTTCGCCGCCGACCAACCGCCGGCCCCCGCGCCCATCTCCCGGACCACGACCGTGGTGAGCCGCACCTCCGGCCGGATACCGGGCGCGAGCGAGTGGGCGTACCTCAAGCTGTACGGCAACTCCGACCGCGTACCGGAGGTGCTGACCACCCAACTGCCGCGGCTGCTGAGCGACTGGGAAGCCGAAGCGCCGGACTGGTGGTTCACCCGCTACGCCGACCCTGACAGCCACCTGCGACTGCGGCTCCGCCTGCCGGACCCACACACCTTCGGCGACGCTGCACAGCGCGTCGCCGCGTGGGCCGCAGAGGTACGCGCCGAAGGACTGATCCAGCGCGTGCAATGGGACACCGACGAGCCGGAGTCCGGTCGCTACGGCACCGGCACCGTCTTGGAGGCCGCCGAACGGTTCTTCGCCGCGGACTCCGCCGCCGCCCTCGCGCAGATGGCCCTGCCCACCCCCGATCACCTGCGGCCTGCCGTCACCGCCGCCAGCTTCGTGGACATCACCGACGCCTTCCTCGGCTCACCCACAGACAGCCGGACATGGCTCACGACCAACCTCCTGAAGAGCGACGGCTCCCCCGCACCCCGTGACGTACTCACCACGGCGATCCGCCTCATCACCCCGGACCCCGACCGCGCCTCCCTGCACTCCCTGCCGGACGGCGCCTACGTCGCCACAACGTGGGCCCTGCGCCGAGACGCCCTGACCGCCTACCACCAGGCCCTCAAAGCCAACGGTGCCGACCCAGCCGCCGTACTGCCATCCCTGCTGCACATGCACCACAACCGCACCGCCGGCATCGACCCCGACGGCGAAGCCGCCTGCCGCCGCCTCGCCCGCGCCGCCGCCCTGTCCTGGACCGCCCGCGCCCAAGGAGCCACGTGGTGACCACCGCCCCGCCCGCCCCCGAGGCCACCCTTCAGTCCCTCGCGCACGGCCCCCTCGGCATCACCCTGCTCCACATCGAAGCAGCCCGGCGCGGGGTCGCCTCATGGCGGTCCGTACACCGGGAACTCGCCGCCATCGGCCCCCTGATCGACGGAGACGATGCCAGCCTGTTCCTTGGCGCACCCGCGATGACGTACGTCCTGCACCTGGCCGCCGCCGACAGCGACCGCTACACCGGAGCCCTGCACACACTGGACGCCGTCGTCGCCGCACACACCCGCCGCCGCCTGGCTACCGCCCACGCACGCATCGACCAGGGCCGCTACGCCAGCTTCGCCGAGTACGACCTGTTCCGGGGCCTGACCGGACTCGGTGCCCTTCTCCTGCGGCGCCTGCCGGAGAGCGACGAGTTGAAGGCGGTCCTGGAGTACCTGGTCCGGCTCACCGAGCCCGCGGCTGGGCCCAGGGGGGAACCACTCCCCGGCTGGTGGGTCGGGCACGCCCCGGCCAGCCACCAGGCGGCAACGCCCGGCGGTCATGCCAACGCCGGTCTCGCCCATGGCATCACCGGCCCGCTCGCCCTCCTCGCCCTGGCCAAGCGCCACGGCATCACCGTGGGTGGCCACGACACCGCCATAGCCCGCATCTGCCACTGGCTCGACCGCATACGCCGCAGCGACCACCGCGGGACCCGCTGGCCGCGCTGGATCGCCGATACAAACCCGACACCCGTGGCGTCGACCGCACCGTCCTGGTGCTACGGCGTCCCCGGACTGGCTCGTGCGCAGCAGCTCGCTGCGATCGCCCTGGGCGACGAGGACCGCAAGAGGATGGCCGAACGCGCACTCCTGTACTGCCTGGCCGACCCGTCCCAGCTCGACCAGCTCACCACCCGCGGCCTGTGCCACGGAGTCGGCGGCCTGCTACGCACCGTGCAACGCGTCGCCGAGGACGCCGAAACCCCCACCGTGTTCACCGACCGACTCCCCGAACTCCGCGAACGCTTCCTAGCCCTCAGCCCTCCGAAGGACCCCAGCTTCCTCGAAGGAGCGGCAGGGGCAGCCCTGGCGTTCCAAGGCGCCGAACCGGGTCCCGCGCCCGCCACTGAATGGGACGGCTGCCTGCTCTTGTGCTGAGGAGATGAAGTGGACCACGAGGACCCCGGCGTGCTGGAGAACGCAGTGCTGTCCGTCCTCGCCGGCACGCCGGTCAAGGAGGCAGCTACCAGAGCAAGCACGTCCCCTGCCCGACTGGCCGACGCGGTCGAGCGCTACCGCGCCGCTGGCCGGGCCGCACTCGACACCCCGCCCGCGGACTGGCACCAGGTGAACATCAAGTTCGCCGACTACACAACCGCAGACCGCGCCTTCCGCGCCTACCTCCTGCCAGCCCTGCACGCCGGGCCGGTCGCAGCATGGTGGTTCGTGCGCAAGTACCCCTGCTGGCGCCTACGCGTCCAGCCGGCCCCAGGCGCGAGGACCGAGGACACCATCGAGCACGTCTCCAAAGCCCTCGACAGCACCTTGTCCTGCGGTGTGGCCACTCAGTGGTGGCCCTCGCAGTACGAACCGGAAGCCGTCGCCTTCGGCGGGCCGCACGGCGTGAGGCTCGCACATGCCCTGTTCCACGCCGACAGCGTCGGCGTGCTCCGCTACTACCAGCACGTCACCGATGACCGCGGGGAGCTCCTCGGGCCCAAGGAGACTTCCCTCCTCGTCACCACACTGTTCCTACGCGCCGCTGGGCTGGAGTGGGGCGAACAGGGAGATGTGTGGGGGCAGGTCGAAGCCAGACGGCCCCTATCCACAGACATGTCCCCCGACAAGGTCAGCGGCATGGTGGGCACGCTACGGCGGCTCCTGATGCTCGACGCCGGCCCTGCACTCTCCGATGGGCCCCTGATGCTTCTGCGTGCCTGGGTCACCAGCATGGAGCACGGCGCACGAGCCCTGAGCGCAGCAGCACGTGCGGGCGACCTTCAGCTCGGGCTGCGCGGCATCCTGGCCAGACACATCCTCTTCCACTGGAACCGCATGGGCTTCACCACCCGCCAGCAGGCCGTCTGGGCGCGCGCTGCCCGAGAGGCAACCCTAGGTTGCTGACAAAGCCTTGGCGCCGGCCTCGCCAGCACCAGCATGTGGATCTCACCTACGCCAGGACGGCGGGGCGCACTGCTGACCAGCCTCCAACTGAGGTACAGATATTGGCAGATGCTGCCCGAATGCGGGCTTGCCCTGTAGTCCTCGCGAGTGCGTAGATTGACCCCAGTTGATCAACAGGGGGGAGGCGGGGCGTGGCCAGGCGGGATCTTCGCACGCTGTTCAGCTCGAACGACCGGAGCATCTCCGCCGATGAGGCGTTCACGAACCGGCAGGCTCAGTGGCGGGCGGTGACGGCCTGCCTGGCAGAACACATACAGCTCGTAGCCGGCGCGGACTTCAATGTGGAGGACCTGGAGAGCCCGCGCCAGAACATCCTCGTCTTCCACGGCGTGGGAGGGATCGGCAAGTCCACACTCTCCCGCAAGATCGAGGCGTCGCTGGCCGGCAGCGAGCTTCGCCCCGTGCAATGGGAATCGCCGTCCCACCCCGAGGCGCGGACCCTGCCCGTTCGGATCGACCTCGCTCGTGCGGCACGCACAGACTTCGAGCGAGTCATCCTCACGATCCGCCTCGCCGTCGCCGCCCTCGGCCGGCCGATGCCCGCTTTCGACCTCGCCCTGCGCCGCTACTGGGAGCATAACCACCCGGGCGAACCGATCGAGGACTACCTACGCCGGGGCGGGCTACTGAGCCGCTTTAGCGCCGCGGCCGCCCTGCCCCAGCAGATACAGTCCGCCCTCAGCGACGTCGCCCAGGCCCTGCTCCTGCCCGGCACCGTCGGGGGCGCACTCGGCCACGGAGCCGGAGCGCTCATCAAGGCGTTACGCGAGCGGCGCCAATCCGTGCGCGCCCTCGCCGGCTGCTCCCGTCTGGCCGATCTCCTGGAAGCCGAGCCGGACCTGGAAGCCCTCAGCTTCTACCCGCACCTTCTCGCCTGGGACCTGGCCCAGCTCCCGGCCGGCAACAGCGCACTGCCCGTGATCCTGCTGGACGCCTTCGAGGACACCGGTGACCGCACCCACCGCGACTTCGAGCGACTGCTCCAGCGCATCGTATGGCTGATGCCCAACGCGTTCTTCGTCGTCACCGGACGCAACCGCCTCCAGTGGGCGGAGACGAGCCTGGAAGGGCAACTCGACTGGGTCGGACCGAACGCCTGGCCCGGCCTCGTCACCGACGACGCCGCACATCCCCGTTCAGGTGCCTCCGGCCGCCAGATCCTGATCGGCGACTTCTCCCCCGACGACTGCGAGGAGTACCTGGCCCGCAGGCTCAGCCGCGACGGGCAGCCGCTGATCGACGCACCGGTCCGCCGGGTCATCGCCGAGCGCTCCCACGGGCTGCCCCTGTACCTGGACCTGTCGGTCATGCGCTACCTGGAGCTGCGACGGGGCGGCAGGCAACCGCAGGTCACCGACTTCGACCACGACTTCCCCGCCCTGATCGCCCGCACGCTCAGCGACCTGACCGCCGAGGAACGCCACGTCCTCCGCTCGGTCAGCCTGCTCAGCGCTTTCTCCGTGCCTCTGGCCACCAAGGCCGCCTCCATGGACCACGACGCGCCCGCCCTACGGCTGATTGAACGTCCCTTCATCCGGGAGTCCCCCTCCGGCACGTGGCCCTTCCATATCCACGACCTCATCCGCTCCGCCATCCGCAACGCGGAGGACGGCAGTGACGACCGCTGGTCGCAGCAGGACTGGCAGCGCGCGGCCCAGCGTGCATTCCATGCCCTGGAGGAGGAGTGGCGCCAAGATCTCAGACGCGACCGAACCGTCCTGGTCGGCTGCCTTCAGCAAGGCTTGCTCCTTGCGCGGGACTTCGGTCTCGATCTCGGCTGGCTCGGCGGTGCCGCATTCCAGTATGTGGCAGATTCCATTTGGGAGCCGCTCGCGCTGCCCGCCGCGCGTGACACGTCGTCGGGCGGCCTGCAGACCACGGCGGATGCCTTGGTGGAAACGCTCAGCGCCATCGCCCGCCGCCAGCACGAGCACCGCGAGCGTACAGCCAGTCGGCTCTCGGCCGTCCTGGCATCGGGGCTGCTCACCGATGAGCTGGCCGAGCTGGCCACGTACTACCTGGCGAAGGCCCAACGGGATCTTGGGCTGACCGATGACTCGCGTCGTGGCATGCAGCGCGTTGCCTCCGCCGGCGGCCGGTTGGCCTTCGCCGCCGGCCGCGGCCTAGCGCATCTGAGCCGACTGTCCGGGGACTTCCCTGCGGCGGTGGATGCCGCCGGAAGGCTGGGCTGGGAGGGACGGCACCAGCGAGTGCTTGGGGACGTGTGGTGGGTCCAGGGAGACATGGACCGGGCCGCAGCCGCCTACCTGGCGGCCCGGAGCGAAGCCGAACAGCACGGTGCGGTAGGCGAGACCGCAATGTCCCAGGCACACCTCGCCTTCGCCGTCGCCTTCACCGACCCTGCCCAGGCCGACGACGGGCTCGATCTGGCAGACCGGCTGCTGTTGCGCCTCAGCCTGCGCTCCGCCGAGATGACCGCACGGATCGCCGCATTGGTTCGCGAGGCCGGGTACGCCGCAGACCTGCCCGACCGGGCCGCCGTCCTCCTCGCCGAAATCGACGTCTCCGGAATCTCCTACGCCGCGGCCAAACTCCAACTGGCCCTGTGCTTCCACCATGCGGTTCTCGACGCTCGCGACGAACTCGCGGCCGGGATCTCCCTCCTGCACGAGCTCACCCGCAGCGGCGACTACGCGTACTACGTCGAGATCGCGCACTTCATGGCCGACCTCCCCCTCCCACCGAATGTCGCACAGGCACGGTGGATCGACGGGGAACGACGGACCCGCGAACGCTGGCGCAACATAGTGATGACGCGCCGCAATCGCCTGGGGACGGCCCGGTAAGCCCGGTATCCGGCGATCACCAGTCCTCAAAACCGGCGGGTGCGGTCGGCCAGCGGGCCGGAGACCAGTCGCAACGCCAGCGCCGCCGCCTCACCGGCACCAGTGACGACACCGACGACCAGGGCGGAATCGCCCAGTGAAGCCAGGAGGAGCCCGGTGACCGACCGTGCCCTCTCGTAGACGAAGTCAGCGAACAGACTGACCGTGCCGCACCACAGCACGACGGGAGCACGGGCCCCGGCCACCGTGCCGCGCCGCGAGAGGAGCCGACTGCGGTAAGCGCCTGGTGGACCATGTCGGCGTGGACGAGCCTGCCGCCTCAGGGGCCGCTCCCAAAAGAGCAGGTTCTCCTCGACCGACACGGGGAATTCGAGCCGCCTGACCGGGCCGTCGCCACTGGCGAAGATGCCGGGCCGTAAGGCCCGTGGAGGGGCAGGCGGATCTCCGGCTCCTCGGTGAGATGGCCCGCGTCGATGAGCATCGCCGCGGTGCGGGCGAGTGACACGCGGGAGACCGAGCCCCCTCCCGTTGTCACCCGGTGCGTCAGGCCCCGGATCGCGGCTGCGGCGATCGGGTATCCGGTGACGAAGTCGAGTGCTTCGACGGGAAGGTGCCGGGGCCGGTCGGCGTCGCCGAGCGTGCCCAGCGCGGTGATCGGCGTCCAATTTCCGGGGTCGGCGAGAGCCCAGGCCGTCGTCGCGTCGGCGAGGCCGGTGCTGAACTGGACGAGGGTGTCGAAGCCCCTGCGGTTCTGCCACGGGGGTCCAGCCGTAGGCGTTCAGGGCCATTTCCATCAGGCCGGGGCACGCGGCAGCACGGAGGTCCGGGGTGACGAGCTCGTCCAGACCGCCGGGGCGGTATCCGTGCACGAGTACGTCCGCCTCGGACAGCAACTCCAGGAAGCGCGCCCGGCCGTCCTCCGCGCGCAGATCCAGGAACGCCCAGGTTCACTGACGGCCAGTCAGGGCATCACGTAAGAGCAGGTCAGAAAACAGCAGACGTACCCTCACCAAGCGCCCTCCAAGCACCTAGTGCCTTTTGGCATGGCGCGATGCATCTGCGGTAGCGGCACCTTCCTGACTCACATTCACATTTTACGCAGTCGGCACCGCGTCGCCCGGACCACTACTCGGCCTTTCCTCAGCTGTCCGCCCGCAAGGACTTACGGCCCGTTCGATCGAACTCGCCGCCCGTGAGTGAATCCGCGACTCTGCAATCGAGGACGGAATACGTCCTGCGCGTTTTGCGCGATCCACCCGGCCGCGGCCGCCGCCTCCACCAGTCCCAGTCGCTTACACGATCACCCCACCGGATACATCGAACACATCAGAGACGAACCTCGAACATGTACACCCGTTAGAGTGAGGCGATTAACGCACCTCCGAAAACATTAACCAGTGATCATTGGACAGATTGCCCGACAGGCACGCCAGACGAAATTCGAACTGGTGGCAGGCAGGACGCTGCAGCAATGAAGCGACTGTCAGTGCCGCTTGGTACACAGTTCGTCGCTCGGGGAGCAGGTCCCCGACGTGACAAGTGGAGGCACCTCGGTGCAACTAACTTCGGATCAGCTGGCAGCGATCGACACCGTGGACCGGCACCTGGGAATCGTCGCGTGCGCCGGCTCCGGAAAGACGGAAGTCATCGCCCGGCGGGTGGTGAAGTTGCTCCAGCTACCCGGCGTGGAGCCGCGGCACATTGTCGCCTTCACGTTCACCGACCGGGCGGCCGGAGAGCTGAAGCAGCGCATCGTCTCTCGCGTCCGAGAGGAACTGGGAGATGTGCGTGGATTGGCCGAGCTTTTCGTCGGCACCATGCACGGCTACGCCTTGAGCATGCTGCAGTCCCAGGTGCCGGAAACGTTCAAATGCACTGTTCTCAGCGATGTGCAGGCTCGTGTTCTGATCGACCGCAATAGCCGGACCAGCGGCCTGACGACGACACAGATCCGCACCAAGGGCAAACCGACCCGTCCGATGAAGCGGTACGTCAACTCACGTCTCTACCAACGAGTTTTGGGGATGCTCCGAGAGGACGAGATCGACCAGGACGAGTTGCCGTCTGACGTGCTCGACGGCCTGAGCAGTTACCGGGCGTTGCTCCAGCGCCTTCACTACCTCGACTACAGCGAGATCCTCCGCCTCGCCGCGGACCTGCTGCTCCCGCCACCGAGTACGGGAGGGCCGACCGCCGAACCCGTGGTCAATCTGCGCGCCCACGTGCAGGATACGGTCCGCTACGTCGTGGTGGACGAATACCAGGACACCAACCCCGTCCAAGAGCAGTTGATCGCCGGCCTCATCCAGTTCGGCGCGAACCTGTGCGTCGTGGGGGACGACGACCAGACGATCTACCAGTGGCGCGGAAGCGCGGTGAACAACATCCTGACGTTCGCCACCCGCCACACCAGCGCCAAGACCGTGACGCTCAATGAGAACTTCCGCTCATCCGAGGCGGTGGTGGACCTTGCACGCCGGGTGGCGGAGGGCATCGATCCCGCGCGTCGGCTGAGCAAGTCGATGATCGCCAGTGGCCACCAGAGTTATGACCGCGGCGACCTGCTGGCCCTCTCCTTCGGTACGCCGCAGGAGGAGGCCGCGTGGATCTGCGACCGCATCGAGTGGATGATCGGACTGCCCTTCACCGACCGTGCCGGCGCGCCGCCACGGGGCCTGGCGTACGCGGACTTCGCCGTCCTCTTCCGCAGCGTGTCAGGCGATGCCGACCCGCTGGTCACCGAGATGCGCGCCCGCGGCATCCGCTACATCATCAAGGGCCTGAGCCGCCTGTTCCAGACCCCCGAGGTCCAGGCCGCCAAGACCTGCTTCGACTACATCGCCGGAACCGTCGACGGCGACGCCGTCGTCACAGCCTGGACGGACGCCCGGCTCGGGCTCCGTGAGGAGGCCCTGAAGCGCGGGGTGAAGATCCTCGACGAGGCCCGCGGCTGGGCGGAGGGCACGCCCTGGGACACCTATACGATCCAGGGCACCTACCAGCGCTTCCTGGGCGAGGTCGGCGTCCGCGAGGAACACCTGACGGCCGAGGTCGGCCGCGAGCGCAGTGAGCTCGCCTTCTACAACCTGGGACGGTTCAGCACCGCCATCGGCGACTACGAGCGCATCCACTTCCTCAGCAGCCCGCCCGACCGGTTCGCCACCTTCGCCAAGTGGCTGGAGCACCAGGCCGGCGACTACTACGAGGAGAGTGACGCCGACGCAGGATACGCCCAGCCCGATGCCGTCACGATCGCCACCGTCCACCAGGCCAAGGGCATGCAGTGGCCGGCGGTCTTCGTGCCCTGTATGCGCCGCAACCGCTTCCCCAGCAAACGGCAGGGCGGACTCAGTGTCTTCCACATCGTCCCGGAGGCCGCCGTCAACGACGCCGACCGGTACCGCGGCAGCGAGGACGACGAGCGCCGGCTCTTCTACGTGGCCGCGACCCGCGCCCAGAAGTTCCTCGTCCTCTCCTTCTCCCCCGGGCCGGGCAAGCTCTACCAGCGGGAGTCGCAGTTCTTCGCCGAGGCGACGCGCAACACCTACGTCCTGACCCGGGAGGCCGCCAGGCCCGACGAGTCCACGCTGAACCGACTGCCCTCCACCCCCCTGGCCGACACGCCCGACATCGTCTTCAGCTTCAGCGAGCTGAAGTACCTGTTCGAGTGTCCATACCAGTTCAAGCTGCGGTTCCTGTACGGCTTCGACTCGCCGTTGCAGAAGGAACTCGGGTACGGCAAGTCGCTCCATGACGTAATGGCGGAGGTTCACAAGCGCGCCGTGAAGGGCGACATCGTCGACACGACTGAGGTGGAGGCGCTCGTCGACCGGCACCTGCACGCTCCGTTCGCACCGGAGCCGCTCAAGGAACAGCTGCGCAACGCAGCCATCCGCTCCGTCCACCGCTACCTCCGCGAGAACGGCTCGCGACTGGCCCTCACCGAGCACTCCGAGCAGCCCGTAGAGGTGCATCTCACGCCAGGGGTGACGGTCAGCGGGCGAATCGACCTGATCCGCCGGATCGACACCGGTGAGCAGTCGATCGTGGACTTCAAGTCCAAGGAACGCGCCCAGGCTGACGCTGTCACCCGCGATCAACTGCACATCTACGTTGCGGGGTACGAGGAGCTGAGCGGCAAGCGCGCCGACCTCGTCGAGGTCCTGAACCTCGATGAGGGCAGCCGCAGCAGCCGCGAGGAGGTCAACGACACCCTGCTGAAGGAGATCTCCGGCAAGGTCGCCAAGGCCGGGGACCAACTCCGCCACAACGACATGCCCCGAAAGACCTCGTGGTGCGGCACCTGCGCCGCCTGCGACTTCGCCACAATCTGCCGGGACCGACCCCGCACTCCGTAACACTGCTCGACCACGTCGGCCCGTTGGGCCGCGGTGTTGTGCGACACCGGCACCACGGCCCAACCTCCACCCCTCCGACGCGACCGCCGTGGTCCTCTGGAACCCGGACCAGGTCGAGGCACTCTGGAGGTGATCACTCGTGCACCGTGTAGGCGACTTCTCCCCCGGCGGAGGTGTGCGGCTCGATGGTCACCCGGACCGTGTGCGTAGAGGTCTTGCCGCGAATCCGCTTCCGGAAGCCGTCCAAGACCCAGACCTTCAGTCCGCCCTGGCGCTCCCGTGAGTCGCTCATGGCGATGGTCATCTCCAGCTCGATGCTGCTGTACTGAAATCGCAGTGGATTATTGGCGCCCCCGTGTGCCGCAGCCGTCAGCTCGTCGTACGTCGCCTGGATGGCTTCCTTCAGACCGATCACCGCGAGCTCCCCCGCCGTTAAGGATTAGGAGGACAAACGCTAGACCACGTCGGCAAGCTGTTGTTGCTCGGACGCCGAAGGCCGGGGGCTTTCCCTTCTGCCTATGCCGTTCCCCCTTCGCGAACCATGGCGACTTGGCATCGGGCGGCGGACGGGGACGTCGGCGATCCCGACCGAACGGCGCTCGCCCCCGTCAAGAGGCACGCGGATGATCTGCTCGCCATCGGCGAAGCGTCGCAGGAGCAGACGCGGCATGGTCCGATGGCGGCGCTTCAGCTTCGGCTTTCTGGAGCTTTTGCCCATGTTATGTCTCTGCGGGCGCCCCGTCACATCGCCATGACCTTTTCACGGGGTCAGCGTTCCGGCAGTCAGGACCTCTGCCATCCCAGTCCCTTCAGATGCCCTGACCGACCCAACCTCCCACCTAACACTGCATCAGAATGAGCGTTACGAGCGTCATTTCAGCGTCAAGATATAGCCCGTAACGCCCACACCGCACATAATGCGCACTCAAATAACCGCAGATCAGGAACCCTTCGCGGCCCGTCCATGATGGCAACGCACTCCACATGATGAGTCATCGGAAAGACGTTACCCCCAGCCGCCGGTTAGGTCGCTCGCTATCGATTCCCTCGACCGCGGTCGCCAGTCAAAGGTCGGTAAGTCGTATAGGAGGACCGTCCTAGGAGGAGCCAACGTGCACTACTCGTATGTCTCCTTGTAGCGAGCACGATGCCTGCGGTCGCCTTGTCCCGCCCCGTTCACCTCGCTAAGCGACAGAAGCGAGGCGCCGTTGTTCCACAACCCGAGATGGTCGCGGTGCACCGCCATGACGCCGTTCTGTACCGCGGTCCGCTCGGACGGTCCGGTGAAGTACGTGGTCGTAACGAAGATCGCGACGTCGGCCTTGAAGTGAACCCTTGAGCCCAGAAGGTCCCGGACCTCGCGGCTCGGGATCCTGCTCTTCGGTGAGTAACGCTTGCACTGAATCACCATGCTCCGGCCGTCCGGCAGACGCCCCAGCACGTCCGCGCCATCGTCGTGTGAACCACCGACCCGGCGAACCTCAGTGCATCCGTCGCGTCGGCACAGACCCACAACGAAGTCCTCGAATTCACCACCCGACATCGCGTCCACTTCGATGAGGGATCGGCGGCCGGCCTTGAGTGCCTCCTCCTGCCGCCACTGGTCATCGCGCCCTTTGATAGATCGATTCATACGCCACAGCCACCACCCGCCGGAGACACTCCCGACGAGAACGAGCCCACCGACGAGGTACGGCCAGATCACCTGCGAGAACACGACCAGTACAACGAGGCAGACTATGACGCCGATCAAGCCCAGCTTGAGCCGCTGCTCTCGGCGTTTCCGCGCGCCCGACAGACGTCGACTCCGCACCGCCATCCAAGTCCTCCCCACGTCCTGAGCAGCAGTCTCGGCAGACGTGGAGGCTTCGGTAAGGGCACAGATCAGCCAGTCGCGATGTCTTTCGGCGGCGACTCCACCCCACGGTGGACAGCGGACTAGCGCGTGCCCGGACATGCGTTCGCACCGCTTACCGACGCACTGATCGGGGCAGCATGTCGAATCGGCCTATGCGCCACGCATATCGCGCCATTCTCTTGAAGCGCGTTGTCCAGCCTGTCCGGCAACCCCATTCTGAAACGTTCGCCACCAGCCGAGGGGAGCAAGGTGAACGTGCCACGACCTGCCGCGAACGACCCTGACGTCATCGGACAGACCACCGGTTTGATCGGCTTCCTCAAAGAAGTCGTCCAGAGCAGCCAAAACCGTCTCCGCGACGACCGCCGCCCACGGGAGCGCGTCTGGCTGGCCAACCTGCCCGCCT
The DNA here is from genome assembly GCF_042900345.1 of Streptomyces sp. NPDC012935. Lineage (NCBI taxonomy): Bacteria > Bacillati > Actinomycetota > Actinomycetes > Kitasatosporales > Streptomycetaceae > Streptomyces > Streptomyces sp. NPDC012935. The sequence continues at coordinate 1,171,350 of NZ_JBIBBC010000001.1, forward strand.
CCGTACGGCGTCCGTCGGACCGAGTCGACGGCCTCCTACTCGCGCTCGACCACGTGCCGCAAACGGCACCGCCCTCCCTGCCGGAGGTGCTGGAGGGGTGGATATCCGCAGAGCGGTGTCAGGATGCCGATGGCGGTGATCCGCCACTCGCCATCGAGGGGCCGAGGCGGGAACTGGTGCGCGCCGCTGACGGCCGTCAGTGGTGGGAGGAAGCAGACGATCACACCGTCCGCCGCGAGGATGCGGCCGAAGTGCTGCGCGCCTACGGTCCGTGGCTCGACCGCTGGCGCCGGTGGGCGGAGCGAGAGCGTGCGGAGCGATCGCTGAGAGAGCTGTACGAGCAGGTCTACCACTGGCACCAGAAGCTCACTCAGCAGGACGACCAGCTCGAACTCGTGCTGGCTACCGGTCTGTTGACGTGGAGCGATCCGCGCGTGGACACCGTCCACCGCCATCTGCTCACGCACCGAGTGGAAACCTCGGTGGACCGCAAAACTGCCCGGCTCACGGTCCGTCTCATGTCCGAAGGCGCGGTGCGGCTTGAGGATCAGGCGTTCCTCGACACCGACGACGGCTGGGCTCCGGAGCGCTCGGCCGCGCTCGCGGAGGAGATAGCCGCCAAGTCGATGCACCTGCTGGGATCGGAGGCCCTGGACCAGCTGGCCCAGTGGCAGGAGCTGGTGCTGCAGCGTCCTGTTGCCTTCAGCGCCGAGTGGCAGCCTCCGCGCGAGCCTGAGACAGGCGCCCGCCTCACCTACGCGCCTGCGCTGGTGCTGCGGCCGCGGGACCGTAACGCGCTGCTGAGCTTCTACGACCGAATCGCGGACAGCGTCGCCTCTGAGGCACACGCGCCCCTGGGATTCGCCCAGCTCGTACTACCCCTGAACTCCGAGCAGCGCGCCACCTGGGGCGGCCGCGAGATCCCGCCCCTCTTCGGGGACGACCCGCTCTTCCCGGGTAAGACCAACGAACGGCAACGTAGCGTACTGCGACGGCTGGAGCACGACACAGGCGTGGTGGTGCAGGGTCCGCCGGGTACCGGCAAGACACATACGATCGCCAACCTGGTCTCCGCACTGCTCGCACAGGGACAGAGGGTCCTGGTGACCAGTGCCCGCGACCAGGCCCTGACGGTCCTGCGGGACAAACTGCCGCCCGCCGTAAGGGATTTATGCGTCCTCCTCCTCAGCTCCGCACGGCAGGACGGGGCAGACGAACTGGAACGCACGATCAACGCCCTGACGGACCAGGTCGCCGCCAGTGACCCCGATCAGCTTCGGGACGAGATCCGTCGCCTCTCCGCACGCCGTGAGGAGGTGCGGGGACGGATCAGCTCACTCAACGAGCAGGTGATCGCCCTACGGGAGGCGGAGGTCTACCGGCACCCAGAGGTCGCGCCCGGCTACGCCGGCATCCTCGCATCCGTCGTGCAGCGCGTATGCGACAACGCTGAACATCACTCCTGGATCGGCCTCGTTCCGGACCGAGGGCCGGCCCTCTCCATCCCCCCGCTCTCCCCCGCGCAGGCCGCAGAACTGCTCACCCTGCTGCGCGACGGCGCGGCGGAGCCACGCGCGGGCGGCACCTTGCCCGATCCCGACACTCTCCCCACCTCCGAGGACCTGGCCCAGGCACTCGCAGCCAGCCGCGTCACGGATGACGGCCTATCGCCCGAAGCGGTTGACATTCGCGATCAACTGGCACAGCTCCACGCTCCCGTCGCTGATGAGCTGACCTCACTCGCGGGCGACTGCCATACGGCCCTGCACCACCTCGGTCTGCCGCCGTCGGCCAGGCAATGGGAGACCGGCAAGTGGACCACCAAGGCCCTTACGGACCGGCTCTCCCGCGAGAACCTGTTCCTGTGGCGTCGGGTCTCCGGGTTGGCCGATCAACTCGCCACTGTGTCCGAGCAGTTGGAAGAGCAAGGCATGCAGCGCATCGTCGTGCCCGAGCAACTTTCCGCGCACCACGCCGATGCGTTGGTCTCGACGGGCTCGGCGCTGCGCGACCATCTCGCCTCGGGCGGCAAGCTGCGTCCTCGCGGAAGCTTCCGCGCCGCGAAGCCGCAGAAGGCCGCTCAAGAGCTCCTCGACACATGCACCGTGGACGGTCACCCGCCCGAAACACTCGACGATCTCGACTCCGTCCTCACTCACCTGCGCGCACACTCGGTTGTTGCCACGCTCTCGGAGCGGTGGGCACAGGTAGGAGTTCCCATTTCTGATGGGCCGCTGGCACTCCGCTTGGCCTCCCTGGCCGAGGCATACACACGCCTGAAGCACGTCGACGCCTTCGGCGCCGCCCGAGAACGCATCGACGAACTGCTCGTACGCCACGGCCTGCATGTCGCGCTCACCTCCCGCGTTGCCTGGCAGGACTTCACCACCGCGCTGGCCGCCCTCTCCGGTCGGCAGACAGCCGATGAGGCCATGGCCCGGATCGGCGCGTGGGAGGAGCAGCTCCGTACGCCGGTGGAAGGTTCTCACCCCGCCTCCGAAGCACTGGCCGCCGCCCAGGCTGTCCGAGAACAGGACATCGACCGCTACACCAAGGAGATCGAAGCGCTGCGGGACGCCCACAGGCGTGAGCATCGTCGACGCCAGTGCGCTGTGCTCCTGGACAGCGTTCGCAGGGCACATCCCTTGCTCGCCGACCGGCTGACGCAGGACCCCGGCGATCCAGCATGGGAGTCGCGGCTGGACTCACTGGCCGAGGCGTGGGCCTGGGCTGTGGCTTCCGCGTTCGTACGCCGCAAGCGCACCCCGGGCCGTGAGCGTCAGCTCGAAGGCGAACTGGCCCAGTGCGAAAGGAACCTGGAGGACCTGACGGGTGAACTCGCCGCCACCTGGGGTCGGCTGCACTGCCTGGAACGCATGACACAGGAACAGCGGTCCGCGCTGCAGGCGTATCGCACCCACATGGCCTCGTACGGCAAGGGCAAGGGCCGGAGCGCGGGCCGCTACCGTGCCGCAGCGCACGACGCCATGCGGACGGCGCAGGGAGCGGTCCCGGCGTGGGTCATGCCCATCTCGCAGGTTGCCGAGATGGTGGCGCCCAAGCGGGATGCGTTCGACGTGGTCATCGTTGACGAAGCGAGCCAGGCAGGCATGGACGCGCTGTTCCTGATGTGGCTCGCTCCTCGCGTGATCGTCGTGGGGGACGACAAGCAGTGCGCGCCCTCGCTCAGCGGCATGGGCCGTCACCAGGCGATCCACGACCGGCTCATCTCCCATCTGCCGGACATGCCTCCGAGCCTACGCACTCTCTACGGCCCCGCCACCAACCTCTATCAGCTGCTGTCCACGTTCTTCCCAAAGGTGATCCGGCTGGAGGAGCACTTCCGGTGCATGCCAGAGATCATCGGCTGGTCCTCCCAGACCTTCTACAACAACAAACTGCAGCCACTGCGCCAGTACGGCGGTGACCGCCTCGATCCGCTCGTGACGCACTTCGTCGACGGAGCCGTCACCCAGGGACGCGACAGCCGACTCCGTAACCCGAAGGAAGCCGAGACCATCGTCGACTGCTTGGCCCAGCTGGTGGAGGATCCCGCCTACCGGGACAAGACCATGGGCGTCATCGCCCTTCAAGGGCCGGTGGGCCAAGTCAAGCTCCTGGAACAGTTGATCAACGAGCGCATTCCGGCGCCTGTACGTGAACGCCACCAGATACGTGTGGGCAACCCCGCATCGTTCCAGGGAGACGAACGCCACGTCATCCTGCTGTCCATGGTCGCGACCGACCCGCCACGCATCGCGGGCGGCGCGCGCAGCGAGCGACAGGCGTACAACGTCGCCGCGTCCCGCGCCCAGGACCAGATGCGGCTCTTCTACTCGGTGCCGGGGGACCGCCTGAAGTCCGGAGACCTCCGCCTCAACCTCCTTGCCTACATGGAGAACCCACCCGCAGCGCTGGCCAACTCCAACGACCTCGGGGAGGTGTCGAGCGAGGTCCCGCAGAAGCCGTTCGAATCGCTCTTCGAGCAGCACGTCTACCTGCGTCTGAAAGCCCGCGGGTATCACGTCATCCCGCAGTACCCGGCAGGAAGCAAGCGCATCGACCTCGTCGTTGTGGGGGCGCGGGGGCGCCTGGCCGTGGAGTGCGACGGCGAGCGGTACCACTCGACGCCCGAACAGATCCGGCACGACCAGCAGCGTGATCGCGAACTCCAGAGGGTCGGCTGGACGTTTTGGCGCATCCCCGAAAGCGAATTCCGGTTCGACCCCGAGGAGGCCCTGACCGGCCTGTGGGAGGAACTGAACCGGCTGGGCATCCGTCCGGCCACGTCCGGTCACGCCGGCGACTGGTCTCATGCCACGCCCACCTCCTCGTCCGCCGGAGTGAAGTGGACCCCCCTCGACCTCTCCACCGACGAGGAGCTGACCGAGGACATGCCGGAATCCTCCGATGGCCCGGACGCGGCCGATCCGATCGCTGCCCTCGACATGACAGAAGACGACGAAACCGAAATCCCCAGTACGGAAGGGCCGGCATGACCACGCAGTCCCCACTCGGCGTCCTGGACGTCAACACCCTGCAAGAGCTGGCCCGCGTCATCTGCGGCAACGACCACCTCTACTACCGCAAGGGCTATGAAATCGCGCAGTTCCTCGAACGTGCCGGCTGGCAGCAGGTTCCGGAGTACGACGGTTACCGGATGGACTGGACCCTGGCTCGTCTGACCGAACGCCGGGACGACCCCGCGGAGTTGGCGAAGGTCTTGCTCCGGCTCGCCGACCCACGCGAGTACCTCGATGAACCCGAGCAGCTCCCCGCCGTCGTCTCCGCCGTTAACGCCTTCCTCATCCACGAGGGCGTACGCCTGGAGAACCCCGGCGGCCGTCCCCGCCTCATCGCCTGCGACCCCTCACTTGCCCACCCGGGCAACCAGGGTCCGGTCGAACTCAGGGCAGCTATGTCAGACCTCATCAACGACCAGAAGATGGCCGGGCTCCTCCAGCACCGCTTGGACGAGGCACGCACCTGCTACGCCAACGGCGCTCACGTAGCGGCCATCATCATGCTCGGCAGCCTCCTCGAAGGCGTCCTGGTCCACGTGGTCCAGGAACGCGACGCATCCCTGCTCGGCAACAAGTCACCGGACAACGTCAGCCTGGACACCCTGATCAAGACCTGCCACGAGGCCGGATGGATCGGCTCCGACGTCGAGCGCTTCTGCCACGAACTGCGCAGGTACCGCAATTTCGTCCACCCACGCGCCGAGATTCGCGAGGCTCATGCCCCGGACCGCGACACACTGAACATGTGCTGGCCTGTGGTCAACGCGGTCCTGAACGACCTCGCCGACTCCCAGCCCAAGACAACCTGACCAACGTAAACCAGCTCCGCCCCGCGCCCAGCTCGTCAGACGAGTCTGAGCACGGGGCGGATGTCCGGCATCCGCTGCACAGACGGCCCTCTAACCCACACATAACGCGGGCCCGCAAGGTCACTCGCTGACGTCGACGCCGTAGCCCCGGCCAGGTCAGCCAGACCATGTTCGAAGACAGCAAGGCCATATGGGCTCCCCTCCCAAGTACGGCATCCGGCCCACACCTTCCCCGCGGGTGACGGTCGACCAGGTGGGACTTTGGCACGTGCGGGATGCTGCCGGTACGTCGCCCAAGTCTTGGCCCTTGCGGCATGCCTCACGTATGGCCAATTTTCTGCCCCCAGTGCAGCTTGCGCACTTGTGTGCGCCCCAATGCTCCGGCCTACCGTTCTCGGCCGGCCGGAGCACGCGGACACCGCAGGGGGACGCATGGCAAGAACCGCGCGACAGATCCTCAAGGAACTCAGCTTCACGACGACGGTCCACGTCCGCTCGACGGCTGATCTGGTGGAGCACACGGACAAGGCAGCGGCGGCCATCGACAAACAACGACGTGAGAAGGGCCAGGAAGCAGGGCGCAGAAAGCCCGACTTGCAGCCCGTTGCGCGCGCCGAGTGCGGTCGGATCATCGAGCTGACACCGTGGCAGGTGCTGCATGCCATGGCGCGGGGATACGTGCTGGCCGGACAGGGCATGGCACGAGGACTCGCGGAACACTGGCAGAGCCTGAAGTACTGCGAAGCAGTTCACGGCGACCGGGCCGGAGCCCTGGAGCTCACGGACAAGGGCCGGACTGCCGAGCGCAGGTACAAGGCAATGCAGTCCCAGGAGTTGGGCGTCGGCTTCGGACTCGCCGTGGCCGAGCACATCGTGAAACAGCAGTACCCGGACCACGTGGTCTCGGTCGTGGACACAAGCACGGTGCTGCGAGCCGGTTGGGCCTTGGGCGGCTCGGAGCGGTCGAAGGGTTCACGGCCACGACCGGACTACCTCATCGAGGCTTGGAAGCCCGGCGAAGCGTCGATCGTCACCTTCGTGGTGTGCAGAGGAAACCACCAGAAGCCGAGCAAGCGGACCAGCCGATCCCGCAGCACCACAGTCCGACAGTTGGCCAGGGGATCAGAGCTCGCTGAGGGCATGCAGATCGGCCCATGGAACGCAGCGCAGTGCCTTCTGCTCTCCACCGAGCTGATGGGACAGGGCGGAGTCGTGGTCAACGCCCTCCAGTCACCCGGTGAAGCCCTCCTCCCCGAGCGTCTACCTGAAGCGCCGCGCAACGCCGATCTTGAGGCGGAGGACAGGAGCGGCATCCCCTACCCGAACGCGATCCGAATACCCGCGCACGTTGGGAAACGGGAACGGACCGTCGACGGTTTTCAGGTGTCCGAGAAGGACCTCGCCTGGTTCGGTCAACTCCTGGCCCGTACCGGAAGCGCCGGCCTTACCGCATTCGCCGGCGGAGGACCCAAAACAGCCCAGTACCTGACCAAGGGCCAGGGCCGACAGCACTACGACGTCCCCGCCTTCGCCGCCACGGCCAGCGTCCACGATGCGCACATCATGATCGGCAACACCAAGTTCGTCGGCACGGATCACGTCTTCCGCATGGAGACCGTACGAATCGAGGCGTTCTCCGGCATGGTCGAGGAACTGTACGACTTGATCAGCGAGGGGCGCGTCGAGGAGTACCGACATGCGGCCTACAAGCTCCGTTCCAACTGGTACGGCACGGACGCAGGCAGGCGCTGGAGCGGTCCGATCTCCTTCCACGAAGACGGGACTGTCATGGCCCTGAGCATCCTCCCGATCCGCAGGACGCGCCGCCTGCTGTGACCTACTTCCGGCAATCCCGCTGATCCCTGATGACGCGTGGTCCCCGGTTGGCCAACCGGGGACCACGCGTCATCAGACTCCGCCACCTAGCGAGCCCGCCCGACCTTCCCGTTCGGCCCTCCCCAGCAGAGCCACCGAGCGCTGCCCAACCAGGCAACTTCGCCAGTGACACCACTCGCTTCATGCGGTGCGCCTAACACAGGCCGATCATCATGAACCTCTTCACCATCGGCTCGGACAAGGCCGCCGGCCCACTGCCCTGGATAGCTCAGGGCCCCCAGCACCACCTGGCAGCCCGGCGAGTACCACGAGAAACGTAAGCCAGCACCCTCCACTGAACAGGTACGCGACCCCGAACTGTCCCGCAGACCCTGCGACCGCAGCGCCGGCTGCCGTCGATCACCACGCGGTGACGGACCGACAGTCAGTGACGTCATCATCGAAGTCCTGCCGCCTGCTTAAAGGCCGTTGTCCGTTCCTTCTCCGCAGCAGTCTTGCTGTGTCCGTGCAGGGTGCGGCGCAGTGCCGTGGCGATGTGAGGTGCGGGCTTAACGGCGTAGCCGAGCGCTGCGGCACTGGCGGCTGTCGCGTCGCGGAGCACAGGAGCAATCTCGTCAACGAGGTTGCGGGGAGGGTCGTCGGGGGCGCGCGTAAGCAGCACGGCGATGAGCGGGCCGACGCGTTCGATCGTGCTTGGGCCCTTTGAAAGGGCCGCCAGGAGGACTTTCCACAGGGGCGCGAGGTCAGAGCAAGCGGCAGCGATGAGTACAGCGTCTGCTTCATTCCATTCGCGAGCCGCAATAGCGTCGTCGAGGTAGTCAGAGATGGCCTGGGAAGCCTGCGGACTCGTCGAGATGAGGATGAGAAGAGCAGGTAGTTCGTGGGTTGTCGCTGCGTTCAGTGCTGTGATGAGGATATCTGTCGATGCTTGAGCCGCTCGATCGGCGAGGGCAGGGCAGCGGCCGTTCGCGGCCACGAGCAGGGCCACTTGGCGTTCCGAGGCGACTGCGTTCCAGAGGGCTGCGGCATGCTGCCACGATCCTGCCTCGCCCGTATCCAGGAGGTGTTGGGCAAGCAGGTCGGGAAGTCCGTTGCTCTGGGCCAGATCTGGACGGTGAGCTGCGGCCACGGCGAGTGAGCGCTCATGGTCAGGAATGGCGGCCCAGTGCTGGGTGATCCATGTGAGCCACTGCACGCCGACTGTCTGGTCCGCCACGTAGTGGGCCGCAAACCCTGCATTCTCAGCCGGCTGCGTGCCCATCCGATTGTGGAGGTGTTGTAGTACCTGACCCAGGCGGGCGGCTCTCGTAGGCGGGTTGCCAAGCAGAACACGGAGGCTTGAGAAGTGATCTGCGCTGAGGGGCATGTGCTGCTGTGCGAGGCGGGGCGTGAATTCGTCGATCAGTACTTCGCCCGCCTCGCGGCCCGCGTCAGTGGTCATGACCGCGGCAAGGTGCCGACGTGCGAAAGCGCTTTGGGCATCGTCGCTGGTGAAGCCGGCCGTCAGGGCCGTACGGCATGCGCGAGCGGCATCCTTGGCTGTGGGGTCGTTGGTCCTGACCCGCATGAACGTCAGCACGGCTTCCGCGAGGGCGTCGGCCACAGAGACATCGCTGGATGCCGTTTCTCTAAGATGACTTGCGATGGCCACGGCGCAGGTTGCCGCGTCCTGCTGTTGTAGGTCGGACAGAATGCCGGCTGCTGCCGAGGCGAGCTCTTGGCATGTGTGTGCGGTTTGGCCGAGTGCCTCGGCAACGACGGTGCTGACGTGGCGTCCGTCGGGGGCGGTGCGGTCACCGAGGATCCGTAGCCAGCGGTGGAGGAGTTCCAGGGTCCTCTCGGAGCTCTCGGCATCATCGTCATCGATAAGGAACGTGGCCGCGTGCCCGAGGAGCTCTGTGGCGAGCGTGGCGTCGCTTGCCGCATCAGAGGCGGTGGCTCGGCCCCATTCGTCTTTGGGAATCGTGCGCTGACGCAGAAGGTCCACCGCATGTCTGCGCAGTGGGTCAGAGTCGGCAGACAGCCATTCCAGGACGCCGCGCATGACTGGCGGCTGCCAGTGGTGGTAGTTGGCTGCCTCGTCAATAGCACGGCGGACCTCGGCTGTGGTGGTGCTGTCCGCCGCACGCCTGGCCATCGTGAGGAGCGCTTGATACGCGTCTGGTGGCCAGAGGGCGCGCTGTGCTGCGGGCGCTTCGGCATGCTCTACGAGCCATGCCTTCAGGTGCTCGGGCCCACCGGTGCGGGCGAGGATACGGAAGTACTTCTCCACGGCGGGTCGCAGCTGCTGAGCGTGCTCGTTGGCAGGGAGGAGGATCAGCGCCTTGGCCCACGCGAAAGCCGGCTGATCTGTCTCGGCGGTGACTCCGGGGGCCGGTGCGGGAGGAACGCTGAGACTGGTGTAGAGGGAGGGTAGGTGAGCCGGGGGTATGAGACGGAGGATCCCGATGAGGTGGTGGGCCGCAACCGCTTCTCGGGTCTGTGTGCGTCGGCTGGCGATGCGGTCGGTCAGGTTGAGCAGAGCGCGTTTGACGGGGTCGCCGCTGGAGTCGAGGTGGTCTGTAAGGCCAGGCGTGGATGCGAGAGCCTGCACGATAGCTGCCATCGTGTTGTCGAGGTCCTGGCCGGGGCGCGCTGCCCCCAAGGCGTGGGTCGCGGCAAGTAGCACACGTGCGCGCATGTCGATAGCTGTGAGGCGGTCACGGAAGGCATCGGCATCACGCTGAAGCAGTTCACGTTGGACGGCTGCTGCTTGGTCACTGCCCAGCGCACGGCTGGCCGGAGTGGAGCCCAAAGTGAGGAGCGGCGTCAGGTGCTCGGGGCGTCCCATCCGCGCCCGGAAGGCCGTGGCCCGCAGATAGCTCAGTCCGGGGTGCGCCGCGGTATCGAGACGGGGCAAGACACCGACGTCGTCGCCTGATCCGTCTTCCGAACCATCCTGCTCGGCCTTGATGACGTAGGCATCAAGGAGCGGATCGCGAAGCGCGCTGGGCGCGTTGAGCAGGGCGTCGTCCAAGAGCGCGAGCAGGTCGTGCTCGGCGCGAATGGCGTCGTACAAAGCTCGGTAATCGTGGCGCAGCACAGTCAGCCTGGCCAGGGTGATGGGGTGGCCGGTGACTTCACCGCGGGCGATCCAGGCGGACGCGCCGTTGTCCTGCTCACGTCGGATAGCAAGGCCGTAGTCAGCCAAAAAGGCATTAAGCAGGCGGATGGCATGCCGGGGATCACGGACGTCCGGGTGGATCAGCGTTTCGAGTACGTCACGCAGGGCCGATATACCGCCAAGCCGGGCCACCAGTTGGTGTGGTTCGGGCTGGGTGAGGAGGTGCTCAAGGTACTGACGGAGATCTGCGTCGTGGTGGGCAGGAAGCACGAGCCGAACGGTGAACAGCTTGTTCAAGTACTCCTGCGCGGCCTCTTCCGTCGCCTTGCGTTCGGCGGCCCGGGCCGGAACATGCTGTCCACTGCCGCGGTCCCGCTGGACGGGCCGATGGGCCAGCCCCGGACGCACGCCGACAATCGCCTCTCGGACAATGTCCTCGTCGCAGGAGAGCAGGAACACGGGCGGATGCTTGTGGTACGTACCGGTGAGCAGCAGGCTGCGCACGGTGGTGATGGCTTCGAGCACTTCACTTGCAGCCAGGCGGTCAATGTCATCGATGGCTATGACCAATCGGCGATCGATGGCTTCGATCAGCCCGGAGAACACCTGCTCCAGGTCGTCTGTGGATTCCGGACGCGGTGTGGTGAGGGTGATCTCGTGCTTCTTCAACATGGACAGCGCGCCGTCCTTGGCAGTCCCGAGAACGCAGGCCACGACGGCAGCGCCCGACAAGGCAGTTGTCAGCGGTCCAGCCCCCTGAGCTGCGAACCAGGTCCAGGCCGATACACCGGCTCCGAGGCCACTGAAGTGGCCGACCGTCACCACAACAGTGCCGAGCAGCCAGATCGTGACCAGGGAGGCGAGAAGCCACGCCAGCGCAACACCAGCGGCTGCGGGGTAGGTGAACCACCGCGTGCCCCCTGGCTTGGCGGCATTAGCAGTGGGACGCGACGCAGTGCGCTGCCGCCCGCCGTCCAGACAAGCCCGTTCGGATTCCCATTTCCCGACAGTGATGAGCCTCTGCCGCTGAGCTTCGTCAAGCAGCCCGTACAGCAATCCCCTTGCCCGGGCTGAGCCACTGTGCCGCTCGGCGCTCAAGTGCAGGATCGCCCACTTCTTGTCCCCTCTCAGTTCATCTGCGAGGAGACGCACGACGGAGGACTTGCCACTGCCGAACGGCCCGAGCAGTCCGACAGCGAGCGGCTGAGTGGAGCCGCGAACGATATCGAGAAGTTCACGACTCACTGACCGGTGATCAAAACGATCTTGATCCGGTGAGTCGATCGCGCTGTCCTCGATGATCCACGGACGTCGTCGTGCCATGTCGTACCGCTCCGCTCCGAACCGGCTCTATACGGGTGAGCGGATGATATGGGTCACCACTGACAATCGGAGCCCGCGCCAGGCTCAGCCGAACCGCCGGAGCAACTCGCATAGGCAGGCGTCTGTGGACTACGCAACCCAAGCATGCACGCAATCCGCCTGCGGCAAGGCGGTCCGGTGCTGGTAACGGACTGTGAACAGGGCTCTCGACGTCACGGGCACCGCAGCGCCGCCCCGTGACTCAACGAGCCGCTCCCTGGGGAGAATTTGGGGAGTACGGGCGGCGCTGGGGAGCGCGTGGGGAGAATGGGCTACATATCGCGGCCCGAACCTGAAAGCCTCATCGCCGCAGGTCAGCGACAGCGAATGTCACATCGTTCCAGGTCAGCGCCACCTGGTAGACGACTTCAAGAAGATCTCGTCCTGGGCGGCGATCCTGTTCGCTCCGACGCTGGTCGGGACGATCTACGGCATGAACTTCGATCACATGCCGGAGCTGCACTGGGTGTTCGGGTACCCGTTCGCGGTGTTGCTGATGGCGGGAGTCTGCACCAGTTTGTACCTCATCTTCAAGCGGAAGGACTGGCTCTGAGTCATCACCGCGAGGTGCTGCCATGGGGGATGCGGCTCCGATCGCAGGCGCTGACGGAGCGCTCGAGGCCGCTGGGAGCATCTGAGGAGAATGAGCCGCGACCCGAATCGGGCCGGCTCCCGCGACCGCGACCGCTGACCTGCCAGAGCCCCGCCGCTGAGGCGCCATCCGGAAGCGGAGGCCGACACGGAGAGCGGTGGGCTTCCGGCGGAACACAGCCGCCGGCAACAACTGTCTGAGCAGGCTGCTCAGCGCAGTTGGTCGGTGGTCTCGGTCGCCCAGGCGGGGGTGGCTGCCAGGCTGGCGAGGAGTGTGACGCGTTCTTCGGACGTGCTGCCCGGTTCGGCGGTGTAGAGGCTCAGGTCGTGCACAGCTCGCTGCTACACGGGCAGGTCCAGAGACCGGTAGGTCAGCTCGAGGAGGCCGACCTCGGGGTGCTGCAGCCGCTTGACGCCCTCGTGGCGGATACGGACGTCGTGCGCGGCCCACATGGTGCGGAAGTCGGCGCTGACGGTGGACAGTTCGCCGATCAGCTCGCGCAGGGCCCGATCATGCGGCTCACGCCCGGCCTCGGCCCGCAGCAACGCAACGGTGGCGGCGGCGCCGGCCTCCCAGTCGACGAAGAAGTCCTGTGAGCCGGTATCGAGGAAGTGGTAGCGGGCGAAGTTGGTGCGGCCGCGCTTGTCGATGGTGGGGCTCTCGAACATCGGCGCGTGCAAGGCCCTGCCGAGCACGTTGTGGGCAATGACGTCCAAGCGGCCGTTGCGTACGAAGGCAGCGGACATCGTGACGGAGTCGAGCAGCCACTGGATGCGGGGCGGGACCTCGACGTCCTTGCGGCGGGACGGCGTGCGCCGGGCGGGCCTGGCGGCGCGGGCCAGGGAGAACAGGTAGGTGCGTTCGTCCTCGTCCAGTTGCAGGGCTCGGGCGACCGCGGCGAGGACGTCTTCGGCGACGCCACTGATGTGGCCCTTCTCCAGGCGGGTGTACCACGCGGTGCTCACGCCGGCCGGGACGGCGACTTCCTCACGCCGCAGCCCCGGGACCCGGCGCCGGGCACTGGTGGGCAGACCGGCCTGCTCAGGGGTGATCTTGGCGCGTCGGCCGGCGAGAAAGTCCCGGATCTCCGTGCGGTGGCCACTGTGGTCGTCCTTGCGTTCCACCGTAGCCACCGGGGCGCTCGGAGGGAGGTCGAGCTTGTGCCCCCCATAAACGCAACCTTCTCCACCTGCGGCACTGCCGGTTTCGTGGGATCGGTCTTCGACGCCACCACGAACCTCGACGGCGTCCCGGCCGGATACCGGGGCATGGCCGACCGCAAGAGCCTCAAGGTCCTCGTCGAGCAATGACTCGGCGCTCAACGGGAGGAGCGCCGTCCGCGTCTCCTCCCCTGTTCGGGCCATCGCTGCGACATGCACGGTTCTTCTGGCCAGAGCCAGGCTGCATGACCAACGTCCTTATGAAATCAGGGGATTGACACGGCGCGGGTGTCCGGGAGGTGTCGGGTGCGGCATGCCTTCCACGCTGCGACCCCCCACCCCGCGGGGTGGGGGGTCGAGCTTGTACCCCCCATAAACCCGACCTGCCACGCCTGGCTCAGAAGCGGTCTCCTGAAATCGCGCCTCGGTCACCACACCACCGACCGTTGCGCCTTTCCCCTCCACCGATCGAATACGAGGCCCCCTCCATGGAACGTCGCAAAGCGCTCGGACTGATCGCCGCCACGAAGTCGGCGCCGCGGCCGGCCGTGGTCCCGTACAGCGTCCTGGGCGAGCACTCGGCGATCGAGGGGACCGTGAGGTGCCGGCGGCGAAATCTTCGTGGCCGCCTGGGACGGCATCTGGAACCAACTGCCGCCGGGTTCGGGCTGTCGGGCGTGAGGTCGAGAATCCATCTCATCGTCGACCGTCACGGCCTGCCCTTGTCCGTCGGTATCTCCGCGCGAACCTTCTGAACAGCAAGGCCGTGATCCGCTGGCCCGCGGCATCCCGCCCATCCGCTCACGTCGCGATCCGTTACGTCACCGCCGGCTCCCGACTGAAATGACGGCTTACAGTTGGTCCCCCACGCTGGCTGGTTCCGGAGGATGCGGCCCACCACCGTCCTTGATGTCCTGCTCGCAGGTTCGTCCGTCGTAGGACTGGTCATTGGGGATCAACAGCACTCCGGCAACCTGCTCAGGGTGCTCGACGGCGAGCCAGGCGTCCCCCGTGAGGTCACCGTCCGGCCCGAACGCCTCGGACGAATAGACCGTCTGACACCCCAACGCCATGCGCACTTTGTCGACCGCGCAGGCGTCCACCGCAGGGCCGGATATCTCGTCGGCGCCGTCGAAGCGGTAGTGGAGGTGGACCTGGTCACCATCGGAGGGCACCTGCGGGTGGGGCTCAATGCGCCAGTCAACGACCGCAGCCGTGACGCCGAGAGGCCGCCCAGACGTGTCCTCGACCTGCACCCTGACACCGGCCTCACCGCGCTCCGCCGTCGTGTCGGTGCAACTCCAAGGGGAGGAGCAGCCGGAGAGGGCGAGAATCACCAGAGCCGACGGAGCACCGGCAAGTACCCGTGCAGGGGACACTCGGATGACCTCCAGTCAGAGTGGAGCGGAGCAGTGTATCCGGGGGCATGGCAGCTGCGAGTGCCGACGACGAGCGCCCGCGGCGGTCGTCGCCGTAAAGGCGCGTACGCTCCAGCGCATGACGAGGCCCGGCACGTTCGACGCTCGACTGAACCGGTTATGGGGAGCCGTGTGCGCCTGCGCCGGGATCTTCTTCCTGGTGTGGGGGCTCTCTTGGGTCAAGGCAAGCGTGCTCAATGAAGACCTGCACAATCGCTGCGGAGATCTGCACACCGCCAGCTTCCCCTTCGAGAAGTCGTGCCGGCATGAGGACGGCACAGTTGAGGGCGCCAACAGTGCGCTCTTCGACGGGGTCTTCTTCGGCTCGATGGCTGCGGGGGCGGTTGGCCTCGTAGCCGCATTGACGATCGAGGCCGGCCGGAAGAAGTAGCGGTTGGCGGCGCTGATGTCGCCGAGCGCAAGACCCACCTCGCCGGTGACGGCGGACGCGTCCGCTGGCCTTGCGTCGGGCTGTGGTCACGAGGTTCGACAGCGTGCCTACGTCTTCCACGGCACCGGCACCGTCGCTTCGATCAGACGCGGGCTCCGCTCGTGCCCAGCCGAAGGGGCCTAGACGCCGGTCTGTCCGTCGACGAGCTCTCGCACGATGTCGAGATGCCCGTTGTGCCGGGAGATCTCTTCGATGAGGTGAAGGATCACCCAGCGGAGGTCCACGTGGCGGCCGTCGCTGATGGGTCGCTTGGCCTTCGAGTTCAAGTCGTGGTCGGACAGCAGGCGACGGTAGCGGTCGCTCTGCTCCTCGTATGCGGCGAGAAGCTGGGGCAACGGGATGTCCAGCGCTGTCCGCATCTCGGGGTCGGGGTCGTCGTCACTCGCCTGCGTGAGCGGACCCGCTGGTTCCTCCCCCAGGAACATCACTTGGACCCAGTGGTACTCGACCCACCGCAGATGGCTGATCAGCCCGCACAGGGTCATCAGCGGTGAGTTCGGGAGCGGGGCCCTGCGGGCGTCTTGTGCGGACACGCCCTCGCACTTGGCTCGCGCCGTGTCACGGGCGTACTCCAGGAACGTGATCAGCTGCGTGCGCTCGTCCCAGGTGGGAGGCGTATCGGTTCGTTGAGTCATCGCGGGGAGTTTCCCGCAGGTCCGACGGGCGGTCGAGTGATTAATGAGCGGGACCCCTTCGAGAACCGCCTCATCCGCCTTGGGCACGCCGACCCGGCACGTTCCACCGGCCAGGCCCTGGCGTTCCGTTGGATTGCCATGTCGCCGATGGAGAGGATGCCCACCGCACGGTCGAGTTCCTCGTCGAGTGTCACGGTGGCCAGATCGTCGCTGCAGGCGGAGGCAACGGTCGTCCGTTCCGGGTCACCGCCCCCTCGCCAGGACCCGCACCACAAGGTCGCGCTGACCAGGCCGCGCAGGTAGCCCGTAGACCGGCTGTCAGGATGTCGGCATGGAGCTTCCCAGCGAAACGGTGCTCGTCTTCGACCAGACGGAAGATCTTTGCGTCTTCACGTCCTTCGTCCAGGCAGCGAACTGGATGGAGGCAATCGATGTTGCAGAGGGCGAGTACACAGCTGCCTACACCCCTGACGGGGGCGTAGTGGCCCTGACAGCTCCAGAAAGCTGGAGAGGCCCGGTGCTTCTGGCGCGGACCGGCCGGACTGACCTGGCAGATTTGGATCGACGAGTAGCCCGCTACTGGCAACTCCATCAGGTGGGTCACCCCTCTCGCGACACGGCACAGACGGCGCGCTTCTTGATCGACAGGGAGAACCGGTCGCCGAAAGGGCGAAAGCGGTTCACTGACGCCGTCAGCCGCATGTTCCGCACCGGGGAGAAGGACAACGTCACCGGCTAAAGACGTTTCCCCTCATCGGGGCGGCTGTCTCGACGAGGTGAGCCGAAGCACGATGGTTGTCGCTTCGGCGGGCTGCAGGCCGGCCAGCGGCGCGAGGACGCGCACCTCGGTCAGCGGCAGGGTGCGCACGGTGTAGAGGCTGAGGATCACCAGGACGCCGGTGGGCATGTGGGTACTGAGGTACTGGATGAGAGGCTCCAGGGCGGTGCAGGGCAGGGCTCGCAGGGCCCAGGTGATGGCGCAGCAGAGCGCGGCGACGGCGATCAGATAGCGGGTGTGAGGCATCGGCGGACCCCAGGCGGGTGGTGAAGTGGCGGGCCAGCAGAGCGACGGTGCCGGAACCCGACCCTGAAGTCGTCCGGTAGACGGACAAGCGCGAGGAGATCGAGGCCGACGACGCCGTCGGCAGCGGGAGCGGAACGGCTTCTTCGACTTCAGGGCCGTCGGGTCGGGGCACGACGAAGATCCGGCTCATCCAGTGCCCGCATGGTGCATGCGCAGGCGGCGGCGATGCCGGCGGTCCCGTCACCCCGTCTCCTGTCCCGAGCGGCAGTCCCAACCCCGACAAGAAGTACCGAGCCGCCATCCACACGTACACCGTCACCGTGAGGAAGCCATGACCTCCGCGCCGCAGGCCTCGCCGCCCCCGGCCGGGCCGGCGACGAGCCGGCGCAGGCGGACATCCCGGCGATGCTGCGTCACGGCATCTGGGATTCAAGCGCAAGGACGGCCCTGATTTCACCGGGGGCGCCGCGCGGGAGTGGTCCTCCAGGGCCTGTCGGGCGGATCTTGCCGGACAGGCCCTGACTGACCCGTAGGCTCAGCGCTTGAGCGTGAAGGTGAAGTCGCCGGAGAGCTTGCCGCTCAGCCGGACCGCCGAAACGAGCTTCCCCTCCGCGAGCAGTCTCTCGACCTCGGCCCGCGACAGACCGCAGCCTTCAGCGATCAGTCGCACCGGCCGGACGGGGATCCGGGCCGCGAAGCGGACCGACACGTCGATCACCTCACGGTCCAGGTGATCCGATCCGCCCGTGTCGAGGCGCCAGGCGTTGCCCCAGTCGAGGGCGATGCGATTGCGGCGCTGCACGACCGGATCCTGGAGCAACTCGGCTGCCAGGCCGGGGTCGTTGTCGTGCAGCCGGTCCAGCAGCTCAGGCCGTACGGAGCGCACGTTCATCCGCTCCAGGACCGTGAGCTTCGCAGTCTCCCCGCAAGCGGTGCAGAGCACGAGGAGCCAGACGTCGAGGAGCTTGTGGTTCGCGTTGACGCGAAACTTGCCGTTCGCCCGGAAGCGCTCGGACGCGCAGGTGTGGCAACGGCGGAGAACGAGCGGCAGGCAGGTGGGCATGACCACCCAGCTATTGAGCACAGAAGTACACCGGTTCCAGTGAGAAGTCCGCAGCAAAAAGGAGCGCGGCGCATAAGCGCGACGCGCGACAAATCAGCTCTCGGGAGGTCTCACACGGTGTACAACGGCACGTCCTTGCCTGGGGGAGTTGGATCGGCAGCCACGTTATTGGCGGCCGGCAGCGCCGCGCCACTGGTTTTCGAGCGCCTCAACAGCAGGTTCAACGCGTACGCGGCCGCTGTCGCGCAGGCGATGACACCGCGTCACATCCGGGCGGCTGTCACGTCTGAGTGCCTCTGTGCGGTCCTCACTGTCAAAGCGAGAGAAGGGATCGTGAGGATGAGGACCGTCATCGTGTGCACGTCCGTGTCGCACGGCAATACGCGTCGTGTCGCCAACAGCATGGCCGACGTACTCGGCGCGGAGGTGGTCGCGCCCGAGCAGGCCGACCTGGCGGAGCTGGCCGGGGCCGACCTCGTGGGATTCGGCTCGGGCGTCTTCTACGGCAGGCTCCACCCCCGGCTGACCGAGTTCGTCAAGGCACTTCCCGCCGGGCGAGGCCGGACGTTCGTGTTCGCCACCAGCGGGCTCCCCGAGATTTCGCCGGCGCCTTTCACCCGCCCCCTCGTCCGGCTCCTCCGAGGCAAGGGCTTCGAGGTGGACGGGAGCTTCTCGTGCCGGGCGTTCGACACCTGGACGCCGTTCAAAATCCTCGGCGGTATCAACAAGCAGCGGCCCAACGCCGGGGACCTGGCCGCCGCGCGGGCGTTCGCCGGGAGGTTGCGGGACGGGCGAGGGCTGGTGTCCTGACACCCGGGGTCGCGGTCGCCGCCACTCCGTTGGGCGGGGCCCCTCCGAGCCTCGCCGGTTCCGGGCCAACTGGCCCCCGGGTGCTACACCATCCGGTGGCTTATGGGCGTCGCGGCGTTATTCATATCACCGTATTTCCTATTCATTCCACTGTCCGGCTCTTGGTGCTGACCAACCGTCACGAGGCCCTGAACCAAGTCGAGGAGAGTGGAAGATGACGACATCGCCGAAATGGCGATCTGTTCTGGCGCCCGCCGCCATGGCTGCCGCGCTCGCCGCAGCCGCACTGGCGAGCGCGGGCACCGCCCACGCCCAGGACGACACCACCCCGCACCCGCCGTACCCGGCCAAGCCCGCACATCCGGCACACGGCGCCAAGCCGGCGTACCCGGTACACCCGGAAAAGCCCGCCTACCCGGTACACCCGGTCAAGCCCGCCTACCCGGTACACCCGGTCAAGCCCGAGTATCCGGTACACCCGGTCAAGCCCGAATACCCGGTCAAGCCGGTCAAGCCCGAGTACCCGGCCAAGCCAGTCAAGCCGGAATACCCGGTGCACCCCGTCAAGCCCGCTTACCCGGTCAAGCCGGTGAAGCCCGACTACCCGGCGAAGCCTGCCTACCCGGTCAAGCCTGTGAAGCCGGATTACCCGGCGAAGCCCGCCTACCCGGTCAAGCCAGTCAAGCCCGACTACCCGGCCAAGCCCGCCTACCCGGTCAAGCCAGTCAAGCCCGACTACCCAGCGAAGCCCGCCTACCCCGCCAAACCGGTGAAGCCCGACTACCCGGCCAAGCCCGCCTACCCGGTCAAGCCTGTGAAGCCGGATTACCCGGCGAAGCCCGTGTACCCGGCAAAACCGGTGAAGCCTGAGTACCCGGCCAAGCCCGCCTACCCCGCCAAGCCGGTCAAGCCCGCGTACCCCGCCAAGCCGGCCCACCCCGTCAAGCCCGCGTACCCGGCCAAGCCTGCCTACCCGGCCAAGCCCGCTCACCCGGTGAAGCCGGTGAAGCCCGACTACCCGAGCAAGCCCGTCAAGCCGGATCACCCCAAGCAGCCCGACAAGCCCAAGCACTCCGGGCACGAGAAGAAGCAGCACGGGTGGTGATGGCGGAGACGAGGAGCTGATCCTGGTCCCTTAGGGGATTCGCACGTCGGTTGGTGTGCCGGGCCCGTGCAGTCGGGCCCGGCACACCGCTGTCGGCGGTCAGGGAATTTCCTGTTCGGCCCAGATGATCTTTCCGCCGGCCGTGTAACGGGCGCCCCAGCGATGGGTGAGTTGGGCCACCAGGAACAGGCCGCGGCCGCCCTCGTCCATGCTGCGGGCGTGCCGCAGTCGTGGGGCGGTGCTGCTGCCGTCGGCGACCTCGCAGGTCAGACGGGTGTCGCGGAGGAGGCGTAGGCGGATGGGGGGTTCGGCGTAGCGGATGGCGTTGGTGACCAGTTCGCTCACGATCAGCTCGGTCGTCATGGCCAGTTCCGCGAAACCCCATTCCGTCACCTGGCGGGTCGCCCGGGCCCGGATGTCGGCGACGGCGGCCGGGTCGACGGGCACGTCCCACGAGACGACGTGCTCGGCGCCGAGGGCGTGGGTGCGCGCAAGCAGGAGGGCGATGTCGTCGGGCTGCGGCGCGGGCACGAGCTCGCGCACCGCGGACGAGCACAGCGTGTCGAGGTCGAGGTCCCGCCGGGACAGCAGGTCGCCGAGCCGGGACATGCCGCGTTCCATGTCGCGGTCGGCGTCCGCGACGAGGCCGTCGGTGTAGAGGCCGAGCAGGCTGTTCTCGGCGAGTTCGATCTCGCAGGCCTCGAAGGCCATCCCGCCCAGCCCGAGCGGGGGCCCGGCAGGGGGTTCCGGGTAGGAGACCTGCCCGTCGGGCGCGACGACGATCGGCGGCGGGTGTCCGGCGCGGGCCATCGTGCAGCGTCGGGTGACGGGGTCGTACACGGCGTACAGGCAAGTGGCGCCGAGGAACCCGGCAATGCCCTGGTGGGCTGCCCCGCTCGGCTCGACCTCGGGCCGCTCCTCGCTGAGGCGCAGCACGAGGTCGTCGAGGTGGGCCAGCAGTTCGTCGGGCGGCATCTCCATGTCGGCCAGGGTCTGTACGGCGGTGCGCAGCCGGCCCATGGTCGCCGCCGCCGTGATGCCGTGGCCGACGACGTCGCCGACCACGAGGCCCACCCGGGCCCCGGACAGCGGGATCACGTCGAACCAGTCCCCGCCGACCCCGCCGCTCGGGTCCGCGGGCAGATAGGAGGAGGCCACCTGCAGTGCCGTACCCCCCGTCAGGGCCTGGGGCAGCAGGCTGCGTTGCAGGGTGACCGCGGCCGTGTGTTCCCGGGTGTAACGGCGGGCGTTGTCGACGCACAGGGCCGCTCGGGCCACCAGTTCCTGGGCGACGAGGACGTCGTCGGGCTGGAAGGAGACGGGATTGCGCGACCGTATGAAGGTGGTGAGACCCAGGGTGGTGTTCCGTGCCCGCATCGGCACGGAGATGAGGGAGTGCAGGCCGAACTCGCGGATGCGGGCCGCTCGTGCGGGTTGCTCGGAGTTCCACAGTTCGTCGGAGGGGTCGAGGACCGGGATGAGGATCGGCCCTCCGTCGATGAGCAGATGCGCGTCGTGCGGCGGCGGGACGAAGTCCACCCGCTCCCCCACCCGCGCCACCGCCTCCGGGCAGCCCTCGCGCACCGAGCTCATGCCGGCCCGGCGCATCACCGGCTTGGCGGGGGCCGGGCCCGCGTCGGTCAGCCACGTTCCGTGCCCTTCGGTGCTGAGCACCGGCTCCAGCAGGTCGACGACGACGAAGTCCGCGAAGCGCGGGACGGCGAAGTCGGCCAGTTCCTGAGCCGTCCACAGCACGTCCAGCGTGGTACCGATGCGGGTTCCGGCCTCGCTGACCAGCGACAGCAGCTGGCGGGCGTTCCACCGCTCGGTGACGTCCAGCACCATGTAGCAGACGCCGGTGATCGAGTCGTCGGGGTCCACCAGGGGGAAGAACGAGGTGGAGTAGGCGTGCTGACGGTGGGGGTCGGCCCAACTCCATCCCACGTACTCGTAGTCGGTGACGGGCAGGCCCGTTTCCAGGACCTTGCGCATCCGGCCCTCGATGGTCTCCGCCTGCAGCCCCGGCAGCAGTTCGCTCAGCCGGCGGCCGAGGCGCTGTTCGCGGGGGACACCTCCGAAGCGTTCCAGGGTGTCGTTGAGCCAGACGTAGCGCAGCTCGGTGTCCAGCACGGCCATGCCGACCGGTGAGCGGGTCAGGAATCCGTCGAGCATGGACTGGCCGACCGCCCATTGCCGGCGCCGCTGCCGTGCCGAGATCAGAAAGCACTCGTCCCCCGTGATGCGGAAGGACGCGGAGACCCGCAGGTCCACATCGACGCGGCGGCCGTCACGGTGCCGTAGCGGAATAAGACCGTTCCATCCCATGCCCTCCCGGCAGCGCTCGGCGACGCCGGCCGCACGGACCGGGTCACTCGGTACCGCCAGCAGCCGCTCGGCGGGGGAACCGACGATCTCCGAGGCGGGGTGGCCGAGGAGCTCCTCCGCGGCCCGGGTCCAGCCGATGACGACACCGTGTCCGGACACGACCGCCGCCGCGTCGGTGGACGCGTCGAATATGGCGCTCGGTCCTGCGGACGTGGGCGCCTCCGGTTCTTCTCGCGCAGCATCCATGGGTCCTCACGCAGCGTCCATGGGTCCCGTCCCGTCTTCTACACGACCATGTTCCTGCTTGTCCGCCCGATGTGCACGGGCCGACGGCCCCGGTCCCGTTCCGCTGACGTGCGGGCGGGTGGGCGGGGGCGGCCCGTAGGCGGCCTCTCACCGGGCAGGACCGGGAGGGCGGAGAGAGCATGGAGGTGCCGGTCGCCCCGATCGTGGTACCCGACCGTGGCCGAGGTCGGCAGGCCGTGCCGGCCGGTGAAGGAGGAGCTGGGATGACAGCCGGATCCTTCGAGTCCGCGGGAGGCGGGTACGCGCCGGAGCCGTCCCGGCCGACCGGTCTGCTCGATGTGCTGAGCGTGGCCGCGGTGGTCGTGGACGCCGACGGGCGGGTGGTTTTCTGGACCCCGCAGGCCGAGGAGCTCTTCGGCTATACGGCCGAGGAGGCCCTCGGCACGCATGCGACGCGCCTGTTCATCCACCCCGATCAGCTGCCGGCCGTGGTGCAGCTGTTCACGGAGGTGCTGGAGACGGGCCGGAGCTGGGCCGGCACCTTCCCCGTGCGGCACAAGGACGGCAGCACCCGGCTGACGGAGTTCCGCAACATGCGGCTGCTGGACGATCTCGGTGACGTCTACGCCCTGGGCATCGCGGCCGACCACTCCCTGCTCCAACGGGTCGAGACGGACCTGGCGCTGTGCGAACGGCTGATCAACCAGTCCCCGATCGGGATCGCGCTCCTGGACCCGGACCTGCGCTATCTGCTGGTCAACCCGGGACTGGAGCGTATCGACGCCACCCCGGCGGAGGATCACGTCGGCCGCCGGCTGCGGGAGACCCTGCCGCTGCCAGACATCGACACGATCGAGTCCTGTCTGCGCCAGGTGCTCACCACCGGCACGCCGCTGCTGGACCAGTACCACGTGGGCCGCCCGCCGGCGGACCCCGAGAACGAGCACGCCTGGTCGCTGTCCTTCTACCGGCTGGAGGACCCGGGCGGGCGGGTCCTGGGCGCGGCCATCTCGTTCGTCGACGTCACCGAGCGGCACCGCGCGGCAGCCGAGGCCGACCGGGCACGGCGGCGCCTGGCCCTGATCGCCGACGCCTCCACCCGGGTCGGCACCACGCTGGAGGTGGACCGGACCGCCCACGAGCTGGCGGAGGTCGCCACTCCCGAGCTGGCCGACGTGGTCGCCGTGGACGTCCTGGACGCCGCGCTGGCCTGCCGGCGCAACCGCAAGCCGGACAACGGCCCGGAACTGTTCCGCGCGCTCGCGCTGAAGGCGGCCTACCCGAGCGTGGCGCTGCGCGCCGCCGACTCCCCCGGCGACCTCGCCGCGTACGAGGGCGACCGGCTGGTCACCCTGTGCGTGCACACCGGCCGGCCGATCCTCGTACGCCATGTCGGCGAGCAGGATCTGCCGCGTATCGCCAAGGACGCCGAGGCCACCGAGCTGCTGGCGCGGGCGGGCGTGCACTCCTATCTGGCCGTGCCGTTGATCGCGCACGGCGAGGTGCTCGGCGCCCTCGACCTCAAGCGCACCCGCAATCCGTTGCCGTTCGACCAGGACGACGTCGTCCTGGCCAGTGAGCTGGCCGGCCGGGCCGCGGTGGCCATCGACAACGCCCGCTGGTTCCAGAGCGTGCGCAACACCTCCCTGACCCTCCAGCGCAGCTTGCTGCCCGACCATCCGCCGCACCACACGGGTCTGGAGCTCGCCTCCCGCTACCAGCCTGCCCAGGCCACCAGCGAGGTCGGCGGCGACTGGTACGACGTCATCCCGCTGGAGGACGACAAGACGGCGCTGGTCGTCGGCGACGTCATGGGCAACGGCATCGACGCCGCCGCCACCATGGGCCGGCTGCGCACCGCCACCTGTGCCTACGCCGATCTCGACCTCGAGCCCGGCTCCGTGCTCCAGCACCTGGACAAGATCACCTGCGATCTGGAGCACTACATCGTCACCTGCCTGTACGCGGTGTACGACCCCCGCACCGGGCAGTGCCACATCGCCAACGCCGGACACATGCCGCCGGCACTGGCCCGCCCCGGCCGCGTCCCGGAGCTGCTCGAACTGCCGACCGGTGCCCCGCTCGGCGTCGGCGGCATCCCGTTCGAGAGCACCACGGTCGAGCTGGGCCCCGGTGACCTGCTGGTCCTCTACACAGACGGCCTCGTCGAGACCCGGCTCCATCCCATCGACGACCGCCTGAACGTCCTCCTCGGCTTCCTCGACGAACCCCACAGGCCGCTGGAGGAGACCTGCGACCTCCTGCTGTACGGCCTGCGCCACCCCGACGACCACGACGACGTGGCTCTTCTCGTGGCGCGGGTGCTGTAGGCCGCGCCGGTCCAGCCCGCGGACGAGCCGGTCCAGCGCCGCGGGCCGGGCCGCTCCAGCCCCGCGGACGAGCCGGTCCAGCGCCCTGGGCCGACCCGCAGCCCCGCGGACGAGCCGCTCCAGCCCCGGGGACGAGCCGGTCCAGTCCCGCGGGCCGAGCCGCAGCCCCGCGGCCGAGCCGGTCCAGCGCCCCGGGCCGAGCCGCAGCCCCGCGGACGAGCCGCTCCAGCCTTGTGGGGGCGGGCCCGCCTTGCCTGCGCCGGGCGCCCGGCGCACGCTGTTCCTATGGGTGCTCAGGACGGCCCTACGCTCATCGGCTCCGTACAGCGCGCCTTCCGCCTGCTGGAGGCGATGAGCACGCACGAGAACGGCGCGCCGGCCAAGCAGCTGGCGCGGGAGACGGGCCTGCCCCTGGCCACGGCGTACCACCTGCTGCGGACGCTGGTCCACGACGGATACGTGCGCAAACTCGACGACGGCGGATTCATCCTGGGCGAGCGGATCGGCACCCTGCACACAGCGGGCCGGGCGCAGACGCTGCTGAGCCGGATACGCCCGACGCTGGCCGCGCTGCGGGACGAGCTGTCGACCGCCGCGTACCTCACCTTCTACGAGGAGGGCGAGATCCGGGTCGCCGAGATCGTGGACGGCCCCCGCGCTCCCCGGGTCGATCTCTGGGTGGGGTTCGAGGACGCGGGACACGCCACGGCGCTGGGCAAGTCCGTGCTGCGCGAGCTGGATGAGGAGTCGCGCAAGGACTACCTGTCCCGGCACCGGCTCGCGGACCTCACGCCCAGGACCATCACCGACCCTCCGGAGCTCATCCGGCGGCTCGACTCGGAGCCGCTGGCCCCGGCGGTCACGGACCTGGAGGAGTACGCCCTCGGCACGGTCTGCGTCGCGGTGCCCGTCTACAGCGGGGGCACCCTCGGATCGCTCGGGGTGTCGCTGCGGGCCGACCGGCGCTCCCGGCTGGAGGAGACCCGGGCCCGTCTGGAGGAGGTCCGGGCGCGCCTGCTCCCGACCGCGAGCCGCGTGACCCGAGGCCTCTCGCTCACTATCTGAAATCCGTGTCCTTGTCCCATCCGGGGTCGAACCGATTTCCTGAATAAACCGGACATAAACTCCGGAACCATGGCCCACGCGCACAGGTGAGGACACACCCCAAGACATGAGCCAGGCCCCGCACCACGGTCGTTACCACTGGCCGAGGCGACTGGTCGCCGCTACGCCCGTACTGCCCATTCTGATCGTCTCCGCGATCGCGCTCGTCGATCTCGTCTGCGGATCGGGGATGACCTGGCTGCCGCTTCTCGCTGTGGGTCCCGCGCTCGCGGCCACCACCAACGGGCCGCGCGGGGTCCTGTGGCTGGGACTGCTCGCCGCCGCCCTGGGCGCGGTCCTCGGCGTCCGTGACGACGCCGGAGTCCGCGAGCTGGCCGTCGTGCTGGCCGCCCTGATGGCCGTCACCCTGGCCGGGAGCCTCGCCAGCGCGCTGCGCGGGCGGCGCGAGCGGGTGCTCGCCGCCGTGCGTTCCGTCGCCGAGGCCGCCCAGCACGCGCTGCTGCAGCCCGTACCGGCGACGGTCGGGCCGTTCCAGGTCGCCGTGCGCTACAGCGCCGCCGCGGCGGAGGCCCGGATCGGCGGCGACCTCTACGCGCTCGTCTCCACGCCGTACGGCGTCCGCCTGATCGTCGGCGACGTGCGCGGCAAGGGGCTGCCCGCGGTGGGGACCGCGGCTCTGGTGCTCGGTGTGTTCCGCGAGGCCGCATACGACGAGCCCGATCTCCTCTCCGTCGTCACACGCATCGAGCGGAGCCTGGCACGCAACCTGGGCAGCGACGACTTCGTCACTGCTGTGGTCGCCGGGTACCCCCGGGACGGGCAGCTGGAGGTGGTCAACTGCGGTCACGCGCCGCCGCTGCTGGTGCGCGACTCCGTCGTCGTGGCGGTCGACCCGGAGCGGCCGGCGCCGCCCCTGGGACTGCGCACCCTCTCGGATGAGACGCCGGCACTGCATGTGCTGCCCTTCGCCGACGGGGACCAGCTGCTGCTGTACACCGACGGCGTCACCGAGGCCCGTGACCACGAGCGGGAGTTCTACCCGCTCGCCGAAGGACTGGCACGGCACACCTGCGACGAACCGGCGCGCACCGTCACCGCCCTCCACGACGAGCTGCTGGCCCATGTGGGCGGCCGGCTCCACGACGACGCGGCACTGCTGCTGCTGCGCATGCCGGCCCCGGCCGGCACCCCCACCGACCGTGAAGTGCCCGACGCCGGACGCGTCGGTTCCTGCTCGCCGTAGCCCCTAAGGGCGCGAGGAACTGCGCGGCCGTCACGACGGCGCCGCACCCGAACGACGGCACAACCCGGCACCCCCTTCCGGCCCTCCCCGCGGAGCGACCGTGCCCACCCCGCCCAACGGTGTTAGAAATGAGGCATGGCCGCAGTCCTCGGCCGCCTGCGGTCGCTGGTGAGCGCGCGTACCGTCGCCCGGCAGGTCTTCGTGCTCCAGGCGGCGATCGTCGTGCTCCTCGTCGTCGCCGCCGTGGTGGCACTGGTGCTGCAGGTCCGCAACGACACCAGACGGGAGGCCGGCAACCGGTCCCTCGCCGTGGCCGAGTCCTTCGCGAACGCGCCGGGTGTCGTGGACGCCCTGGCGGATCCGGATCCGAGCGCCTCGCTCCAGCCACGTGCCGAGGCGGCGCGCCAGGCGACCGACGTGGACTTCATCGTCGTGATGAGCACCGACGGAATCCGCTACACCCACCCCAACCCCGACCGGATCGGCCGGCACTTCGTCGGCACGATCGCGCCGGCCGCGGCAGGCGGGGTCGTACGGGAGACGTACACCGGCACCCTGGGGCCGTCCGTGCGGGCCGTGGTCCCCGTGACCGACGGCGACGACAAGGTCGTCGGGCTGGTGTCCGCCGGGGTGACCCTGGCCAGCGTGGGCGGGGTCGTCGACAACCAGCTGCCGGTGCTGCTCGGCTCGGCTGCGGCGGCGCTCATCCTCGCCACCGGCGGCACGGCGCTGGTCAGCCGTCGCCTGCTGCGCCAGACGCACGGGCTGGGGCCCGCCGAGATGACGCGGATGTACGAGCATCACGACGCCGTCCTGCACTCCGTACGCGAGGGCGTCCTGATCTTGGACGGCCGCCGTCGGCTGGCGCTGGCGAACGACGAGGCGCGCAGGCTGCTCGGGCTGCCCGCGGACGCGGAGGGGCGGCCCTGTCCCGACCTCGGCATCGGCCGCGATCTCGCCGGGCTGTTCACCTCAGGGCGGGACGCCACCGACGAGGTGCATCTGGCCCGGGGCCGGCTGCTGGCCGTCAGTCAGCGGTCGACCGACCAGGACGGCGGTCCGCCGGGCAGCGTGGCCACCCTGCGCGACACCACCGAGCTGCGGACGCTGACCGGCAGGGCGGACGTGGCGCAGGAGCGGCTGAAGCTGCTGTACGACGCAGGTCTGGAGATCGGCACCAGCCTCGAGGTCACCCGCACCTCGCAGGAGCTGGCCGACTTCGCGGTGCCGCGGTTCGCGGACTTCGTCAGCGTCGACCTGGCGGATCCGGTGCTGCGCGGCGAGGAGCCGAAGGAGGGCCGTGCGGACATGCGCCGGGTCGCCTTCCGGGGCGTGCGGGAAGGCAGCCCGCTCTATCCGATCGGCAAGCTGATCCACTTCCGCGAGGGCACGCCGCAGGCCTTCGGATTCGGTACGGGCGACTCCGTGCTGGAGGCGGACATGCCGGCCTTCGCCGGCTGGCAGGTGCAGGATCCCGAGAACGCCCGTCGCATCGTGGCGTTCGGCATCCACACGATGCTCACGGTCCCGCTGCGCGCCCGCGGCGTGATCATGGGCATGGCCACCTTCTGGCGCGCCGACCGGCCCGAGCCGTTCGAGCGGGAGGACGTGTCCCTCGCGGAGGAGCTGGTGGCGCGCGCCGCCGTCAGCATCGACAACGCCCGCCGCTACACCCGCGAGCACACCCTGTCGGTCACGCTCCAGCGCAGCCTGCTGCCCCGGGCGCTGCCCGACCAGAGCGCCCTGGACGTCGCCTACCGCTATCTGCCCGCGCACGCGGCGCAGGGCGGGGTCGGCGGGGACTGGTTCGACGTGATCCCGCTGCCGGGGGCGAGGGTGGCGCTGGTCGTGGGGGACGTCGTGGGACACGGACTGCACGCGGCGGCGACGATGGGGCGGCTCCGTACGGCGGTCCACAACTTCTCAACCCTGGACCTGCCGCCCGACGAACTCCTCGGCCATCTGGACGAGTTGGTCGCCCGCATCGACCAGGACGAGGACGACGGCCACAACGAGGGGGTACCGGTCACCGGGGCGACCTGCCTGTACGCCGTGTACGACCCGTCCACCGGGGTGTGCACGCTCGCCCGCGCCGGGCACCTCGAACCCGCGCTCGTCCACCCTGACGGCGACGTCGAGTTCCCGGCCGTCGCCGGCGGGCCCCCGCTGGGTCTGAGCGGCAGCCTGCCCTTCGAGGCGACCGAGCTGCGGCTGCCCGAGGGCAGCGGGCTGGTCCTGTACACGGACGGGCTGGTCGAGCGCCAGGGGCAGGACATCGACGAGGGCCTGGAGCGGCTGCGCGGGGCGCTCGAGGCGACGCCGCCGACGGGCGGCCGGACGCCGGAGGAGACGTGCAAGGCCGTACTGGAGACCCTGCTGCCGGAACGTCCGCGCGACGACATCGCCCTCGTCGTCGCCCGGACACGGCTCCTCAGCCCCGATCGCACGGCGACCTGGGACGTCCCGGACGACCCCTCCGCCGTGGCCCGGGTCCGGGCGGCGGCCACCCGGACGCTGGACGACTGGGGTCTGTCGGAGGAGGCGTTCACGACCGAGCTGATCCTCAGCGAGCTGGTCACCAACTCGCTGCGCCACGCCACCGGCCCCATCCGCGTCCGCCTGATCCGCGACCGCGCCCTGATCTGCGAGGTCTCCGACGGCAGCAGCACCGCCCCCCACCTGCGCAGCGCGGCCGCGACGGACGAGGGCGGCCGGGGACTGTTCCTGGTGGCGCAGTTCGCCGAACGCTGGGGCACCCGGTATTCGGCGGCGGGCAAGGTGATCTGGACGGAACAGCTCCTGGCGGCGCCGGGGGCCACGCCGGCCGAGTGAGGCAGTCGTAAGGGCCGTTACGGCCGTAACACCGGATCCGGCGCAGTCGTCTCAGGTCTTGCGCGGACGCGGCTCCTTCCGGCCGGCAACTACTCCCGCAGTGCCGTCAGCTGGTGGGAATGCTCCACCGCTCGGGTCTCGTCCAGGGTGGTCAGGGCGAGGACGAGGGCATCGGCGACGACGAGCAGGCCCCGACGGACCGGGTCCTCGGTGCGCCCGAGGACCCGTACACCCGCCTCCTGCCGGCCTCCGTACCGCGGCGGGGCTGGGATCCGGCCGACGCGGTACGGGCCAGGGCCCAGGCGGATGCCGCGTGACCCCACGGGGTCCGCGCGGCCCGGCGGCGTGTCAGTCCGCGTGCGCCTCCAGCGCGGCCCGCACCCCGGATTCGAGGGCGCCCTCGATCCACGACGGCTTCACCGAGGTGTGGTCCCCGGCGAAGTACAGCGGCCCCTCGGCGCTGCGGATGGCCTCCAGCAGCTCCGTGTGCTGGCCGGGCAGGAGGACGGACGCCTCGCCGTACGCGTACGGGTCGCGCAGCCAGCTCTGGGTGCGCCCGGCGCCGGTGTAGAAGACCTCGACGCGCTGGCCGTAGACCTGTTGCAGCCCCCGCAGCGCGTGCGGGTAACGGGCGTCCTCGTCGAGGGAGTCCCAGCGCGAGGCGTCGTCGGCCCAGCTGTAGGAGGCGAGGACGACGCCGCCCTTGCTGCCCTCGATGGGGTGGGACGGGTTGATCATGAAGCGGTTGGAGTTGTCGGAGACCGAGCCGCCGCCGATGATGTGCGCGGCCTCGGGCTGGTCGCGGGTGGCCCAGCGGTTGGCGGCGTAGTGGGCGCGCTGGGCGTCGCTGATGTGGCCGTCCGGGACGGAGGGGTGGGCGCCCAGGAGGCTGCCGTCGGCCGGGGCCTTGCCCTTGCGGTAGTCGTCGTAGAGCCCGGGCCGTACGGCGTCGAGCTCCCGCTCCCAATCGGCCTCGGTGAACTCCCACCAGCGCAGGCCGAATTCGAGCAGCACCTTGGTCGCGCTGTCGTAGTGCAGCTCGCCGACCGCCCGCCGCTTCTTGTACGACATCAGCGGGCTGACCTGCACCTGCCGGAGTCCCGAGAACGGCACCGTGACGATCGCGAGGTCGCCGGTGAACTCCTCGCGCACGACCTTGCCGTCGCGTCCCTCGGAGACGGTGTCGATCCAGACGTGCGGGCCCCCCGCGTGGACGTGGGAGGTGTCGTCGGCGCCGGGCCGGCCGGGGGCCCAGTACTCGATGTGCGTGGCGCGCCGGTCGAGGCGCACAACGTCGGCGACCTCCTTAAGAAGGGCGTCCGGAAGCGTCGCCGTGCCGCCGACCAGCTCCCAGAACGCGGTGTCCGGGCTGATCAGCGACTGACTGATGAAGCTGTGGATGAAGGAGAGCGGCAGCCGTGAGGTGAGGTTCTCCAGGGTGCCGATGAGATCGATGGTCCGCTCGTCGAAGCCCGCCTCCTCGGTCAGGAACCGGTACATCGACCAGTCGCCGTACTTCTGCACGACCCGCGCCCAGCCCTTGACCCGCTCCGGCATCGGCTTGTCGACACGCTTGCCGTCCGGGCCGACCGTGCTGAACTCGTCGCGTACGGGGTCCAGGGCACGGCGCAGGATGGTGCCGGAGGGCGTGTCCCAGTACTCGCGCGGGACGCCGAAGGAACGGTTGATCCTGCGGGGTGACTTCGCGTACGCGGAGCGGCGCACGCGGACGCCGTTGACGTGCAGCCAGGCGTTGTTGACGGGCTTGCCCTCGCCGTCGACGTCGACGAGGTGGAACCGGCGGCGTTTCACGCCGAGTTGGTCGATCAGGGTCATCACCAGCGGATGGCTGCCGGGGATGCGCATGGCGCCGGCCTCCGCGTACTGGGCCGGGTCGGCGAACGCCTGGGCCGCCTGCTCGTGGCCGCCGGTGCGGAACGTCTTGATGCGGCCGCCGACGCGGTTGCCGTTGGCCTCGACGAGCGTGACCCGGTGTCCGGCTCGCTTGAGCAGCCAGGCGGCGACGAGACCGGCCGGTCCGGCACCGATGACGAGGATTCTCTTGGCCGCCTTCGTCTTCGCGCGCGGCAGCCCGGAGTCGAGGATCCTCCGGTACCCCGGGACGAGCGGCTTGTCGTGTTCGTCGACGACCAGCAGGGCGCGTGCGACGGCCAGACAGGTGTCCCAGTCGGCGGTGGATCGCGCTCGCCCGGGGGCTTGTTGGGGAACGGCGGGCGCGGCGGCGGCCGCGGTCGGGGCCAACGCGGCCAGGGCGGCCGTCGTGGTGGTCCCGGCCGTGAACTGCCGTCGGGAGAGGGGAGTTGAACCGACAGGCGCGCGGTGATTGTCCATATGCACTGGATACGGGGGCAGTTGACCGACCGGTAGCGCATCGGTCGGTTCATCACCTGAACGGGCAAGCGCATCGCCGGCCGGCCGCGCCGAGCGTGCGTCCGCACGCGGGTTTGTGAAGCGTGGACGACGAAACCGTTGACGGGGACATGGCCCACTTCTATCTTCTGACCCAATCACGATCGGAATCACGAACTTCGTTCGAAATTACGGACAGGGACGGTCTCGTATGCCTCGGATGTCACGCACGCCTGCCAGGAAACGCCGCAGATCACTCATCCTGTGCGTGATCGCCGCGTTGCTGGCCCTGGTGACGACCACGCAACCGGCGTCCGCGGCGGACGGCCGCCCGTTCACGAACCCGCTGAAGTCGTTCAAGGGCGCCGATCCCTGGCTGCAGTACCACGACGGCAACTACTACCTGATCACCACGACGTTCACCGGCATCCTCGGCATCCGCAAGTCGCCGACACTCGCGGGTCTGGCCACCGCGCCGAATGTGCAGGTGTGGTCGGACACCACGTCGACCCGCAACACCAACATCTGGGCGCCTGAGATGCATCTCTTCAACGGGCGCTGGTACGTGTACTACTCGGCCGGGCAGGGCGGTGTGGCGTGCTGCGACTCGCAGCGCACGCATGTGCTGGAGAGCGCCGGTACGGACCCGATGGGCCCGTACACGTACAAGGGCTCGCTGACCGGCTCCAACCTCACGCCGGGCGGCTGGCTGATCGACGCGAGTGTGCTGCAGGTCGGCAGCAAGCTGTACCTGGTCGGCAGCGGCTTCATCAACGGCAGTACGCAGAGCCTGGTCATCGCGCCGCTCAGCAACCCGTACACCCTGGCGAGCAACACCTTCACGATCATCTCCAGCCCGACCCTGGACTGGGAGCGGTCCGGCATCCCCGTCAACGAGGCCCCGGAACCGCTCTACCACAACGGCCGCACCTTCCTCACGTACTCGGCCAGCTACTGCAACACCGCCGACTACAAGCTCGGCCAACTGGAGCTGACCGGCTCGGATCCGCTGAACCCCGCCTCCTGGACGAAGAAGCAGACGCCGGTCTTCCAGCGCAATGACGCGAACGGCGCCTACGGTCCCGGCCACAACGGCTTCTTCACCTCACCCGACGGCACCGAGAACTGGATCGTCTACCACGCCAACTCCTCGTCCGGCGGCGGCTGCGGCAACGGCCGCACCACCCGCGCCCAGGAGTTCACCTGGAACGCCGACGGCACCCCGGACTTCGGCACCCCCGTCGCCCTCGGCACCACGCTGCCCGGCCCGTCCGGCGAGACGGCCGCGACGCCGACGTCGTACACCCTCGTCAACCGCAACAGCGGCAAGTGCCTGGACGTGAACGGCGGGAACACCGCCGACGGCACCGACATCTTCCAGTGGACCTGCACCGGCGGGGCCAACCAGAAGTGGAAGGTCGAGGACCTCGGCGACGACACCAACCGTCTGGTCAACGTCGCCACCGGCAAGGTGATGGACGTCGCCGACTGCTCCGCCTCCGACGGCGCCGACATCCGGCAGTGGTCCTGGCTGAACAACAAGTGCCAGCGCTACCGGCTGGTGTTCACGGCGACCGGCGACCACGTCCGGATCGTCAACGAGTCCACCGGCAAGGTCGCCGATGTCGCCGACTGCTCCGCCGCGAACGGCGCGGACGTACGGCAGTGGACCTGGTTGAACAACAACTGCCAGCAGTGGCGCCTCGTCCCCACCACCTGATCACCCGCACTTCTGGAGAACTCCCTTGAGACGCATAGCCGTACGGCTGCTCATGGCCGTCCTCGTCGCCCTGGCGGCCTGCCTCACCGGACCCGCCCCGGCCGCCCGGGCGGCCGTACCCGACTCCCCCGCCGTGACCTACACCAACCCGATCGCGGAGAAGCGGGCCGACCCGCACATCTTCAAACACACCGACGGCTACTACTACTTCACCGCGACCGTCCCCGAGTACGACCGCATCGTGCTGCGCCGCGCGACGACCATCCAGGGCCTGTCCACGGCTGCGGAGGTCACCATCTGGACCAAGCACTCCAGCGGCGTGATGGGCGCGCACATCTGGGCGCCGGAGATCCACTTCATCGACGGCAAGTGGTACGTCTACTTCGCGGCCGGCGCCACCAACGACGTGTGGGCGATCCGGATGTACGTCCTGGAGGGCACCGGCGCCAACCCGCTGACCGCCGCCTGGGCGGAGAAGGGGCAGATCAAGACCCAGTGGGAGAGCTTCTCCCTGGACGCCACGACCTTCGTGGTGGGCGGCGTGCGCTATCTGGCCTGGGCGCAGCGCGACCCGTCCGTGAACAACAACACGAACGTCTACCTCGCGAGGATGGCCAACCCCTGGACCATCACCGGCACTCCGGTGATGCTGTCGCGGCCCACCTACTCCTGGGAGACCGTCGGCTACAAGGTCAACGAGGGTCCGGCGGTGATCCAGCACGGCGGCAAGGTCTTCATGTCGTACTCGGCGAGCGCCACCGACAGCAACTACTGCCTGGGGCTGCTGTCCGCCTCCGCGAGCGCCGACCTGCTCAACGCGGCGAACTGGAGCAAGAGTTCCACGCCGGTGTTCACGAGCAATGCCGCCACCAGCCAGTACGGGCCGGGCCACAACTCCTTCACCGTCTCCGAGGACGGCAAGAGCGACGTCCTCGTCTACCACGACCGCAGCTACAAGGACATCACCGGCGATCCCCTCAACGACCCCAACCGCCGCACCCGCGTCCAGAAGCTGTACTGGAAGGCCGACGGCACCCCGTACTTCGGCATCCCGGTGGCCGACGGCGTCACGCCGCAGCGCTTGTCGTCGTACAACTTCCCGGACCGGTTCGTCCGGCACTGGGAGTACCGCGCCCGCATCGAGGCCGGCGTCTCCCCGCTCGCGGACTCGCAGTTCCGCGCGGTCACCGGCCTGACCGGCGGCGGCACGGTGTCGCTGGAGTCGGCGAACTTCCCCGGGTACTACCTGCGGCACAAGAACTTCGAGGTGTGGCTGGAGAAGAACGACGGCACGACGCAGTTCGCGTCCGACGCCAGCTTCCACAAGCGGGCCGGGCTGTCCGACGCGGCGGGAGTCTCGTACGAGTCGTACAACTTCGCCGGGCGCTATGTGCGGCACCACGACTACCTGCTGGTGGTCCAGGCGCCGAGCACGGCGACGGACCGGGCGGACGCCACGTTCTACGCCCAGTAAGACCGCAGGAAGGCGCAGTTCAGAGCCTGTAAGCGTCAGTGGTGTCCGTGACCGTGCCGCAGGTGGTCGCGCCGGGGAAGACCGAACGGTCGTACTCAGAAGACGACCGACCACCCCTCCTGCTCCGCCTGCTCGGCGGTGTACGCAACTCCGTCCACTTTCCGCCTCTTGGCGTCGAGGAGACTGATCTCGCCGCCGTGGTTGCCGAGTTGGGCACCGCCGCTGAGGCGGACGGTGAGGCAGGCGCCGGGGGCGAGCGGTCCCTGCGGCACGGCGGACAGCCGGCCCAGCCGGTCCTGGAGGTGCCAGCCGGTGAGGTCGACCGGGGCGGGCGAGGCGTTGAGGAGGGTCACGGTCTCGGCCTCGGGGGCGGGCCCGCGCGGGTTGACGAGGGCGGCGACGATACGGACGGGCCGGGTGCCCGGGACGGGGCGTGAACCGTCGACGTCCTCGATGGCGTGGCCGGTCACGTCGTCCGTCTTCCAGGACTGGCTCTGGAAGGCCAGGAAGATCCCCACCCACCGGGACTGCGCCGGGAAGTGGATGAGCAGCCCGCCGTCCTGCCAGACGCCGTCGTCGTCGCGGAAGCGGCTGCTGTTGCCCTGGTTCATGTGGATGTCGTGGACGCCGTTGCCGGGCAGGAAGCCGAAGACCTTGTCCCTGACCCTGGCCTCGGGCCCCCAGCGCTCGCCGAACAGATGCACGCGGGCCTCCTGGTCGGCGACCGCGCGGCGCACGGAGTGATCGAGGAGGTCGGCGAGGTCGTTGTCGGGACCTTCGAGCTCCGGGGGCAGCTTCCGCATCAGGGACGGGTCGAAGAGGTTGCCGCGCACGAAGTCGAGGTTCGGACCGCCGGGCCCGGGCGGCAGGGTGTTCCAGCCGCTCCCCAGCCCCTCCAGACGGGCCGTGATCGGGTGCCGGAAGTCCTCGGCGACGAAGTAGAGCAGCTCGGAGGGCTGCTGCTGGGACAGGACGTTGACGGCGGCGCGGTACTGCGTGCCGTGATCGTCGGTGAGGTGGATCTGGTAGTGCGGCGTGTCGTCGGCGCCTTCGCGCCGGGTGTCGACCGCTCGTCCGATCAGTACGCCGTAGGTCTTCAGTGGCATGACAACCAACTCCCCCGGGAGGCGGACGGATTGCCCGCCTTTGGGTGGCAGCGTAGGGCGCGGGCGGCGCGGCCGAAGCCGAGTTCACCTCGTGTACGCCCGCCCGCCGACGTCCGGCTGGACCGACTGCACGACCCGTGTACGACTGCACCGATGACCAGCTCCGATTCCCTAAGATCGTTCCGTGGCGAACTTTCTCCTCGAACGCACGGTTCCGCTCCCCCTCGACGAGGCGTGGCGCCGCCTGACGGAGTGGCCCCGCCATGCCGCGGCCGTCCCGCTGACCCGCATCCGGGTCACCCCGCCCGCCCCGACCCGTGAGGGCACACTCGTCATCGCCCGCTCCGGTCTCGGCCCGCTCTCCTTCGACGACCCGATGGAGGTCACGGTGTGGCAGCCCCCGGGGGACGACTCGCCGGGCTTCTGCCGGCTGGAGAAACGGGGCAGGGTGATCACGGGATGGGCCGAGATCGAGGTGCGGCCCGGGCCGGGCGGGCGGGCGCGGGTGGTGTGGCGGGAGGAGGTGCGGGTGCGGTTCCTGCCGGGGATCGCCGACGGTGTACTGGGGCGCACGGCGAGGTACGTGTTCGGGCGTGCGGTGAACCGGCTCCTGAGGCAGGCATGACGCCCGTCGAACGGGCGCGCTGGGAGGCCCACTTCGCGCGAGGACGCGGCTTCCGAGGCGTCACGGAGCGGGAACTGCGGCTGCTCGACGAGGCGGTACGGCCGCGCGCCGGCGTCCGGGCCCTGGACATCGGCTGCGGGCTCGGCACCTACGCCGCCGCGCTTGCCGGCCTCGGCTACGACACGCTCGCAGTCGACTGGGCGGATGCGGCGGTGGCGGCGACCCGTGACCGGTACGCGGATCTGGAGCCCCGACTGCGCGTGCTCCGGGTGGACTTCGAGGACGGGGCCGAGGTCGGGGCGAAGCTGCCCCGGGCCCGGTTCGACCTGGTGACGATGCGGCTGGTCCTGGCCTTCATGGCCGACATGAGGGCGGTTGCGGACCGCGTGCGGGGACTGCTGGCGCCGGGCGGGGTGTGGGTGGTGACGACGCCGCTGGCGGAGCGGTTGCCGGTGGAGCGGCGGCACATCGGGGTGACGGCGCAGGACGTGGCGGTCGTGACGGAGGGGTGGGGCCGCGGTGAGTGGTACGACCTCGACGCGGGCGGGATGCGCTGTTTCGTGCTGCGTGTCTGAGTCCCGCGAAGCGGACGTGCGCGAATGGGTGCCATCAAGGAGAGGGAGGCAACGGACATGACGCCGGACGAGGTCGAGGCGCTGGCCGCGGAGGGTCTGCGGTGGCTGCTGTCGGCCGCGCGTGACACCGGGGACGGCCGCGGCCTCGTATGGCCGACCAGGCCCTCCGACGACGAGCTCAACCCGATGCTCTACAGCGGCACGGCCGGAGTCGTCCCGGTTCTCCTGGAAGCGTGGCGGCACTTCGGCGACGACTCCTACGCGGACACCGCCGTGCGCGCGGCCCGAGGACTGGCGGACTCCGTCGAGGGCTGGGAGGACGACTCCCTGTACTTCGGCCGCACCGGAATGGCCCTCGCGCTGCGTGCCGTCCACGACGACCTGGGCGACACGGCCGCCGGCACCGCCGCGGACCGGGCCCTGGAGTTGGTGCGCTCCCGCTTCGACGGGACCCGCTGGGGCGAGCTGTTCGAGCTGATGGGCGGCAATGCCGGGATCGGCCTGGGCGCACTGCTGGCAGGACAGGAGGATCTCGCCGTCCGGGCGGTGGAGCCGTACGCCCGCACGGCCGAGCGGACTCCCGCCGGGGTCAACTGGCAGCACCGGCCCGGCGCACCCGGCCGTATGCACCACATCTCG
Organism: Streptomyces sp. NPDC012935; assembly: GCF_042900345.1. Classification (NCBI taxonomy): domain Bacteria; kingdom Bacillati; phylum Actinomycetota; class Actinomycetes; order Kitasatosporales; family Streptomycetaceae; genus Streptomyces; species Streptomyces sp. NPDC012935. Next base: position 1,209,791 of record NZ_JBIBBC010000001.1, read on the forward strand.
CACGGCACGCTCGGCATCGTGTACGGCCTGGCCGCTGTCGGCCACGCGACCGGCCGCAAGGACCTGGTCGAGCTCGCGCTGGCCGGTGCCGCGGATGTCGTCTCGCGCGACGAGGGCGGCCCCGAAGGCTTTCTCGTCCCGCACTCCGACCCGCACCACCGCCCCGACGTGGTCGAGCGCCACAACTACGGCTGGTGCCACGGCCCCACCGGCGACGCCCAGGTATTCCGCCTGCTGCGGGACCTGTCCCCCGACGCTGCCTGGCCGGCCCTCGCCGACCGCTGCTGGCACACCGTCACACACTCCGGCCTGCCGAACCGGCTGCGCCCCGGTTTCTGGGACAACAACGGCCGCTGCTGCGGCACGGCGGGCGTACTCGCCCTGGCGGTCGACCGCATCGCCGAGCAGGACGACTCCCCCGACTTCGCCCAGCGCCTCGTCACCGACCTCGCCGCCCACGCCACCCGCGACGCCGACGGCGCCCGCTGGTCCAACATCGAGCACCGGGCCACCCCGAGCGGTCTCGAACCGGAGCCGGGGTGGGCGATGGGCAACGCGGGCGTCGTGCGCGAACTGCTGCGCTTCGCACGGGTCGTACGGGGAGGCGAGCCGGACTACGCGTTCACGTGGCCGGACCAGCCGACGGTGCGGCGCTCGCGTCAGGCCGACATGGCCTAGGACCAGTTGCGCATCGGACCGACGCTCACGGCCTCTGCCGTCACTTATTCGTGCGCACGTCACTCACCCGAAGGGCGTCAGGAAGTCGCGTGTGGACAGTGCCCGGTTCACGATGCGGGTGTCGCCGATCCATCCGTAGAAGCCCTGCCCGAACTTCTCGTCGAACTGGGTCGCGCCGATGACGAAGGGCTTGCCGAGCGTGGTGATGCCGGTCGACGGCTGTGCCGGGTTGCGGGCGATCTTCGAGCCGTCGACGTACATCACCGTGCGCCGGCCGTCGTTGACGAGCGCGATGTGCATCCAGCGCCCGACCGGCACGGCGTGGCTCCAGGACGTGGGGTCGGCGTCCTGGACGTGGGGGTAGACGACGAACTGGAGGAATCTCTCCGGAGACAGGTTGAGGCTGCAGGTGGGCTCCAGCGGGGACCAGCCCGTGGTCTTGCCGGCGTCGCCGTTGCGGCCCTCCCAGCTCAGGATGCCCATCCAGCTGTGGTCGCCCTCGAAGGGCTCGGGCAGCATGATGTGCGTCTCGATGGTGTAACCCCGGGTGAACTTCACGCTGTTGACGGGAGCACCCGCGGCGGTCGTGAGGACGGCGCCGCGGTCCGGGCCCTTTGCGCCGTCGAAGCGGAGGCTGGCGTGCGCCGGCTGGCCCGGGTGGTGGTCGGCGGACCACGTGAGGGCATCCGGTCCGCTCGAGTGCAGCCGGCTCACCGTCAGATCGTTGCCGTTGCCGGTGAGGTCGCGTACGAGCGCTCCGTCGGCCACGGGGGCACCGGGCGTACCGGCGGCGGTCGTCCCGGAGGCGTCGAAGCGCCAGTAGGCGACCGTGCCCCGGGGCATGACGGCGGTAGCCGGACGCGGCTTCGGCGCGGGGACCGGCGCGAAACCCCTGAAACGCTCGTCGAAGTCGATGCTGAGGCTGAACCGGTCGGTGGGGCCGGTCAGTTCGATCGTCTCGGCCTCCAGCGGTGAACGCCGCTCGGGGTCACGGGCGAGGAACCACGGTGAGAAGGTCTCGACGTCGATGACCCCACGCACCAGGTCGAAGCCGTAGAGGCGGATCATGCCGGCGCCGCCGTAGTAGCGGTCCTGGTAGTTGGTGATGTGGACGTGGACATCGTTGTCGGCGTCGTTGGTCACAACGGTGCGCCCCGGCGGCCAGTAGTGGCCGCCCAGCGCCAGGAAGATCTGGTCGTTGCCACGGATGAGACCGTCCCACAGCCGCTTGCCGTTGTCCGACAGCTGCGCCGCGCCGTCGTCGCCCGACCAGGCGAGGTCGTGCGTGGTGAGTACGGCGGGCAGCGTGGGATGGGTGTCGAGCACTCCCTGCGCCCACCGCAGCCCTTTGTCCGACACCCGCCAGTCGAGGGCGAGCACCAGCCACTCGCGGTCCGCCGCGCGCAGCACGTGGTAGCTGTTGTAGCCGTCGGGGGACGCACCGCGGAAGGTCGGCATGGACGCGTAGCGCTCGGGGCCGAACGCCGCGAGATAGGCGGAATCGCCGCGCTGGTCGTCCGTGGACGAGCGGATGTCGTGATTCCCCGCCAGGACGCTGTACGGCACCTTGCCGTGGATGCCCCGGAAGGTGTCGGCGGCGAGTTCGATCTCCTCCTCGGTGCCGTGCTCCGTGACATCGCCGAGGTGCGTCATGAAGGCGACGTTCGCCTCCTCCCGCTCGGCGACGAGATATTGGAACGTGGCCCGCAGCGGCGCTGGATCGGAACTGTCGGCATCGAAGAGATACTGAGTGTCGGGAAGCACGGCCAGCGCGAACCGTGGACTCTGCGCGTCGAACCGGGCCCGACCGCTGCTTACGGTCGTCGAGTCGGCCTGTGCCGGGCCCGCGCCGGCCGCCGTGACCACCGCGCCGGCCGCGGGTATCACCACCGCGGCCTGCAAAAGCGCCCGTCTGTCCAGCCGGCTGTGGTGCTCTGCTGTGCTCATCTGCCCTCCGGGTCACGAACGTTGACGTAGGAAGGCACAGTGCTGACCGGCTGTGGCCACGCGATGGCAACAGCCGGAACGGCGGACCCACATAGGGCGAATGACCGCTCGTGGGACAGCAGGGCACCGGGGGGCGACGTCGCTACCGAGAAGCGTGTCGCGTGTCGTCAGTAGACGGACAGACCGTAGGCGCTCAGCACTTCCTGGATCGGCTGGTAGTAAGTGGTCCCTCCCGTGGCGCAGTTGCCGGAGCCGCCGGAGAGGATGCCGATGACCTTGTCGCCGGCGTAGAGAGGACCTCCGCTGTCACCTGGTTCGGCGCAGATGTTGGTCTGGATCAGCCCGTTGACGATGTCGCCGCCGCCGTAGTTCACGGACGCGTTGAGGGCGGTGACCACGCCGCACCGGACTCCCGTCGTCGCGCCCCGGGTGCAGACGCGTTGGCCGACGTAGGCGGACGCGGTCCCGGTCACGTCGACCGTTCCGATGGTGCCGGGGTGCGGTACGGCCGGGTTGGTGTAACGGACGACCCCGAAGTCGTTGCCGGGGAAGCTGCTGCCGGTGGTGGGGCCGACGGCCGTGTCCATGGCGGCGCCGGTGTACCAGGTGGGCAGGTCCGCGGTGCAGTGTCCGGCGGTGACGAAGTAGTACGTGGACCCGCTCTGCACGTTGACGCCCGCCGTGCAGCGCCGGCCGCCGGCGTAGATGCCGTCGCCGCCGGACAGGAGCGTGCGCAGCCGGCCGTCGAGCCGTTCGAGCGTGACCGCACCGGCGAACCGGCCGACGGCGTGGCGGAGTCGGGCGAACTCGGTGTCCGTGACCGTCGAGTCGGCGAGGACGCGCAACTTCCCGCTCCGCTCGTCCACGGCCCACGCCGTCCCGTCGATCCCCAGTGATGTGACGGCCGAGGCCGGGCCGGGCACCGAGGACGGCGTGGGCGGCTGCGCAGCGGACGCTGCCGCCGCGCTGGTGCCGGACACCGTGACGGCGGCCAGTGCGAGCAAACTCAGTACGCAGGCGATCAGTTGTGAGCGTCTGTTGGTTGTACGGCGTGCTGTCATCCCGAATCTCCCCGAGGACGGTCGGTCGGTTTCGGGCACGCCCGACCGTGACCGGGCGTGCCGGGCTTGCATGCCGTGGTGCTGGTGCCGTGCGGGATGCGAAGACGAGCCCGAGCGCCGTCATGTTTCGCCTGCGACGCCGGGCGGAGGCGAACCAGCGCTCATTGTGCCCGGACGCCTGTGGCGGGGGTAGGGCGTGTTCAGCCGTGGGGGCCGGTGTGGCTCGGCCGACGCAGCGGCCCTCGAACTGCTACGCATCACCCTCGTCGGCCTACGCCCCGGCCCTCCCGGTCAGGATCACTTCCGCCGAGAGCCCGGAGGCAGCACCCCACCGAGACCCTCCGTGCTTTCGCGCAGCACCGGACGATGCGCCACCACGAGGTCCTGAGGTGACCGCACCCCGGCTGAGATGGCGTCTGCCGAGGCGGACCCGGTGGCCTCGTCCATCCGGTGTTGCAGGAGTTCGACGGCGACCTGGGCCACCGCGGCCCTGTCGGGGGCCACGGTGCTCAGGGTGGGCACGCCGAAGCGTCCGGCCTGGACGTCGTCGAAGCCGACGACGGTGACCTCCCCGGGGACGCGAACGCCGTGCTCGTGCGGGGCGCGCAGCGCACCCAGCGCCAAGTGGTCGTTGCCTCAGGTCAGAGCCGCGTGTACATCGATGTAAATGGGTCGGCTCGGTTCCGCTCAGCGGCGGCGGCCCCGCGCCGCCCAGCCGCTGCCGATCCCCGCGACATGCAGGGCGAGACACGTGAGCCCGATCAGCATGACGTTGGTGGACGTGAAGACGTCGTTGGTGGATATGTCCGCCGCGTTGATGAGAAAGGCGATGAAGAACAGGACCGCCGCAATGATGCCCAGCACGGTGTGCCTCCTTGAGGAAGGGGAATCGACCGATGGTGCCGTCTCTCGCGTATGCCCCCGGCCGAACGCCTCACGCACCGCGGCCCTGCGCGCTGCCCTGCCGGCCGCGTCGTGCAGAGAGGGCGAAAGGGGGTACGCGGCCGGAAGGGACGACGAGCGGAGGGTCGCGATGTTCGAGGCCGGTGACATCCGGGAGTGGCGCGGCCACGACGTGGTCGACGACAGCGCACGCAAGATCGGCAAACTGGAGTCGATCTATGTGGACACCGCCACCGACGCGCCGTCATTCGCAACCGTCACGGTCGGCATGCCGACTCGGCACCGCCTGGTCTTCGTTCCCCTCGCCGGAGCGACGGTCGGCCCTGGATACCTGAAGGTCGCCTACACGAAGACCCTGGTCAAGGATGCGCCGTCCATCGACATCGACGGGGTCCTGCCGGCCGGGGACGAAGGAGCGGTCTTCGCGCACTACGAGCTGGCGTACCAGCCGGGCGCGGACGGCGAGCGCCGGCTGGCGCGCCGCTGACGACAACGACCACCCAGGAGGCGGCCATGGCACTGTTCTTGTTCCTGCTTCTTGTGGCGGTGGTGCTCGGCTTCATCGGAGTGCTCGCCGAAGGTCTGATCTACCTGCTGATCATCGGGGTGCTCGTGGCGATCGCCGACATCCTCTACGTCGGGATGAAGCTCCGGCGAAGCGGCAGGCGCCCGCTTCGATAGGCCTCGCGGTCCGCGCGCGGCCGAGTGCTGCGCCGGCCCTCACGCCACGGACCCGATCCGCCCCGCCGGTGACGATGTCGCGTCGTGGTGGATCGGGGTGTGGGCGCCGGTGAGGGAAACCCCGCTGCCGCCGCGCCGGTTGGCGACGATCTCCGAGGCGATCGACAGGGCCGTCTCCTCCGGCGTACGGGCGCCGAGGTCCAGTCCGATGGGGGACCTGAGCCGCGCGAGCTCCAGTTCGCTGACGCCGACCTCCCTGAGCCGCTCGTTGCGGTCCAGGTGGGTGCGGCGGGAGCCCATGGCGCCGACGTACGCCACCGGCAGGCGCAGGGCGAGCTGGAGCAGGGGTACGTCGAACTTGGCGTCGTGGGTGAGGACGCACAGGACCGTCCGGGCGTCGACGGACGTCCGCTCCAGGTACGCGTGCGGCCACTCGGTGACGATCTCGTCGGCCTCCGGGAAGCGGGCCTTCGTCGCGAAGACCGGGCGGGCGTCGCACACGGTCACGTGGTAGTTCAGGAACTTGCCGATGCGCACGAGCGCCGACGCGAAGTCGATGGCACCGAAGACGATCATCCGGGGCGCCGGGACCGAGGATTCGACCAGCACCGTGAGGGGGGCGCCGCAGCGCGAGCCCTGTTCGCCGATCTCCAGGGTGCCGGTGCGGCCCGCGTCGAGGAACGCGCCCGCCTCCGCCGCGACCGTACGGTCCAGTTCGGGGTGGGCGCCGAAGCCGCCGTCATAGGAGCCGTCGGGGCCGACGAGAAGGGCGCGGCCCCTGAGCTCGTCCGGGCCCGACACGATCCGTGCCACCGCCGCCGCCTCCCCGCTCGCGGCCGCCCGCAGCGCGGACGCGAGGACGGAGCGGTCCGGGTCCCCGGCGCGTACCGGCGTGACCAGGATGTCGATGATGCCTCCGCAGGTCAGACCGACCGCGAAGGCGTCGTCGTCGCTGTAGCCGAAGCGCTCCAGGACGGTCTCGCCGTCCTCGAGCGCCTGTTGGCACAGCTCGTAGACCGCGCCCTCCACACAACCGCCGGACACCGAGCCGATCGCCGTGCCGTCGGCGTCCACCGCGAGCGCGGCGCCGGGCTGGCGGGGAGCGCTGCCGCCTACGGCCACCACGGTGGCCACGGCGAAGTCGCGTCCCTGCTCGACCCACCGGTGCAACTCCTCGGCGATGTCCAACATCTCTCGGTCTCCTTGACAGCGGTTGTGCGGAGGGCGGTTCACACTGACCGGCGCACCGGCTAGTGCACGCCCATCCAGCTCTCAATGGGATTGAGGGCGAAATAGACGATGAAGATGCCTGTCAGGGCCCACATGAACGCCCCGATCTCCCGCGCCTTGCCCTGAGCGATCTTGATGGCGACGTAGGAGATGACGCCGGCCGCGACACCGGCCGTGATCGAGTACGTGAACGGCATGATCACGACGGTGAGGAACACCGGGATCGCGGTGGCCCGGTCGGACCAGTCCACGTGCCGTGCGTTCATCATCATCATGGCGCCGATGACCACCAGGGCCGCCGCCGCCACCTCGCCCGGCACGATCGCGGTGAGCGGGGTGAAGAACAGGCAGGCGGCGAAGAACAGGCCGGTGACGACCGAGGAGAGACCCGTACGGGCACCCTCGCCCACGCCGGTCGCCGACTCGACGAACACGGTCTGGCCCGACGCCCCCGAGACGCCGCCGATCGCGCCGCCGGCGCCGTCGATGAACAGCGCCTTGGACAGGCCCGGCATCCGGCCCTTGTCGTCGGCGAGCTTGGCCTCGGTGCCGACGCCGATGATCGTCGCCATCGCGTCGAAGAACCCGGCGAGCACGAGCGTGAACACGATCATGCCGACGGTCATCGCGCCGACCTCGCCCCAGCCGCCGAACTCGACGTTGCCGAAGATCGAGAAGTCCGGCATGGACACCGCGCTGCCGTGCAGTTCGGGAGCGCCGCTGGCCCACTGCTTGGGGTCGATGACGTCGAAGGCGTTGAGGACCACGGCGAGCACGGTGCCGCCGAGGATGCCGATCAGGATGGCGCCGGGGATGCCGCGCGCCTGGAGCATGAAGATCGCGAGCAGCGTGACCGCGAAGAGCAGTACGGGCCAGCCGGCCAGTTCGCCGGCGGGGCCGAGGGTGACCGGGGTCGCCTCGCCCTGGTGCACGAAGCCGGCCTTGTAGAAGCCGATCAGGGCGACGAACAGGCCGATGCCCATGGTGATCGCGTGCTTCAGCGCGAGTGGAATCGCGTTCATGATCATCTCGCGCAGGCCGGTGACGACCAGCAGCATGATGACCACGCCGTACATCACACACATGCCCATGGCCTGCGGCCAGGTCATCTGCGGGGCGACCTGCGAGGCGAGCACGCCGGAGACGGACAGGCCCGCGGCGAGGGCGAGCGGCACCTTGCCGAAGAAGCCCATCAGCAACGTGGTGAGGGCCGCCGCGAACGCGGTCGCGGTGATCAGCGCCTTCTGGGCGAGCATGTCCCCTGCCGCGTCCTTGCCGGACAGGATCAGCGGGTTGAGCAGGAGGATGTACGCCATCGCCATGAAGGTCGTGACGCCGCCGCGCACCTCTTGCGCGACCGTGGATTTCCGGTGGGATATGTGGAAGTACCGGTCGAGCCAGGACCGTCCGGCCGGGACGCGGGTGCCTTCTCCCGCGTCTTCGGCTGTGGTCGCCGGCTCCAGTGACTGCTGGGTCATGTGGGCCTACTCCCAAGGTTCAAAGGGGCACCCGCACGTCGACCGCCCTGACGGTCGACCAACCACGCATGTGGCTGCGGGATTTGGGAAGGTGCTTCGGCCGCACGACCCGGGGGACGGCCCGAGACGAACGATCAGGATGCAGCTGTGGTGCTGTACTGCTGTGGTGCTGGTACTGCTGATGTGTCAAGTTCCGCGAGCGGTGCGGTACTTGGTTCCTCCGGGCGGCGCGGCGAAGTGTGACGTTCCCGGCGCCGCCCGGAGAGCCTTGCTGGATTCCTCGCGGATTCCTCGCTGATCCCTACGCCGTACCGGTGAGGTGTTCCGGCCGTACCGGCGTGCGGTTCAGCTCCAGCCCCGTCGCGTTCCGGATCGCCGCGAGGACGGCCGGGGTCGACGACAGGGTGGGGGCCTCGCCGATGCCCCGCAGCCCGTACGGGGCGTGGTCGTCGGCGAGTTCGAGCACGTCGACGGGGATGGTCGGCGTGTCGAGGATCGTGGGGATGAGGTAGTCCGTGAAGGAGGGGTTGCGCACCTTCGCGGTCTTGGGGTCGACGATGATCTCCTCCATGACCGCCACGCCGAGACCCTGGGTCGTACCGCCCTGGATCTGGCCGATGACGGACAGCGGGTTGAGCGCCTTGCCGACGTCCTGGGCGCAGGCCAGCTCGATCACCTTCACCAGGCCGAGCTCGGTGTCCACCTCGACGACGGCGCGGTGCGCGGCGAAGGAGTACTGGACGTGGCCGTTGCCCTGGCCGGTGCGCAGGTCGAAGGCCTCGGTCGGACGGTGCCGCCACTCGGCCTCGACCTCGACGGCCTCGCCTTCCAGGACGTCCACCAGGTCGCCGAGGACCTCGCCGCCGTCGGTGACGACCTTGCCGCCCTCGAGAAGCAGCTCGGCGGTGGCCCAGGCGGGGTGGTAGGAGCCGAACTTGCGGCGCCCGATCTCCAGGACCTTCTCCCGAACGAGCTCGCAGGAGTTCTTCACGGCGCCGCCGGTGACGTACGTCTGCCGGGAGGCCGAGGTCGAACCCGCCGAGCCCACCTGCGTGTCCGCCGGGTGGATCGTCACCTGCGTGACGCCCAGCTCGGTGCGGGCGATCTGCGCGTGGACGGTGACACCGCCCTGGCCGACCTCCGCCATCGCGGTGTGCACGGTGGCCACCGGCTCGCCGCCGATGACCTCCATGCGCACCTTGGCGGTGGAGTAGTCGTCGAAGCCCTCGGAGAAGCCGACGTTCTTGATGCCGACCGCGTAGCCGACACCGCGTACGACGCCTTCACCGTGCGTGGTGTTGGACAGACCGCCCGGCAGCTGCCGTACGTCCGCGCCCTCGCTGGACTCCCACTGACGCTCCGGCGGCATGGGCATCGCCTTGACGCGGCGCAGGAGTTCGGCGACCGGCGCCGGGGAGTCGACCGGCTGCCCGGTCGGCATGATGGTCCCCTGCTCCATGGCGTTGAGCTGCCGGAACTTGATCGGGTCCATGCCCAGCTGCTTGGCCACCTTGTCCATCTGCGCCTCGTACGCGAAGCACGCCTGGACCGCACCGAAGCCGCGCATGGCGCCGCAGGGCGGGTTGTTGGTGTAGAGCGCGATGGCCTCGATGTCGACGTCGTCGACCACGTACGGGCCGATCGCCAGCGACGAGGCGTTGCCGACGACCGCAGGGGAGGCGGAGGCGTACGCGCCGCCGTCCAGCACGATCCGGCACTTCACGTGGGTGAGCTTGCCGTCCTTGGTGGCGCCGTGCTCGTAGTAGAGCTTGGCGGGGTGGCGGTGAACGTGCCCGAAGAAGGACTCGAAGCGGTTGTAGACGATCTTGACCGGCTTGCCGGTGCGCATCGCCAGCAGACAGGCGTGGATCTGCATCGACAGGTCCTCGCGGCCGCCGAAAGCGCCGCCGACGCCGGACAGCGTCATCCGGACCTTGCGCTCGGGCAGGCCGAGGACCGGGGCGATCTGCTTCAGGTCGCTGTGCAGCCACTGGGTGGCGATGTAGAGGTGGACGCCGCCGTCCTCGTCCGGCACGGCCAGGCCGGACTCCGGGCCGAGGAAGGCCTGGTCCTGCATTCCGAAGGTGTACTCGCCCTTGACGACGACGTCCGCCTGCTCGGCGGCCGCCGCCGCGTCACCGCGGAAGATCGGCTGGCGGTGCACGATGTTCGGATGCGGGACGTGACCGATGTGGTGGTCGTCGCGGCCCTCGTGGATGAGGATCGCGTCCGGGGCGGTCGCGGAGGCCTCGTCGGTGATGACGGGCAGCTCGCGGTAGTCGACCTTGATCTTGGCGGCGGCGCGGCGGGCCGTCTCCGGGTGGTCGGCGGCGACGATCGCGACCGGCTCACCGTGGTGGCGTACCTTGCCGTGCGCGAGGACCGGGGTGTCCTGGATCTCCAGGCCGTAGTTCTTCACCTCGGTCGGCAGGTCGTCGTAGGTCATGACGGCGTAGACGCCCGCCATGGCCAGCGCCTCGCTGGTGTCGATGGACACGATCTCGGCGTGCGCGACGGTCGAGCGGAGGATCTGCCCCCAGAGCATGTCCTCGTGCCACATGTCGGACGAGTACGCGAACTCGCCGGTGACCTTGAGGGTGCCGTCCGGGCGCAGCGTCGACTCACCGATGCCGCCCTTGGTCTGTGAACCCTGGGTGATCTTGGTGGGAGCGCCGTTGGTGGGCATGTGCTCAGACCGCCTCTCCCTGCCGGGCGGCCGCGAGGCGGACCGCGTCCATGATCTTCTCGTAGCCCGTGCACCGGCACAGGTTGCCCGACAGCGCCTCGCGGATGTCCGCGTCGCTGGGGTTCGGGTTGTTCTCCAGCATCTCGTCGGCGGCGACCAGCAGACCGGGCGTGCAGAAGCCGCACTGGACGGCGCCGGCGTCGATGAAGGCCTGCTGGATCGGGGAGAGCTCGGTGCCCTCACCGGTCTGCGAGTCCTGCCCCTTGGCGGCCCACTGCTGGGCGTCCTGGAGCGACGTACCGCAGGCGCCGGTCGCGCAACCACCGTGCTCGGCACGCTGCTTGGCGAAGTCGGCGAGCCCCTCGACGGTGACGACCTCACGGCCCTCGACCTGACCGGCGGCGACCAGACACGAACACACCGGCACACCGTCCAGCCGGACGGTGCAGGATCCGCACTCGCCCTGCTCACAGGCATTCTTGGAACCCGGCAGACCGAGCCGCTCCCTCAGCACGTACAGCAGGGACTCGCCCTCCCACACGTCGTCGGCTTCCTGCGGACGTCCATTGACAGTGAAGTTGACGCGCATCAGGCGACTCCCTCCGTGCGGGCGGCGGTGCCGCGGTACGACTCCCAGGTCCAGGTCAGCGTGCGACGGGCCATGACTCCGACCGCGTGGCGGCGGTAGCTCGCGGTGCCCCGGACGTCGTCGATCGGGTTGCAGGCGCCGGAGCACAGCTCCGCGAACTGCTTGGCGACCGACGGGGTGATGATCTTGCCGTTGTCCCAGAAGCCGCCCTCTTCGAGGGCCGCGTTCAGGAATTCCTCGGCGGCCTTGGCCCGCACGGGTGTCGGGGCGGCCGAGCCGATCCCGGTGCGCACAGTCCGCGTCTCGGGGTGCAGCGCGAGCCCGAAGGCGCACACGGCGATGACCATGGCGTTACGGGTGCCCACCTTGGAGTACTGCTGGGGCCCGTCGGCCTTCTTGATGTGCACGGCCCGGATCAGCTCGTCGGCGGCCAGTGCGTTGCGCTTGACGCCCGTGTAGAACTCGTCGATCGGGATGAGTCGGGTGCCGCGCTCGGCGGACTCGACCTCGACCTCGGCGCCTGCCGCGAGGAGGGCGGGGTGGGCGTCGCCGGCCGGGGAGGCGGTACCGAGGTTGCCGCCGACGCCGCCGCGGTTGCGGATCTGCGGGGAGGCGACCGTGTGCGAGGCGAGGGCGAGGCCGGGCAGCTCGGCGCGCATGTCCTCCATGATCCTGGTGTACGGGACGGAGGCGCCGAGCCGCACGCTGTCCTCGCCGACCTCCCACTCGGTGAGGTCGCCGATGCGGTTCAGGTCGAGGAGGTACTCGGGCCGGCGGTGGTCGAAGTTGATCTCGACCATCACATCGGTGCCACCCGCAATCGGCACAGCGGTGGGGTGCTCGGCCTTCGCGGCGAGCGCCTCCTCCCAGCTGGCGGGGCGAAGGAAGTCCATGACCGGCTCTCTTCTACGTCTCGTGGGTCGTACGGTTTGAGCCAGATCAGGTGCGGCGGGCCCGGCTCGTTCATGTGCTGTTAACGCGGATTGACGTCAGTACACAGCGCCGTGCTCCACCGCGGTCAGTCACGGAAACCATGAAGGAGTTGGCTGGCCAGGGCGGGCATCTTGTAGATTCGTATGAACGGGGGTCACCAGTAACCTCCACGTTTTCCTCTGGAAACAGCGGGCACAGGCTTGTGACCTGGGACACCGTCCGAAAGACGACGAGCACCGCCCCCGGCGCCGCTCATCGGCCCGCCGACCGGGCCCCACCCACAGACCATCAAGATCCATCGTAGATTTCGAGACAAAGAACGGCGGCGACGAGAATGCGGCTGCGCGCACTGCTGGACACCGACGCGCTGGGCCTCAAGCTGCTCGGCGGCGAGGACGAGCTGGACCGCACCGTGCGCGGCGTGATGACCACCGACCTCAGGGATCCCAGCCGCTATCTCTCCGGCGGCGAGCTGGTGCTCACGGGACTGGCGTGGCGCCGCAACGCCGCGGACTCCGAGCCTTTCGTCCGCATCCTGGCCCAGGCCGGCGTGGCGGCGCTGGGGGCCGGTGAGGCCGAGCTCGGCGACATCCCCGACGACCTGGTGCTGGCCTGCGCCCGGCACCGCCTGCCGCTCTTCGCGGTGCACGAGTCGGTGGCGTTCGCGACGATCACCGAGCATGTCGTACGGCAGGTCAGCGGCGAGCGGGCCGGGGATCTCGCGGCCGTGGTCGACCGGCACCGCCGGATGATGACCTCGGGCCCCGCGGGCGGCGGCCCGGACGTGGTCCTCGACCTCCTCGGCTCGGACCTGGACCTGCAGGCCTGGGTGCTGTCGCCGGCGGGGCGGCTCATCGCGGGCTCGAAGGTCGGGGGTCCGGCGCTGCCCGCCGACGTGTGCGCGAAGCTGGCGGCGGAGCACCTTTCGGCCGCCCGCACGGGCCGCCGCGGCCCGCACCGGATGACCCTCGGCACCACCCTGTACTCGCTCTTCCCGATCCGCAGCAGCGGCCGCTCCGCGGCGCAGGCGGCGCGGGACGTGCGCGAGACGGTCCTGTCGGACTGGCTGCTGGCCGTGGAGGCGGACGCGAGCGACTGGCCCGAGGAACGGCTCGACCTGCTCCAGGGCGTCACCCAGCTGATCGCGGTGGAACGGGACCGCAGGGACGCGGCACGCACGGTCCGCCGCCGCCTCGCACAGGAGGTCCTCGAACTGGTCCAGACGGGTGCGGCGCCCGCCGAGATCGCCGCGCGCCTGCGGGTCGCGGCACCGGTGCTGCTGCCGGGCCTGGGAGCGGCCCCGCACTGGCAGGTCGTGGTGGCACGGGTCGAATGGGAGGGCAGCGACATCGAGGCCGGCCCGACCGCCCAGTCCCTCCTGGAGGAGATCCTGGTCGACCCGCACGCGACCGGCCCCGAGCCGTCCGACCGCATAGCCGTGGCCCACACGGGCGACGAGGCCATCGCCCTGGTCCCCCTCCCTGCGGTCTCCGCGGAGCACGACGGCTCGGAGGCCGGCATCCTCGCCGACGCGCTCCTGGACTCGGTCCGCGACCCGCTCTCCGCCGGACTGGACGACGACGGCCGGGTCACCCTCGGCGTCAGCGCGGCCGTGCACTCGGCGGAGGGCCTGCGCGGGGCCCTGGAGGAGGCCCGCCACGCCCGCAGGGTGGCGGCGGCGCGCCCCGGGAGGGTCTGCGCGGCCGGTCACCAGGAGCTGGCGTCCCACGTCCTCCTGCTCCCGTTCGTCCCGGACGACGTACGCCGAGCCTTCACGGCCCGCCTCCTCGACCCTCTGCGCGACTACGACCGCCGCCACCGTGCGGAGCTGATTCCCACCCTCGAGGCCTTCCTCGACTGCGACGGCTCCTGGACCCGCTGCGCGACCCGTCTCCACCTGCACGTCAACACACTGCGCTACCGAGTGGGCAGGATCGAGCAGTTGACGAGCCGGGACCTCTCCCGGCTGGAGGACAAGCTGGATTTCTTCTTGGCATTGCGGATGAGTTGAGCTCACCCCGGCCCTCCGCCGGATGGCACCAAGTGCCGCCGCTGTCCCACGACTTTGTGAAATCCTTCACCCACCCTCTTGGCCGGGCACGCGGATTCGTGCTGAGATGCCGCCACCACTCAACAGCTCAATGGTGTGCTCGGGGAGGGCAAGGTGGCGTATACCGCCATGTCTGGTAACGGAACGACCGCCGGTGACGATCCACTCCAGACCGCGGTATGGCGGCTGCGCTCACGCGCCTGCTGGGCGGACGCGGCGGCCCTGCTACAGCCGGTCACCGCGCAGGCCGCGCTCCAGCGGGCGGCGCTGCTGGTGGAGCGCTGTCTCTACACCGAGCAGGGCTGGGAGGAGGCCGAGGACGCGCTCCGTACGGCCGAGGCGCTCGCTCACAGTGACGACGAGCGGGGCGCCGCCGCTTGTGAACGCGGGCAACTTGCCTACGCGGCGACGCTGCACTCAGTGCGCGACCGGGCCGACGAGGCGCGGGCCGCGTTGGGGCGGGCTGCGGCGCTGATCCCTCCGGGGGTGGCGGGGAGGGCGCTGCTGGACTTCCGCCGCGGTCTGCTGGCGGAGAACCTCGCACGCTCGCCGCAGGCGGCCCGGGCCGCGTACCGCCGGGCGCATGCGGGTGCGACGGCCCATGCCGATCCGCTCCTTCTCTCCTTCACGTGGCGCCACCTGGCCGGACTCGCTCTGCGCGAGGGGGAGTTGGCGGAGGCGCGGCACGGGTTCGCCGAATCCCTGCGGATCCGCGAGGAGCTGGGCTATCTGGTGGGTACGGCTCCCGCGCTGGCGTCGCTGGCCGACACGGAGACCGAGCCGGAAGCGACGCGGCTGCGGGAGGAGGCGCGACGTCTCTTCCGCCTCCTGGGCGGCGTGCCCACGTGGCTCGCCGGTCAGCTGTCCCCAACGCCCCCGGCCGCGGACGCCGCGACGGCGTGACCCCTCAGTTCCCTCGCCCCCGCCGCCCCTACCCGTCCCATCCTTGAAGGGGCTCCGCCCCTTCGACCCCGCCGGGGGGCTGCGCCCCCTGGACCCCCATCGGCCTGAACGGCCTCGTCCTCAAACGCCGGACGGGCTGAATGATCCTGGCCGGCACTTGAAAATGACCGGTGAAGCGGCCGTGGTGGTGGGCGCACCCCTTCGACCCCGCAGTCGCCCACGGCGGCAAGGGGACGTGCCGGGGGGTGTCCGCCCGCAGTGGCCGGCGTCAACACGCGGCCCCTCCTGGCTTAAGGCGACCGCCGGTCC